>CACXAT010000003.1 GCA_902765725.1 uncultured Lachnospiraceae bacterium | reverse complement strand
ATGCGGTAAGTGCTGTTGCTGCCATAACTGCGCCGATTACAAAGTTCTTAACTGATTTTCTCATGATTAATTTCCTCTCTTTTTCTGTGTTTTATCTGTTTTTTTATCTGTATATAAGCTTGTTTTTTTGTTTGTGGCAGGTTCTTCTTGCCTGCAGTTTTATATACGCAGGTGTGGCAGATCATCCACGGAGGAATTTGAAAAAAACCTCGGCCAGTGTCTACTGGCCGAGGTGTCTTTCCCTCTTATATGTACTTTCCGGTCTTGCTGCCGGGTGTGCGGCGGATGTCTGCCGGGGTTCCGGTGGCGATGATGAGGCCGCCTTCGTCGCCTCCGCCGGGGCCCATGTCGATGATGTGGTCGGCGCTGCGGATGATGTCCAGATCGTGTTCGATAACTACTACGGTTGCGCCGTTGTCGATCAGGGTGTGGAGGACGTCCAGAAGGGTCTGCACGTCTCTGGGATGCAGTCCGATGGTTGGCTCGTCGAAGACGAAGACGGAATCAGTCTGGATTCTTCCCATTTCGCTGGCCAGTTTCAGGCGCTGTGCTTCGCCGCCGGACAGGCTGGGTGTCTCTTCGCCCAGTGTCAGGTAGCCCAGGCCCAGGCTCTGGAGGATTGCCAGCTTCGGTGCTACGGTCTTCATGTCTTTGCAGAACTTGATGGCTGTGTTGATATCCATGTCCATCAGTTCCGGCAGTGATCTCTCTTCTCCCGCCTTATTTTTGCAGCGTACCCGATATGCGTCTTTTGCATAACGGGAGCCCTTGCACTCGGGACAGGGGATGTCTACGTCCGGCAGGAACTGTACGTCCAGGCTGATGGAGCCGGTGCCGTCGCAGACGGGACAGCGGAGGCGTCCTGTGTTGTAGGAGAAGTCTCCTGCCTTCCAGCCCAGCTGTTTTGCGTCCGGGGTCCGGGCATAGATCTTGCGCAGCTCGTCATGTACATTGGCGTAGGTCGCTACGGTGGAGCGGATGTTGATCCCGATCGGCGATGCGTCGATCAGCTTTACATGCTCGATGCCCTCCGCCTCGATCAAGGTTACATGTTCCGGTAGCTTTGCGCCTGTGGTCTTCGCAGCCAGAGCGGGTACCAGACTTTCCAGTACCATTGTGGTCTTGCCGGAGCCGGAGACGCCTGTGACGACGGTGAGTTTCCCGCGCGGGATCCGCACGTCCAGTGCCTTTACGGTGTGAATCGGAGCGGTCTGCATGTGGATGCATCCGCCTGCGTATATGTCCGCATTGCCTTGAGCGGCATCTGCCCGGGCGGTATCGTTATGGATCGAATCATCACGGGCGGTATCATTTTTCCTGAGGTATGGAGCGATTACGGAGTTTGGGTTTTGCCGGATCTGTTCGATGGTTCCTTCGGCGATCACGCGGCCGCCGTCTGCACCCGCAAGCGGGCCCATTTCGATCAGCCAGCTGGCTTCCTGCAGGATCTGGATGTCGTGGTCTACGAGCAGTACGGAGTTGCCGTCTGCTACCAGGTCATGCATGACTCCGTTCAGGCCGACGATGTTGGCGGGATGCAGGCCGATGGAGGGCTCGTCCAGCACGTAGAGTACGCCGGTTGTGCGGTTTCGTACGGCCCGGGCCAGCTGCATGCGCTGCCGCTCTCCGGTGGAGAGGGTGGAGGCTGCGCGGTCCAGGGTCAGGTACGACAGGCCAAGATCCATCAGGCGTTTGGCCACGCTCTGGTAGGATTCGCAGATGCTGCGGGCCATCGGTTTCATTGCCTCGGGCATGGAATCGGGGACGCGGGCGACCCAGTCGAGGGACTGGGTGAGGGTCATGGTGCATGCCTCGGCAAGGCTGATGCCCATGATCTTCGGGGCTCTTGCCCGGTCTGAGAGCCGGGTGCCGCCGCAGTCGGGACAGGTCGAGAGGCGCAGGAATTTCTCCACGCGCTTCATGCCCTTCTCATCCTTCACCTTGGAGAGTGCATTTTCAACGGTATAGATGGCATTGAAATAAGTAAAGTCCATCTCGCCGGCGGCGCCATTGGTCTGATTCTGGTAGATCATATGGTGCTTGACGGGCGGACCGTGGAAGACGATCTCGCGCTCTTTCTCAGTCAGTTCACGGAAAGGCACGTCTGTCCGCACGCCCAGTTCACGGGCGATGTCCTTCATCAGAGACCACATCAGGGTCTGCCACGGGAGCACGGCGCCTTCTTCGATGGTGAGGGATTCGTCCGGAACGAGGGTGGACTCATCCACCACATGGACGATCCCTGTGCCGTCACAGCGCGGGCATGCGCCCTGGCTGTTGAAGGCAAGCTCTTCTGCCCCGGGTCCGTAGAAATGAGCGCCGCATTCGGGGCACACGAGTTCCTGCTCTGCAGCAACCGCCATCGATGGTGGCAGGTAATGGCCATTTGGGCATCTGTGGCTGCCAAGGCGCGAGAACATCAGGCGCAGGCTGTTCAGAAGCTCTGTCCCGGTTCCGAAGGTGGAACGGATCCCGGGGACTGCCGGGCGCTGGTGCAGTGCCAGTGATGCGGGCACGTGCAGCACCTCATCCACATCTGCCTTGGCGGCCTGGGTCATGCGGCGCCTGGTGTAGGTCGACAGGGATTCCAGGTAGCGTCTGGAGCCCTCCGCATAGAGAACCCCCAGGGCCAGAGAGGATTTGCCAGAGCCGGACACACCCGCGATTCCAACGATCTGGTGCAGCGGGACATCCACATTGATATTCTTCAGATTGTGGACACGTGCCCCACGGATCTTTATTTTCCCGGGGATATTGTCAGGTCTCTGTACGGTGTCGCGGGTGTTCGGTATGCTGTTATTGTTGATCGATATGCTGTCGCTCATAGGTCGCAATCCTCATGGGTCTTCGGTATTTCACGGGATATTTTCTCAGCGCTCGTATACCACGCCGCCGGCTTCGGTCGGGTGGTCCATGTAGATGACTTCGCTGGCACTGCTCTTGTACCTCAGCAGGTTCCATATGATCATGATGTCGCCGGCTGCCGAATCGGTCATGATAATTCCGATCAGCAGAAGGGTCGGCTCGCCGATGATGATGGCTGCGATCATGGGCACGATTCCGAGTACGATGAGCGGCATCACGGCTCCGAAGATGTACGCGCCTTTGGGAAGCGGTACGAGGCATGTGCAGTACGGAGTCAGGGAGGGCATCATAACGCCGAACCGGATCTCCTGGAAATGATGCGGTGTGAAGAAGCTCCAGCACAATCCGTGGATCAGTTCGTGAACGACGATCAGAAGCACGATGGCGATCAGAAACACCACCATATTCAGCCGTGCGAAGGCCAGGGTGTGGTGGAGCAGATAGAACAGGCCACATCCCCCAACAAACAGCGGGATCAGAAGAATGAGGGCAAACGCATTGGCGGCGCCGATGCTGACCGTCAGCTCATGACGGGTATAGCCCTGCTGCTTCATTTCCTCCGATCTCTTCTCAAACTGCGCGAGTCTCTCTTTCTCCGCCTTGGACAGGATCTTCTTCTCTTCCCTGACCTTGCCTCTTTCCTTCTTCATAATGGATTCCCCTGTAGATTCACCTGTACTGCTCTGCCCAGGCCTTCAGCTCGGCTTCGGACGCATTGGCTGCGAAACGCTTGCAGCCTTTCACCTCAGTCTTGGCGATCTCGGCTGCGCGTGCAGGCGCTTCCTGGCCGATGTCGCTGCTTCCTGATGTAGCAAAGAGGACGATTGCCTTTCCGGAGAAATTCCTCCTTATACTTCTCTGCTGACCTGAAAGATGAAGAACTTAAGATAATAGCTCTCGCTGTCGCCCCACAGGATGGGGTGGTCGGGTGCCTGGGTGCGGAATTCAACCTGGCGCAGGCGCACGCGGGCGCTGCGGGCGGCTTCGTGGATGGTCTTGCGGAAGAGGTCTTCTTCCATGAAATGAGAGCACGAACAGGTTGCCAGGTACCCACCGTCTCTGACCAGCCGCATGCCGCGGATATTGATCTCGCGGTAGCCTTTGATGGCATTTTTAGTTGCCTGCCTGGATTTGGTGAAGGCGGGCGGGTCGAGGATTACGATGTCGTAGCGCTCTCCTGCCTCTTCCAGTGCGGGCAGCAGTTCGAAGACGTCTGCCGTCTGGTAGGTGACCCGGTCCTCTCCAAAGCCATTCCTCTGGGCATTTTCCCGCGCCTGCTGTATGGCAAGTTCCGAAGCGTCCACGGACAGGACATGCCCTGCGCCTGCCGCGGCGCAGTTGAGGCCGAAGGATCCGGTGTGAGTGAAGCAGTCCAGAACCCGGGGTGCGGGCAGGTTTCCCGCGATCTTGGCGATCGCCGCGCGGTTGTATTTCTGATCCAGGAAGAAGCCGGTCTTCTGGCCGTCCTTCACATCGACGATGTACCGGATGCCGTTCTCGGTGATGGGTACGTCCGTGTCAAATGTAGGCCCGATGAATCCTTTATACAGCTCCATTCCTTCCAGCTTGCGGACCTTGGCATCGCTTCTCTCGTAGATGCCGCGGATGGTGATCCCGTCTTCTTCGAGGGCCTGGGCCAGATCCCGGAGGATCAGGAGCTTCAGGCGATCGGTGCCAAGGGCCAGGGATTCAATGACCAGTACATCCTCGAACTTGTCGATGGTGATCCCGGGCAGGAAGTCGGCCTCACCGAAGATGACCCTGCAGCTGCTGATGTCATCGCCCATGACCGCCTTGCGGTAGGCCCATGCATCTCGCACTCTCTTTCTTATGAGGGCGGGCGTGACCGGGCTGGTCTGGTAGCGGCTCAGCATCCGGATGCGGATCTTCGAATGGGTGTTGATGAAGCCGTAGCCCAGCGGATATCCGTCGAAGTCGAGGACCTGGAGAATGTCGCCATCCTGCGTGGCGCCGGCTGTTTCCGGTCTCGGGCTCTCCTGCGCCGGGGCGCCCTCAACCCGGTCGATCTCATTGTCATAGATCCACTGTCCGCCGGCTTTCAGGCTCCTGCCTGCGCCTTTCTTCAGATAAACCACGGCAGAGGATACCAGGTTCTGGTCCTCTGCCGGAAGCTTCAGTTCTTTCAGCCATTGTGCTGCTGTCATGTGTTCTCCTCGTCCCGGATCCGGCCGACCACGTCAGCGGCTGTCGCGCCTGTGCTGCTGTCGGCCTCCCGATTGCGTACGTTGATGCTGATGAGTTTGTAGATGGTTGCTGCGAGCGGGACCGAGAAGAGCATGCCGGCCACGCCGCCGATGCCGCCTCCGACGGTTACGGCTGCCAGTACCCAGATCCCGGGCAGGCCCAGGGAGGTGCCGACGACTCTGGGATAGATCAGGTTCCCTTCCAGCTGCTGCAGCACGAAGATGAAGACCAGGAACAGTACGGCCTTCCACGGGCTGACGGCCAGGCACATCAGTGCGCCGACGGCCGCGCCAAGATAACATCCGAATACCGGGATCAGTGCGGTGAAGCCCACCACGGTGCCCACCATCGGGGCGTAGGGAAGGCGCAGCAGCCACATGCCGGCCGCGCACAGCACGCCTATGATGACGGCTTCCGTCACCTGACCCACGCTATAATTATGGAAACATTCATTTGCGACCCCGAGAACCGGGCCGGCTTTAGACATCCAGGGCTCTCCGAAATAAGCGTCCGCCAGTCTCTGGAACTGCACCTTCAGCTTCTCCTTTCCGGTCAGAATGTAGATGGAGAAGATGAAGCCGAAGAAGGCTGTCATGAAGACGGAGGAGAAGGAGCCGAGGATCCCGGTCAGGTTCTTGCCCGCTACTGCTGCAACTGTCGTGTCTGACGGCGTGGCGCCATTGGTCAGGAAGTCCATGATCCCGGTGATCAGCTTGTTGTAGTCCAGCTCGTGGATCGCGGTCTGGATCGACTCCGGAAGCATCTGCATGAACTGCGCGTTGTTAGACAGGGAGGTCAGCAGTTTCGGAGCACGCCGGGTGATCACGGTGATGGCATTGACCAGCTGCGGGACAACGATCAGAAGCAGGAGCACGACGGCGCCGATTACTGTGGCGATGGCGCCCACCAGGCAGACCGCCCGGCGGGTTTTGCGGACCCATTTCTTATCAGAGCTTCCCGGGAAGTACCAGCGCTCGTACTGTGACATCAGGATGTTGACTACGTAGGCGATGGCAAATCCCAGAAACAGCGGCGCGGCTGCGCTCAGCATGTGCCAGATCAGGCTGGCGATGGGTCTCCACCAGGTGACACACAGATACAATATGAAAGCAGAGAATACCAGCCGCAGGCAGGTCCGCCAGCTGATGGTCAGCTGGGTCTTCTGCGGCGCCTCCGCCGGATTTGAGGAGCGGCCTCTCGTCTTTCCCCGCATACTGCGCCTCCTTAATCAGTCATCTCCGCTCTTTACTCTGCGTTTTCCAGCAGCTTCTCAACTGCCGTCAGCTTCGTGCACAGTGCCAGAAGTCTGGTCGCTGTCTTCAGATCTTCGATCGGCGGGAAGGACGGCGCAATACGGATGTTGGAATCGTGCGGATCATTTCCGCCCGGCCAGGTTGCACCGGCGGGAGTCATGGAGACGCCGGCCTTGGCGCATTTCAGGACAACTTCCTTCGCACAGCCGTCCATGGTGTCGAAGGAAATGAAATATCCGCCCTTCGGGTTGGTCCATCTGGCGATCCCAAGTCCGCCCAGCTCTTCTTCCAGGATGCTCTCCACTGCCTCGAACTTCGGGCGCAGGATGTCTGCGTGCTTTCTCATGTGCTCCACCAGACCATGAATGTCCTTGAAGAAACGCACGTGGCGCAGCTGGTTGACCTTGTCATGGCCGATGGTCTGCACGCCGAGCTGCTTCTTGATGTCCTCCAGGTTGTTGAGGGAGGCTGCCAGTGCCGCAATGCCGCTGCCAGGGAAGGTGACCTTCGAGGTCGAAGCGAACTTGTAGACCAGGTCCGGATTGCCGGCTCTCTTGCACTCGGCCAGGATCTCGATGATGGTGTCCTGATCGATATCATAGAGATGATGCACGGTGTAGGCATTGTCCCAGTAGATACGGAAGTCCTTCGCCGCCGGCTTCAGGCGCGCGAAACGGCGGACGGTCTCATCCGAATAGGAATTGCCGGTGGGGTTCGAGTATTTCGGCACGCACCAGATTCCCTTGATGCTCTCATCTTCGGAGACCAGCTTCTCGACCATGTCCATATCCGGACCCGTCGCAAGCATGGGGACCGGTACATTTTCAATGCCAAAGTATTCCGTGATGCGGAAATGTCTGTCGTATCCCGGTACGATGCACAGGAACTTCACCTTGTCCAGCTTGCACCAGGGCGTGCTGCCCATGACGCCGTGGGTGAAGGATCTGGCGATCTGGTCGTACATGATGTTCAGGGAGCTGTTGCCGTAGATGATCAGGTGATCCTTCGGGACCTCCATCATATCGCCCATCAGCTCCAGTGCTTCCGGGATGCCCGCAAGGACGCCGTAGTTGCGGCAGTCCGCGCCATCTTCGCAGCGAAGGTCAGAATCTGAATTCAGCACGTCCATCATGCCCATGGACAGATCCAGCTGCTCTGCGCAGGGCTTGCCTCTGGCCATGTTCAGATTCAGGTCCTTGTTCTGTATCTTCTTATATTCAGCCCTCAGCTGTGTGCGGACTTCGGTCAGTTCCTCTTTCGTCATCTCAGCATACGGTTTCATGATATTTCTCACTCCTCATAATAAAAGCCGTCAGTATTGAGCATATTCTAATTCACAGGCTGCCCAAATGTAAAGTGCCTTGTGGGGCTTAGCGAGTGACAGGTACCAGCTCATCATGCAAGTGACAGGTACTGGCTCATCATGCTATACTGTCTGCGACATATATATTGAACTTACTTACATTGATTATTACAGGTGATCTATGAACAAACATATTTTGATTCAGCTGACTGCTGGCGCGCTCTCCTGCGCGATGGTTCTTGGAAGCGCCGCTCCCCTGCCGCTTACTGCATATGCCTCGGATATGGCGCTGGCGGGAGCCGGCTCTGCGGAGGATGCTGCCGGAGCCGGGCAAGAGGATGCATCTTCTCTCAATACCGGTGAGACGGAGCTTCTTCCTGCGGACGAGATGGTTACGATCCTAGGCGCTCACAGCTATCTTACCAATAAGATGGTGGCCGGTGAGTATGAGTGGGTGAAGACGAATCTTGCAGGCAGCTACATGCCCTATGTCATCCCCCACGCAGAGGGAAACCCCAACGTAATTCATTTCCTCTATGTGCGCGCGAAGGGCGGCGAGTCGCCCGAGACCTTCGAGTATACGGATGAGGAGAGAAATAAAGCGATCCCGCCTCTTGGCGAGGGTGTAACGGGCCTGGTTCCCCTGATCATGCAGTGGGACTACCGGTGGGCCTTCAACTGGTACGGCGGCGGCCCTGCTGCCTTGACGGCCTGCGCTCCGACCTGCATGGCCATGATCGGATTCGGTCTGACCGGCGATGAGTCGATCAATCCCTGGCAGATGTGCCAGTACGCTGAAAATGCCGGCTACTGGGTGCCGGGCTCCGGGACCTCCTGGGACCTGGTGCTGAATGCATTTCCCAATCATCCGATCTCGTGCCAGAAGATCAGTGCGGACCAGTACACGATCTCGGCTGAGCTCAGCGCCGGCCATCCGGTCCTGATCAACGTAGGCGTCGGCAAATTCTCGGCGGTCGGGCATTTCATGATCCTGGCCGGACAGGATGCGGATGGGAACTTCATCCTGAATGACCCGAATAATCTGGAGAACTGTTCCAGGACCTGGCCCTGGGAGGACCTGAGCTCCGAGATCACCGCGGCCTGGAGCTATACCTATAATGGTTGAAATGAATGATGTGTCGCACAACGCCGGATCGATATCTGTCGATCCGGCGCTGGTGTATCAGGAGGAGTTTTGGTATGGCTGAGACAGTATTGATAACTGGCGCGTCCGGAGGTCTCGGGCTGGAGTTTGCCAGGATCTTCGCCTCGCGCGGGTGTGATCTGATCCTGGCGGCAAGATCGCTGGACAAGCTGCAGGCGATTGCCGCACAACTGTCCGCAAAGTATCAGGCAAGGGGCCGGGATGGTGCCGCTGAGAATCGATCGATTCATGTCGATGTGATACAGGCCGATCTGTCGCTGGAGTCCGGCGCCAGGCAGCTCTATGATGCCGTGAAGGCTCTGGGGCGTCCCGTCGATCAGTTTGTGAACAATGCCGGTGCCGGCAAGGCGGCCACTACGGTGGACATCGATCCGGAGGAGCTGCTTGGATTGATCCATCTCGATGTGACCTCTTATGCCATGCTGTGCCGGTACATCGGCGCGGACATGGTCCGGCAGGGACACGGGAAAATCCTGAACGTGAGCTCCACAACTGCATTTTTCCCGGATCCTTACTTCAATATCTACGGACCCTCCAAGGCGTTTGTCATGTCGCTGACGGAGGCCATGCGCGGGGAGCTTCGCGGAACCGGAGTCACCGTCACCGCCCTGTGCCCCGGTCCTGTTCGCACCGGCTGGGCGGAGCGCGCCGGCAAGGCCTATCCGGCCATGGCCGCGGATCCCGCGAAGGTTGCCATGACCGGCTACCGGGCGATGCAGGCAGGGCGCCTGTACGTCATCCCCGGGCTCGGCACAGCCGTCGGGACACATCTCCTCAGCCTGCTGCCCCGGCCCCTGCGTGTACAGATCGGCGCCTGGTGGCAGCGTGCGATGATTCGCAAGGGCCGCTAAAAAGGCCGCTGAACGAGTGCCCGGCACGCGGCCGCAGTCCCTGGCCGCCTGTGTTTGCATACATCAGCGCCTGATGCAGAATGACTGAACTACACATGCTCAAAGCGCCCGCCACTCGCAAGTGACAGGCGCTTTTTTATAAGCTTTTATCCGATTGTGGTGATCCGATCTCAGATGAATTCTTTAATCTGAGCGTACACACCCTTGCCGTCGAGCTGATACTTCTCGAGGAGGGCTGCCGCGCTGCCGGATTCGCCGTAGGTGTCATAGACACCGATTCTCTTCATCTTGGTGGGCTGCTTCTCGCCAAGGACTTCTGCGACTGCGCCGCCCAGGCCGCCGATGACGGAGTGCTCTTCGACGGTGACGACCTTGCCGGTCTTGGCTGCACTCTTGATGATGATCTCTTCATCCAGCGGCTTGATGGTGTGGATGTTGATCACTTCTGCGCTGATGCCGTCTTCCGCGAGCTTCTCTGCTGCTTCCAGAGCGGAGGAGACGCACAGGCCGGTGGCTACGATGGTCAGGTCAGTGCCCTCTCTCATCAGGATGCCCTTGCCGATCTCGAACTTGTAGTCCGGGTTGTCGTTGATGACCGGTACTGCGTATCTGCCGAATCTCAGATAGACAGGTCCTACGTACTCGTAAGCTGCTCTGACAGCTGCTCTTGCTTCGATATCATCTGCCGGGTTGATGATGACCATGCCCGGGATGGTTCTCATGAGTGCGATGTCTTCATTGCACTGATGGGTCGCGCCGTCTTCGCCGACGGAGATGGATGCGTGGGTCGCGCCGATCTTGACATTCAGATGCGGATATCCGACTGCGTTGCGGACCTGCTCAAATGCGCGGCCTGCTGCGAACATGGCAAATGAAGACGCGAAGACGATCTTGCCTGTGGTGGCCATGCCGGCTGCGATGCTGATCATGTTGGATTCTGCGATACCGCAGTCGATGAAGCGGTCCGGATGTGCCTTCTTGAAGATTCCGGTCTGGGTCGCTCCGGCCAGATCCGCATCAAGGACATAAAGATTCTCATGTTCATTTCCCAGCTCAGCCAGGGCGTTGCCGTAAGACTGTCTGGTTGCGATCTTCTTTATTTCGCTCATAATGCATCCCCCACTTTCTTCAGATCTTCCATCGCGACTGCATACTGCTCATCGTTCGGAGCTTTGCCGTGCCATCCGGCCTGGTTTTCCATGAAGGATACGCCCTTGCCCTTGACAGTCTTCATAATGATTGCGACCGGCATGCCCTTCACTTCGCGTGCTTCCTTGAAAGCAGCCTCGAGCTGAGCCATGTCATTGCCGTCCGCAACGTTGATTACGTGGAAGTTGAATGCTTCGAACTTCTTGTCGATCGGATACGGGCAGCACACGTCTGCGACACATCCGTCGATCTGCAGGTTGTTGTTGTCAACGATGACTACAAGGTTGTCCAGCTTGTGGGCGCCTGCGAACATGGCAGCCTCCCATACCTGGCCTTCCTGGATCTCGCCGTCGCCCAGCAGGGTGTAAGTTCTCCAGGACTCATTGGTCAGCTTCGCAGACAGAGCCATGCCGACTGCTGCGCTGATGCCCTGGCCAAGAGAACCTGAGCTCATGTCAACGCCGGGAGTCTCATTCATGCAGGGATGTCCCTGGAGATAAGAGCCGAGATGTCTGAGGGTCGGAAGATCCTCTACCGGGAAATAACCTCTGTTTGCCAGTGCGCTGTAGAGCGCCGGTGCACAGTGGCCCTTGGACAGAACGAAACGATCACGATCCGCCTTCTTCGGGTCCTTCGGATCAATGTTCATTTCCTCAAAATACAGATACGTAATGACATCTGCCGCGGAGAGGGATCCGCCCGGATGTCCGGCCTTGGCACCATGGACTGCAGTCACGATGCCTTTGCGAACTTCGTTCGCCATCTTCTGTAACTCAATTGTGGTCATCGTCTATGACCTCCTTTCCTTTTAAGCCCCCACGTGCCTGCCTCTCAGGCACAGGGCCGCACATCATTATTAAATCATAAAACCGGCCCTCGGTACAGGGGGGATTCTTGTATATTATGCGTTACAGTTCACGGTCAGCCAGTATTGCTTCGAGTTTGTGGGCACAGTGAAAACACGTTGCCTGCCTTCGCTTTGCGGCGGTTGCATTGCAGCCGCTCCCAGCTCCGATAGATGCGTGGTCGCTTTCGCGGCTGCAGCAACTTGCAAAGCTCAGTCGGCTTCCTATGGTTTTCACCTGTGCCCACAGAACTCTATGCAGATAATACTGGCTGACCGTGAACAGCAATTTATGCAGCCTCAGTAGCCGAGGTTCCGGTTGACGACATTCTCCATCTTCTCGCCGTGTACGAAATGCTTCAGGTTGGTCCCGAAGATCCGGACGACTCGGTTGAAGGTTTCACGCAGGTGCCACCAGCCGGCCACGTGCGGGGTGATGAGGACGTTTTTGTAGTCCCACAGCGGATCGTCCTTCGGAAGCGGTTCGGGGTCTGTCACGTCCAGGGCCGCGCCGCGGATGTGGCCGCTGTCCAGGGCTCTGCACAGGGCTGCCTGGTCGATGGAGCTGCCGCGCCCGACGTTCAGGATGTAGCTGTTCTCCTTCATCAGTGCCAGGGTCCTGTCGTTGATCAGGTGACGGGTCTCTTCACCGCCCGGAAGGACCATGGCCACGATGTCTGCCTTGGGCAGGATCTCATCCAGTCTGTCCAGGGTGACCTGCTCTTCCAGGTACTCCGGCTTCGGGCACTCGTGGCGGCGCACACCGATGACACGGGCGCCGAGAGCGTTCATTTTTCTGGCATAGAAGCTGCCGATGTCGCCCATCCCCAGGACCGCGACGGTGGAGCCTTCGATGGAGATGATCCGGCCCTCATCCTGCCAGGTGTGGGTGGCCTGGTTGGCTTTGTACTGCGGGAAGTTGCGGATCATGGTGAGGGTCATCGCGAGCATGTGCTCGCCCACGGACAGGGAGAAGGCGCCCGAGCTGTTGGTCAGGACGCAGCTTTCAGGGAGGATGCCCTCCTTGCAGAATGCGTCCGCGCCGGCGGAGGCAAGCTGCATCCACTCAAGGTTTGCGGCCTTCGAGACGCCCTGGGGCGGGAAGAAATTCATCAGCGCGGATGCGCTGGCATAGTCCTCTTCGGTCATTTCCTCCGGCGCGCGCCAGATCAGTTCGACCTCTCTGGGCCCTTTTGAGCATTCATCCAGATAGGCCTTCTGCTCCTCGCTGACCGGGAATATACGAGTACTGATATAGATCTTGTCTGCCATATTGCTTACTCGGCCCGGCAGCCCTGCTCCGGACCATCCTTTCTCCCGGTCCTCCGGGTGGTGTGTGCACGGGTGCTGTATGCACGGATGGTGTATGCACAGGTGCATATTGCACAGATGCCTGCCTCCCGCCCAATCTCCTGAAGGTGTCACGGATGCATGAACTCAGGGTGTTGAACGAGCGACAGGCATTAATTGATAACGTATTTATAACATGGGTGCGAACATCTTGAAGACCGCGCCGGTGATCCGGGTTAGGAGCTTCTCCTGCTTTACGGTCTCCAGGGTAACTTCCCGGCATTCTTCCAGGGTGGCCCTGCAGTCGGCAATGATGTCGCTGATGCAGTCGGTGTCTACCATGTAGGTCGCGCATTCGAAATGATGGTAGAGGGACCGGTAGTCGAGGTTGATGGTTCCGACGACGGCCTTGCGGTCATCGCTGACAAAGACCTTGGCGTGGACGAAGCCCGGGGTGTAATAGTACACCTTGACGCCGCTCCGGATCAGGTTCGGAACGGTTGCCTTGGCCAGCGCGTAGACTCCTTTTTTGTCCGGGATGCCCGGCAGGATCAGGCGAACGTCCACGCCTCGTTCTGCAGCGAAGCGAAGGGCGGTCTCAAGCTCGCCGTCCAGGATCAGGTACGGGGTCATGATGTAGACGTAGTCTTCGGCCGTGTTCAGGATGTCCATGTAGACCATCTCGCCCACCTTGTATTCGTCAAGGGGCGAGTCGCCGTAGGGGATGACGTAGCCGCTTCCCTTCGGATGCGGGATGTCTTTGGGGAAATACGCCTGAAATGAACCGCCCCCCACCATGTCGTTCAGGGCCGCGTAGCGCTCTTCCTCAGTCATGCCCTTTCTCTGGACAAACTGGCGCGGGGTGTCGGAGGCCGCGTACCACATGGTCAGGAACATCAGTGTGAAGCTGCGGATCGCGTCGCCCTCGAGCATTACCGCGGTGTCTTTCCATTTCCCAAGAGGCTGCGTCTTCCCGATATATTCGTCTGCCAGATTGACTCCTCCGTTGAATGCGACTTCGCCGTCGATCACGAGGATCTTGCGGTGGTCGCGGTAGTTGTAGGTGGAGGTGATCATGGGTCTGAGCGGCGCCCAGACGCGGCACTGGATGCCGAGCCTTCGCAGTCTCTCGTGGTAGTCCATGGGGACCTTGCTGAGCAGGTTGGTGCCGTCAAAGAGCACTCGGACTTCCACGCCCTCTTCCACCTTGCGGCTGAGGATCTCGAGGATCTTGCCCCACATGTATCCTTCCTGGATGATGAAGTACTCCAGGAAGATGAACTTCTTCGCGCCTTCGAGCCGGACCAGCATCTCTTCGAACTTGGCCGCTCCGAAGGGGAAATAAGTGACTTTGGTGTTTTCATAGGCGGGAAAGTTCCCGGCCTTGATGGTGTAGTTGGCGATGGAGGCGGAGTCCCGGTCGGTTTCCTTGAGGCGCCTGAGGATCTCCGGATCCTGGTCGATCCTTCCTCTGGACAGCTCTGTGGATTCCTGTATGTTGGCCGCAACCGCCCGGTGTCCCAGCTCAGCCCTTGTCCAGAGGTAGAACAGGGTACCGAAGAAGGGGAAGATGGCGATGACCAGCATCCAGGTTATTTTTCCGGTGGCATCGATATCCGTGTTGATCAGATAGACCATGACGACGACCACAAAGGTGCCGGTGGCCCCGGTCGCGAGTTTATCCATCAGCGCGCCGAACATGCCCCACATCATCAGCATGAGCGCTCCCTGGAATACAAGCATCACTGCGATCAGAGAGAATCTGCTGAAGATCAGCGACAGGATGCCGCTCTTCCATCTCGCGGCAAGGCTCATGCCGTTTTCAGTGATCACGGCGCCGGATTTGTTTATCAGATTCTGGTCCTGTTTGTTTGGCATCTCTTCGTTCTTCCTCTATTGCGCTGCGTCACCTGGCGCAGGTGTCGTAGAACTTCAGCACTTCTGTAAAGTAGCGCTCCTGAATCCTGCCGCCGGAGGCGTAGATCTCGTGCTTCGCCTTCGGGAAGCGGACCAGGGTGGCGTTCGGTGCTGTCTGGACGAAATGATCCTGCCCTTCGTTGTCGACAAAGGTGTCGACCCCGGCCTGGCACACCAGCACGGGGATCTTGATCTGATCCTCTGCCTTGAGCAGCTCCTGGGTCGCCTTCCAGGCAGCCCTTCCCCAGCGGTAGGTCCCGCCGTTCATGGTGTAGAGCGTTCCATTTTCAGGGGCGACCCGAAGGTCCCACTGGTAATCGTACCTTGCCCTGGACAGGGTGGCGCTTCCTTCAAAGTCCGGTTTTGCCGGATCGAAATCATTCATCCCCGGCATCAGCTGCTCATTCCAGCGAAGCAGCTTCGAGACCGTCATCAGTGCCTTCACCTGCCACAGCGGGATGCTGCCGAAGGTCATCTTCAGCATGGGTGAGCTGAGGACCGCGGCCTTGAAATACCCGGGATGTCTCTCCAGGAACAGGGTGGAGACACATCCGCCCATGGAGTGGGCGTACAGGAGGACCGGCAGCTTGCTGCCTCCTCTTGCGGACATCATGCCGGCGCCTGCGGCCGCGCCCTGGGATGCTCTGTTTCCTGCGCCGCCGGCTACGGCCGCGCGGGTGAACAGCCCCTGGGTCTCGGGCAGTACGACCTTATCCATAAATGTCTTCAGGTCTTCGACGTACTCAGAGAAGTCTGACACGTCCACGTGGTCAGGGTTCTTCACGGATCGGTCGGATCCGCCGTGCCCCCTCTGCTCGATGAAATAAACGGAATATCCATTTTCCCAGAAATTGTATGCAGGCTCATGGAACTTGCCGAAGAATTCGCAGAATCCATGGACCATCACGATCACAGCCTTCGCGTGCGGGTTCAGCGCGCGGTAGTACTGGATCCTGGTGCCGTCGAAGCTTGTGAACTTCCCGCCTGTTACGGTATCCGCAAGCCAGGGCTTCAGGGTTGTCTCAACGGCTTTCTGAAAGCCTTCCTCATCATATGGGATCATATGTTATGCCTCGTTATATCTCGTTCTGTCTCGATTCTCAGTCTGTCAGATTCCGGATTCGTTCAGGTATCTCTCCTGCTCCTCGGTCAGCACGTCGATGCTCTTGCCCAGGAAGGCGAGCTTCTTCTGCGCCACTTCCATATCGACTTCTTCCGGTACGTCGATCAGTTTCTCGGTCAGCTGTCCCTGATGCTCGATCAGGTACTTGGCGCTGAGGGCCTGGATGGCAAATGACATGTCCATGATCTCTGCGGGATGTCCGTCTCCGCAGGCCAGGTTGACCAGTCTGCCCTCACCCAGGATGTACACCCAGGCTCCGGTGGGGAGCTTGTAGCCGATGATGTTATCACGCATGGGAGCGCTCTCCACAGCGTTCTTCTTCAGCCATGCGATGTCAATCTCACAGTCGAAATGACCTGCGTTGCACAGTACGGCTCCGTCCTTCATGTTTGCGAAGTCTTCTTCGTCGATGACCTTGTCGCAGCCGGTCACGGTGATGAAGAAGTCACCCAGCTTCGCGGCTTCTGCCATGGGCATGACGTCGAAGCCGTCCATGATCGCTTCGATGGCGCGGACCGGATTGATCTCGGTCACGATGACTCTGGCGCCGAGGCCCTTTGCTCTCATGGCAACGCCCTTGCCGCACCAGCCGTAGCCTGCAACGACTACGATCTTGCCTGCGACGATCAGGTTGGTGGTCCGGTTGATGCCGTCCCATACCGACTGGCCGGTGCCGTAGCGGTTGTCAAAGAAATGCTTCATCATGGCGTTGTTGACGCGCACCATCGGGAATGCCAGCTTGCCCTCGCGGTTCATGGCCTCCAGACGGATGATGCCGGTGGTGGTCTCTTCGCATCCGCCGATGACGCCCGGGATCAGGTCGGTCAGCTCGGTGTGCATCATGTGGACCAGGTCACCGCCGTCGTCGATGATGACATTCGGGCCATGGGACAGGACCGCGCGGATGTGGGAGAAATACTCCTCTTCCGTGGCGCCGTACCATGCGTGGACCTCCAGACCTTCCTTCACCAGGGCCGCCGCAACGTCATCCTGGGTGGACAGGGGGTTGGAGCCCGTGACATACATCTGCGCTCCGCCTGCTGCCATCGTCAGGCACAGGTACGCGGTCTTTGCCTCCAGGTGAACGGACAGCGCGATCTTCTGTCCCTTGAAGGGCTGGGTCTTTGTAAACTCATCCTTCAGCATGCTCAGAAGCGGGCAGTTCCGCCTCACCCATTCGATCTTTCTTAATCCTGATTCTGCCAGATTGATGTCTCTGATTTCACTTGCCATGTATCTGTAATCCTCTCTGCTGTTTTTCTTTCTTAGTATATCCTATGTAATACTACCTGATCTCAGGTGCCTGCTGCAGTTTAAAGTCCCAGCCGGCCGCACATGCTGCGGATCTCACTGTAGACCCGCTCTTCGTCGATGGTTTTCAGCTCTCCGCCTTCCATGACGATCCTGCCGTCGATGATGACGGTGTCGACTTCGGAGCCGTTTGCGGAGTAGCACAGGGCTGAGAGCGGGTTGTTGGCCGGCATCATGGACGGGACGTCCAGGCGAAGGATCGCAAGGTCTGCCAGCCTGCCGGTCTCAATAGCGCCGGTGTTCAGGCCCAGGGCATTCGCGCCGTTGATGGTTGCCGCGCGGAAGACTTCCGCTGCCCCGACACACTGGGGCGTCGCATGGGTTCCCTTGTGAATCATAGCCAGGAATCCCATCTCCCGGAACATGTTCTGGGCATTGTTGGACGCCGCGCCGTCGGTTCCCAGGCAGACGTTGATGCCCGCAGCCATCATCTCCGGAACCGGGGCGAATCCATTTCCAAGCTTCATGTTGGAGGCAGGGTTGGTCACCACGCTGACGTGATGCTCTGCCATGATCTTAATGTCACTCTCCGTCGCCTGTACGCAGTGAGCCGCAATCGTCGGGACGTTGAACACGCCGGCCTGCAGGGCATACTCGATGGGCGTGCAGCCCTGATCCCTGCGCAGGTTCTCGCATTCTGCCACAGACTCTGCCAGATGAATATGGATCCCCAGACCCTTTTCCGCGGCCACATCCGCGACCATCCGCAGATAGTCCGGGCTGCAGGTGTAGGGTGCGTGGGGCCCGAGACGGAAGGTCAGCCTGCTGCACTCCCTGCCCTCTTCCATCTCCTCCAGCGCCTGCTGCAGGCGGACGTCGTCTCTGTCGTAGTCGCTGCCCACCAGTCCTCTGCAGATGACGGCTCTCATGCCGCTCTCACGCACGGCCCTGGTGGTCTGGTGGATGTGCATCTGCATATCGTTAAATGTCGTTGTCCCGGAGCGGATCATCTCGATCTGTCCCAGGAGCGATGCCCAGTATGCGTCCTCCGGGGTCAGGTTGTCTTCGATCGGGTTGACCCGGTTGAAGAGCCAGTCCATGAAGGACAGGTCGTCCGCGCAGTTGCGCATCATGGACATGTAGGTGTGGGTGTGGGCATTGATCAGGCCCGGGATCACCAGCCTGTTGGTACCGTCGATCACATGCGCGTCTTCCGGGAACGCAGCGGGTTTCTCATCGATCCCCGCGATCTTCCCATCCATGATATAGATGGTATGCCTGCCGGGAACATCTGCCCCCTTCTGCGGCAGGATCGCCAGCGCATCCTTGATCACTATCGACATAGATTGATATCCTCCTGAATCTCATTTTCCTTAATCAAGTTAGTTTATCATAAAGCTGCCGGAAAATGAACATCCGGCAGCTTTTATTCCACACTAATTCGATTCCGGCTCTGTCGTCACTCATTCGCCTTCAGACTGCTGACCATGTCGATCTTCCGGATTCTTCCGGACAGCCAGTAGTTGACCAGGCCGGAGACCAGAAAGATGGCCGCGCCTGCGATCACAAAGGACTGCGGGCTGACGTAGGCCGGGAAGTCGTAATTGTCTCCCAGTGCGGCGCTGAAGATGTAGCTGACCATGAAGTAGCCCGCGGGCAGTCCCAGCGCGATGGAGATCAGCGCAAGGATCCGGCCCTGCTGGTTGAAGATGCGGCGCAGGGGCTTCGCCCGGTAGCCCAGAACCTTGAGCGTGGCGAACTGGTACTGCTTCTCGGAGAAGCTGAGGATCCCCAGGTTGTACAGGATCACGACGGCAAGCACTGCCGACAGTGCGATGAACAGAACGATGACCGAGTTCATCCGGTCGAGCATGCTCCGGACACCTGTCTCCAGGCCCTCCCGGGTCTGGATCACCTCCGCGCCCTCCGGGACTCTGGAGCGGTCGAGCAGTTCATCCACGTAGATGGTGTCTGCCCGGTAGGTCATGCCGAGGCTCTCAAGATACCCCTTCGTGCAGAAGAATCGCTGCGACTGGGGATCCCGGCAGGTCCCGGCGATCCTGGCCGTATGCGGCTCCTCCTCTCCGTACACCGTGAAGGTGAACTCATCTCCGATCCCAAGGCCGGTGCTGCCGGACAGCTTCTCCGTGATCCACACGCCCTCGTCTGTCATCTCAATGGCCCTGCGGTCGTGATCCGTAGTGCGGACATGCTCCGGCGCGTCATTTACGAACAGAGTCTGGGCGCTGGTCGTCCCGTCTGCCTCCTGCATCTCAAATGCGATCGTCTGGGAGGTCTCGTCTCCGTATTCGCTGATCAGTGCCTCATACTCGCTGTCTGTGTAATCGGACGAGAGTACGATGTAGGATTCGTAATGGTTGATCTTGTCAAACTGCCAGCTGAGGTAGTCCTGGATGGTGTCGTGCATGCCCAACGCGGTGACCACCAGCATCACGCAGCCCATGATACCCGCGATGCCGGCCAGGGAGCGGCCTTTATTTCTTCCGATATCACGCAGATTCCACTTCGTAACAGTGGAGGCGTTCCGGAAGGCCCCCCGGGTCGTCAGGGAGAAATTCGTGTTCCGGACGGTGGGCACTTCGGTGCGAAGCGCCTGGCTTGCGGGCTCGTTCAGGATCTTCCGGCAGGAGAGCCATGTGACGGCCGCAATCAGTATCACGCACAGGGCCGCCGCAATGAAGACCACCGGTTCCAGCACCATGTGCGCCTCGGGGACCTCGAAGTACTCCATCTCCATCTTCAGGAAGAACCGGCCGATGGTCAGCACACCAACCACCATGCCGGCGGCGGCAGCGATCAGGCTGAGCACCAGGTTGTAGCTGATGTAATGCAGGATGATCCGCCTTCTGCGGTAGCCCAGCGCCTTAAGGGTGCCGATCTGCGTGCGCTCCTTGCGGATGAATCGGTTCATGGTGGTGATGACCGACAGGATCGCAATGAACAGCAGCAGGAAGGTGAAGACGAAGGCGTAGGTCTCGCCCTCTTCGACTTCGCTGTTGTATCCGACCCAGGAAGCCAGCTCAGTGCGGCCGGTGGTGGCGGCGATGGCGCTGATCTCCTCCTCCAGCTGCAGCTTGGTCTCATCAAACAGGGAGGGGTCCTTCAGGTCGATCATGACGAAGGGAAATGGGATCCTGAAGGGGATCACACCCGAGGACAGGTAGACATACCCGTAGGAATGATGGTCCGGGAAGATCTCCGTGGAGTCCTTGATGCTGTAGGTGTGGTCCGGTGTCTCCACCAGTCCGGCGATCTTCACTTCCATCTTAAAGCTGGTGTACTTCAGCGTCATGGAGTCGCCGACGCTGTATCCGTTGGCCCGGGCGAATTCCCGGTCGACCCAGACGCTGTCTGTTTCCTTCGGATCAAAAGCGGTCCCTTGAAATACATACATCCGGCAGACTTCATTTTCCTCGATCAGGTTCATCTCGAGGGTGACGCCGTCCCGGCCCTCCAGCGTTCCCTGGACCGTCAGCCGGCGGTCTGCCTTGTCTACATTGTCATTGGAGGTGATCTTCTCCATGTCCTCTGCCGAGAAGTTCTCCCCGGTCAGCCACATATCCGCCAGGTTATATTCTGCATAATACTTGTCCCCGCTGACCCGCATCCCGTCCATGTAGGCGTGCACGCCTGCAAATGCCATGACGGACAGCATGACCATCACGAAGATAACGATGAACTGGGACAGGTTCTGCCGCAGATCGCGGTATAGTTTTCTCTTCAGCATACTGCGCCCCCCGTCTTACCACTCGACTTCGTCGATGCTCCGGGGATCCTTCACTTCAGACACGCTGCGGATCTTCCCGTTCTTCAGCCGCACGACCACGTCCGCCACATCCGCGAACAGAGAGTTGTGGGTGACGATGATGACGGTCTTGCCCTGCCGGGTCTGTTCTTTGAGAAGCTTGAGGATCGTTACACCGGTCGCGGAATCCAAGGCGCCTGTGGGCTCGTCGCACAGAAGCATCGAGGGATTCTTGGCGATCGCCCTGGCGATGGACACTCTCTGCTGCTCACCTCCCGAGAGCTGGTTCGGGAACTTGTTCAGGTGCTCCTCCAGGCCGACTGCCTTCAGGGCCTCACCGGCATCCATCGCGTCCGGGGTCAGGTCCGACACCAGACTGACATTCTCCAGGACCGTCAGGGTCGGCAGGATGTTGTAGAACTGGAAGATAAAACCGACATTGGCCGCGCGATAGTCCGCCAGTTCATTTTCAGAATAACCTGATATATCCGTGCCGAAGGCTGTGATGGTTCCCTGTGTGGGGGTATCCATGCCGCCGATCAGGTTCAGCAGGGTCGACTTGCCGGCGCCCGACGGCCCCAGGATCACGACCAGCTTTCCGGCCTCGATATCCAGGTTCACACCGTCCAGTGCCTTGAAGGTATGCCCGCCGGTCGAATAAGACTTGCTCACATTTCTCAGTGACAGCGCAACGCTCATATATGTATCCTCCTGTAAAAAATCTGCATACGTCAGTTCTGTTAGTCTCCTCTAATCGGAGATTATAGATACATATGAGCGATTGTTCAAGTGTTTCGCAGACCGTTACGGTACAATATTTCTCAATAAGTCATATTTGGGAAAAGAAAAGGGAGGCAGCCTCCCACCCTGACGGTACACTGCCTCCCTGGATACTATTCAATTATTAATGGCTCAGATCAGGCTTGCCACGCACTCCTCGACCTTCTTCATGTCGGCCGTCGGCTCAAACCTTGCTACAACGTTGCCCTCGCGGTCGACTACGAACTTCGTGAAGTTCCACTTGATGTTGGGGTTGTTCTTGTAGTCCTTGTCGAACTTCTTCAGAACTCCTGCCATCATCAGTGCTGCCGGGCTCTTGCCGAAGCCCTCGAAGCCCTTCTGGCTCTTCAGGTATGTGTACAGCGGAAGCTCATTCTCACCGTTCACGTCAGACTTCTTCATCTGCGGGAACTGGGTGTTGTACTTCAGAGTGCAGAACTGGTGGATCTCCTCATCCGTTCCCGGGGTCTGGCCGGCAAACTGATTGCAGGGGATGTCGATCACTTCAAGTCCCTTGTCATGATACTTCTCATACATCTCTTCGATGGGCTTGTAGTGCGGGGTGAAGCCGCAGCCGGTCGCGGTATTGACGATCAGCATGACTTTGCCCTGATAGTCGGCCAGCTTTACCTCTGTTCCATCCGGTGCCGGTACACTGTAATCATAGATTCCTGCCATTGTAGACTCCTTTCCTGGCCTGCCACCAGTATGCTCTCTAATGTTTTGAATTAATATTGTTTTAAATTTAATTTTGTTCAATCTTTATGGTGATATAATACACGACCCGACCACCTGTGTCAAGCCGTGTGCATAAATATTTATTACTTTGCTCCCTGCTTCAGCCGCTCCACTTCGTCGTAGTTGAACATGATCCCCCGGCTGATGAGTCCGGTCTGTTCCAGCAGACTGATCATGCGGTAGACTGTCGCAAAACCGACCGAAGCGTCCATTCTCTTCGCTTTGGTATAGATCTCCTTGACCGTGGCGCACTCTTCCTGCAGGATCACATTCAGGATCTGTTCTCTCTGGTGAGTGATCCGGCAGCCCTCCTGGCGAAGTCTGCGGATCACCACTGCCTTCGTCTCCTTATCCATATCCGGCTGTGTATTCATGCCATTTTCGTAAACTGTATTCATATCATGGAGTCTTCTGCAAGATAGTATGCCGGATCATAAGCCTGTTCACCTGCAAGTCAGCAGGTCCGCCTCTGTGTTAGTTGACACACCTCTGTGTTAGTTGACACACTTCCGTGTTAGGCGATGCACCTATGTGTTAGTTTTAACGTTGTATAGTTAGTATGTACTTACTCGCTTAGTTTATGTGATTGCCGGGTTCCTGTCAATGCTTTGCAGGCTTTTTTATGTCTTCCAGGGGTACCCACAGGCAAAAAAAGACCAGGCGGTGGGTGCCGCCTGGCCTGTCTGATTCTGCATAGAACCTGCTTATTCTCATTTCTGATGTCAAATCTGCTCTGCGATGTATCCGCCGCAGTATTCGCATTTGCCGTCTGCCGTGACCGTGGTCTGCGCGCCGCAGAATGGGCAGATGCCGATCTTCGGCGCCGCATTGGCTGCTTCCTTCTCTTCCCGGATGATGTTCTGTGCTCCGGTCAGTGCCGCGGTGATCTCCTCTCCGAGCTTCTCGTACTTGACATACTCCGGATTGTTGTGGGGATTCATGGCTGCAGCCGCTGTCGCTCCCGCGGCTGCGTTCAGGATATCGCCCAGCAGGCCTGCCCCTGACTTGGCACCGGTTGGTGCCGCGGTCGGGATTGTTTTGATCTCTACCCTGGTGTTGTTCAGGTCGAACCGCATGTCGTCAAAGTACGGATTGTTGACATTGATGATGTACTTGAAAGCGTACTTGTATGTATAGCGGGGCGGATTGTAGGAGACATATTCCGTCCTGTCGCCATTCTTGACCTGCTTCTTCTCCTCATCCCTGTCCTCGTCCACGTCGACGCGGCAGCCGGTGATGTCGGAATAGGAGATGACATCCGGATTCTCTTCTTTGATCCTCCTGGGATCTCTGGTCAAAATGAACTTTCTTGCGTCTTCATCCAGCAGGACGTTCCATCGGTCGCAGGCAATCGTCCGGGTGATATGGAAGTTCTCCACGGCCTTCTGATTCTCCTCGCGGTACGCAAGCTGCTCTCTGATCTGCTCTACCGTGCTGTGCCTGCGCTCATCAAACCAGGGCGACAGCTTCGCCGCGCAGCTCTTGCAGCAATTGCCGTCCTCCAGCTTCCTGTTGCCCAGAAGCCCGATCTCCGCGCCGCAGATCGCACAGTTCTTCTTATCAAACAGTCCGAAAAAAGCCATATTGAATCCTCCTTTTCAGGTGCTGCCTTGTCTCACCCTTCGACTGCGGTTCCGGTAAACAGGCTCCGCTGATAGATGCCTGCAGACAGGCAGGTGGTGCTGCCGCTCTTTCTCTGGGTGGTGTCATTGACCGCCGGCTCCAGACTGCCGTAGGCAACCAGCAGGATCTGGATATTGTCTGCGTGTTCTCCGTAGAGAATCGCCTTCGCCTTCAGCATGGTGTCGAGCACATCAGCCGTCTCGCCCTGTGCGTTCTGAGCCTGTACCGAGACGCGGTACATCTCTCCCTGGGGATGATACTGTCCGAGGATTCTGCTCTCATCTTCTGTCACGCCGCTTCCGTCCTCCGGAGCCAGGCGCACTACGTAGCGATCCTTCGTCAGTTCGTCGACGGCCAGGTCGATCCCGCCGCTGCCGACGCGAAGCCGGATGGAACTGCATCCTGCTTCCTTCGCCTTGCGGATCATATCACTGGTGATCAGCAGGTTTCTCTGGGAGTAGACGGTCTCGCCTTCTCTCGTGCTGTCATCAAAGGTACTGATCTCATAGACGCGCACGGTCTGAACGGCATCTTCTGTCTGTCCCTCCGAGGCCTGGGCTGCTGCGTCTGCCGCCTCTTCGATCACATGCACTTCGTACCGCTTCGCCTGTCCCAGGGAATCGGTCACTGTGAGATCCTGTGCCTGAGCCTTTGGCGCTGCCTTCGGCTGCTCCTTCTTCGGTGCTGCGCTTCCCTGGATCTTGTATTCTGCCGTCACCGATCCGGTCACGTATTCGCCGATGCCCTTGATCTGCAGCCATGCGCTGCCGACGTTGACGCAGTTTTTGCCGCGCACCTTCGCGACCTTCCACATGGTTTCGGGAACCTCATAGGAGCCGACGGATACGCTGATCCCGGACGGGAATTCCTTGCTTCCAGTATATACGGCTTCATCGTCCCAGTCCACCTCTGCCCTGGACAGATCCAGCGGAAGGACGGTGACTTCCTGGGTGTGCAGGGTCTTACCCAGCACATCGGTCACGCTGCAGCTGAGTACCTTGCCGCCGGAAGCGGCCAGATCTTCGATCGATACGGTGTAGCTGCGGGCAGCTGCTCCGCTGACCGTCCTGGCACTGTCCCCCGATCCCAGATACCACTGATAATACAGGCCGAGATTGCAGGGATTGTGCAGCTGGCTCAGATCTACGGATACCTCGTCTCCTGCGTGGATCACTGCCGGCAGGCTGACCGTTCCGGAAACCGGGACAACCAGGAAGAGTTCATTTGAATAAAATGGCGCGCAGGGCTGGATCGCGTCTCCGCTGACCGGATTCTGCGTTACCTGCAGACGCACCCTCTGATTGAAGTCGCCATCGCTCAGCCCGAACAGATTCACGGACCAGTCCGAACTGAAGAAATGATTGATCACATTCTTCGAAGCCGGAAGATCGGAGATCGTGATGCCTGCAGAACCGATCATGCTTCCTGCTGAGTTCACCAGTGTGAGGGTTACGCTGGTTCCCGGCCATCCCTCCACGCTGAAGGAATAGTCGGCAGTATTGGCGTTCTGGGCGATGGTTGGTGTGAAGAGCTGCGGATATCTGCGGTTCAGCACCACCGGATCTGACTCCATCTGCGAATACACAATCGTCTGGGAGGTTCCGTCCTCTCCTTCGAAGCTGAGGGTTCCTTCCGGCATGACAAACCTGGCATAGACCTCGCTCTTGTCATCCGGCACGGTTGTCAGAGCATTCCAGGGGCCGGCTGAACCGACGCTGTATTCCCAGCTGCCTGCGGCGGGCCTGGTCTCCGTGCGCGTGGTGACCTGATCCTCCTGTCCGGGAACGGTGTGGATCACCTGGATCGTATAGGTCACATCCGGAGCGCAGCATGAGATCGCTTCTCCGAGCGTGTAGGGTCCTGCCAGTGCCGGAGTTCCAAGTTCAGTCTTTTGCAGGATGTAGGTCCAGGATTCTTCCTTCTCCTCATCCCCTGCGGCTTCCAGCGCTTCCGTCTCTGTCTCGGCAGCTTCAAGCATCTCTTCCGGGACAGCTTCCTGCGCTTCTGATGAAGCCTCTGCCGCCTCTTCTGATGCCGGAGCGACCTCTTCTGATGCCGGAGTGGCCTCTGACTGCGTGGTCTGGACAGCTTCTGCTGCCGGGGCTGCTTCTGACTGCGGCGCCTGCACAGTTTCTTCTGCCGGGGCTGCCTCTGACTGCGGCGCCTGCACAGTTTCTTCTGCCGGGGCTGCCTCTGACTGCGGCGCCTGCACCTCTTCTGCTGCCGGAGCTGCTTCCGGGGCCGGGGTCTGAATGACTTCAGGTGCCGGTGCTGCTTCCGGCTGCGGGGCCGGGGCTGCTTCTGGCGCCGGAGCCGGTGTCGCTGCCGGAGCCGGTGCTGCCTCTGGTGCCGGGGCCGGTGTCTGGACCGGAGCTTCTTCCGGTGCTTCTTCGGCCTGGATCCTGTCCAGTTCAGCCAGGATCTGTTCTACGGAGGCCTCCTCCGACAGGACGCTCTGCGCAGGAGATGCCAGTGCCAGCATTGCTGCTGCGGCAAGAGCCATGTACTTCTTAATCCTCATCTTCATCTATACTCTCCAGCCCGCTTCTATAAGCCGGGCAAAGTACGCCTGCGCGGCACGAGGCCGCGCGGCGTACTTTTCTACGTAAAACCTTGTTACTTGACTGTGACTACTGTCTTCTTCCAGACACCGTTCACAGCGATGCTGTAGAGGGTTACCTTGCCCTTTTTCAGAGCCTTGATCTTGCCTGCCTTGCTGATCTTGATGATGCCTTTCTCGCTCAGCAGGAATCTGATCTGGCGGCCCTTCTTCAGCAGGGCGCCCGCACCCTTCTTGATGACTGATACTGCCAGCTTCTTGGACTTCTTCAGCTTGATGGTGAACTTGCCTTTCGCCTTGACCTTCTTCGGAAGTGCCTTCTTAAGCTGGATGCCGGTGTAGCTCTTAAGGCTGGTGCCGAGCTCCACTCCATTTCTCACTGCAACAATTCTGAAGTTGTAGACCTTCTTCTTCTTGAGACCGGTCATTACCAGGCTCAGGATGTTGGAAGTAACTTCTTTGTAAACCTTGCCGTTCCAGTAGATGATGTATCCTGTCGCGCCTTCGGCTGCCGTCCACTTCAGAGTTACCTTCTTCTTGGATGCGACTGCCTTGGCCAGGATGATCTGGTTCTTCGGGACGTTTGCATCTGCGTTCATGTTCGCGATGTCGTCAGCGTTCTTATTGGTATACTCAACGCCGTTGATCTTGCCGCTGATGCTTCCGGTCTTCGAAGTCTGGTCTACCTTGCCGGTTACGTTTGCTGACAGGCCGCTGGTGTCTCCGCCGGATGTTGTCGTCAGGTTGTCGGCGGTGATGTTCGGATCGTACTGATCGGATCCGGTCAGGGTTCCGGATGTTGTGATGCTCACATCCTTGCCTGTCACGCTGCCGATGGTCAGGTTGCCGTCTTCGCCATTGTTGTTGTCAATGGTGATGTTTCCGGCGTTCGCGCTGAAGTTGTTGACGTTGGTCGCCAGCGCATCGCCGTTCGCGCCGCCTTCTCCCGAGATATTGCCTGCGGGATCTCCGGCTCCGGTCGTGTCAATGTTCAGGCTGTCTGCGGTGATGTTCGGTCCTGTGCCCTTACCGGTCACGTTGCCGTTTGCCTTGATGTCTACACTCGTCGGGGAGCTGATGCTCTCGACTGTGACATTACCGTCTGCTGCCAGTGTAACACTTCCATTCTGGGATGCAATACTTTCTGCTGTTACATCCTTGTCATTTGCTGCATTTACATCCGATCCTGCCTGGATACTCAGGGTATCTGCGCTTGTATCAAGTGCATTGCCCTGCTCTCCGACGGTGCCGCCGGCTGTCAGGTTCACATCCGCTGCTGCGATCGCGGGTGATGCAGGTGTGGTGCCATCGCCGTCATCGGCTACATCGGTGATGTTTCCGGCCGCGTCGATCGTGACGCTTCCGGTGCCGTCCGCGCTGCTGATGCTGTCGATCATCATATCCTGATCGCTTCTCAGGTTGACGGTGCTGCCCTTCGCATCGACGCTGACGCTGCCGTCTGCGTTGACTGTCAGAGCCTGGTCGGCGGTTCCGACATTACCGGATGCGGTGATATCGGTATCTCCTGTGGTCTCGATGGTTCCGCCTGTGACATTGCTGTCTGCATCCAGCGTGAAGTCATCTGCTTCCACGGTTCCGATGTTGGTGTTGACCTCTTCGTTCAGGTCTTCGTATTCTCTCCGGTTCTCGGAGGTTACTCCACTGACATTGCCTTCCGAATCAAGGGCTGTATTGTCATACATGACATATACTGCAAGACCCTTCTGGCCGCTGGTGTCTTCCTTCACGTTATCGATTATGGTCATCAGGACATTTCTGTCATTCTTAAGAGCGAATCCGGTCTCCAGCGCCGCTGCAGCGTCATCGATCTTACGCAGGCTGCCATCTTCGTCATAATCGAAGTATCTGTCTTCGCGTACCAGCTCGATCAGTGTTCCGTCCGCACTGTATCCGAAGTAGTGGGCCTCTTTATAATTGTAGCCATTATGGAGATCCTCTCCTTCTGTGTGCAGTCCGTATACGCTTGTCAGTACGTTATCATTATTGCTGCTGTCGGTTCCGTGAGCAACTTCCATGAAGTTCGTACTGCTGTTCTTAGAAAGGGTTACATCAAGTTTTCCATCGTCTCCTACGCTGTAGTCCGCATAGACTCTCTCGCCGTCTGCCGCGTCATTCTGCGTCCTGGTGCCGTCATATACACGGAAGCTTCCGTCCGGTGCCAGATAAGCGGCGATCGTGCCGTCTTCGCTCAGGAAGAGGATCGTACCCTGTTCGAGGTCCTTGATCTGATCCTTCACATAGCTGCTTTCTTTTGCGTAAGCGTCCACGATGCGGGTGTACCGGTCAAGGATTGCCAGGCCGTTCGAATCTCTTCTGGCTTTGAACTCGTCACACTGCTGCGTGAAGTGAAGCAGTGCTCCGTTGGTGCCCTGGACCGGTGCAACTACGATAATGTCTCTTGCGTAGGTATACATCGGAGCGATGCCAAGCTGGAGACGTACATTGTCACCAATGAATCTCTGTGCCCAGCCAACTTCGTTGATATTTACGCTGTATGCTCCTTCTACCAGTGCCGCTGCTTCTGCGTCTGTCAGTTCGATGATGCCGTCTGTCACAGTAAATGCACTGCTGTAGCCTTCTGCGTAAAGCTCTCCGGTGTATGCGCTTCCATCGCTTCTGGTAATCCGATACTTGTAGGTTCTGGATCCATCCGCACGGACCGCTCCTTCTTCGCGGAACTGTACGTCATAGATTGTGTTGCCTGCAGCATCTTTTACTTCCTGCAGATTGCCATTCTCATCGTAATAGGTTCTGGGCCTCATCTCAGGAGAGATGGTGATCGAAGCATTCGACTTATCCGTGCCTTCCTGATTGAGTCCGTCTCCTGCGACATATCCGAAGTGTCCATCCGGGAACACTGCGACAATATGTCCGCCGACAAGGAGGATTCCCTTATCTGTGTGATCCTTGGAATCCACAAAACGTACTGCGCCGTTGAGTTTGACGTATCCGCCATTCAGGTTGTCACCATCGATAGCGCCTTCTGCGGACTGTTTCAGCATTGCTTGAGTGCTGCCGTCAAGCGTGATGAATACATCTTTCAGGTTATTATCATATGCCTGCTTCCTCTTGCCGTTACCTGAAGGAGCAGCTGCAGCATACCAGCCATCAACTGTCGGATTCATGTCAAATGAGTAAACCGTTTTTCCGCTGCCGGGCTTCACATAAGCAACCCAGTTTCCTGCATAGTTCTTCTTGAAGTAGACAGAACCATCTGCATTGGAGATAACGGTCTCCGACGCTGCATCTTTTGTACCGGCAGCTTCCGCTACCATCGTTTCCGGACCGCCTACCGCCTTCTGGCTCACTGTGCTGTTATACACATCTGCCAGATCCCTAAGAACTACTGTCTCTCCCTCATCTGCCAGGAGTGTAACATTAATGCTCCAGATTGTCTTATAGCCTGTCAGCGTCTGGCCGCCGCTGCCATTCGGTCTGTATTGTTCTTCCGATCCGCTGACTGTCGTACTTACGCTGACTTTCAGGTTGTCAGTCAGATAGCCTTTATAACTGTCTGCTACTGCTGTACTGACCGCATTTGCTACATAAGCGGTAGATGCACCCTCTGCTGTAAGCGTTCTTCCAAGAACGCGTTCCACGATTGACTTAAGACTGCTCGTTACTGTCTGCACAGCTAGCTTTGCATCGTCCAGTGACTGGTAGAATACGACTGTCTTTTCAGTAAGAGCTGTCTTGCTGTACACGTAGCCTTCCTGGAAGGTGTAGGAACCGGACTGCTCGGTTACCTTGACTACATGCCAGAAGCTTCTGTTTGCATCCAGGTTTTCCAGAGCGATGTAGCTTACTGTCTTGCCGTTTGCATCGGTCTCCGTACGGATCGCCGTTCCGGGATTGACCGTGCTGGTCTCTTCATCGATGAATACCTGCTTGAAGTAGATCTTGACTCCGTTCGGCAGGTTCCATCCGAATCCATCTTCTGAGAATCCGGAAGTCTCGATGTAGGTGGTTGCTCCGTTCACGCCGATCTCCATCCAGGCCTTTCCATCCTTGAATGTGATCTTCTGTGACCATTCGCTGGCGTCTGCATTGGTGCTCACCACTGTAATAGTTACATTGCCGTCCACCTCAGTGATCTGATATCCGGACAGGTCGTAGGCTTCACCCTTTTCAGTGGTGATGTACGCCAGCTTGCCTGTCTTGTCCGTGATCACTACGGTTCCGTTCGGAAGATGATAGGTATCGTAGTTCTCATTTTCACCGGTCAGATACGTATCTGCGTTAAATGTAACTGCCGCGTCTTTATTCAGAAGCTTTCCATCCGCAGTGAGCCAGAAGCTGGTGGGCTGTCCGTCCGCGTCGCAGATCTGAACCTCTGTCAGCTCTGCTCCGCTTCTGTCGGCTGTCAGGAATTCCATAGCGGATCTCGGGATGGAGATCACGTATTCCTCTGCCAGATCTGATCTGTTTGCGCAGGTCTTCTTGGCTGCAAGGACATTGACGTATACGGTGCTGTCGGTTCCGCCGATGATCTCTGCCAGGTTCAGGTTGGTCCTGACTTCTCCCTCTGCCGGAACTGATTCGTAATCTGCCCTTGTCATCCATTCCTTGACCGGTGTAAGTGCCAGGAATATGTCTCCGGCCGCATGTGCCTTGATATCCGACGGCCTTGCCGCGATGGGGGCTGCCACATTCTCAAGTCCTGCATATGCGTCGATGTCGAATACATATACCTGGAACGGATCCTCTTTGCTATTGCCGATCTGATCCGGTCCGGCCAGCAGGCTTCCGTCGGTGCCGGTTCCCTCGCCGATATACAGTGTATTGGCTGCGAGATATGCACCGTTTGCTGTCAGCAGGCTGCCGCCGTTCATGACAATGTATACATTGCCTTCCGCGACATCCGCGTATTCCATTCCGCCATTTTCCTTATCGGAATCGAAGATGATGTCTCCACCCTTCTCCGATACGATACGAAGCTGCGGAATATGCTCTCCATAAGTGCCGTAGTCTAAGGATTCCGTGCCCTCTGCGGTCTCAGTATCCTTATCATCTGTAAATGTCTGGCTTCCATCCGCCAGCAGTCTGACGACCGGCGCAGGCACCTGGGTGTTGACCAGGGTCAGGTTCTTCAGGACCAGATCAAAATCAGTATGATTGGTGATCGTTGCCTCCGGAAGGGATCCGTTGGTGTAGGTGGTCACCTTGCCGGTGATGCTGCCCTTGCCTGCATGTACGTTCAGGGTACCCTGATCGTCATTGTAGATGCCCTTCAGAATAACCTTGCCGTCTTCGACGGTGTACGCCTGATCCTTCAGGTCCGCATCCAGTCCGGATGTGCTGACGCTGATGTTGTCCAGCAGATCACCGAAGATATCCACGAAGATACCTGCGGCTCCGCCGCCTACATGGATCTTGCCATTCAGATCTACATTGCCGGAGCTGGTGTAGGTGCCCTTCTTGTAGACCTCTGCGTCTGAGTAGAGGACGACTTCGACCAGTACGTCGATCCATTCGATGACCTTCTCGGTGACCCATTTCACGAACCAGCCGATGATCGGGATCTTGCTGACCTTCCTGACGACCTTCTCTACTACGTTCTTGACCTTCGTCCATACCTTCTGGACGATGGTGTTCGCGATCGCTGTTCCGTCTCTGGAGATCGTTGACTTCTCCAGCTCCGGAGCATCCGCGATCACGTTGATCACGGTGCCGGCAAGTTCTGCCTTGTCGGTTGTCGTGATGTCTACATGGTTCGCGCCATCCACCGTTGAGTGTGCGTACACCTTACCGGTCGCTCCAACGATCTCTGCATAGGTCTCGGCCCACAGCTTCTGCTTCTCGATGATGCTCTCAAGATTGAGAATCTCGGTTCCGGCTACCCATGCGTTGCCGATGATGGTGTCAAGATCGTTATCTGCGTTGATGGTTGCGTATGCCTGTGTCTTCGAACCGGCTGCCGCCGTCTCGGACAGTGCGTATGCGTGGATCAGCTGATCGGAGATGTAGCTTCCGATGGTTGTGATCCTGCCGACGATCCTGGTCTGATCCGCTCCATCCTTGTTGATCTCGGTATGGACCTTGACCTTGCTCTGGATGTCAGCAACACTCTTGTTTCCGGATACGACGGAAGCGGCCTTGCGGAATGCCGACGCGTACAGATCGCTGTTGAGATCTGACAGGATATCGACCGTTCCGTATACTGCTTCAATCTTTGACTTATTTCCGACCGTTGTCTTAATGTCACCGTTGTAGATGATGTAGGACTCCGGATCGCCACCGATCAGGTCTGCAAAGGATGCAGAGACGCCGGTGGAGTTGGTGCTGATGGTATCCTCTGCGAATGCCTTCACAGTGATGTTGCCCTGCTGGGATACCATGGTTACATTGTCGCCTACCTGTGCGAAGACATTTCTCTCAGAGATCTCATTTTTCGCCTGGAGCAGTCCCGCGGACATCAGAGACAGGCTGCCCATCTTGATGCCGGACTCCAGATTGAGATCGGAGTAGGCAAGGACATTGATGTCGCCCCATGCAAGGAGTTTCGCGTTATCCAGGATGTATGCCCGGACATTCTGGCTCTCTACCTTATTGGTGGACCAGGAGAGGTCTCCGCCGATCAGGCTGACATTGTACACTTCAATATCAGAGTTCTCGGTGATCACGTCGCTGGCCTTGACATTGATGTCCATGAAGGACTCTACGTCTCCGCCGATGTATGCCTGGGTGTCGGTCCTGCCGACATAGGTGCTGACATAGTACACACCCAGATGTCTTCCGCTGAGCTGGATCGTAAGCGGGAGCTCTGTCTTCAGGGTGACATCCGAATCTGCCTTGACATTCACGCTGTGCATGTCATTGGATTCATCGGATCCCAGTGCCATGACCTTTGCGTTCCTGCCGATGTAAGCCTTCGTCACTTTACCCTCTGTGGAGGATTCAGTGACCTTTGCAGCCGTTCCGGTAAGGACTACTGCGTTCGCCATGTCCATGCCGACCTTCATAAGCGGAAGCTTGCCGATCGCCGTGACCGTCTCCTTGCTGGTCGCAAGTACGTCCACTCTCATGGCGGTTACATCGCTGGTCATTCCGTCATCTGCGTCGATGCAGGAGATGACCACGTCATTGGAGTTGGTATTGACTACAATGACTGCAAGGCTCTCGAGGGATGCCTCGAACAGCGGTGCCAGTGCCTCTGCGGTTGTGGTGCTGTCGGTAGATGCGTTCACAACCACCTTGCCCTTCTTAGCATTGACAACGGCGTTCCTGATGTATGCCTCGTTGGTGCTTGCGGTATCTGCGTTTACAGAGGTGACCTTGAGGCCGACCAGAGTGACTTCCGCTCCGCCGCTGGCTCCGGTCTGCGCGAGGCTGACCGGTTTCAGATCACCCGTGACATAGACGCTGCCGTCTGTGCTCGTCACGCTGACTCCGCTGATATAGGTTGTCTGTGTCGCAGTCACATGTGCATTGCTGACATTGGATGCAACCGAGATGCCTTCTGCCTTGAATTCAACACCGTTGATCTTAGCATATGCCTTGACATCCTGTGACTTGTTCTCGACTCTCACATCGCCGCCTGCCGTGACGCTTCCGGTTCCCTTGATCGCAGCCACTGCTGTGGTATCGACCACTGCATTCGCGCTGTTGTCTTCAGAAGAGCCGAACTTGACTCCACCTGCAGACGGTGTAACGTTGACGTCCGCCTTGCCGTTCCAGGTATTGGTCACGGTGATGCTTCCGCCTGCCTCTACACTGCCGCTGGTCTCGAGGACTGCTCCGAAGCCGCCCTTGGCGCTGGAGGTTCCGACCATCGTGCCGAAGCTGACCAGCGTTGCGGAGACGTTCTCGGCGCCTGCCTTCGCGTAGGAGTCTGCCGTGTTGGAGACGTTGATGCTTCCGGTAACCTTCAGATCCTTCACCTGTGCTTTCGCATAGGAGGATGCGTCTGCAACTGCATCTGCCTTGTTCACGTCGTCAGATGCCAGACCTGCGGTAGCTGAGAAGATGTAGGACTCAGCCATGGTTACGGGTGTGATCGTCTTGTTCTCTGTTCTCTTATTGCTGCCGTCTTCATCCGCGTTCTCAAATGTCAGGATGATCGGGTTGCCCTTGGTTCCATTCTGATTCTGAGTGGAGATGACGTTCAGGTTTCCTGCTGTCACAGAAGTCTCGCCAAAGACTTCCGCGATCTGTCTGCTCTTCAGTTCGGCTGAAGCATTGGCTATGTTCGAAGTCACCACTCCGGCTGATCCGTTGATGATGATTCCGTATGCCTTGGTCCTTCCGTCTGCCTTCACATCCAGATCTGCGCCTGCGCCAAGCTTTCCGCCCGCGCCGCCTGCCGCTGCCACATTCCTGGCTTCGTTCAGTGCGACTGCGAAGTTGATCGCTGCTGCATACAGGCCGGCGGTTCCGGAGATGACGGTCGTCAGTGCTTCCGTATCATAAGGTGTGCCGTCTTCTGTGCCTGCCGCATCGACCTTGATGCTTCCGAGGGCGGATACGCTGCCGCCTCTGGTATCGATCAGCGCCATGTTGGTGCTCTCGATCCTGGCAAGTCCGACATTGGATCCGACGCCTACAAAGCCGCCGGTCAGTGCGGTACTGGTTACTGTGGTGTCACCCTTCATGCCGGCGTACACGGTGATATCTCCGGATGCGTCGATGTTCGCACCCTTGATGGAAGCCATGTTCTCGGCCTTGTTGAAGCCAAGTGCCACTGCTCCGTTCACACCTGCAAATGCGCCGCCTGCAAGGTTGACTCCGAATACATTGGTCTCTCCGGTCAGTCTGGAGTCTACCGTTACGTTGTGTGCCTTGACGGATCCGGTGACGGTGCCGCTCTGCGCCGCGCTGTCATCCAGTCTTGCGTCCGCATCTTCGCTGGCAGGTTCTGATCCGATATAAGCCTTCAGTGTCGGTCTGTTGACTGCGACCGATACAGAGACGCCCACACCGGCTGCTCCGCCGACTGCCGCGCTTGCGATGATGGTTCTTGCGTCTGCCTTGAGTTCAGCGTCCACAAGTACATCTGCATTCGGAGAATCGATTACTGCTTCCGGTCCGATGGATGCCTGGAAATCACTGCGGTTGACTGCCACGCTGACAGAACCCGAAACGCCTGCGACACCCGCGCCTGCAACAGATCCTACGATGGAGGTTGCATTGGTGACGCCGCCTGCATTGACATGGATCTGACCGGTTACGTTGCTGATCCTTGCGCTGTCTGCGATCGATGCGTCGGTATCCGATTCCGCATAAGTTACTGCGACCGGTACCGCTACGCCTGCTGCTCCGCCGACCGCTGCCGAGATGGTTGCCGTGAGGACTGTGCCGTATTCGGTGCGTCCTGCCACATCCACGTTGGCTGCGCCGGTGATGGTTCCGGACATACGTGCCTGAGTCCTGTTCATCAGGTTCAGGGAAGCTGCCGTCACAGACACACCTGCCGCTCCGCCGCCTGCTGCCGTTACACCGATCAGGAGGATCGTGGAGGTGTCGCTCTGTGCTGCGGAATTGCCGGAATCCTGCTTCTTCAGTTCCTTCTCCGCATCGCCTGTCGACAGTTTCTGTGTATTGCCGTTATCATCCTTGGAACCGGTGAATTCCAGTTCCGGTTTCTCTGTTTCCTTCGCTCCGGATTCTGCCTTGACTACGACATCGCCCTGAGCCTTGATGGTTACATATTCATCTACGATTGCCTGCACATTGGAGTACAGGATCGCAACGCTGACGCCCACGCCTACGCCGGCCGCTCCGCCGACTGCAACGTTTCCGCTGACTACGTAGGAGCTGAGCATGTCGCTGGAGGTGACCTTCACGTCACGTCCTGCTGTCAGGCTGCTTCCCGTGGTTACATGTGCTGTGGTTGCGTCTTCCAGTGCAACTCCGTCTACAACTGCGCTCTTCTTCTCGCCGTCACGCTTGATGCCATCCGATACGGAATCGTAGGTATCATCGTTCATGTTGCCGGAACCGCCATTGTTCTTGTCCTGGCCGTACTCATCGTAATTGATGCCGCCGTTATTGGCTGTTCCCTGTGCGGAAGATCCGTCGCTTGCTAGGAGATCACTCATGTTCTCCTTCGGCTTGTATCCGTTAATCGCTGACTGGTTGCCCTGTGTGAACGCTGCGTCTGTCTGCTTCTGCGGATCAACGGACTTGTTGTCTCCGTCGGTCACGTAGATCGCGTTGTGCGCATCCTTGGAAAGCAGGGAGCCTGCCACGATGACGATCACGCTTGCAGCCACGCCTGCCGCTCCGCCGCCGCCAACGGTCAGGGTGTAGCCCTGTACCAGACGATCGGAAGAAGCGTTGACCAGGATGTCGCGTCCTGCCTTGATGGTGTTGCTCTGGCCGATCTCGGCAGTCACGGTATTGTAGGATACGGTTACCAGACCGGATACTGCAACGCCTGCGGCTCCGCCGCCTGCGATGGTTCCGACGATGGCGATCAGATCGTAATCATCATCAGCGATGACTGTGACGTCGCCCTCGGCACCGTTCGTGTCGATGGTTACATTTTCTTCGGTGTATGCCTTGGTGGTGACCTTGGTCACGACCACATCCAGCATACCGCCGACTCCGGCAGCTCCGCCGCCTGCGATGCCCAGGCCGTCGCCTGTCACAAGCTCCTTGGAGTCTGCTTCGATATTGACCTTGCCGGATGCGTAGATCCTGCTGTTCGCCTTCACATAGCTGAGGGTCTCGCTGTAGAAGTATGTGACGATCGCCGCAGCTCCGACTGCCGCTGATCCTGCGCCTGCGACTACTGCCGCGACATTGACCATAAGGCTGTCTGTATCTGCCTTGACTGTTACATTGCGGACTCTGCTGTTCTCGGAACCGATGGTTTCTCCGAAGACTGCATGGGTCTTGTTCTGGAATACCAGAGCGTTTGCGCTTGCCGCAACACCTACGGTGCCGCTCGCGCCAAGTCCCAGTGCGAAGAGTACTACGTCATCATCTGAAGTTGCGGTTACGTTGACGTCACCCGGTGTGTTGATCACGACACTGTCTGCCGCAGTCGCGTTGACTTCCTTGGAGAAGACATTGACTACGACCGTTGCGCCTACGCCCACATTGCCTGCTGCCGAGAGGGCACCGGCCACGTTGACCAGGTCTGTGTCGTCATCTGCTTCCACAGTGACTTCTGGGTGTGAGCAGTCATCATCGGAGGTTCCGCTGACTGCCTTCGCCGTCATGGTTACATGTTCTCTTGCTGCCGCGTTGGTCTTGTTGCTCACAACCAGTGTGTTGACCACGCCGCTTGCCGCATTCTCAAGTCCGCCGGCCGCTGCCACGGAGACCAGGGTGATGTCTTCTCTGCCCTTCGCGGAGATGATCACGCCATGTCTGCGCTCTTCACGGTTCGGGGTCTGAATGCCTGTTGCCATTCCCTGCGCTGCGGTGATGCCGCCCGCTACCAGCTCTGCCCAGTCACCGATGATGGAATCAATGGTGTTCCTGAAGACTGCTGTATCGAGGTTTACACCCACGCCATTGGAGCCTACCGCGATGCCGCCTGCCACGATCACAACATTGGAGGTCAGATCTGCGATTACGCCGATGCTGTCTCCGGCGGTAACCTTGAGATGATTCTCCTGGGTTCCGCCCTTGTATTCTCCATCCGCCTCATTCATTCCGGCGAGGGTCTGGACCTTGCTGTTGCTTACGATCACCGGGATCAGTCCGGTCGCGCTGTTGTTGGTGGAAGCCGCTGCCGATCCGAGTACCAGGAGGACCTTCTCGTCTCCCGTGGTCTGCATCAGCACGCTGCCCTTTGTCGCAGTGATCTGCGCGCCGCTGGCGACATTGACCAGGACCTTGCGTCCCAGTACGTTCACGACTACGGCCGCTCCGACTGCTGCAGTGTTTCCTACGGAGATGGCTGCGTTGATCTGATACAGCCTCGTCGTGGAATCTGCCGTGATGGTTACATTGCCGTCTGCGGTTGCTTTTACCTTGCCAAGTACGACCTGCGTCTGTGCATTGTCAACCAGTACGCTGACAACGCCGGATGCTGCCTGCTTGCCGTTGGATGCGGATGCGCTCGCGAGCACGCTGATCAGGCGCTCAGCCGTATCCGCCTTGAGTGACATATCCTTGCCGGATGTGAGGGTGACTCCGTCTCCGACATCTACATTTGCTTCGCTGTCGCTGACAGTGACGTTCAGTGTACCTGCGCCTGCGATGCCGCCCATGGTCAGTGCGACGCTCGCTGCTACGAGGACTGTGTCATTGTCCTGCGAGGACAGGATGTCCAGGTTGCCGTCCGCTTTGATCGCTGCGGAATCCTTCACCTGTGCTTCTGCCTTGGTAAGAAGGACTACTGCGCCGATGTTTGCTCCGACGGTTGCCTCGCCGCTGCTTCCGGTAGCTGCTCCCGCAACGGTGATATCCAGGATATCCGTTGTGGAGGAAGCGGACTGATGATAGTTGCCGCCGGTCTTGATATCTGCTCCGCTGCCGACTTCGCTGCGTACCTCGTCCTCGTCATAGAGGAAGCTCAGTACTGCACCGACGCCCGTGTTCGAGTTCGATACGGAGAGGCCGCCTGCGATGACCCTTACATTGGTCTCGCTGGAAGCGTCGTTCTTCATCTCTCCCGATAGATTGATCTTGACAGAATCTCCGATCGAAGAGAGTACTTCGTCGAACAGGAACGCCATCGCGAAGGAACCTGCCACGGTGAAATCGCCCCTGCCGGTTGATACCGCGCCGGAGATCGACTCCACATACAGGTTGACGGAAGACAGGAAGTTCAGCAGCTTGACAGCATCCATGATGCGGTCTGTGCTGGTGTTGACTGCTACTTCATACTTCGCGTCTGTACCGGATCCGGATCTCTTCAGATGGATGATTCCCTGATCGTCCTTGTCGATATCCTCTTCGGATCTGGTGATGATCTTGTCTACTCCGAATGCTACCTCGAAGTCGTCCATGGATACGGACTGCTTCTGGGCGTGCAGATCCAGAGATTTACCTGTGATGCTGACATTGTCTTTCAGCTGGGCGGTCACGACGTTGTATCCGTAAATGAATGCGAAGGATGCGCCTACGCCCTGCTTTGCTCCGTGGGCCGCGATCATGACGCCGCCTGCACGGACTGCCAGTTTGCTCTTGTCTTCAGCTGTCACGCTGACAGCCTCTTCGTTCTTCTCTCCGCCCCTGATCTCGGTCCAGCTTCCGACGATGGTCTTCGTCTGGGCTCTGGATGTCAGTACGGAGATCGCTCCCGCGATCGCGGTCTTGGCACTTCCGGAGACGCTGCCTGCCAGAGACTGTACTCCGAGGAGACCCTTGTACTCGCCGTCCATGTTCTGAGACAGTTCAGATGCGATCTTCACTTCCTCAGTACCGACCAGTACCACGTGATCTGTCTGGATGCCGTCTTTGATGATCACGAGTGCCTTGTCATTGTTGACTGCAATGCCGATGCCGAGGGCTACGGACGTCTCCGCTTTTCCGATGGTCATGGAGACACCGGTACCGGTCGTCGTGTAGTTGGCGTCATTGTCAGCCATGATGATAAGTTTTCTTGCGCTCACATTGCCGTTGATCTCTGTCTTGGCAACATGATTGGTGATGTTGATTCCGAGTGCGGCAGCTGCCTGGATCGGCTTGCTGTCGGACTTCTTCGTCTGAGCGGGACTTCCCTGTCCGCCCGTTACATCACTTCCGGATCCACCGGATACCAGAGAATTGGCCTTATCTGCCGCCTCGCCAAGCTTCGAGCCGTCGCCCGTGCTCTCAGTGGACACGTTCTGGCTGTTCAGAATGTTCGAGGATGTAGACAGGTTGTTGTTCACCGGCTGACGGTCATCCGGGTTGGAGGACTGACTGCTGTTGTTCTTGTTCTCATTCAGCTTGTCGTTGATCTTGGTTGCTGTCTTGTTCTCTTCGTTGCCCTTCTTGGTCTCTGCTTCACCGTTCTTGAACATCTCGCCGCTGAGGAACTTGTTGATCTTCTCCTCACCGTCAGAGATGGTGGTCTTGATCTTCGACAGATAACGCGCTACGTCTGCGCCCATTGCGGAAGCAAATGCGGTCGAGTCATCTTCGTCGTAGGTGTAGGCCTTCAGTGTCGCGTCTCCGGTCGCCGTCACAGTTCCATCGAGCACTACGTTGACATCGCTGTCCGCGATGTTCAGGACTACCGTAGCACCGACTGCTGTCTGGCCGCCCACCGCAAATGCGCTGGACTGGGCGACGCTCTTATTTCTCTCAGTTGCGAGCAGGTTGAAGTCTCCTGCTGTATCAGGCTTCTCCTCCTCTTCGGAGTCGTCGGACGCGGAGGTATCGCCGTCCGCTGTGCCCTCTGCCGGCTGAGCCTTGATGCCGGTCGTGGTGATCGTGGTCCCCTTGCCGACATACGCCTTGACATCATTGAGGGTGATGCCGATGGACAGGGATGCGTCTACAGATACATCCTTGGGATCTCCTGCATCATCATCTTCATCATTGGAGAGCGGATCGGTACCCGCGACAGAGGCGGTGACGCGATTCAGCTCGGATGTGGAGGTGATGTCAACACTCTTGCCCTTAACGGTTCTGCCTTCGCCGATGCCTGCTTCGACATCGAGGTTGATGATATCGAGCGCGAACGCTGCGCCGACGCCAACGGTCTTGCCGTTCTTGGACTTGGCTTCTTCCTCTTCGGAAGCGTTCGGATCCTGCTCGAACTCTGCGTATACGGTTACATCCGCATTCGGCATATAGAAGGAATAGAGTCCGTTGGCCGCATTTTCAGCGGTGACGATCTTCGACTCGTGCTCCGTGCCGTCTACGGTGTACTTGAACTTCAGGGAACCTTCCTTCAGGCGGTATCCCTGTGCGGGTGTTACGTGAACGGTTACCTTGTCGCCCCACTTGGACTTGGAGGTCTTCTCCTTCTCGCTTGTCTCGGAAGGTGTGGTAAATGTCACTTTGGAGCGGTCCGGATTCTCGTAATCGTACTCAGAGGTCTGAGACGGATCGACGATCGAGGCATTGATGGTCCTCGGAACCTCTTTATAGGTGACCTTGACCGTTACGGTCTCGCCTTCCTTCAGCGTCGGAAGCGTGAAGGTGTATTCACTCTTGTCTGCATTGGCGGTGGTGCTGACCGTCTTCTCGCCCTTGGTGGTGAAGACTTTGATCTGATCGATCTCGTAGCCTTCCATCGGATTGATCCTGACAGTTACGGTGCTGCCGCTGATCTTCACCTCCGGCTTTCCGCCCTTGGTACCTGCTACAACGACCTTCTTATCGATCGTCTGCTCTTCCTGATCGTTCTCGGATCCGCTCCTGGAATCCTTGTCGCTCAGGTTCTTGTCGCCGGAGCCATCGTCCGTGACTGCCGCGGTTGCGGTGGTATCCTGGCGGGTATTATTTCTTGCGTCGATGACGATCTCGCCGTCTGCCGTTACTTCCTTCTGGGCAGAATCGACATAAGCCTTCACATCACCGTTGACTACTGCGATCGCGATGCTTCCTGCCACACCGACATCGGAAGCGCCTGCGCCTGCAACTGCTTCTGTCTTGAAGGTGTTCGCCGGAGCTTCGTCTTCCTTCTTCACTGTGATCCAGTCAGCCAGGCAGTCGATCATGATCGTGGAAACGGTACGTGCGCCGTACTCTTTCCAGTTATCTGCATCGAGGAATTCCTTGCCCTTTTCCTTGATCTTCTCCCAGAGCTCCTTGGAATTGTCCTTCAGTGCGCTGTAAACATTCTTGGTGATCTGCTGCACGACCAGATCCTTGTACGTATCGAAGTCCTTCTCTTTGAGTTTCTTCAGATCGTACTTCTCCAGAGGTGTATCCTTGATCAGGATCTCCAGCGGCTTGTTGGTAAGGTCCTCCGCCAGTTCCTCAAGGAGAGAATCCAGGTGCTTCTTCAGCGTATCGTTGAATGCGATGTCATACAGCTTCATCGCCTCGGCGGCCTTCTTCATGTACTCGACGGTCTTGTCTTTGATGAATTCCTTGACGCCTTCGGCCTTGGTGAAGTCGTATTCCTTCTTCTTTTCTTCCTCTTCCTTCTCCTTGTCCTTGTCATCGTCGTCATCCTTCTCTTCCTCCGGAAGGGATGCCTTGACGGTGATGTTTCCGCCGGCCTTCAGGGCCGCCTGATCCACATGAGCCAGGTTATCATAGGAAGCGATGTTCAGAGCAACTGCCGCTCCGACACCGGTCTTGGAGCCGGTCGCGGAAGCATTGGCGATGACTTCAACTGTCAGCTGCTGCACGGAGGTCACTTCGATGTCTTCATCCGTCTGGCTGGTGAAATCACCTGCGATGTAAGACTCGACCACATTGCTGAAGATGCTGAGGTTGAAGGCTGCCGCTACCTGAAGGTTGCCTTCACTGGTCTCGGCTGTCTGCCTGTTTGCTCTCTTGTTGCTGATGATGTCCGGAGAGATATTGCTCATGCCGGTGCTGCCGGCAATCTTCGCGGCACCATCAAGGTTCTTGTCTACCTGCTTATCCGAGTCTCCCTTTTCCGACCCCCCGTCCCCGTCTGAGGAATCGTCGTCCGAAGAACTCTCTTTCTTCTTGCCCGGGGCACCCTTCGATCCGGACCTTGCGGTGGACTTCACAGTGCTCATTCCCTTCGCGTTGACTTTCAGGTTCTTCGACTTGGAGCCGCGCATCATCTTCGCCCTGGTGCTGTCATTGAAGACTGTAACGACCGGTGCGATACCTACGCCTACGCTGCCGCCTGCTGCCGCTGCGTTGGTGCCGACTTCACGGGTGATGTCGCTCTCTGCGGATATGGTGACGTCTCCTGCAGCGACGATGGTCTGCTGCGGTGCGGTAACGGGAGCTTTCCCGATGTACGCTTCTGTACGGATACCGGACACATGCACGTTCAGTGCCGGGCTGACGGAGGTTCCGCCTGCGCTTCCGGCAGAGGATGTGGAGGTGTCTTTCGCCTTCTGCTTCGCGGTGACGGTCACATCCTTGAGGCTTCCTGCCTCAACAGTCGTTTCACCGGTCTCCTCGTTCACGGTCTTCTTGACCGCTTCGATCTGCGTGTCGTCTTCGATCGCCGCCACGACCTCAGCGCCTGTGACTGCGACCAGGATGCCTGCGCCGACGCCCGTGGACTTCGCCTCGGTGTCTTTGCTCTTGCTTGCGTCTGCCTCTGAGCTGAAGGATTCTTCAGACTCAGCGCTTACCTTCAGATCACCGCCGTCTGCGATCTTGATCTTCGCATTCTTCATAATGAATGCTTTGGTCTTGTCGGACGCGACATGAACTGTAAGGGCGCCGCCTGCTCCGATGTCACCCTTGCTGTATCCGGCTGCGGACTTGGCAACCGATGTCACCGGTGTGTCACCGGCCTTCGAGTTTGCGGTCACTTCAACAGAGCCTGCCTCGATCGTACCCTTGCGGATGATCGCCAGATTGCTGTGGTTGGTGACGGAGACGTTGATCGCAACGCCGAGGGAGGTGCTGCTGTTCAGTCCCGCTTCTTCCGCGTCTTCCACGATGAACTTGCCGGACACCACCAGCGCGATGTCGGTCGCGTTCCAGATACCCTTGACCTTGCTCAGGTCGTATACATATTCGCCGCTGTCATTTTTCTCAACGTCGAATACGTCCTCGGTATCCTCTCCGTTCGCATTCTTATAGGTAAACTTGAGCTGTACCTTGTCTGCCTTGTAACCCTTGTCCGGGTTGACATTCAGTGTCAGCTTGTCGGTATTTCTGACGTGTCCCCTAGTAGAGATCGTTCCGTGAGGATCGGTATCCTCTGCCGTCGTCGCGACGTCGATCGTTACCGGGATCGCGGTATCGTCATCATTGAGTGCCGCTGATACGATCAGGATCATGCCTTCTGCAAGAAGCGCAGCCGGGATGTTGATCGTTGCGGTTCCCGGGGAGATGACGATGTTCGCCGACTCGAGCTCACCGACCGTATCGGAGTAATCCACTTCCGGACTGTCGGTCGTGAAGTCGAGCGGGCTGTAGCCGTAGGTTACGGAGATATTCTTGAATGTCTTGGAGCTGTCTGCCGGAGTGACAACAAAGCTCTTGTTGTCTCCCGTACGGGCAACAGAGACGTTGATCGTTCCCTTGCTGTCCGCTGCCGTGTAGACCGGATATCCGCTCTCGTCGAACTGGACAAGAACTGTGACGCTCTTGGCCGGAAGACGGAATACGTACTGTCCGTCGGAGTTCTTCTCTACCTGGGTCTTATGTCCCTCAGACAGATAATAAACCGCGGATACCATCTGGCCTTCGTTCGGCGTTGCGGTAACGGTCACCTTGTCGCCGCTCTTTGCCTTGCTGGCAGAGAGGGTCACGGTTCCCTTGGTGGAATCGATCGCGGAGTCCTTGGTGACATCGTACTCGATACCTTCAAATTCAGCGAGGATGCGGAAGGATCTTGCAAGAAGCTTCTTGTTCTCATCGCCGGGCAGATACCAGACTCCCTCGTCGTTCTCATTCCTGACCAGCTCAACGGTTCTCTTCTCGATCTTGCCGTCGCGGTCTGTGGAGACCTCCGCCTTCAGGCTTCCTTCCTTCAGCTTGAAGCCCTCGTCCGGGACGATCCTGACGGCTACAGTGTTTGTGCTCTCCTGGGACGCGAACTCGACCTTACCATTGGTAGTCGTTCCGATCACCACGGAGCCCTGGATCTGCTCCCCGTACACTTCATCCTCGAACTTGTCCGAGGTTCCTTCGTCTTTCTTATCCTTGTCGTCCTTCTTGGCTTCGTGGGGTTCCACGCCTGCCGCGTTGGCATTGGACTCAGCCTTGGTGCTGGCATCCGCCGTCACGCTCAGCTTGCCGCCGCAGATGATCGAGCCGTTGGTATCGATCACTGCTTCATTATTATTAAGGACAACACTGACTGCCAGAGCGCCGGTCACCTGAGACGAAGTCTTGGCGTTCGGGTCATTGCTTCTCTCCGGCTTTCCAGGCTCCTTCTTCTTAAAGGAAGCGTCAAATGTCAGTTCCTCGCCTTCCTTCACTTCAGGCATCGTGAACTTGTACTGTCCGGCAGAAGTCTTCGCGATCGTGTAGCGGATCTTCTTGCCTGCCGCATTCTTATAGATCGCGCGCAGAGTTCCGTCCTCAAGTTCATATCCGTCTGCCGGGTTGATCGTCAGAGTGATCATGTCGCCGACATTGGCCTTCTCGTGGTCAGAGAGGATCGATCCGACAGAAGTCGGATTCTCGCCTTCTGTCTTCTCTTCGGACTCGAAGTTCTTGATGGAGATGGTTCCTTCGGTCACCGGATCTGTCGGGCTTCCGCTGCCGGAAGCGCTGTCGGTTCCTGAGGTACCCTCATTGACCAGATCTTCAAGACCCAGGTTGTCTCCGTCGCCTTCCTGATTGCCGCCGTCATTGAAGAGGTCAGAGACGCCATAGTCATCGTCATCACCCGTTGCAGACGGGTCCTCTGCAAATACAGCCTTCAGCGTAACCGCTGCGGAAGGCATCACGAAGGTATACTTGCCATCCTGCGCGGTGATGGTATTCTCAACCGCCTTGGAGGCACCGGCCGGGATGTAGGAATAGGTGAGGCTTTCAAGCTTGTATCCCTTGTTCGGGGAGACCTTGATCTCAACTGTATTGCCTACTTCTTCCTTGGTCTTGACAGACAGGACGCCGTTCTCAGTGGCCTTGGAAGTAATGGTATTGCCGCTGCTTCCGGTCACTCTGCCCAGGGCCTTGTTCAGAAGGCCGACTGCGTAGTTGTACGCCTTGGCGTCAATGCCGTCCCCTTCCTTCCCCTTGCCGGAGCAGAAGTCTTTGACGGTCTTAACGATATTCTTGACCTTGCCAAAGATCTCGGAGACCTTTGACTCCGTCTCTGTCTGCGTGTCCGCATCGCCGGACTCGGAGGTGGCGTTGGTCGTCACTTCCTGCTTGCTGACAGAGTGGATGGTGATATCCTTGGCGGCCTTCAGATTCGCGCTCTCTCCTACGGTCGCGTCCACATCCTGGATCGCAACATTGATCGCGAAGAATCCGCCAAACTGGAAGGATGAGGTATCTTCTTCCTCCTCGTCATCATCGCCATCCTCTTCGCTGTCTGCCTTGGATTCCTTCGCGGACTCTGTGACCGCGGTCATGGTTCCGGTCGCCTCGGCTGTGATGCTTCCCTCTCTGGAGGTGACATCGCCGTTGACCACCACATGGGAATCGTTCAGCGGAACCGCGACAGCCAGCGAGAACGGAAGAGCACCCACCGTCGCGACGGTCGTCATCTTCAGCTCTGCGTTGGTGGTAAGCTTCACATCCTCGGTGCCGATGATGGAGCCGCCCGCGTTCAGGGTGACCCTGGCGGTATTGACTGCAACATCAACTGCCAGCGGGATGTAGATCTTCTTCAGGAGGTCATTGGTCGCGACCATGGAAGCCTTGGACGTGGCCGCCGCCTCGACTGCTCCTCCCGCATCAATGCTGCCGTTGATGTCGATGATCGCATTGCCGATCTTGACATTGACCGCATTGGCGCCCGAGAAGGGGATGATCCCGCTTCCCTGGGTGGAGGCTGCCGTCAGCTGCGTATCTCCCGCAGTCTTGATCTTCGCGCCTTCCTTGACATTGATGTAGGCCATTGTCGTGAAGTCAAACAGTGAGAAGGTGTCATCCTCTCCCAGATCCAGCTTGTCGACGATCTGTTCCGGAAGCCTGATGCCATCCGTATCCTCTGCCTTGACGATCAGGTTCTCTGCGCTGATCTGTCCGGCCAGTTCGATCTGATTGCCTTCGATGCGCAGATTCGCCTTGCCCGCATCTACGTTGCCGACTGTGAACTTGCCGTCGTTGGACTCATCGATCTCAACCGCATCCTCATCCGGCTCCTCTGAGATGATAAGCGTATTCAGGATGCCGTTTGCAACGCGCAGCTTCAGCTCGGCAAGATTGTTGATCGGGCTGTACGTAAAGTCTGTAAAGCTGTAATTGTCGAACGTATTGTTCTTATTGTCCTCTGTCAGTTCGACCGTCCTCTTGCCGGACAGTTCATCCGAGAACTTGTTGACGCCGTTCGTCGTGACAGCAAGTGTTCCGGCATTCGCGTCATCCTTCTTGGTGACGAGGGTAAATGAACCGCTCCTGGTTGTCTCATCATAAGAGCCGGAAGCGCTCTCACCGTCGATCTTGCCAGTATAATGAAGTCTTCCGCCGTCGGAATCGGTGATGGAGACGTTCGCGGTCTGTCCTGCCTTGCCGGCAACTGTCGTGTTGACCGTATAGACATCACTGCCCGCGCCGCCGTCCAGAGTCACGCTCTTTCCGCCGGAGCCTTCATTTTTACCCGTTACACTGATCTTGTCCGCACCGTCACCGGTCCTGGCGATCAGTTCTCCGTTCTCGCTCTTGATCGTAACGGTATCGTCTTCGGTCGTGCCGTAGACAGTGGTCGTGCTGTTCTTGACGCTGAGGGTCTTATCCAGAGAGTAATACAGTCCTGCCAGGACTACATTGATCCCGTCGATAAAGATATTGCCGTTGACCTTGGCGCCGCCCCCCGCGGTATAGGAAACGGTGCTCTTGTCGATCACGCCGCCCTCGGCGGGCTCTGTGAAAGCACCCTTCGCAAGAATGAAGAGCGTCTTAAGGACAGACGGCTTCTCCGAATCCTGCTTGATCGTGATGTCGCCGTCATAGGTCCCGTCTTCCACGGTGATGGTAAGCTCCGCGTCCTGCGCGCCGGTTCTGGCAGCCTCAAGGGCCGCGTCGACTGCTTTCTGGATCGCGTTCTTGGTATCGGTCTCCTTGCCGTCTTCCGTGGCGTTGGTGAACTCCTTAGGTTCCTCCAGAGTATTCGCGCCGCCGGTGACATTCTCCGCCAGTACGGCCTTGCCCGCCGGAATCTTGGAAGTGTCGGAGGTGTCCACGTCGCCTGCGCCGGGGACTGCTTCGGACTCTGCCTCTCCCTCGCTTCCTGATCCGGAAGGATCGCCTGTGCCTTCTGAGCCGCCGGATGTGTCATCCTGCGCCTGTACAGCAGCCTCCGCTGCCGGGGCTGGCTGCTCCGGAGCGCTGCCGGACACGGTCTCAGCCGGCTGGGCGGCCGGTTCAGATACTGCCGGGGCCGGTTCGGACGCTGCCGGGGCCGGTTCGGACACTGCCGGAGCCGGTTCGGACACTGCCTGGGCCGGTTCGGACACTGCCGGAGCTGGCGCTGGAGCCGGTTCAGATACAGCCGGAGCCGGTTCAGATACAGCCGGAGCCGGGGCCGGTTCAGATACGACCGGAGCCGGGGCTGGCGCCGGAGCCGGAGCTGGCGCCGGAGCGGGCGCTGGTGCCGGTTCAGATACCACCGGGGCCGGGGCTGGTGCTGACTGCTCCACTACCGCTTCCTCCGGCGCAGTCTCCTCCGCCGAGATGAAGCCGGCAGTGCCGAGCAGAAGTACCGCTGACATGGATACTGCCAGCAATACTCTCTTTAGCCTGTTCTGCCTCATTCCTGTGTCTCCTTTCCTGTTTCGTTAAGTTACTGATGAAACTATTGATACGTGTCTGTAGCCTGAAACCATAGTGGTCTATCTCTCTGTCTGCTTCGCCGCTTCTTCTGCCGCCTTATACATATCAAGCAGATTCTGCGCTGCTTCCGCCAGAGTCTTTTCATCGCCTCTGGACACTACTTGCTGCATATATTTTTCAGCTTCCTCCGGATTGCCGCGGCCTGCTGCCGCTACACCCATATTGTACAGAAGCATTGTTTTTTTCGTTCCGGTATCCTTCGAATCTCCGAATCCGGCCTCCTGTGCCTTCTCAAAGTCCTCCGTTGCCTTTTCGAACTCTTCGAGTCCCAGATAGCAGACGCCTCTATAATATAGAAGCGACCCGTCTGATTCTGTCCCCTCGTCCTCTTCCATCTTCAGAAGCTTTGTGAGGGAGTCTTCACTGTCCGCATAGCGGGCCAGCTGCAGCTGGGCCATGGCCTCCAGAAAGAGGATCGTATAATCATACTGCTCTGAGATCCCCTGCTCCTTCGCGCTGGCTGTATAGCTGAGCACGGATTCGTAATCTTCCAGATAGTAGTCGCAGTATGCCAGATGCACGCTGCAGACATCTTCCTGGGGATAACCATTCTCCAGCGCTCCCAGGATGTCCTCTCTGGCCCCTCCGTAATCCTCCTGAGCGATCCGGATCAGCGAGCGGATGAAACTGCAGATCCCGCCTTCGTCCTCCCCGGCATCGATGACCTCGCCGCAGGCTTCTGCGGACTGCTCAGTCTGCCCGTCTGAGAACAGGAGCTGGGCGCGGATGATCTTCAGCTGCCAGATATCCGCTTCTTCCTCCGTCACCTCTCCCAGTAGTTCGTCCAGAGTCTCCACTGCCTTCTTATACTCACCGTCGGCAATCTGTTTCTCTGCCTTCTCCCCCAGTGAGAGCAGCCGCTCCCGGCGCTTCTGCTCCAGCTTCTCCTGATATACCGCCTTGCGGTACGCCTCGTTCAGTTCGATCGGGTGACTCAGCGCCTCGGCCAGATCTGAATTGATCAGTTCCTGGGTCTGCTTATTGTCTGAGATCACTACGCCCTCGGAGGGGATCAGTCTACTCATCAGCTCTGAGGCGATCATGCCGGCCACTATGAGAAGCGCGACCCCCCGGACCCATTTTTTCCTGTGCCACGGCTTCTTCGCGGCAGTCTCCATATTCTGTTGTTCAGTATTCTGATTGGCTTCCACCAGTTATCTCCCATACTTTTTTGTAACAAAATTAACCGAGGTAGAGTTCCTCAGTTATACTTGATTATACAACACCTAAAACGTTTTACCAACCCATTTTGTCAGAATTTGTTGGTTTTTTCTGAAAATTGAAAAATAATACTGTCCCTCTCACCGGACCATCTCCTTCACATCCTCGCAGTAATCACTGATCAGCACAGGCGCACCGTCTTCGATCTCCAGGATCGTATCTCCCAGAAGGTCGTATGCCTTCTCATTGATCCCGTCCACAAAGACTGACAGCATCAGTCTTCTTGAGGAAATGAATTCTTTCCAGGGCTTTTCGTCCAGCAGGAGTCTCAGGAACTGCGTCTCTTCCGGTGAGAACACGGAAGAATCATCCGCCTCGTCCGCGCCATCCTGCAGCGGGAGCGTGCTGGCCGGGCCAGTGGCAGGGTCCACAGCAGCCGCGAGGTCTGCGGCAGATTCCGAACGCGCGCTGTTCATGGCAGCGTCAGGTTCCGGACGTGCAGTGCTCACGGCGGAGGCACTTTCCGGCCACGCGCTGTTGATGGCAGCAGTGAAGTCTGTCTCCTCCTCGGTTCCTTCCAGCAGCCGCTCCCGGGTGATGTCCGCGGCGGCCCTTATGCCGGAGAGTTTTGTCAGGTCGATCTTCACCTCCGGGCGCGCCCGCATGGCCTTTTCCTTCAGCCACTCTTCTATGACGGAGCCGATCAGCGCTTCTGTCTGCGGGTCCTTGCGCCGGCTGGGCAGTGCGTTCTTATAATGAAAGGCCTTTCGAAGGAGTCTCTCACATTCGCGCACGATTCCTGACAGGTTACGCAGCTCATCCGGATCCCGGTAGGATGAATAGCTGTGGCAGTACCAGGTCCCCTGGCTGTATTCATAGGCGAGGACCGGATCCACTTCATAGAGATATCCGTCCGGCTGGCTTGTCCGGAAGGGGAGCCAGGCGAACATAGTGCAGGGCTTCCTCCTCTTGGGGCCGAGAAGTCTTTCCAGAATCCCTCTTCCCTTCTGGGCCCTCTCTCTGGCGGACAGCCGCCTGACGCTTCTTGCGATCACGTGGCAGGCGTCCTCCCGGATCCCCGGCAGGAACCTGGAGCCGTCGATCTGTTCCCCGACGAGTTTCCGGATGGCGGCATAGAGCGTATAGTCATCCGCGGTGTCCGCGAAGGCCAGCCCCAGCTTCGCCCTCTCCTCCTCAGGATCTTCGATGCAGTAGGCAAGGGCCAGATCCTGCTCCAGACCATGAGCAATGATAAAGTCCCGCAGCACATTTTTCATCGAAGTGTCTGCCATCAGCCTGTCGGAGGCCCCGGCCAGGGCCTGAAGGCGCAGAAGAGAGTCAAAGGCTTCTCCCGGGGATGACACTCCGACCAGATTGATCAGTTCAGCCGCATAGAGCCGCAGATAATCTCTGCCTCCCCAGGCGGTCTCGCCCGCCCGGATGCGCGTGCGCCAGGCAAAATACCCCCGCAGCTCATCCGCCTGCAGCTCCTGATAGGCCACAAAGATGTGGCGGACCGGCACTCCCCGCATGCGGTACTCGTCTTCGTACTGTGCCATGAAGGCTGCCTGCTCCAGAAACGCTTCGGTTCTCTTCTCCTCATCCGTCTCGTAGGTCCGGGTCATCTCCAGAAGCTTCCTGAACTTCTTGGGCATGTCCCCCTCCGGGATCCTGCGCTCAGCTCCGCTCCTTCTCCCGAAGAGCTCCTCTTCCGATATAAAGGTCCAGGAGGAATGACCGGAAGACCTCTGACGGTATCCCCCGGCCTGGTCCCGCGGACCGCTCCCCCGCTTCGGTATAGGTTCGTCATGATAGCTTCCTGACATATCTCCGCTCCTGTCTTCCCCGATGTCTGCCTGCGTCTTAACTTATTATTATACCAGACAAAGCGTTGTTTTGTCTTTATGCACAGGTAAAGCATACCATCGCATGCGAGTGTTTTTCACTTGACACTCGCTCGGATCCCATCTATCATGAATACATCAATTCATTTACCAGTTCATTCTGTACACTATGTGGGAGGGTTCATCATGAAAATAAAGTCTGTTATCGCACTTACCGCAGCTTCCGCCATGTTATTCTCTGCCTGTGCCCTGGCGCAGGATACTTCTGAGACAGAAGTGCTGGAGGATACCCAGATCATCGTATTTGCGGCTAAAAGCCTGAACACTGTCCTGGAAGAGAGCATCATTCCTGCTTACAATGAGCTTCAGCCCAATGTCACCGTCACCGCAAGCTATGACAGTTCGGGAACCCTCATGACCCAGATCGAGGAGGGGGCTGCCTGCGATGTCTTTTTCTCCGCGGCTCAGAAGCAGATGAATGAGCTTGAAGAGAAGAAGCTGACCGTGGACGGCACGAGGGCGGATATCGTCAATAATCAGGTCTGTGTCGTCACCTATAAGGACAGCGGGACCAAGGTGACCGGTCTTGCGGATATCGGGACGGCTTCCAGCTTCGCCCTTGCGGACGGGTCGGTGCCTGTGGGAAAATACACTCGTCAGGCTCTTGTAAATGCCGGGATGCTCGAAGCGCCTGAGGACGGCGATGTCTCGAAGATCACCACCCAGGAGGTTTCCGAAGCCCTGGGCGGGATCGAGATCAATGAATGCGCCAACGTGGGTGCGGTAGCCGCCGCTGTGTCTGAGGGCGCCAATGAAGTCGGCACCACCTATTACTCGGATACCTATGGTTTTGAAGATACGCTGATCATCCTGGAGAAGGTTCCCTATGACCTGACCGGGGATGTCATCTATCCGGCTGCGCAGATCGTCAATCCTGAGGCAGATGAGACAGCCAGTGCCGCGGCTGCGGACTTTGTCGCCTTCCTGACCTCTGACACAGCCAGAGAGATCTTCGATTCCTACTACTTTGACACGGATCTGGGCACTGAAGAGGACAAAGACTGACTCTGGGCAGATCCTGCGCGTGCTTTGATAGATTGTGGGGGCAGCTTCCATGGATCATTTTATGCATTTTCTCTCGGGGCTTGACTGGAGCCCGCTGTTTATCTCCCTGAAGACAGGGATCGTCGCGACCGTGATCTCATTTTTCCTGGGGATCTTCGCGGCAAGGAAGGTCGTCAGGGCTTCGCCCGGTGTGCGCGCTGTTGCAGACGGGATCCTGACGCTCCCCATGGTGCTGCCTCCGACGGTGGCAGGCTTCTTCCTGCTGCTGCTCTTCTCCACGAGGCGTCCGGTCGGAAGTGCGCTGTTCACCCATTTCGGCATCAAGGCCGTGCAGACCTGGCTTGGCTGCGTCATCGCGGCGACGGTGATCGCATTTCCGCTGATGTACCGCAACGCCCGGGCCGCCTTTGAGCAGGTCGACGTCAATCTGGTCTACGCCGCAAGGACCCTGGGCATGAGTGAGTCCAGGATCTTCTGGCGGGTGATCATGCCCTGCGCAGGACCGGGCATCGTATCCGGTACGATCCTGACCTTCGCCAGGGCGCTGGGAGAATACGGGGCAACCTCCATGCTGGCCGGCAATATCCCTGGCAAAACGGGAACCATCTCCCAGAAGATCGCCATGGTCATCCAGAACGGTGACTACGCCACGGCAGGCTTCTGGGTGGCAGTGATCCTGGTCATTGCCTTCCTGATCATCCTGCTGATGAATCTGGTGACCGCCCGGCACACGAAGAATCCTGTGCGCTACTGACGCGGCGCCGGCCTCCCGGGGCGGTATTCCTCCCGGAGCTGTTTTTCCCCGGGGCTGTATTGTAACTTAACTGTGGAGTATATTTATTTATGAAGCTTCAGGTTCATATCAAGAAGACGGTCGGGTCCTTCCATCTGGAGGCCGATCTGGAATGTGGCGGACGTCTGCTCTGTCTGCTTGGGCCCTCCGGCTGCGGCAAGACGATGACGCTGAAATGCATCGCCGGTATCGAGCGGCCCGATGATGGCCGGATCGTGCTGGGCGACCGGGTGCTGTTTGACTCTGACAGCAGGGTCAGCCTTGCGCCCCAGCGGCGCCGTGTCGGATATATGTTTCAGGACTATGCCCTGTTTCCCCATATGACGGTGCGGGAGAATATCCTGGCAGGCATGGGAAGACGGCCTGCTCCGTCCCTCGCCGATCCCTTTCTGGAGCGTTTCCGCATCCGGGATCTGGCAGACCGCCTGCCCCGGGAGCTCTCCGGCGGGCAGAAGCAGCGCACGGCCATGGCCCGGATCGCGGCCCAGAACCCGGACGTGATCCTGCTGGACGAGCCATTTTCCGCCCTGGATACTATGCTGAAATGGGAACTGGAGGAGGAGATGCTGCAGATGCTCTCCGAGGAGGGCAAGCCTGTCATCTTTGTCACCCATGACCTGGATGAGGTCTACCGGATGGGCGGAGATGTCTGTCTGATGAGGGATGGACGGACCGGTGTTACGGTCAGCACAGAGCATTTTTTTGATGATCTGAAGCGGGGGAATTCTGAACTGATGCCCGGGTGGAGGGTGATCCCGCCCGGAGAAGGGGAGGTCTGAAGCTATGAACGAACTTGATCTGTCTGCAAAGATCCGCGTGACACTTCTGAAAAAGCACTGCGAGAAATTCTACGGTCCCGGTGTCCAGGACCTTCTGAGCGGGATCCGGGTACACGGCTCCGTCAAGGACGCCTGCGAAGCCATGGGCATGTCCTACTCGAAGGGGCGCCGGATCCTGAAGCATGCAGAATCCGCCCTGGGGTACAAGCTGGTGGTACGCCAGCAGGGCGGCGCCACAGGGGGCAGCGCCTCCCTCACCCCGGAGGCGGAAGACTTCATGAAGCGATATGAGACTCTGGCTGATTCCATCGAGCAATACGCGAGAGCCAGGCTTGAGGAGATCTTCCCCTGACTCTCAGCGCCTGGGCGGCTTCGGCCCGAGGTACTGATAAAAGTAGGTCTTGATCATACCGTTGTAGATCTTACGGTTCTTGTCCGCTTTTCTGCCGATGTATTTCTCTGCCTGGTCATAGGACGTGATGATATACTCCGACCAGGAATCAAGTCTTCTGAAGGCCTGTCCGATCTCCCTGTAGAGACCGGGCAGTTCTTTTTTCTCTTCCAGACGCTCGCCGTAGGGCGGATTGGTGATGACGAATCCGTACTTCTTCGGATGGCTGAGCTCGGATACCGGCCTTCTCTGGAAATGGATCAGGTGATCGACTCCCGCGTTTCTGGCGTTCTCTCTGGCGGCCTTGACGATATCACCGTCTATATCGTATCCCTGGATATCTGTCTCGATCTGATCGTCGATGCGGCTGTTCGCGTCATCCACCACATCGTACCAGTACTTCTTCGGGATCAGGTGCTCCCACTGTTCGGCCAGGAACTCCCGGTTCATGCCCGGGGCGATGTTGGCCGCGATCATGGCAGCTTCGATGGGAAATGTGCCGGATCCGCAGAAGGGATCTACCAGGATGCGGTCCTTCTTCCACGGGGTCAGAAGGATCAGAGCGCTGGCCAGGGTCTCCGAGATGGGGGCCTTCGCGGTCAGAAGCCGGTACCCCCTCTTGTGGAGGGAGACTCCCGTCGTATCGATGCCGACGGTGACCTCATCCTTCATGATGGTGACTCTCAGGGGGAACTCACAGCCGGTCTCCGGGAATTCGATCAGGCGGTACTTCTGGCGCATCCGCTCCACCATCGCCTTCTTCATGATGGACTGGATATCCCTCGGAGAGAACAGCTTGCTCCGCACACTGGTGGCCTTGGCCACCCAGAACTTCGCGTCTCTGGGCAGGTACCGCTCCCACTCGATGGCCTTGGTCCCCTGGAACAGGTCCTCGAAGGTCTTCGCGTGAAATGAGCCCGCCTTCACCAGCACCCTCTCTGCAGTGCGCAGAAAAACATTGGCATAGCAGACCGCCTGCCAGTCGCCCTCAAAAGAGACTTTGCCGTCCTCCACCAGGGTGACATCATACCCCAGATCCTGGATCTCTCTCTTGAGTACACTCTCCAGACCGAAGTGGCACGGGCAGATGAGCGTAAGGTTCTCGTTTAAAAAAGTGGTTGCTTTTTTATCTGTCATATACTATAATCCTCTTGTAAAAAATATTACCCTTAATGATATTTTTTACAACCCCTTATTAATTATTTATACTCCCCTTGAAAAGCCGGCAGCTCCCCTGCCGGCTTTTCTCCGTCCTGGGAATTTCTCTTCACAGGTCAGCCAGCATCATCTGCATAGAGTTCTGTGGGCACAGATGAAAACCATAGGAAGCCGACTGAGCTTTGCAAGCTGCTGCAGTCGTGGCCTGCGGTTGTATTTGCCGGGGGTATCTGGTAATATACTGAGGTCGTTTATCCAAACAGCACAGCACCCTTATTCAGATAGATCCATGACGAAATTCACCAGTTTTCTGGAGCTGACAGACAGCTGGAAAAACTGTTCCGGCTCCGCCTTAATCTATTCCGAAGGGGATGACAAGATCATCCTCACCTACCACAATCTCTATGAGAAGATCACTGCCGCTGACTCGAGGTGCGAGGTGATCCGGGCGGATCATTCCCCTCAGACCATCATCCGCATCTTCGCAGACGTCATCGGCGGTCATGATATCATACTGGTCGATGAGAATACTTCCGACACGGTCTTTGATCAGGTCAGTGAGGTCTTTCTGCCTCTTCTTGAGCGCGAAGAATCCAAAGCGCAGCACAGCGAAGGCAGGATCCTCTTTTTCACCTCCGGTACGACCAGCCGCTCGCGCGCTGTCGTACTGTCGACAAGAGCGCTGCTCGCCAGTACCTGGGGAGGTCAGTCAATGCTCCCCTGCGGCAGGGCCGATATCCTGCTGAGCATCCTTCCGCTGTCCCATGTGTATGGTTTTGTATGCGGACTGCTCTGGGGCCTGTGCAATGGCGCCAGGGTTGCTCTCGGAAGAGGCGACCGCCATATCATCGACGACTGCCGTTATTTTCACCCGACGATCCTTCCCGCCGTCCCAACGGCTGCAGACCTGCTGATCCGCATGGATTCGCTGAACAGGGAGCTTAAGATCGTCCTGATCGGAGCGGCGGTCCCCTCCGCGGAAACCCTGCGGGCCCTGCAGATGCGCGGCCTTCGCACCTATACCGGCTACGGCCTGACCGAGACCGCCAGCGGCCTTGCGATCACCAGGGATCTCAGTGACCCCCTTGCCCTGTATGTCTGCCCCGGGACAGAGCTGAAGATCGCTCCGGATGGGGAGATCCTGGTACGGACAGAGGGTCTGATGGAAGGATATCTGGATCCGGCAGGCGGCATCCTGAGTCTCCCTCTTACCGAGGACGGATGGTTCGCGACCGGGGATCTGGGCCGGATCGACGAGAGAGGCGCGCTGCGCATCACCGGCCGCAAGAAGGACATGCTGGTCCTTCCGGACGGCAATAAGGTCTCCTGCCTGGAATATGAATCCTATCTGTCACAGATGCTGGACACCAGCGAGCTGTGCGTGATCCTCGCAGAGGGCCGTCCCGCTCTCCTGTACAGCAGCCGCATCAGACGGGATCTGGTGGAGAAGGCAGTCCATTCACTGAACCGCCACTATCCCAGGAGCAGACAGATCGCCCGGATCATAGCGCGCGAAGGCGCGCTGCCCCGCACAAGGACCGGCAAGATCATGCGGTGGATGCTGGAGCGTTAATCCGTGCAGTGAACCGCACATTAAGCCTCACTCTGCTTCAGCAGCTCTTCCTGATTTCTGACATTGACCCTGGCATAGGGCTCGATGGACGCTGTAACGAAGCAGTTGCCGCCGATCACCACATCGTGGCCGATCACAGTCTCACCGCCAAGTATGGACGCACCCGAATAGATCGTGACATTGTCCTCGATCGTCGGGTGTCTCTTTTTGCCCTGCAGGTAATGGCCTGCCCGGGTGGAAAGGGCGCCGATGGTAACTCCCTGGTAGATCTTGACATGGTTTCCGATGATCGTAGTCTCACCGATTACGATGCCGGTGGCATGGTCGATCATAAAATACTTCCCGATGGTCGCGCCCGGATGCAGGTCAACGCCTGTCTTGTCATGGGCATATTCCGTCATCATGCGCGGGATCATCGGAACCTTCAGCAGATACAGTTCATGGGCAAGGCGGAACACCGTCATGGCATAGAGTCCCGGATAGCAGAGGATGATCTCGCTCTTGGAGTAGGCTGCCGGGTCTCCGTCCAGCATCGCCTGTACATCCGTATCCAGATACTCTCTCACTCTGGGGATCCGGTGCATGAATTCGATGGTGACCCTCCGGGATTCCTCCTGCACCGACTCGGCGGACTTGGTATGGAACTCATCCGTATAGCGCAGCGCGATCTCGATCTGCTCCGCCAGGTTGATGATGATGTCATCCACCACCGTACTGATGGAAGCGTCCACGTTAAACACGCGAAGGGACGTGTCCGGATTCAGATAATAACCCGGATATACGATCTGGAACAGTTCCCTGATGATCTTCTCGATCACATTCCGGTCCGGTTCCTTCGCCGCCGCGATCCGGTCGATCGCCCGGCCGCCCTGATAATCCCTCAGGATCTCCTGAACCACACTTCCTGCCTCATCTTTAAAGCTGAATTCTCTCTGATGTCCTGCCATACTGCTATCCGCCTCTTTCTGGGGTAAATCAAATGCGTCCCCTCATTGTACCCGAGGAACGTACTCTTCGCAACAGCCGACCGGGTCAATTCAGATATCGTTTCACATATTGTCCGGTATAGGATGCCGGCATCTTCGATATCTCCTCGGGCGTTCCCTGGGCGATCACCGTGCCGCCCCCGTCTCCGCCTTCGGGTCCCAGATCGATCAGATAATCCGCTGACTTGATCACATCAAGGTTGTGCTCGATCACGACCACGGTATTGCCTCCGTCGGTCAGCCTCTGCAGGATGTCCGTCAGCTTGTGTACATCCGCGAAATGAAGTCCCGTCGTGGGCTCATCCAGGATGTAGATGGTCCGGCCGGTGCTTCTGCGGGACAGCTCGGTGGCCAGCTTGATCCGCTGTGCCTCACCGCCCGACAGCTGGGTCGAGGGCTGTCCAAGCTTGATATAGCCAAGTCCCACGTCATAGAGGGTCTGGATCTTGTTGCGGATGGTCGGCACGTGCTCGAAGAACTTCAGCGCCTCCTCCACCGTCATATCCAGGACTTCGAAGATGTTCTTGCCTTTGTAGCGCACCTCCAGGGTCTCTCTGTTGTACCTGTGTCCGTGGCAGACCTCGCAGGGAACGTAGACATCCGGAAGGAAATTCATCTCGATCTTGATGATGCCGTCTCCGGAGCAGGCCTCGCAGCGGCCGCCCTTGACATTGAAGGAGAATCTGCCCTTCTTGTAGCCCCTCGCCTTCGAATCGTTGGTTCCGGCAAACAGGTCCCTGATCTGGTCAAAGACTCCTGTATAGGTCGCCGGATTGGAGCGGGGCGTGCGCCCGATGGGACTCTGATCGATGCAGATCACCTTGTCCAGCTTCGCGTCCCATTCCACCGAATCGTGCTTACCCACGACATGGTGGGCGCGGTTGAGTTTATTTGCCAGCGTCTTGTAGAGGATCTCATTGACAAGAGAGCTCTTTCCCGAACCGGACACGCCGGTCACGCAGGTAAATACACCCAGCGGGAACCTCACGTCAATGTGCTTGAGGTTATTTTCCGAAGCGCCCCTGACCGTCAGCCAGCCCGCAGGCTCTCTTCGTGTTTCGGGTACCGGGATCTTCATCCTGCCGGACAGGTACGCGCCGGTCACAGACTCTTTGCAGTTCTCAATCTCTTCCGCCGTTCCCGCACAGACGACTCTTCCGCCGTGCTCTCCGGCTCCGGGGCCGATGTCGACCAGGAAATCCGCCGCCCTCATGGTATCCTCGTCATGCTCCACGACGATCACCGTGTTCCCCAGATCCCTCAGGTGGTACAGGGTATTGAGCAGCTTGTCATTGTCCCTCTGATGAAGTCCGATGGAGGGCTCATCGAGGATGTACGCCACGCCCACCAGGCCGGAGCCGATCTGGGTCGCCAGACGGATCCTCTGGGCTTCCCCGCCGGACAGAGTGCCCGTCGCGCGGGCCAGGGACAGATAGTCCAGGCCGACGTCATTGAGAAATGAGATCCTTGCCCGGATCTCCTTGAGGATCTGCTCTCCGATCTTCAGCTGCTGGCTGGACAGGCGCATATCGATGGTCCACAGAAACTTCTGCAGGTCTCCGATGGACAGATTCGTCATCTCATAGATGTTCTTGTCCGCGATGGTGACCGCCAGAGCGCCCTTCTTGAGCCTCTGTCCGTGGCAGGCGTTGCAGGGAGTGATGCGCATGTAGGTCTCATACTCCGCCTTCATGGACTCGCCGAAGGTCTCGCGGTACCTGCGCTGCACATTGCGGATCAGGCCCTCGAAGGCGACATCGTAGACGCCCACGCCTCTCTGCCCGCGGTAATGGACCTTGACCTCACGCCCGTCTGTCCCATTGATCAGAAGATCATGGATCTCCTGGGGATAATCCTTGAAGGGCGTGCTGAGACTGAAATGATACTCGTCGGCAAGGGCATCGAGCAGAGCTCTTGTAAAAGAACCTTCCGTCTTGCTGGACTGCCAGCCTGGCACCACGATGGCGCCGTCATCGATGGACAGGTCCTTGTCCGGGATCATCAGGTCCTCGTCAAACTCCATCTTGTACCCGAGGCCCGTGCATTCAGGGCAGGCGCCGAAAGGATTGTTGAAGGAAAATGAACGCGGCTCGATCTCTTCGATGGAGGTCCCGTCATAGGGGCAGGCATAGTTCTCGGAGAAGGTGAGGATCTCCACATCCTGCTCCGCGCTCTTTACCTGTGCTGCATTCGCGCTCTTTCCGATCTCATCGGGATGGATGTCCTTTGCTTCCTTCGGCCTCTGGACCTCCACGTAGGCAAGGCCGTCCGCCTGGGACAGCACCTGCTCCAGGGATTCGGACAGACGCTTCTCGATGCCCGGCTTCACGATCAGACGGTCGACCAGAATCTCGATATTGTGCTTGATATTCTTATCCAGAGTGATCTCTTCGGACAGCTCATAAAGGCTGCCGTCGATCCGTACACGGACATAGCCGGACTTTCTTGCCTGGGCCAGAAGCTTCTCGTGCATGCCCTTGCGGCCTCTGACCACAGGAGCAAGAAGCTGCAGGCGGGTCCTCTCGGGAAGAGCCATCAGGGTATCCACCATCTGGTCGACGGTCTGCTTCTTGATCTCCCTTCCGCAGGTCGGACAGTGCACGATCCCGCAGCGGGCATAGAGAAGGCGGAAGTAATCATATACTTCCGTCACGGTTCCCACGGTTGACCTGGGGTTTCGGTTCGTGGACTTCTGGTCGATCGAGATGGCAGGAGGAAGGCCCTCCAGGCTGTCCACCCTCGGCTTCTCCATCTGGCCCAGGAACTGGCGCGCATAGCTGGAGAGCGACTCCATGTAGCGCCTCTGCCCCTCCGCATAGATCGTGTCGAAGGCAAGACTGCTCTTGCCCGAACCCGACAGGCCGGTCATGACCACAAGCTGGTTGCGCGGGATGTCCAGGTCAATATTCTTCAGGTTATGTTCTGAGGCACCGCGAAGGCGGATATACTTGCTGATATCTCTCGCAGGGGCCTTTCTCTTATCCGGCATAGTTACCTCTCAATGTATACTGTCTTTTTGGGTATAAAAGCTTGTTTTGCGCTGTCTATACCCTATCTTTCTCACTCTTCTGGTATTCAATCCAGGTTCTGCAGCACTTTCTTCAGATCGATCATCTTGTCACGCAGCTGCGCGGCTGTCTCGAAGTTCAGTTCTGCTGCGGCTTTTCTCATCTGCTTCTCTACATCGGCGATCAGTTTCTCCAGCTCCTTGCGGCTCATGGATTCGGGATCCTTCTCGAGCTGCTCCTCTGACTTCGCGATGTCCTTCGAGATCGCGATCAGGTCCCGGACCTTCTTGCGGATGGTTGTGGGCGTGATGCCGTGTTCTTCATTGTATCTCTGCTGGGCGGCTCTTCTGCGGTTCGTCTCGCTGATCGCCCGGTTCATGGAGTCTGTCACCGTATCCGCATACATGATGACATGTCCCTCCGAGTTTCTGGCCGCTCTTCCGATGGTCTGGATCAGGGAGGTCTCCGAACGCAGGAAGCCTTCCTTATCCGCGTCCAGGATCGCCACCAGTGTGATCTCCGGGATGTCCAGGCCCTCTCTCAGCAGGTTGATGCCGACCAGAACGTCAAATACGTTCAGGCGCATGTCGCGGATGATCTTCGACCGCTCCAGGGTATCGATGTCCGAATGCAGGTACTGCACCCGGATCCCCGCGTCCTTCAGGAATTCGGTCAGGTCCTCCGCCATCCGTTTGGTCAGGGTCGTGACCAGGACCTTGTTGCCCTTCGCGGTCTCTTTGTTGATCTCGCCGATCAGGTCATCTACCTGTCCCGCCACCGGACGGACGTCAATTGCCGGATCCAGAAGGCCGGTGGGACGGATGATCTGCTCTGCGCGAAGCAGTTCATGCTCCTCTTCGTAGGGGCCGGGAGTCGCGGAAACGAACATGATCTGGTCGATCTTGTCTTCAAATTCCTCAAACCGCAGCGGCCGGTTGTCCTTCGCGCTGGGAAGCCGGAACCCGTAGTCCACCAGCGTGGTCTTGCGGGACTGGTCTCCGTTGTACATGGCGCGCAGCTGCGGCAGGGTCATATGGGACTCGTCTATGATGATCAGGTATTCGTCCGGGAAATAATCCAGCAGGGTCTGGGGCGGCGTGCCGGGGGCTCTGCCGTCCATATGTCTCGAATAGTTCTCGATGCCGGAGCAGAACCCGGTCTCTCTGAGCATCTCTATATCATAGTTGGTGCGCTCCGAGATCCGCTGGGCTTCCAGCAGCTTGTCCTCGCTGCGGAACTGCTTCACCTGCGCCTCCAGCTCCTGACTGATGGAGCGGATCGCCTCCTGCACCTTCTCCACGGGCGTGACATAGTGGGACGCCGGGAACACGCCGATGAAGCTCAGAGAGCTCCGGGCATGACCGGTCAGCGGGTCGATCTGGGTGATCCGGTCGATCTCATCTCCGAAAAACTCCACCCGGTAGGCGAAATCATCCGTGTCGGCCGGGAAGATATCCAGAACGTCTCCCCGCACACGGAAGGTGGAACGGTGAAAATCCACGTCACTTCTGTCATAGTGAAGCTGTACCAGCTTCTTCAGGATCTCATTGCGGTCCCGCTCTTCCCCGACTCTCAGGTACAGGGCCATCTCCTTGAAGTCGACGGGACTGCCCAGGCCGTAGATGCAGGAGACGGAGCTGACTACGATGACGTCATTTCTTCCCACCAGGGACGCTGTCGCCGAGAGGCGCAGCTTGTCGATCTCGTCATTGATGGACGAATCCTTCTCGATATAGGTGTCAGTCTGGGGCACGTAAGCCTCCGGCTGATAATAATCGTAGTAAGAGACAAAATACTCCACCGCATTCTCCGGGAAGAATTCCTTGAACTCTCCGTAGAGCTGGGCCGCGAGCGTCTTGTTGTGGGCAATGACCAGGGTGGGCTTCTGAAGCTTCTGTATTACGTTGGCCATGGTAAAGGTCTTGCCGGAGCCGGTAACGCCCAGCAGAGTCTGTGCCTGATTGCCCTGCCGGAAGCCTTCTGTCAGAGCCTCTATCGCCTCGGGCTGGTCACCGGTGGGCTTATAGTCAGAATGCAGTTTGAATTCCATGTCAGGTCACCGTCCTTTTCCCATGGCGCAGTCCGCCATATTATAAAATCATATAAAAACATATGAGCCCACACAGTATAGCATGCGCGGAGCTCATATGCAAACATTTGTTCTATGCTGTTTTTACCGGTCCGGCTGCTCTCTTCATGCCGCTCTCAGACCGTATTTAAGCGTCCTTCTTAAGTGCCGCTCTCAAGACCGCTTTTAAGCCTTGCGCAGCTTCTCACGGATCTTCGGGGTGACGATCTGGATCGCGATGACTACCAGAAGGATCACGCCCTTGATGGCGTTGTTGATCAGGGAGTCCATCTTCAGCGCGACGATGATCTTGTCGATGACGGTGTAGGACATGGCGCCGAACAGGACGCCCAGGATCCTTCCCTTGCCGCCGCTCATGCTGATGCCGCCCAGAACGACTGCGGAGATCGCGTACATCTCATAGCTGTTTCCGGTGGTTGCCGGGTCCGAAGAGGCGTTCATGCCGATCCAGACGAAGGAGGCAAGTCCGACCAGAAGACCGGTGATGGTGAAGACCACGACCTTGATATGGGGAACGCTGATTCCTGTCATCATGGCTGCCTTCGGGTTGCTTCCTACCGCGTACACCTTCTTGCCGAACTTGGTCGAGGTGGAGATGTATACGAACAGGACGGTAATGGCGATCAGGATCAGGCCTACGTTGGGGACCGTGAACAGCTTGCCGTTTCCGAAGTTATAGAACGGCTTGTACTGGGAATTCGCGTTGACCATCTTGTAGACGGAGCTGCCGCCGCCGATCAGTTCCTTGCCGATATGCTGGCAGAAATACTGGGACAGGGAGCGGAAGATCAGCATGGTCGCCAGGGTGGCGATGAATGCCGGAATCTCCAGCCGTCCTACCAGCAGACCGTTCAGCAGGCCGAGCACTGCGCCGAAGGCGAGGCTGAACAGCAGGGTCAGAAGCACGCTGTTGGTTACGTTGAAGATCACGACCGAGAAGCCGGATACGATGGCCAGCATGGAGCCGACCGACAGGTCGATGTCTCCGGTCAGGCAGATCATGCCCATGCCTACCGCGATGATCCCGACTGCCGCCGAATGACGGAAGATATTCATGGCCGCCGGCCAGGTGATGCCGTTGTTGGTGATCATGTACACGATCAGAATGATCACAAACACAAAGATATAACTGTACTCTCCCAGAAATCTGGTAAATCCTGACTTGTTTTTCATGACTCTCCTCTCCTGTCTTCGCTTTCCTGCGCACCGATGGAATTCGTAGAATATCGCATAACCGTTGTCTCGTCGATCTGGTCATTTTGCAGAGTCCCGATGATCGATCCGTTGTAGAACACGTAGCACAGATCCGCAACGTTCCGGATCTCGGGCACCTCCATCGAAGTGAAGAGGATCGTCTTGCCCTCCCCTGCCAGCTGCTCCATCAGCCTGTAGATCTCCGTCTTGGCACCAACGTCGATACCCTGTGTCGGGTTGTCGAACAGCAGTATCTCGGCCCCCGTATTCAGCCATCTGGCTATGAAGACCTTCTGCTGATTGCCGCCGGACAGCGACGTGATCGGATCCTGGCTGCTGACTGCCTTGATATTCAGCAGTTCCTTGTACTGCTCGTATTTATGCTGTTCCTGGTCTTTTCTGATATGGAATCTTCCCGACGACAGCGTCTGCTCCGCCAGGGACAGGTTCTCTCCGATGGTCATGTCGGGGATCACGGAATTCTCCTTGCGGTTGGAAGGAAGAAGTCCCATGCCGGAGCGCATGGAGCCGTGGATGTCCCCGTGCTTTACGGGAGCTCCGTTGACGGTCATGGTGCCGCTCCAGGAGGAGGTGATCCCGAACATGCACTGCAGAAGCTCACTGGCTCCGGAGCCCTGAAGTCCGGTCATGCCGATCACCGCGCCCCTGGGCACCTCCATGCTGATGTCATGGAATCCGGGTCCTGTGAAATGATCCAGCTTCAGCACCACATTTCCGGTCTTGCGGGGCGTGTAGATGTCCCCCGAGGAGTAGGTCCTGCCGACCATCATGCTGATGATGCTGTCCGTATCCGTCTCGCTGAGCCTGCCGCTTCCGATGTATTCTCCGTTCCGGAATACGGTATAGCTGTCCGCCAGAGCAAAGATCTCCGGCATCTTGTGGGATATGAAAATGAATGCTGTTCCCTTCTCCCGAAGTCCGCGGATAATGCCGAACAGATGCTCGATCTCCGCATTGTTCAGGGCCGTCGTCGGCTCATCAAGTATGAGGAGCTTTGCCTCAAAAAAGAGCGCCTTGGAGATCTCCAGGAGCTGCTTCTGGCTGGTTGTCAGTTCTGACACCCTGGCACGGGGGTCCACATTCACGCCAAGCTGTGTGAAGAGATCCTCCGCCTCCCTGATCATACGCTTCTTGTCTGTCTTGCCGAGCTTATTTGTATACTCTTTCCCAAGGAAAATATTCTCATAGACCGTAAGGTCATTGAACAGATTCAGTTCCTGGTGGACGAAAGCGATCCCCGCCTTCTCGGAATCACGCACGGTGGTGTCCTTCAGTTCCTGCCCGTCGAATACGACCGTTCCGCTGTCGCGGGTGTACACGCCGGTCAGAATGTTCATCAGGGTGGATTTACCGGCTCCGTTCTCCCCCAGAAGCGCATGTACTTCGCCCTTCTCGACCGTCAGGGAGACGTCCTTGAGGACCTGTACGCCGCTGAAGGATTTATTTATCCCACGCATTTCCAGTAAACTCATACTCTACCTCTATCGTACTGTCTTTGCCGAAAGAAGCCCGGCACTGTAATGGCCGGGCCCTTTCTGTCTTTGCTTCATCATGTGCGCGTCTGACGCGCCTGTTCTGATCAGAAGGACGGATATTCCGTAACGTTCTCAGCAGTGACGTTCTCGCATGCGATCACGTGATCCTGCTCAACTTCATTTCCGCTCAGATAGTCAACCATATCCTGGATCGCGGTCTGGATCATGGCCGGGCTGTAGGTTACAGATACAAGTCCTGCGAACTTCTCAGCGATGTCGGTGTAGGTCTCGCCGCGAAGGACTGCGTAGTACTCATCAAGTCCGCCGCATCCGGAGAGGACCGGTCCGTTTCCAAGGAAGGCTTCCTTGGTCGCGTCGTCGATTCCGCCGCCCTCGAGTGCCTCAAGGATACCCATTGCCAGCTCATCGTCCTCAGCATAGAACCACTTGATCTCTGCGTTTGCAGCATCGCCCATCAGAGACTCGAAGGAGGTCTTGGTGTCGGAACGGCTCCAGTTCATAGCACCGGAGAAGGTGATGGAAGCGATCTGATCCTCAGTCCACTTTGCGTCGTCGGCGATCTTCTCGCCCTCGAACTCCAGCTCGCCGGTGAGGTACTTGGTGAAGCCCTCGTCACGAAGAGTGGTAACGGAAGAGGTGTCGCCCTCATAGACATAGACTGCATCGCCGGGAGCCATGCCCAGAGATACGAAGTACGCTGCGCAGGCAGCGCCGATGCCTTCGTTGTCGCCCTTGACGTTGGATACTGCGGTATCAGCGATGTCGCCGATGATGCGGTCGAACGCAACATACGGAACTTCCGCGTCTACGATCTGCTGGATCGCGGACTGTACGGTATCGTCGATCGGCTGGATGACGAATGCGATGTTGTCCTCGCCCTTTGCAAGGATATCTTCAATATTCGCAGTCTGGGTCGCTGCATCCTGGCAGGTGATCAGCTCTGCGGTATAGGTTCCCTCCGCATTGACTTCTTCGATCTTCTCTTTCGCGAAGGTCGCAACGGAACCGGTCCAGCCGTGATCTTCCGGTGCAGTAAGGACATAGATGTGAGCCGTGTCATCTGCGTATGCGCCGATGCTCAGTGCTCCGACAGCAAGAATCGTTGCCATAAGTCCTGCCAACTGTTTTCTCATGTGTTTTCCTCCCTTTACTCGTTTGCTTCCCACAGTAACTGTGATCTGTCCCGTCTGCGGGACTGTGTCCGTTTTCAAACAGTGAATGAAACACCGTATGAAAACCTTGCCATGATTATAATCAAATCCCCTTCGAATGTACATATATAAACATGCAAATCAGAAAGATTCGGCGCTCAAAATGGCCACTGAACGAGGACGCATGGAGACTCTGCGCCAGGCCATGCCCCGCTCTTCCCCGCCGGTCGACACATACAGGTGCCAGCTCCGGCCATCCGGAAGATCCGGCAGAGTGATCTCGACGGGCTCCCAGAACACATTGATGGCGATGCACACGATGTCGTCATCTTCCAGCGCCTCGTCATATCCCGCGTACACCACATAGAAGGCTTTAGTCTCCTTCGTGACCAGGGCATTCCAGGGCGTACCCGCGTGCACGGACATGTTGGGGAATCCGCAGCGCGAGGGCTTCAGATCCCTGCTGACACAGTGATGCTTTTTCCTGAAGGCGATCACGTCCCTCGTGAACTCCAGCATCTCTCTGTTGCGGTCACAGTAGTTCCAGTTCAGCCAGCTGATCTCATTGTCCTGGCAGTAACCGTTGTTGTTGCCAAACTGCGAGTTTGCGAACTCATCTCCCGCGTAGAACATGGGTGTGCCGCGGCTCATCATCAGCGCCGCCATGGCATTCTTCATCATGCGGGTCCGCAGGCGCTCCACCTCCGGATCCAGGCTCGGGCCCTCGACACCGCAGTTCCAGCTCCGGTTGTCATTCGCCCCGTCGGTATTGTTCCAGCCGTTCACCTCATTGTGCTTGTAATTGTAGGCATAGAGGTCATACAGGGTGAAACCGTCATGGCAGGTAATGAAATTCACGGAGGAGTTGTATCCGAGATAGCCGTGAGGACTTCTGCCCTGCTCCGACGGGTCTGTGGAATACAGATCAGGGGATCCGATCATCCGCTTTGCCGCCTCGGGCGCCGCCCAGTAGTCCCCCTTCAGGAACTCTCTCATGTCATCTCTGTACTTGCCGTTCCATTCCGCCCAGCGGTTCCACGCCGGGAAGCTTCCGACCTGGTACATGCCGCCCGCGTCCCAGGCTTCCGCGATCAGCTTCACGTCCGCCAGCAGCGGGTCCTTCGCCAGCCTCTGCAGAAGCGGCGGATGCTCCATCGGAGAGCCGTCTTCATTTCTCCCGAGTATGCTGGCAAGATCAAATCTAAATCCATCGATATGATAATTGATTGTCCAGTAATGCAGGCATTCGACGATCATCTCCTGCACCACCGGATGGTTGCAGTTCACGGTATTGCCGCAGCCGGAGAAGTTGTAGTACCGGCCCTCCGGGTCCAGTAGATAATAGACGTTATTGTCAAATCCCTTGAAGCTGATGAAGGAGCCGTCTTCATTGCCCTCCGCTGTATGGTTGAAGACCACGTCCAGGATGACCATGATCCCGGCTTTGTGAAGGGCGCTGATCAGGTCTCTCAGCTCGCTTCCTTCCCGGTTGTATTCCTCGCGGGCTGTATATCCTGAGTTCGGGGCGAAATAACTCACCGTATTGTAGCCCCAGTAATCCATGAGACGCTTGCCTTCGTAGTTGCGCACGTTCTGCATCTCATCGAACTCGAAGATCGGCATCAGTTCGACCGCGGTGATGCCCAGCCATTTCAGGTAAGGGATCTTCTCCCGAAGGCCCTCGAAGGTTCCCGGATGGCGGACGCCGGAGTTCTGTCCCATGGTGAATCCGCGCACATGAAGCTCATAGATGATCATGTCCTCCATGGGCATCCTGATGCGGGAATGGTCTCCCCAGTCATAGGTGTGGCGCACGACTCTGGCGTGATAGACACCCTCTTCTGACTGCCGCTCTCCCCAGATCCTCTGTCCTGTGACTGCCTTCGCATAGATATCCAGCAGCACGTGTCTTCGGTCAAAGAGCAGTCCCCTGCCCGGATCCCAGGGCCCGTCCACCCTGTAGGCATACTCAAACTGTGTGATATCCAGTCCGAATACCACCATCGACCACACGTCACCGACCCGGTAATTCTTCGGAAACGGGATCACGGCGTAGGGTTCCTTCTCCTTGCGGTGAAACAGCAGAAGTTCGACTGCAGTGGCTCCGTTTGAGTGGACCGTGAAATTAACCGCGCCCCCGTATCCCAGCGCCTGGGCGCCATTGTGTTCGTATAATCCGGGACATACCGAAAAACCAGCCACGCTCTCCCATGGCTGGAGTATATCGATATCGACAATCGGACTATGATTCTGTTCTCCCATCGTGTTCCCTTGCAACTGTCTGTGAATATAAAAGAGAGCCTGACACGTAGTGACACGCACCAGGCTCCTGATTTGTTAATAAATGAAATCGAATGATAATCCGCGTATCCTGCGCGCTTCGCGCTTGCGGATCCGCGACAACCATCTCACACTTCCGCGCCGCTTCGCATCGCTCGTGTTCGATGTTTGTTAAGCTGCCCAATACCTGCGCCGTCCCTCACGCCCTTCGGGTGTGAGTCCGGCTCCGGTCCAGGTCAGCCATTATCATTACAGCTTCGGGCCTGCTGCTACGAGAGCTTTGCCGGCTTCGTTGCCTTCGTACTTCACGAAGTTCTTGATGAAGCGGCCTGCAAGATCCTTAGCCTTCTCATCCCACTGTGCTGCGTCTGCATAGGTATCTCTCGGATCCAGGATTGTCGGATCTACGCCCGGAAGCTCGGTCGGAACCTCGAAATCGAAGTACGGGATCTTCTTGGTCGGTGCCTTGAGGACATCGCCGTTCAGGATCGCGTCGATGATTCCACGGGTATCCTTGATGGAGATTCTCTTGCCGGTGCCATTCCATCCGGTGTTGACCAGATAAGCCTTGGCGCCGCTCTTCTGCATCTTCTTAACCAGCTCTTCGCCGTACTTGGTCGGATGCAGCTCCAGGAATGCCTGGCCGAAGCAAGCGGAGAAGGTCGGGGTCGGCTCGGTGATTCCGCGCTCGGTTCCTGCAAGCTTTGCTGTGAATCCGCTCAGGAAGTAGTACTGAGTCTGCTCCGGAGTCAGGATGGATACCGGCGGAAGTACGCCGAATGCATCTGCGGACAGGAAGATTACGTTCTCAGCTGCCGGGCCGGAAGAGATCTTGTTAACGTTCTTCGCGATCTTCTCGATGTGCTCGATCGGATAGGAAACGCGGGTATTCTCGGTGACGGACTTGTCAGCGAAGTCGATCTTGCCTTCTGCGTCGACAGTAACGTTCTCAAGCAGAGCGTTTCTCTTGATTGCGTTGTAGATGTCCGGCTCGGAATCCTTGTCGAGGTTGATAACCTTCGCATAGCAGCCGCCTTCGAAGTTGAATACGCCGTTGTCGTCCCAGCCATGCTCGTCATCGCCGATCAGAAGTCTCTTCGGGTCGGTGGAAAGAGTGGTCTTGCCGGTTCCGGAAAGTCCGAAGAAGATAGCGGTATTCTTACCTTCCATATCGGTGTTTGCGGAGCAGTGCATGGAAGCGATGCCCTGCAGCGGGAGGTAGTAGTTCATCATGGAGAACATACCCTTCTTCATCTCGCCGCCATACCAGGTGTTCAGGATAACCTGCTCACGGCTGGTGATATTGAATGCAGCGCAGGTCTCGGAGTTGAGGCCCAGTTCCTTGTAGTTCTCGACCTTCGCCTTGGAAGCGTTGTAGACAACGAAGTCCGGCTTGAAGTTCTCAAGCTCTTCCTCAGACGGCTGGATGAACATGTTCTTTACGAAATGTGCCTGCCATGCAACTTCCATGATGAAGCGGATTGCCATGCGGGTATCCTTGTTCGCGCCGCAGAATGCGTCGACAACGAACAGTCTCTTGCCGCAGAGCTGCTTGATAGCCAGATCCTTGACAACTGCCCAGGTCTCTTCGCTCATCGGATGGTTGTCATTCTTGTATCCATCGCTTGTCCACCATACAGTATCCTTGGAGTTCTCATCCATGACAATGTACTTGTCTTTGGGAGAACGTCCGGTGTAGATACCGGTCATAACATTCACTGCACCAAGCTCTGTCAGCTGGCCCTTGTCATATCCGGTAAGTTCCGGCTTCATCTCTTCCTCATACAGGAAGTCATAAGACGGATTGTGGATGACTTCGGTTGCACCTGTAATACCATACTGACTCAGATCGATATTAGCCATTACATTAAACCTCTTTCCTGATTGCTGTTAATTGGTATCCTCTCAAAAAAGCATTCTTATGTTATGCCTTTTTTTACGCATGTATTATAGCGGACGGCCCTGTAAAAATCAACACGTATGTGGTAAAGTTAACACAGCAGACAGGATTCCATATTACGAGGGCAATGCAATGAGCGTACGTGACAATGTCAGGAAAATGAAAGAAGTATCTCCCACCGTCGCGTCTCTTGGAAGTGAAGTGAGAGACCGCGCGCTGAGAGCCATCCGCGCTTCGCTGGAGAAGCACCGCGAAGAGATCTTCGCGGCAAACCGCGAGGACCTTGCGCGGGCCGATGCAGACGGCATCGCCGATTCCGTGAAAAAGAGGCTGAAGTTCGATGAACATAAGCTGGCGGACTGTCTGGCAGGCATCGACAGCCTCCTGTCCCTTCCGGACCCCGCGGGGCGGATCACCCTGAAGAGGGAGCTGGACGAAGGCCTGATCCTGGAGCGGGTCACCGTTCCCATCGGCGTGATCGGGATCATCTTCGAGGCAAGGCCGGACGCACTGGTGCAGATCAGCTGCCTCTGCATCAAGAGCGGGAACTGCGCCGTGCTCAAGGGCGGCCGGGAGACTGCCTCTACCAATAAAGTACTCTTTGATCTCATCCGCGGCGCCGCAGCTTCAGCCGGAATCCCCGAAGAGAGCCTGCTGCAGGCATCCGCCCACAGTGAGATCGACGAACTTCTGGAGTGCGACGACTGCGTGGATCTGCTGATCCCGAGGGGTTCCAACGCATTTGTCCGCTACATCATGGAACATACAAAGATCCCGGTCATGGGCCATTCCGACGGAGTCTGCCACACCTATGTGGATGCTGGTGCCGACTTCTCCCTGGCCATCCCGGTGCTGGTCGACGCCAAGACCCAGTACACGGCAGCCTGCAACGCGACAGAGACTCTTCTGGTCCACAGAAGCATCGCAGATTCATTTCTCCCGCAGGCTGCAAAGGCGCTTGCCGAAAATGGCGTGCGGCTGAGGGGCACCGCTGAGGCCGCCCGGATCCTGGAGGCGGCGTGCCCGGCGGAGGGTCCGGATGCCGCGGCGAAGATCGCCGGCGAGGACGTGATGGGCGAAGAGGATTTTCGCAGGGAATATCTGGACCTGGTCCTCTCTGTAAAACTGGTGGACAGCGTGGAGGAGGCCGCGGCCCATATCAACCGCTTCGGCTCCCATCACACAGACTGCATCATCACAGAGGATGACGAGGCCGCGGAGCGTTTCATGACCCTGGTGGATTCCGCAGGGGTCTACCGCAACTGTTCGACCCGTTTCGCCGACGGCTTCCGCTATGGATTCGGAGCCGAGGTGGGTATCTCGACAGGGAAGCTCCACGCGAGGGGACCGGTCGGACTGGAGGGCCTGGTCACCTACAAATACCGCCTCCAGGGCCACGGACAGACTGTCGGCGACTACGCTTCCGGGAAGAGATCCTTCCATTTCCGCGATCTTGCCAGAGAGTGAAGGGCGGCATAAAAAACCGAAGATTGGTGCTTGACGCAGGTAACTGAGATATTATAATTGTAACTAGTATGTTTAAACAAGAATTTGGGTCGTAATTAAGTTTTTGCTACTTGAAGGGTTGGGGAACACACTATGCCAAAGTCTAAATTTGAAGCTATCTACAGAGAACTGAAGTCAGATATCGAATCGGAAAAACTCCCTTACCAGTCACTGATGCCGTCGGAGAACCAGCTGATCGTCCGTTTTGACTGTTCACGCAATACGGTCCGCCGTGCGATCGCCATGCTGGCTGAGGAAGGTTATGTACAGCCGATGCACGGAAGAGGCGTGCGTGTCATCTATACCAAGACACAGACTCCTCCGTTCCTGATCGCCGGGATCGAGTCCTTCCGCGAGAGCGCCAGGCGCAACAATCTCGGAGAATCCACCACCAGAGTCATCCGTTTCACCGAGCTGACCGCAGACGAGCATGTCTCAAGGCATACCGGCTTCCCGGTGGGGACGGAGCTGTACTACATCCAGCGCGTCCGCTCCCTGGACGGTGATCCCTGCGTGTTTGACATCAACCTCTATGACAAGAAGCTGGTCCCGGGACTCACGAAGGAGATCTGCGTCCATTCGATCTACAATTACATTGAAAATGAACTGGGCATGCCCATCGTCATGAGCAAGCGCACCATCACGGTCGAGCGGGTCACTCAGATGGACGAGGACAGCCTGGATCTGAAGGGATATGATACTCTGGCGGTCGTCACCGGGCAGACCTTTAACTCGGAGGGCGTCATGTTCGAATATACGCAGACGCGCCACCGCCCGGATTACTTCACCTTCCAGACAACCGCCCTGCGCAATAAGAAAAAGCCAAGCGCAGCTCAGGACAGCGACGCTGACTGGGAGAGCTGAGTACAGAAGCTTCAGCGATACAGCCATTTACATACAGAGACAGCGCCTTGATCCTTCCGGATCCGGGCGCTGTCTCTGTTTCTGTATCTGTCAGTCCCATTCGGGAGCATTCATATCTGTCAGTCCCATTCGAGAACATTTACATAGGAGGTTCTCTCCTCTCCCAGAAGCTCGAGGACACGGTGCCGGTCTGTGTGATGATAGCGAAATCCCGCCCGCTCCATCACTTTTTGGGAGGCTTCATTTCCCTCATAATAATCTGCCCAGACTCTCTTCAGGCCCAGGTCCCGTCTGCCATGCTCCAGGACTGCCTGCACCGCTTCGGCCATGATCCCCTGGTGCCACCAGGGTTTCGCGAGCCAGTACCCCAGCTCCGCCTCTGTATGGAGTCCTTCCGGAAGGCCCTCCTCTCCGTCGCTGTCCTCCTCATACAGGTGGCCCTGCCGCGTACAGCACAGCGGATCTTCGCTCTTTCTCTCATCAAAGTAGGAGAACAGTTCTCCGTCCGGTCCGGTGATCCTGAAGTTCTGCAGCCCCACCGATCCGATGGGTTTGGAGGTGTCCCGCAGCACAATGGCATAGATCTCAGGGCGGGTGAGCACGTCCCGGATCACTCTGCGGCTGTCCGTCACATCCGTGTGGGGAGGCCAGCCCGCCGCAGGCCCGATCTCCGGATCCCTGGCGGCTTCATACAGGTCCGCCGCGTCTTCCCTAAGCCAGGGCCGAAGTAGGAGGCGCTCTGTCACCAGGCAGTTGTGCTCACGCAGGGATGCCTTCACCAGCTCTCCCCTGCGGTAGACCAGCTTCATGGAGAAGAAGGGGAACTCCCGGTCCATGATCATGGACAGAAACAGCCGGTCTCCCTCCCAGTGGGGGATCCGGGTCAGCTCGCTCTTAGGAAGCCATTCCAGCTCGCCCTCGTCGCAGTCCTTCAGGCGCAGGGGCCCGCTTCCCGGAAGGCTTCTGCCATTCTTCACGAAGGTACCCTGGGTATCGTGGAAGCCCGTCACCACAAACAGGTGCATGTACTCCATGTCCTCTTCATCCGACACGAAGGTCACGATGCCGCAATATCGATATTCATCGATCAGAAGTCCCGTCTCCTCATACACCTCTCTGCGCATGCACTCTTCCGGACTCTCGCCCCACTCGAACTTCCCGCCGACACCGATCCATTTGTCGTGATTGATGTCATGCTTCTTCCTGATCCGGTGAAGCATCAGGACGCATCCGTCTTTGATAATATGCACTAATGAGGTCTCTTTCACGTATTTGCCCTCCGCCTTTATCCGGCCTGCAAAAAGGCCCGGCTTCATACCTTTCCGGTCTTACGGGCCATTATACAGAACTTCCAAAGGGCCGGCAAGTTATAGTATAATCCCTTCCGGAATGCACATTTATTCTGTTTTTGGAAAGGTTTGAAACATGAATATCAGAAGAGCAATGGAACGCGATATCGATGACATCCTCCGACTCCTGGTCGAGGTCAACATGGTCCACCACACGATCCGCCCGGATCTGTTCAAGGGACCTGCCACCAAATACAACGCCGAAGAGCTGGCGCAGAAGCTCAGGGATGACAGCGAGCCGGTGTTTGTATATACCGATGAGGAAGACCGTCTTCTGGGCTACATCTTCTGCCAGACAGAGGTCACGGAGGAATCGCCGCTGCGCACCGGGATCCGCACGCTCTACATCGACGATCTGTGCGTAGATGAGAAGGCCAGAGGGCAGCATGTGGGAAAGGCTCTCTATGAGTATGTCCTGGAGTACGCGAAGCAGAACGGCTTCTACAATGTCACGCTCCATGTCTGGGGCGGCAATGACAGCGCGCTGAAGTTCTACCGCAGGATGGGAATGACAGACCAGTTCATCTGCCTCGAGCAGATCCTGTAAGGCGGGTTCCTGTTTCATTCTCCGGCGATTCAGTTTATACTGATACCGAAGGCTCCGGCAGGACCTGTGCCGGCGTACACACACATGCAGTGGAGGATGCTTTATGGACGCGTCTCTTTATCAGGCTTATCTCAATATACTCAGGGAGGAACTGGTTCCGGCCATGGGATGCACAGAACCGATCGCGATTGCCTATGCGGCGGCTCTTGCCGCGCAGACTCTGGGCGAGGTTCCGGAGGAAGTGCAGATCTGGTCCAGCCCCAACATCATCAAAAATGTCAAGAGTGTGGTAGTCCCCCACACAGGAGGCCTGCAGGGCATACAGGCAGCAGCCGCGGCCGGGATCATCTCCGGCAGGGCGGACCTGAAGCTGGAGGTTCTGTCGGGGATCACCGGGGAGCAGATCGCGCAGATCAAGGACTACCTGGCGAATACGCCCATCTCGTCGCAGAAGTCGGAGCAGGGCTTTATCTTCGATATACAGATCCGTGTGAGCGCAGGGCAGCACACGGCATTCTGCGAGATCGCCGGCTCCCACACCAACGTGATCGCGCTGGAAAAGGACGGCGAGGTTCTTCTTCATCTTGACTTCTGTGAGGAGGATGAAAATGAAGCCGGCGGCGAGGATGCCCTGGACTATTCTCTCCTGAGTATTGATTCCATCGTTGAATTTGCAGACAGCGTGGATCTTGAAGACGTAAGAGAGACCCTGGACCGGCAGATCCGGTACAATACGGCGATCTCTGAAGAAGGGCTCCGGGGACACTGGGGTGCCCAGATCGGGCGTGTGCTGATGCGCTCCTACGGCGCTTCCGTGCAGAACCGCGCCAAGGCGGCTGCCGCGGCAGCTTCTGACGCGAGGATGAGCGGATGCGAGCTTCCGGTGGTCATCAATTCCGGCAGCGGCAACCAGGGCATCACCTGCTCTCTCCCCGTCATCATATACGGCAGGGAGATCGGGGTCAGCGAGGAGATCCTGCTGCGGGCGCTGGTGGTATCCAACCTGGTGACCATCCACCTCAAGACCGGGATCGGCCGCCTCTCCGCCTACTGCGGTGCGACCTCCGCAGGCTGCGGCGCCGGGGCCGGCATTACCTATCTGTACGGGGGCAAGGCGGATGAGATCTCCCACACCGTGGTCAACGCGATCGCCATCGATTCCGGCATGATCTGTGACGGTGCCAAGGCCAGCTGCGCGGCCAAGATCGCATCTGCTGTGGAGGCCGGGCTCCTGGGATGGCAGATGCAGACCCAGGGCAGTGAATTCTTCGGAGGCGACGGGATCGTCACCAAGGGAGTCGAGAATACGATCCGCAACGTGGGCAGGGTCGCTCGTGTCGGCATGGCCGGCACCGACCGGGAGATCATCGATATCATGATCCGGAACTGCTGATACGCAGGGGCCGTCGCTTAAAGCGATGGCCTTTTTTTCACTACGGTCCCTTATGACGGATGTCATCCCGCAAACACGTCGCCTGCCTTCACCCGCCTGCGATGCAATTGCGCTCACTCCCGGCTCCTATAGAAGCGTGGTCGCCTTCGTTCGCGCACGCATCTGGCCGGATTCAGTCGGCTCCTATGGTTTGCTGTGGATGACATTCCGTCATTGCGGTCCCGTTCTGAAACGGCCGATAAATATAACAGGGGCGCCGCATTCTCTAATGCGACGCCCCTGGCTTTGCTTCCGGATTGAAGCGCTCGAAGATGCTCAGCCCGCCTTCCCGGTCTACATCCCGCAGCTGACTGTGGTTGTGGATCGTCCAGCTTACCTGCCGCACGCCGAGGCGGTGCCGAAGGCGCATAATCAGGTTCTTCCGGTCTCTGAACTTGCTTGCGATGAAGTCCGGCCGAGACAGGATGTCCGGGGCCCCGCACCACATGCCGAAGGTCATGATATAGCCCCACTTGCGGACTGCGTCGCGGCTTCTGCAGAAGTTCTCGGTGAGCTGTCCCCGGATCACCTCCGGGCGCTTCCTTCTGAACCAGTAGACGACTCTGGGATCAAAGCTTTCTATGCAGTAGTTCAGTGCGGGGTACCGGTCGATGGTCTCCATGACCGCTTCGCACAACTCCTTCACGTTCTTCTCTGCCTTCAGCTCGATGATCAGCGGCAGGTGCAGCGGCTCTCCGGTTCTCGTATCCTCCCGGTCTGTCCGGGCTTTCGCAGATGTATACAGGTCCAGCACCTTGTCGAATTCCGGGATCCGCTCGTCCGTATCCAGAAGACGCAGCTTATCCAGTTCCTCCCAGGTGAGATCCTCGATCTGCGCATTGACGCCGCACACGCGGCACAGGTTGGTATCGTGGTAGACTGCCAGCCTCCCGTCCCATGTCAGATGCACGTCCAGCTCCGCGCCGAACCCGTGCTTTACTGCCATCCGAAAGGCAGCCATGGAATTCTCGGGGATGATCTTCCTCCCCTCTTCCTTCCATTTCTCTATATCTGCCTTCCACAGAGGGCTCTCCAGGGGGACGGGCATCCTGACCGATGCGGAGAGGGGCTGGTGAAACAATCCCCGGTGTGCGTACCGAAAGCCTGAGAGATTGTCCCATGTGTTATTTTTCTTCTGTCTGTGTCTGCTCATTTTACTCCTGCTCTGCCTGATATCCTGTGTCTGTCTGCGCTCTGACACTGCCTGTCTCTCATCTCTGTGAGTCGTCTCTTCTGAGCAGTCTCATCGCGTTCAGGATGCACAGGATGAGTACGCCGACGTCTCCGAAGATGGCCATCCACATATTCGCGATTCCGAATACGCTCATGATCAAGATCGCGATCTTTACGGCGATCGCAAAGATGATATTCGCGTGAATGATCCCTACGGTCTTTCTGGCGATGGTCACGGTCCGGGCGATCTTCGTGATGTCATCATCCATCAGGACGATGTCCGCAGCCTCGATGGCCGCGTCTGATCCCAGCGATCCCATGGCGATCCCCACGTCTGAGCGCATCAGTACCGGGGCGTCATTGATCCCGTCTCCTGCAAATGCCAGTTTACCGCTTCCGCTCTCAGACTGCATCAGTTTTTCGATCTGATCCACCTTATCCGCGGGAAGAAGCTGCGCATGGACTTCATCGATCCCGATCTCCCGTGCCACTTCCTCTGCAGCCTCCGGGCGGTCGCCGGTCAGCATGACGCATCTTCGCACTCCGGCCGCCTTCATGTCCCGGATGGCCTTCGCCGCGCCTTCCTTCACCGTATCGGAGATAATAACCGCGCCTTCGTATCTTCCGTCGCAGGCGATCCGGACAACGGTTCCGCCTGTCTGAAGCTCTTCTATCTCAATCCCCCTGCTCCCCATGAGCTTCGCATTGCCGGCCAGGATCTCATGACCATCCGCGGCAGCCAGGACGCCCCGGCCCGGGATCTCCTCTGTGCGGGTGATCCTGGAGGCTTCCACCGGTCGGCCGTATGCCTCTCTGATGGACTGGGCGATGGGGTGGGTTGAGTAGCATTCCGCGTATGCCGCGTGCTCCAGAAGCCTTGCCTTCGCCTCTTCCGAGTCTTCTCCTGCTGCGGGAATAACGCGGCTGACCCGGAATTCACCCTTCGTCAGGGTTCCGGTCTTGTCAAATACCACTGTCCGCACATGAGCGAGGGCTTCCAGATAGTTGCTCCCCTTCACCAGCACGCCGATGCGGGAGGCAGCGCCGATCCCACCAAAGAACCCCAAGGGCACGGATATGACCAGTGCGCAGGGGCAGGATACCACCAGGAAGATGCAGGCTCTGCGGATCCAGTCGATCCAGACCCGGGCACCGCCGCCAAGTACGATGGGCGGGATCAGTGCCAGCACCAGGGCGCCGATGGTAACGATCGGTGTGTAGACATGGGCGAATCTCGTAACAAAGTTCTCGACCCTTGTCTTCTTCTCCGTAGCGCTCTCCACCATCTCCAGGATCCTGGCTACCGTGGAATCTTCATAGGCCTTCGTGGTCCTGACCTTCAGTGTCCCCTGACCGTTCACGCAGCCGGAGATCACCATATCTCCCGGGCGGGCCCTTCGCGGTACCGGTTCACCCGTCAACGCGGAGGTGTCGATCATGGACTCTCCCTCCACGACCTCTCCGTCCAGCGGGATCCGGTCTCCGGGACGGATCACGATGATCTCGCCAACCTCGACCTCGTCCGGGTCCATCTCCTCGATCTCGCCGTCCTGCTCCACGAAGGCGGTCTCCGGCGCGATGCTCATCAGGTCAGAAATGGAATCGCGGCTCTTTCCCGTCGCGTAGTTCTGGAACAGCTCCCCGATCTGATAGAGAAGCATGACCGCCACTGCCTCGGGGTATTCCCGGATGCCAAATGCACCGAAGGTCGCGATCATCATCAGGAAGTTCTCGTCGAACACGTCTCCTCTGGAGATGTTCCGGATCGACTTGAGGATCACGTCATATCCCACGATCAGATAGGGCACCAGGGCAAACAAAAAGCCGATCCACCATCTGCTGCCGTCAAATGCTCCCATATGCACCAGGATCTCAAGCGCCAGGAACAGCACCGCCGCCGCGATGATCCTGCCCAGCCATTTCTTCTGCTTCTTACTGAGTTTCATATACTGCCGTCTCCATTGTCCCGCACCGGATCTGCCTCATCTGCCCTTCCGGGCCGGCACCGGATCTTCTGCAAAGTTTAATTCAGCCGGATACACTTGCGGCATCCGGCTGAACAGGGTTTATGAATCTTATAAGAGAGTGACCTCCATGTCCGGCTCCATCTTTCTGCAGACTCCCAGAACTGCTTTCTCGACCTCTTCGATACGGCTTTCCTCTGCCTCAAAGGTCAGCTTCTGCATCATATAATTGACCTTGGCGGAATCAACACCTTCCACCGCCTTGACAGCCTCTTCCAGTTTCATGGCACAGTTCGCGCAGTCAATCTCATTCAGCTTGTATTTCTTTTTCATAGCAATCCCCCCGCCGGACCCGGCACACTCTGTTACTTGTTCATTTATTCATATGATTGAATGTTCATATGTTCTGAAAACATGATACTACTGATGCAGGCAGAATGCAATACCCTGCAGCAATTTTTCTGTCACAGTTCACAGGTCCGCCAGCAGAAAAGAGGGGACGGATATTCATCCAGTCCCCTCTGTGCTCAGTCTTCGAATCTGTATTCTGCTCTTAACCGCTCCATCCTTGCCTTCAGATCGTCATACTCGGCCTTTTTCTTCTCCCGCACCCACTCATCATGCTCATACAGCCGAAGCAGTGCTTCCCTGTCGCGGGCTGCGAAGTATTCGTGTACGCTGATCTGAAAACTGCGCTGCTCCTGCGCCTTGGGGTCATTTCCCCTGAACACCATCAGATAGCCGCAGACATAGGCCACTTCGATTATCTCATCCAGGGAAAAGCAGTCCCGGTGGAGCTTGTTGTTAAAGTATCGGGTCGTGATCCCCAGGCAGGCGGCGATCTCATCCTTGGTTTTTCCTGACGTGTCCATCAGGTGCTTGACAAGGTTGGATCTGGGTCTTCCGCTCCAGGTCCCGCTCACTGCTCCGACAGACTCTACTCCTTCGATCTGACTGCAGGGAAGTTTTCCTGTCTTCTGTATGAACTCATCCAGGGTCTTCTCCCTGTCCTTTCCCGCTGACGGGTCTGCCTTCTGGAGTATTGTCTTTTCTGCCATTGTCCTGCCTTTCTTCCGGCATCTCGTCCGGAGTGTCAGGCCGCCGCGCAGCCTGGGATGACGCGCCATGTTCCGGCTGCACCGTGTCTCCTCAGTGCTTCAGGTAATCTACATGCAGGAGTTCATGCTCTCTTCCCTTCAGAAGGCCGGAATACAGCTCCTTCATCAGGGGGTTGTCCTGGCTGCGCTTAATCGCGCACATGTTATCCGTCCTGTACAGGCCTTCGCCTCTCTTTGTCCTGTGACGCTGGGAAATGTACGGCTGGCCCGCGCCACTGATGCAGCCGCCGGGGCATGCCATCACCTCTACAAGATCATAGCCGGCCTCACCGCTCTTCAGCTTCTCCAGCAGTTTCCCGGCGTTGCCCAGGCCGCTGACTACCGCGATCTTCAGTTCTCTTCCCTTATAGGGGATCACTGCCTCCTTCACGCTGTCCATACCGCGCACCCCGGTATAACTGATCTGAGCCAGGGTGGTGCGGCTGTTATCCGAGGCGATCTTGCGCAGCACTGCCTCCGTCACGCCCCCGCTGACGCCAAAGATGATACCGGCGCCTGACATCGTGCCGAAGGGCACGTCCACGCTCTCCGGCTGCAGTTCATCGAACACAATGCCGGATTCCCGGATCATCTTGATCAGTTCCTGCGTCGTGATCACATCATCGGTGCCCGGGCCGTACTCATTTTTAAACTCATCACGCTTTGCCTCGAACTTCTTGGCCGTACAGGGCATCAGCGCAACGTGGTAATGTTTCTTCTTCTGTTCCGGGAGGTGGTCCCTGTAGTGTTCCTTGATGACCGCCGAGAACATGCTCATGGGGCTTCGGCAGGTGGACACGTTCGGCAGGAATTCCGGATACTTCTTCTCCACATACTGCACCCAGGCAGGGCAGCAGGAAGTGAACAGCGGGAGCTTCTCTCCCTTCTCCACACGGTCCGTAAACTCATTCGCCTCTTCGATCACAGTGAGGTCCGCGCCTGTGGACGTATCGTATACCTCGTCAAATCCCATGCGGTGCAGCGCTGCCACGATCAGGCCCATGGCATTCTCCCCGTCTCCCAGACCGAGCTGCTCTCCGATGCCGACACGCACGGCCGGAGCGATCTCGCAGGTGACAAAGGTCTCCGGATCGTCGATCTTATCCCACACCTTTGAAGTGTCATCCCGCACGATGATCGCGCCTGTGGGACAGGCCACCGCGCACTGGCCGCAGCCTACACAGGGAGATTCTGCCAGCGGTACATTGAAGGCAGTTGAGATGATGGCATTGCTTCCGCGGTTGGCGAAGTCGATCGCGCCGACGTTCTGTACCTCATTGCACTCGCGCACACAGTCTCCGCAGAGGATGCATTTACCCGGATCCCGGATAATGCAGGGCGAGGACTGATCCTGCGGGACGTTCTCCCGGCTTCTCGGGAACCGGATATCGTGGATCCCGAACTGGTTGGCCAGTGTCTGCAGCTTGCAGTTTCCGGAATGGCTGCAGGTAGTGCAGTCCCGGCAGTGCTCTGCCAGCAGAAGCTCAAGAATATTCTTGCGGTAGCGCCTCAGCCGTCCCGTATTGGTCCGGATATTCATTCCCTCCCGGGGCAGTGTGGAACAGGCTGCCAGCAGGCGGCCCCGCTCATCCTCTACCATGCACATGCGGCATGCGCCATAGATGGAGAGGTAGCTGTGGTAGCAGAATACGGGCATGATCGTGCCCACCTTGCTGATGACCTCCAGCAGATTGCGCTCGCCCTCGATCAGAACCGGTACGCCGTCCACCGTCATCATATTTTTCATCTGCATCATTATGCTTCCTCCTTCACTGCGCCAAACTTGCAGTTTGTCTTACATGCGCCGCACTTGATACATTTCTCCTGATCAATGACAAATGGCTGCTTCACCACACCGTCGATCGCGTTGACAGGACAGTTCCTCGCACATTTGCTGCAGCCCTTGCATTTTTCAGCATCGATCACAAACCGGCGCAGCTTCGCGCAGGCACCTGCCGGGCAGCGTTTCTCATAGATGTGGGCTTCGTATTCGGAGCGGAAGTTCCGGATCGTGCTGAGCACGGGAGACGGCGCGGTCTTGCCCAGTCCGCACAGTGCGGTATTGGAGATCGTATCCGCCAGCTCCTCCAGAAGTTCGATATCCCCATCTCTTCCCTGGCCCGCCACGATGCGTTCCAGAATCTCCAGCATCCGCTTGGTACCCTCTCTGCAGGGCACGCACTTGCCGCAGGATTCATTCTGGGTAAAGTTCATGAAGAAGCGGGCGACCTCCACCATACAGGTCCGGTCGTCCATGACGACCAGTCCGCCGGAGCCGATCATGGCATCCACCTTCTTCAGGCTGTCAAAATCCAGAGGGATATCCAGATCCTTCTCCGTCAGGCAGCCGCCGGAGGGCCCGCCGATCTGCACGGCCTTGAACTTCCCGTCCCCTCGCATGCCGCCGCCTATTCCGAAGATCACTTCCCGCAGCGTGGTGCCCATCGGTACCTCAATGAGTCCCGTATTGTTGATGTTGCCGGTAAGCGCGAAGGCTTTGGTCCCCGGACTGTTCTCAGGACCGATCGACTTATACCAGGCGGCGCCTTCATTGATGATCATCGGCACATTGGCATAGGTCTCGACATTATTCAGGTTTGTGGGCTTGTTGAACAGCCCGTGTTCCACGGTACGGGGCGGCTTGACGCGGGGCATTCCCCTCTTGCCCTCGATCGAGGCGGTCAGAGCGGAACCCTCTCCACAGACAAATGCGCCTGCGCCGCGGTTGATATGCATATGGAAGGAAAAACCGGTCCCCAGGATATCGTCTCCCAGAAGGCCCACTTCCTCAGCCTGCGCAATGGCAGTGCGAAGACGCTCCACCGCAAGCGGATATTCCGCCCGGACATAGATGTAACCCTCTGAGGAGCCGATGGCGATTCCCGCCACGACCATTCCCTCGATCAGGCGGTGGGGATCGCCTTCCATGATGGAGCGGTCCATGAACGCGCCCGGATCCCCCTCGTCTCCGTTGCAGACAATATACCGGGGTGTCTCCTTCTGGCCGGCGCAGGATCTCCACTTTCTGCCCGCGGGGAAACCTCCGCCGCCTCTGCCCCGCAGATTGGACTCTTCGATCTCATCCAGGATCTCGTCCCGGGTCATATCACACAGTGCCTTCTCCAGTGCGCGGTAGCCGCCTACGGCCAGATACTCACGGATGGAGAGGGCATTGATATGGCCGCAGTGCTCCAGCACGACCCGGTGCTGTTTTGCATAGAACGGGATCTCCTCCTGCCTGCGGTAGATCACCCCGTCCTGGGTATACGCAAGGCGCTCGACACACTCTCCTGCGAGAATGGTCTTCTCCACGATCTCTTCACAGTCTTCGAGCTTCACTTTGGTATACAGCCATCCCTGCGGCTCGATGCGCACCAGCGGTCCCATCTCGCAGAAGCCGTGGCAGCCGCTCCTCTTGATCCCGACGACGTCACCGTGCGGCTCCTCCGCCAGCTCCACAGCCACCGGGATTCCTCTCTCCTCCAGAAGCTTCTTCAGACGGTCATAGATGTCCAGTGAACCTCCGGCAACACAGCCTGTACCCCCGCAGACCAGGATCTTCTTTGTCTCAAGTGCCAGGGCTCTCTGACATTCCTCACGCAGGTTGATCAGATCCTGCCTGGATCTCAGTTTTTTCATGCCTGTGCCTCCTTCGCCAGTTCTTCCTTCAGCTCATTGAGCAGCTGCGCTGCCTTATCGGGAGTCATCGCGCCGTGCGTGACACCATTTACGGTCATTACGGGAGCCAGACCGCAGGCCCCGAGACAGGAGACCGTCTCCACCGTAAAGTTCAGATCGTCTGTCGTCTTCTTGCTCTCACTCAGCCCCAGCTCCGACCGCAGGCGCTCCAGGATCGGAATGGATCCGCGGACATGACATGCCGTGCCGTCACAGCAGCGGATCACATACTTTCCTTTAGGCTCCAGAGAAAAGTTCTCATAGAAGGTCGCCACCCCATAGAGCTTCGCCTCGCTTACGCCTATGGCTCTGGCAATGTACGGAAACACCTCTCTCGGCAGGTAATTGTATTGCTCCTGAACATCCTGAAGAATGGCAATCGTGGAGACTTCCTCCTTCGGATACTTATCCAGAATGGATTCAATTGCCGAGTAATCAAACTGATTCTTTGCCACCTGATATCACCCTTTCTGTGTGTATATGTGCTGACCGTTCCCTGTGAGGCGGTCAGAAATAGCTCACCTTCACCTGTTTTCCCATCTGACGCAGACATTCGGAGAGTTCTTCTACGATGTTCATCTTGATGTTGAAATTAATCGGCGTATCCGCCCCCTGATGGGCAGGGTTCTTCGCTCTTCCCACAAAGAAGTTGATGTCCGTTCCTTCCTCAAACAAAAGCTGACAGATCTGCGCCGCTCCGTCGCGCCCGAACGCCCAGGCATCGTAGTCATCCTCTCCCTTCAGGTAATCCCGGGCGGTGTTCAGCACCTCGTTCATGGTCACGATCCCCTCTGTGACAAGATCCACGCCCTCGATGCGCGAGATCGGAGGAACCTTCCCCGCGCGGTCTATGTGGATATCGGTCTCTACACGCCTGCCCAGATACCGGGCGGCGATCGAAGCCGTGGTCCCGCCGCATACGATGTGCTTGCCGTCCTTCGAGAAAAACAGCTTCATCATGCGCTCCACTTCGTCCCGCTCCTCGGGCGGCCCGAAGAGGATGTTCATCGGTGTCCGCTTCCGGATCCGAACGACACAGGCAGTCGCGTCATCGCCCGGTTTGCGGCCGTACAGCTTGTCGCACTCATCGATGAGCAGTGCGCACAGTGCCTTGGCCGAATATCCCGCCAGACAGTAATCTGCCATGAAAGAGGCAATATCCTCCCTCTTCCAGCCGAAGTTGAACGCGGCTCCGATCCCCGCGTGGGGGCAGCCGTCACTCATGGCAATGAACACATCCCCCTCCTGCAGGCGGATCTTTGACTGGTAGATGCGCTTGCCCTCAATGTTAATCTCAATCTCGGGATACTTATGCACACACCCGTCCCGGACCATGATGACATGAGGATTGTCGTACTGTATAAGCTCTGCCGTCTGGTTCCGCACCAGATGCATGATCGTAAATGTAGAATAGGCGACTCCGCGCACCGAACACACCGGCAGCGCCTGTGCGATGGTGGAGACGCAGTCCTCCAGGGAGAGACCCTCGGCGACCATCGTCGAGATGATCCTGGAGGTCAGGGTGGAGAGGATGCTGGCCTTCACGCCGCTCCCCAGCCCATCTGCCAGTACGATCACCCTGGAGCCGTCCTGCTGCTGCACGATCTCCACATGGTCGCCGCAAAGCTGCTCTCCCTCATGATTGATACTCTTCCAGCTGATTTCAGCACACAGATCATTCATCACGTATCGACTCTTTCAGTTTTGTCAGGGCAACCTTCGTCTCTGCGGCAGTCTCTCCCAGCAGTGACGCGATCTCCTGAACGATGCGCATCTGCTTTGCCACCACCTTATCGGCCACCTCTGCGGTCTCCTGCTGTATTTCCTCCCGGCGCTGCCGGATGTTCTCCTCCTCGGTCACATCGTGCAGAATGCACAGCAGCAGGCGTCCGTGTTCGATGGGTACCACGGTCTGCTTCACAAACCGTCCGTACTCTGCCAGATACATATGCTGGTTAAACACGCCAAGACCTGTGCTGAGCACCTTCTGACATACAGAAGGATCCAGGACCCGGTCTATCTGATCGCCCAGGATATCGGAGGGCGTATACAGCTTCAGCATCCGCAGAGCCGCCACATTGACCTGCTGTATCTCGAGCCGGTCATTCAGCACCAGAAGAGGGCTCGGAATATTCTTCACAATATCCGCCGAGAAGCTCTCAGACCGTTCCATCAGATAGGGCAGGCACATGGATACCTCTGCCTTGCCCTGGTAGATGGCAACTGCCTTTTCGCGGCAGGTGTTGTATCCGCACATGCCGCAGTTGAGTTCATCCTCCGGCTTGTGTTTTTCCATCTTGCCCAGAATGTCTTCGATCGTCGCCTCATCCGGCACCGGAGCATCAAAGCTGATGGGAGTATATACCTCCCGCATGCTGGCCGGATCGGGCTGCATGACCGGAAAATCCTTCTTCCCCGCATATTCTGCGATCGCAAGGTAATCACCGACAGGACTTCCCTTTCGCTCCCCCATCGCCGGTCCGCCGATGCAGCTTCCCACACATGCCGACATCTCAACGAAGCAGTGGTGTACGCTGCCGCTCTCGATATCGCGAAGAGCCGACTTACAGTTCTCGATGCCGTCGATCGCCATGTAGGTATACCCCGGCGCGTCGCATGCCATCGTCTTGAGGATACCTCCTGTCGTTGGGAAAAAGCGTGCCCGGGTCTCCTCATTCTCCCGGGCAGCCTGGCTGACGGTGATCCCTTCCGCCTTGAGCCAGCCGGTCAGTTCCTCGAAGGTCAGAACCGCGTCAACGATCCCTCCGCTTCCTTCCGCCTCGTCCTTCTTCGCGACGCACGGACCGATAAATACGCACTTCGCCTCCGGATGACGTCTCTTGATGTCCACGCAGTGAGCCTGCATGGGGGTGCGCACATCCGCAAGGTATCTGAGAAGCTGCGGGTAATACTTGCGGATCAGGAGATTGACCGTGTGACAGCAGGAGGAGATCACGATATCGCGGTCCTCCTGTTCCAGGATCCGTTCATATTCCCGCTTAACCATCGTCGCTCCGACGGCAGTCTCTTCGACATCCGCGAAGCCAAGCTTCATGAGCGCCTCTTTCATGCCCTCTATGCCGGCCCCGCGGTAGTTCGCGGCGAAGGACGGGGCAAGGCTCACGATCACCTTCTCCCCGCTTCGCAGCATCACCTGCACCTTCTCCAGCTCACTGACGATCTGCTTGGCATTCTGGGGACATACCACGAGGCAGTTTCCGCAGAGGATGCACTCGTCAGGAATGATATGCGCCTGTCCCGCGGAGAACCGGATGGACTTCACCGGACAGTTCCGGATACATTTATGACAGTTCTTACAGTTTGATTTTTTTAATGTCAGACAGTTCGGCACGTTTTTCACCTCTGTGCTTTTGCTCTTGGCAGGATCGTCTCGTTAAAAAACGCATCAAAGGACTCCGGCGTTATTCCGGGGAAAATGTCATCGTCCACCTGCAGGGTCACTCCCTGGCGGTTGCATTTTCCAAAGCAGAATCCGCCCGAGGGGATGATCTCATCCTCCATCCCATGCGCGTGGATTGCCTTGTCAAGCTTCTCAATGATCTGATCAGTGCCATGAATATGGCAGGATGAACCCACACAGATCGTTACAAAGACCATAGCTACTCCTCCTGTCAGCTGCTCCTTATTTACCGGACGAGTCGGGCAGCCGGCTGACTCTGCTGCCGATCCGGTTCAGGATAAACTCGTCAACATTCTGGGGAGTGACCGTATATTGCTCATCATCCACCCATACGCGGACTCCCCTGCTGCACTCTCCGCTGCACATGCAGCCGGTCAGTTCCACCTCATCCGTCAGTTTTTCGGATTCAATGTACTCCTGCAGCCGTTCAATCACCGGTATGACTCCCTGCATATGGCAGGAAGAGCCGATACAGATCTTAATCACCATACTCATCCCAGCCTTTCAGACTCTGTCTGATCAGATCCTTCAGCCGCTCCCGCTCTCTTTGGACACTTCCCGGGATCCGGGAGGCCGCCATCACCGGCACCCATCGCAGGATATCCCGCTCCTGTCTGCCGCTGAGGCCGCAGTAAAGATCCAGATACAGCTGCGCCGCGTCCTGTCCGTATTCTGTCTCCAGCAGGATCCACACGGCCGCGGCATCTGCGTCGGCGTTCCCCCGGCAGGCCCGGGACCAGTCCACCGCCACGGGGTTTCTCCCGGCAGGCAGCAGCAGGTTATCCGGGCTCAGATTCCGGTGACAAAGACAGGATCCTTCCTCCGGCCCGTCAAGCCGCGACAGCAGCTTCGACCGGATGGATGGATCCAGAGAAGTCTGTGCGATCTCTCTGCGCAGGCTCTCTGTAAGTGAAGGAAAGCGGTCAGGCGGAACCTTCTGCAGATGCCGCTGCGCCTGCACCAGTATCCTCAGGCAGGAGGAAAGCCTGTCCTTCCCGGATCCGATCCGCTGCGCCAGGGTTTCTCCCGGTATATACTCCGTCACCATCATCCAGCGGCCATTCTGCTGTCTCACCTCTATAAGTCCAGGGACGCTCGCGCCTCCCTCCCAGGCCGCTGCAAGATTACCGGCTTCCCGGAGAACATCCGCACAGGAATGGGTGCGGGAGTATACCTTGGCACAGAGGTCTTTGTACTGAAAAACCGTCTGGCTCCCCCTCAGTGCAATCACCCGATCCGGTCTGATCATTCCCGGCCGCTCTCCCTTCTTACCTGCCGCTCAGATATTCGTCTATGGCCTTTGCCGCCACCTTCCCGGCACCCATTGCCGAGATCACCGTTGCCGCGCCGGTGACAGCGTCACCTCCGGCATACACGCCCTCACGGCTTGTCAGGCCATCTTCATCTACGATAATGCCGCCGCGCTCATTGACCTCAAGTCCCTTTGTGGTGCTCTTGATGAGCGGATTCGGACTTGTTCCGATGGCCATGACCACCGTATCCACATCCAGGTCAAACTCGCTTCCGGGGATCACCACCGGGCGGCGGCGTCCGCTCGCGTCCGCGTCCCCAAGTTCCATTTTCACGCAGCGGATCCCGGTAACAAAACCGTTCTTTTCGTCGCGCGGATCCTCCGGGTTGCTGTAGCCCAGTATCTCAACAGGATTGCACAGCAGACGGAAATCAATGCCCTCCTCACGGGCATGCTCTACTTCCTCCCGGCGGGCAGGAAGTTCTTCCATGGAACGGCGGTATACGATATATACATGCTCCGCTCCAAGCCGCAGCGCGGTCCTGGCTGCGTCCATGGCAACATTGCCGCCTCCGACGACCGCCACATTGCCGCCCTTCATGATCGGAGTCTTCGGATCATCCCGGTACGCCTTCATCAGATTGCTGCGGGTGAGAAATTCATTTGCAGAATACACGCCCTTCAGGCTCTCGCCCGGAATGTTCATAAAGCGGGGAAGGCCGGCGCCCGAGCCCACAAACACAGCCTCATATCCCATGCCGAACAGTTCGTCGATGGTCAGCGTCTTGCCGATGACCACATTGGGCTCTATGTCAACTCCCAGCTCCTTCAGTGTCTCCACCTCTCTGGCCACGATCGTCTTGGGCAGACGGAACTCCGGAATGCCGTACACAAGCACGCCTCCGGCAGTGTGCAGTGCCTCAAACACGCTTACCTTATAGCCCTTCTTCGCAAGATCCCCGGCACAGGTCAGTCCGCTCGGACCGGATCCGACAACCGCCACGCGGTGGCCGTTGCTCTCCGGTGCCTGAGCCTTCCCTGCAGCGTGGGCGTTATGCCAGTCGGCAACGAAGCGCTCCAGACGGCCGATGCCGACCGGTTCGAACTTTCTTCCCAGCGTGCATCTGCTCTCGCACTGTGTCTCCTGGGGGCAGACACGTCCGCAGACGGCAGGCAGGGACGAAGTCTGGCTGATGATCTGATAGGCCCCCTCAAAATCGAACTCTTTCACCTTCTGGATGAACTCCGGAATGTGGATGTTGACAGGGCAGCCTGCCACGCAGGGCCGGGTCTTACAGTTCAGACAGCGCGCGGCCTCCTCCACAGCGGTCTCCCGGGAATAGCCCAGGGCCACCTCTTTGAAATTGTGCGCGCGTACTTCAGGTGCCTGAGCAGGCATCTCATGTTTCTTAGGATTAACAGCCATATCTATTCTCCTCCTCAGGCATTCTTGAAGAGATTGCACACCTCTTCGCGGGCACGGCGTTCGTAAGCCGAGTACATTCTTCCTCTGCTCATCGCCTCGTCAAAGTCAATCTCGTACGCGTTGAAATCAGGTCCGTCCACGCATGCGAACTTCGTGACCCGTTTCCCGTCCTGCTGCAGGGTCAGGCGGCAGCCGCCGCACATGCCGGTGCCGTCGATCATGATCGGATTCATGCTTGCTGTAACCGGTACACCGAAGGGCTTTGCCGTGAGCGTTACGAATTTCATCATGATCAGCGGACCGATCGTGATGATGGCGTCAAAGGTCTCCCCTGCCTCAAGCATCTCCTTCAGCGGAACCGTGACATTGCCGTGACGTGCATAGCTGCCGTCGTCCGTCATGACGACCAGCCTGTCAGAACATGCCCTGAACTCATCCTCCAGGATCAGCAGATCCCTGCTGCGGAAGCCGATGATGCTGGTGACCTCAGCACCGAGGCGATGGAACTCCTGAGCCACCGGCATGGCGATCGCACAGCCTACCCCGCCGCCGACGATGCAGACCTTCCGGATGCCCTCCGTGTGGGTCGGAACTCCCAGCGGACCCACGAAATCCTGAATGAACTCCCCTTCATTCCTGTGGTTCAGCAGCTCTGTCGTCGCGCCGACGATCTGGAAAATGATCTTCACCGTGCCCTCTTGCGGGCTGGTGCCCGCTACGGTCAGCGGGATACGCTCTCCCTCCTCGTCCACGCGCAGTATGATAAACTGGCCCGGTTTTGCCTTGGCGGCTACCAGTGGCGCTTCGATCTCCATCTGCGTAACGGTGGGGTTCAGCGCCTTTTTGCGAACAATCTTGTACATTGGCTTACTCCTGACTTTCAAACATTGCTAAATCCGTGGAAACTCCTGTTTTCACAGGCACGGGGTACTGTAGTCCGGAACATGCGAAAGGCGCCCTTTACGCTGTCTGTCGACGTAACAGGCGCCCGGCATATATTCCTTTCACAACTCATCCCGGCCCTGCCGGGCCGGATTGATACAGTAACTATAATTTCTTTTCTCCACCTCAGGTATGACGAAATAAACATAACAGCTATATGGCCCCCGATATACGCAGTGTCCTTCTCTTTGAGGCTGCCAGCTCTCCGATGAACTGACGGTCCAGCTGCGTCAGCTCATACTCCTTCTGATAGATCAGCACATCCCTGTATACCCGCTGTCTGTCAAGGCAGGGGCGCTGAACCAGTCTGTACCGCTTCAGCAGCTTCTCGGGGATCGGCGAGACCATCATATAGGTCTGTTCATTTTCACAGAGCAGATCAAACTGTCCTCCCCTCTCAAACAGAAAGATCGAGCGCTCGGATCCGTTCGGCGGAATATCTGTCTGGGAGGCCGGCATCATGGAAGGAACGAAGGGATCGCCATGCGCGATCTCGATCATATCCGCCAGGTCGGAATAGAAGATCTCATCCTTCGACGCCAGCGGGCTGTTCTCACTCAGGATCACCACATAGGTGAAATCTGTTACCAGCTGACATACGATCCCCTTCTCCTCCAGCACCCTCTTGAAATAATCATCATCGTCCACTGCGTAGCGGATTATGCCCAGATGATAGTTGGCATCAAGCAGGTTCTGGATCGCCTTGCGGGTATTGGTTTCCATATAGTAGATCTCGGTGGGCTCCACCTGGATGTGACGGCTGAACTGCACAAAGGCATCCGCGATATAGCTGGCTCGGGGAACTGAGATGGAGAAGCGCTGTTTGTGCAGTTTCTCTCCCTTATACAGCTTCTCTATGTCATCAATCTGATTCTGTATCTGCCGCGCGTAGCAAAGGAACGTCTCTCCATCCGGTGTGGGGATCATACCCCTGTAGGTCCGCCTGAAGATGGTGATGCCCAGCTCTTCCTCCAGCTCACGGATATACCGGCTTAGGTTGGGCTGGGCAATATACAGAGCCTCCGCCGCCTTATTAATGGAGCCATAGTGAGCTACCTCCACCGCATATTTCAGTTGTAGCATGTTCATAGACAGTCTCCTCATCGATCCGTATATGTAGTAAGTCAGTCTGGTCATCCTGTGAATGAATCGTTGAATCCGCTCTACGAAGGTCAGAGCCCTTCGGCAAATGCGCTGCGATACTATGCACCTATTATTATACATGTGCATCCACGAAAATGGAAATGCTGATGCTTGCTGTCTGCCGCAGCCGTGTAGTAAACTGGGGAAAAATGATCTGCAAAACGAGGTAACAGAACTATGGATATGACATTTTCAGAAAGATCTCAGAAATTCCAGGCAGGCATCTTCGCCGTACTGAACGAGAAGAAGATGGAGCTCGAGGCTGCAGGCAGAACCATCTACAACCTGTCGGTCGGAACGCCTGATTTCAAAACAGCTCCGCATATCATGGAGGCCGTCTCGAAGGCCTCTCTCGATCCGGAGAATTATAAATATGCTCTGACGGACCGCCCCTTCCTGAAGGAAGCTGTCCGAAACTTCTATCAGAAAAGATTCGGGGTGGAGCTTGCAGACGATGAGATCATGACGATCAGCGGATCCCAGGAGGGCATGGCCCACATCGCCCTTGCCCTGTGCAATCCGGATGACACCGTGCTGGTCCCGGATCCGGGCTATCCGATCTTTTCCATCGGCCCCCAGCTGTGCGGTGCCCGGGCGGTGCCCTACGAGCTCTCCAGCGACAATGATTACCTGATCGACTTCTCCTCCATCCCTGAGGAAGTGGCTGACCGGGCCAGCTATATCCTGGTCTCCTATCCGCTCAATCCGGTCTGCGCGGTGGCGGATGACGCATTTTACGAGGAACTGATCGCCTGGGCCGCGAAGCACCATGTGATCGTTATCCACGACAATGCCTATTCCGACATCATCTACGGCGGCAGGGAAGGAAAGTCCTTCCTCTCCTATCCGGGAGCGAAGGAAGTCGGCGTCGAGTTCTACTCCCTGTCCAAGTCCTACAACATGACCGGCTGCAGGACCTCCCTGGTTCTCGGGAACCGCGACATCATCCGAACCTTCTCCAACGTGAGAAGCCAGTTTGACTACGGCATGTTCCTCCCGCTCCAGTACGGGATCGCGGCCGCTCTGAACGGACCGCAGGAGGGCGTGGCCAGGCAGTGCGCGGCGTATGAAGAGCGGATGAAGGCACTCTGCGGCGGCCTCAGAGAGATCGGATGGGACGTTCCGGATTCGAAGGGAACCATGTTCGTCTGGGCAAAGCTTCCGGAAGGATATGAAGACTCCTCCGCATTCACCATGGAACTGATGGAGCGCTCCGGCGTGATCGTAACCCCCGGCGCCTCCTTCGGCGCTCTGGGCGAAGGGTACGTCCGCATGGCACTGGTCCTTCCTCCTGAGAAAATGAAGGAAGCCGTGTCCGCCATCGAGCAGTGCGGCATTCTCAGCCAGGCACGCTGAGCATCTTACTTCAAACATGATTCACTGCATTACGTAATCAGGAACAAATAAAAAGCACCGGGTTCTCCGTCAGACGGAAGACCCGGTGCTTTTCAATACTTATTCACATTCAGAACGTCATCGGCGTTTATTATTTAACCGTCACGCTGGTGATATGCGGCTGCATGCCCTCATACCAGTACAGGAAGCCTTCCATATCGATGGTGTCGCCTTCCTTGAGCTCCTTGACTGCCTTATAGACATCGGAGTCCGGTCCGCACAGATAGGACTCTACGACGAAGGTGTACAGCTTGCCATCCTTGGAGGCATTGAAGTACAGGTCATCGCCTTCGCTTCCGGAACCATCCCAGCTGTACAGATACGCAACGCCTGCAGCGGAGCCGACCTCAGCCTCGGTCTCATTTCCGCCTTCGATGAACTCAACGGTCATATCCTTGAATGCGACCTTTTGGTTCATGACTGCGCTCATTGCATCCTCATCGCCCAGCAGATCGGTGACATCCGTCGGTTCAGCAACATAGCTCTCGCCGTCGATGATCTCAACTTCCGCCAGATCGTCATTCGCAACGATCTCGACCTCGCCGGCCCATGTGCTCTTGTAGCCTCTGACTCTGATCTTGGTGCCTTCTTCAAGCTTCTCATAGACTTCCGGAGAAACCGGAACGCTGTACAGGAAGTATGCACCATCCTCATCCTGGGCATAGATGGTAGCTGTATCGCATCCGACATCAGGATTGTCTTCATACAGTGCCTGCTTCGCCTGCACATAAGCCTCGATCACAACCGGATCGTCATCCTGTGCTGCCATATACTCGTCATAGGACATGACGTCCTCTGCAGCTTCTGCCTCAGTCTCAACGGAAGCAGCAGCCTCTGCCTCAGTCTCAGCAACCTCAACAACAGCCTCTGCCTCAGTCTCAGCGACCTCAACGACAACTTCCTCTGCCTCAGTCTCAGCAACCTCTACAACAGCCTCTGCCTCAGTCTCAGCGACCTCAACGACAACTTCCTCTGCTTCGGTCTCAGCAGCCTCGACAGCTTCCTCTGCCTCGGTCTCAGCAGCCTCGACAGCTTCCTCTGCCTCGGTCTCAGCAACCTCAACAACGATCTCTGCCTCGGTCTCAACAGCCTCGACAACTGCTTCCGCCTCGGTCTCAGCAGTCTCAGCAACTGCTTCCGCCTCGGTCTCGATCGCCTCAGCGACGGCCTCTGCCTCGGTCAGGAATTCTTCAAGTGCCTTTTCTGCCTCGGTCTCAGCGAGGATTGCCTCTGCCTCAGTCAGAGCCTCCTCGATCGCTGCTTCTGCCTCGGTCATAACTTCTTCGATTGTTTCTTCCGCCTCAGTCTCAACTGCCTCGACTGCCGCCTCGGTCTCAACTGCCTCAACTGCCGCCTCGGTCTCAACTGCCTCAACTGCTTCCGCAGCTTCGGTCTGCGCTGCCTCGACTGCCGCTGCTGCCTCAGTCTGGACTGCTTCTGCCGCTGCCGCCGCCTCAGACACTGCCTCTGATGCCGCCTCTGATGCCGCCTCAACTGCCGGAGCCTGTGTCTCCTTCACAGCCTCTGTCTCTTTCTTGTTGCTGCTGCACCCTGTGAGAGCGAGGGCAGTCACGAGAACAGCCGCCGCTGCTACTCTGAATCTCTTCATAGTCTCTCCTCCTGTTAGTTTGCACACACCCATTGTGTTTTGCCAAAAGTTATTTTATTATACCAACTTCTGAAGTGATAACTCAAGACCCTTTTCCAAATATAGGCCTATTGACAGACAATCGGAAGGCAGATCTTATGACTTCTTTCCGGAGCGCAGCCAGTCCGCGATCACGTACAGCAGGATCAGCGCCCAGGCGATCCCCAGCAATGTCAGCAGTCCGACCGCGGTCGCCGGGAAGGGTCCCAGATCTCTTAAGTCCTCCTCTTTCCCTTCCACCTGGATCTGGTCAAGGTGGTACAGCTTCTCGGTGCTCTCAAACAGCTTCTGAATATAGCTGTCATCGATCTCCTTTTTGCGCCGCGCCCCCTTGGAGACATCCTCGATCAGGTGGCCGGCCGCGTCACGCAGGGAGGCAGAGCCGTTGAATACCGGCGTGACAAAGGTGTCCTCCGTGTGGTCCATGATCAGCCTGGAGGCATCGATCTTGATCTGATAGTGATCCTTCGTATCCTCTCCCGCGGCTGCCAGGTAATCCAGATATTCCTCCGACTGCTGTGCCTTCGACGTGACCGGAAGATAACCTTCCGTTCCGGAGTAGGAGATCTGCACCTCATTAGTGAGCAGATACTGGGCAAACAGCCAGCTTGCCAGGACCTCCTGAGGATCCGGCTTATTGAAGATGCAGACCGAGGGTCCCTGGGAGATCATCTGCAGGTGATCCGGATCTGCCTGCGGGACCGGACGCACCACCGTCTCGAAGTCAACCACCTTGTCCGGGCTGATATCCACCAGCGGGGCATCGGAACCCATCCAGGTCGCGCCGGCGGTGGAATCGATCGCGAAGATGCACTGTCCCGCATTCAGGAAGTTGGCAGGATAGCTGGAGATCTTGAAGGTCGAAAATGAACGGCTCTTCGCGTGAGACGCGATCTCCTGCAGCAGCTCCTTCGTCGTGTCATTGAACAGGAGCACCTCGCCCTGGGGCGTCGAATAGCCGGCCCCCAGCTGCTGCAGCATCTGGATCATCATGTTGTCGGTGGACTTGTACAGGAAGGGGATCATGACATTCTGTCCGTTTACCCTGAAGTTCCCGTCCTTGTCCTTCTCCATGGCCGCCTCGGATACCTCCCATATGTAATCCCATGTCAGCACGTCGGGGACCTCGTATCCCAGCTTCTCCACATAGGTCTTATTGATATAGCACGCCTCCGTGGAGCGCATGAAGGGAAGCGCGTACAGGAAGCCGTCGATGCGGCCTTCCTCCAGGAACTTCGGTATGATCTCCTCCTGCGACGGCCCGTCAAACTTAAGCTCCGTACCGCCCAGACCGTACTTCGGATCGGCCGCCAGGTCGTCCAGCGGGACCACCGTGTGCTTTCCGGTCTTGTAGGTTGCGATGTGATCCGGATAGGTGATGCATACATTGGGCGTGGTTCCGGTTGAGATATTGGTGATGACATCATTGTAGATGTCCCCGTAGTTGGTATACAGGCGCAGGTTCACCTTGATGTTCGGATACAGCTTCTGGAATCCCTCCACCGCTTTGTTGTAGATCCTGACCTGCGTCTTATTGGTGTCATTCTTGGCCCAGAAGGTGATCTCATAAGAGTCCTCCTCGTCAAAGGAAGCGGGCACTGCAAATGAAGTGGTGGAGACTCTCCCGTGGCAGCCGCCAAGACAGCCGGCGCACAGCAGGGCGAACACTGCCAGGAGCAGGGTTTTTCCGATCTTTCTCATCCCTTCGTCCCTCCTCTCAGCACACCGGCCATGATCTTATTTCTGAAGATCAGAAACAGGACGATCAGCGGGACCGATATGACCACGACCGCAGCCATCATGGCAGGTATGTTCTCACGGCCGAATCCATTTTCCCGGATCTCCTGGATCCCGTTGGAGACCAGGTAGTAGCGGGGATCATCTGTGATCAGCCTGGGCCACACGTAGGAATTCCAGCATTCGATGACCTTCAGGATGATGATCGTGATGATCGTCGGCCTGCTGATGGGCACCAGAACGCGCAGAAGATATTTCAGATCGCTGGTGCCGTCCACCTTCGCCGCCAGATACAGATTGTCGGGGACCATCTCGAAGTTTTCCTTGAGCAGATACACATAGAAGACGGACATGACCGACGGGAGGATCAGACCCGGAAATGAGTTGCTGAGCTTCGCGTTGGTGATGGTGACAAAGTTGGTGATGATGACCAGCTCATTGGGCAGCATCATCAGAGACAGGAACAGCGCGAAGACCAGGTTTCTTCCCCTGAACTTCAGCCTGGCAAAGGCAAATGCCGCAAGCACTGCCACGACCACCATGATCGCTGTCGTAACCACCGTGAAGAGAAGCGTGTTCAGCAGATATCTCCCCAGGGGGACCTCCGTAAACACGTCGGCATAATTCTGCAGTGTCGGCGACAGTGTATAGAACTTCGGAATGTATTCCGAGTTGTAGGAGCTGTAGCTCTTGAGGGAGGTCAGGACCATCCAGTAGAACGGGAACAGGACGATCAGTCCCCAGAGCACCAGAAGGACATATGTCAGAACGGTTTTGAACTTAATCTTTCTCTTTCCCATATCCGTCCCTCCTTAATAATACACATGCTTCCTGCTGACCAGCAGGTTGATGACCGTGATCGTCAGGATGATCGCAAACAGCAGGATCGCCGCCGCGGCCGCGTAGGAGGGATAGCCTCCGGCATCGCCGTAGAGCATGTCGTAGATATAGCCCACGATGGTATTCATTTTCGCGGCATTCAGATCCGTTCCGAACAGAGCGACCGCATCCGAGTATTCCTTGAAGGCTCCTATGAAGCCGGTGATGATCAGATAGAAAACGGTCGGTGAGATCATGGGAAGGGTGATCCTCAGGAAGATCCTCCATCCCTTCGTCCCGTCCACCTTCGCCGCGTTGTAATAGCTCACGTCGACCGATGCCAGGGCGCTGGTCAGGATCAGGATCTTGAAGGGCATCACAATCCAGATCACATAGAAGCACAGCACGAACATTTTCGCCCAGTAGGGACCGTCTATAAAGTCAACGGTCGGTCCGTGGAAGAAATGAATCAGAAGGTTGACCATGCCGTCCGTGTAGGCCGTCTTCTTGAACAGGATCATGAAGACCAGGCCGACTGCCAGCGTATTGGTGACATAGGGCAGGAAATAAATGGTCTGGAACAGGTTCTTGAGTGCCTTGATCGAGCTGAGCCCGAACGCGATCAGCAGAGACAGCCCGGTCGAGATGGGCACCGTGATGGCAACGCACAGCGCAGTGTTGCGGACCGCCTGCAGGAAATAGGGATCGTGCAGGATATAGCTGAAGTTGAACAGTCCGGTCCCGCGGGATGTCTGGGAGGCAAAGTTGTAGCTCTCCTCCAGGGAATAGATAAATACATCGATCAGCGGATATACCATGAACACTGCCAGGAAGATCCCGGCCGGGAGCAGGTACAGCCACGCCTTTTTATTGTTCGTCTCCATACCGTGTCTCCTTTATCTGCTTCCGTACAGCCGCTCCCCGGTCTCCTTCGAGAAAACGAAGATCTTGCCGGGGCGTACGCGGAAATGAACTTCCTTTCTGCCAGTGTCAGGACGATTCTCCGAATCCACGATGGTCCGGATCGTCTCCCCGTCAAATGCAGGATGCGAGGACAGGACCGTCACATCCCGGCCCATGACTTCCACACCCTTCAATGTGCAGGTCAGCGGTCCCTTTTCATCCACATAGAAGCCCTCCGGCCGGATGCCGATCCAGACGTCAGTATCGCCTGCGTCCTTCGCCAGCTTCCCGGGCTCCCTCCGGACCCCGTCCGAACCGGAATCTGCAGAATCGGATGCTGAAGCAGCCACAAAGTCAGCCCCCAGCTCATCAATGCTGAAGACTTCCTCCTCTCCGATACAGAGCCTTCCGCCCCTGAGGCTCCCGCTGAACACATTGATTGGAGGCGTGCCCAGGAATTTCGCCACAAAGAGATTGTTCGGATCGTCATAGACATCCTGGGGACGGCCGATCTGCTGCACGACCCCGTCCTTCATGACCACGATGGTATCCGAGATGGACATGGCCTCCTCCTGGTCGTGGGTGACGAAGATGGTGGTGATCCCGGTCTCCCGCTGGATGCGGCGGATCTCGACCCTGGTCTGCAGGCGGAGTCTCGCGTCCAGGTTAGACAGCGGCTCATCCATCAGCAGCACCCGGGGCATCTTAACCAGGGCGCGGGCGATGGCGACACGCTGCTGCTGGCCGCCCGACAGCTCCTTCGGCCGGCGTCCCATCAGCTGGTCGATCTGCACAAGCTTTGCCGCCTCCAGGGCGCGCCTCTTCATCTCCTCTTTGGAGAGCTTCTGCTCCCCCTTCAGGTTGCCCAGGGGGAACATGATATTCTGCTCCACCGTCATGTGGGGATACAGGGCATAGTTCTGAAACACCAGGCCCACGCCCCGCTCTTCGGGCGGGATATCCGTCACATCCTCGTCATCGAAAAAGATCCGTCCCTGGGTCGGCTTCTCCAGTCCGCAGATCATGAGCAGGGTCGTGCTCTTCCCGCAGCCCGAGGGGCCCAGCAGTCCCACCAGCTGTCCGCTCGGGATCTCAAAATCAAAATCATTGACTGCCGTAACCGCAGGATCCTTCCGGGACCGCCCCGGGAACCTCTTGGTAAGATCCTTCAAAGTGACTTTCATACTCCTTCTCCTCCTGTAGTGTGCTGCCGCTTTTCCTGCCGCGCCGTCACGGCACCTTGCTCAGATCCACGCGGATCATCTCATCCGCGATCCTCCCCGCCTGTGATACACAGGCATACTGATACCCGCCAATCCTCCCGTACTCTTTCAGTTCGACCGGCATCGATGTGACTTCCTGGCAGATCGATGTGGGATCCAGCCTGACCTCAAAGGATGACAGAGGGATCACAAGCCCCTGCCCTGTCATCTTCACAAAGCTCTCCTTCAGCGTCCAGATCCGGTAGAAGAGGGACGGGTCCGCCAGGGCAAGCTCCCGCTCAGATTCGGTCAGACAGCGGGCAACGTACCCGATCCTCCTCAGATCGGCCTCTTCCTCCCCGGCTTCCTCCACATCGCAGCCGACTTCACACTGCGCCACGGCGCACATCACCCGGTCCCCGGAATGGGACAGGCTGAAATGAATCCCCGGACAGTCCGGAAGATAGGGCCGGCCGTGTTCATTTTCCAGAATCCGCAAAGAGCGCATGTCTTCCGGAAGCACGAGAGCCGGATCCTTGCCGCCCGGACCCTTCGCTGACACATAGTCTGCCAGCGAGAGCGTCAGCAGCGCGCCTGCGGCAAGACTCTCCGCTCTTACCTTCGGATTCTTCGGCTTAACCGCCTTCTGCCGGCGAGCCTCAGGCACACGCTCCAGCCATGCCTCAAAGACCTTCTCCTCCCCCATGCAGGCAGAGGACGCTGTATATACTTTTACTTCTTTTACTTCATGGAATGTATTCATCATGATCTTATTTTGCATTCACTGATGTTGAATTGCAATCAGATTTTAGAGCGCAGAAAGGGGATGCTGCACTCTACGCAGCATCCCCCGCAGTGCGGCCAACAGGACTTGAACCTGCACGGTCTCCCACTGGAACCTAAATCCAGCGCGTCTGCCAATTCCGCCATGACCGCCGACATGAAGCAATGTAGCACAAGTTGCGCTTCTTCGCAACTTCCACAGAAGTATCGCGGCCGGAAAACTGCCGGCCTTCACAGATAAAAAAAGCCTGCAGCACTCATGCTGCAGACATCTTCACGTGAGACATCGGGGACTCGAACCCCGGACAACCTGATTAAAAGTCAGGTGCTCTACCGCCTGAGCTAATGTCCCCCATCCATAATATAAAATTCGGGCCTAACGGCCAAGCTGGGCTAACCGGATTCGAACCGGTGTGTGCAGGAGTCAAAGTCCTGTGCCTTACCGCTTGGCGATAGCCCAAGGGAAAGGGTGGGTACAGGGATTCGAACCCTGGGCCTCCAGAGCCACAATCTGGCGCGCTAACCAACTGCGCTATACCCACCATAATGGACGAGCCTGAAGGGATTCGAACCCCCGACCCACGGCTTAGAAGGCCGTTGCTCTATCCGGCTGAGCTACAGACTCATGTCACAAAAAGCGGGTGATGGGAATCGAACCCACGTATCCAGCTTGGAAGGCTGGTGTTCTACCATTGAACTACACCCGCATAATGAATATGCAATTGTAATCGGGGTGACAAGATTCGAACTTGCGACCCCCTGCTCCCAAAGCAGGTGCTCTAGCCAAACTGAGCCACACCCCGGAATCTTGTTTTCCCAAGACACAATCGGGATTATATTACGTGAGCGTGGCTTTGTCAATCCCCAATTCTGAGAAATTTAACCAACTTTTTCTGACCCGCTTTTCAGGATGGCCCTGTCAGATGAATTTCAGTTCCACCTCAGGCTTCTCGCCCTCCGCCAGTTCCATGACCATATAGCTCTTTCTGCGGCCTTCCTGCCTGGGATAGGACAGACTTCCCGGATTGAGGATCAGAAGCTCCGGGTTGCTCTCATCGATCTGGGGCCTGTGGGTATGGCCGTAGATCGTTATGTCACAATCATTGGCCAGCGCGTCCGCCTCCAGGTCCTTGGTCCCGAAGTTTACATAGTAGCCGTGCCCGTGGGCCATGAGGATCCTGTGCCCGGCAAGCGTGATGATGCGTGAGGGCGGATAGTCCACAAAATAGTCGCAGTTTCCCTTCACCATGTAGATCGGGACATCCTCCCCCGCAACGATCTCAGCAAACTCTTCCTCATCTTCCTGGGAATCTCCCAGATGAAGGATCGCGTCAACAGGCCATTCCCGGTCCAGCGCCACTGCCACATTGACATCGACCCCATGCGTATCACTGACCACTAATACCTTCATACATATTCCTTCTAAAAATATCTCTGTATGCTCTTCCTGTATACAGCTTCAGCCCTTTTTCCTCAGTCAACTGGAGTGTACACCGATATCTGTGGAAATGCAACATCACGCATGGCTTTCCAGGACTTCACGCATCATCCGGAATGCCTTTCCCCTGTGGCTGATGGCATTCTTCTCCTCCGGCGAGATCTCGGCAGAGGTCTTCCCGTATTCCGGAAGGAAGAAGATCGGATCGTAGCCAAACCCGTTCTCTCCGGCGATCTCATAACCGATCCGGCCTTCCATGACCCCTGTCACCGTCCTGACGGTTCCGTCCGGCCAGGCGGCAGCCACCGCGCAGACAAACCTGGCGGAGCGAAGCTCTCCCGGTGTTCCGTCCGGAAGACTCCCGGGCCGTCCGGCACAGGCGCTCTCCCCATTCTCCTTCAGCGTGCAGTATTCATTTACCCTGTCTATGATCGCCCGGTTTTTGATCTCATAGGATGTGTCTCTTCCCATAAAGCGGGCCGAATGGATCCCGGGCTCCTGATCCATCGCGTCCACCACAAGTCCCGAGTCGTCCGCCAGCGCCATGCAGCCGCCCGCAGCCGCCACTGTGCGGGCCTTGATCACCGCATTTTCCTCAAATGTCTCTCCGTCTTCGATGATCTCCACATCGATGCCGGCATCCTTCATGCTGAGGATCTGCGTCTGCGGATCTCCCCAGATCTCCCGGATCTCATTGAGTTTATGCGCGTTCCCGGTTGCCACTATGATCTTTTTCATTCTGCGTGTTTCCTTTCTGTTATCCGATAGGAGCTTCTCCCATAGACTGGATCTGCCGGGTGTATACCTTCATGCAGACATTGGTCTGGTACGCCTCCTGCGTGTTTTCCCATTTTTCTCCGGTCCTGCTGAGATAGGTCTGCCTTCCCGCAGTCGTTACCGTCTGTGTGTATCTGTCCTTTGCCATCTCAACGGCGGCCGGCTTCTTCTCTCCGGGGGTGCTGACCCAGATCACCACCGCGTATCTCTGTCCCCCGCGCACGATCACCTCACCCGGTACGCTGACCGTGTGAAAGCCGGGATTGGCGATCTGGCCTGCCGCAAGGATCCTGGAAAAATGACCCTGATCCGTCCATCCTGCCGCCCCGGCCAGGTCTTCTGCTCCGGTAAACTCCGGGACCAGCAGGGTCTTATAGGCTGTATACGGGCTTGTGGTATAGAACCCGATGCCTGTTAATGACTCGGTCTGCTCTGCCTCGAATACACCGGCAAACCAGCACTGGCCTGTGCCGTATCCCTGTCTCCCCTGCCATCCGAGAGAATCCTGCTCATAGACTCTCTCCGAGGCGGAAGCTTCGCGGATGTCACTGTAGACGAGGCCGCCCTTTCGAAACAGGTTCCTGTCCTCGTAGGAGACGTAGAAGATTCCGTCCTCGCCAAAATCCTCCCCCCAGGTATTCTGGCAGATCCATGCCCCGTCTCTTCTCGGCCGGATGCGGAAGTTCTCCGCCGGATAGCTGTCGTCCCATCCCAGGACCAGGATATCATGGTCAAGCTCCTCCTCAAAGGGGTCATAGTAAGAGGAGGTCCTGCTGTTGTAATAATGGTACTGCTCCCTGTCGATCTTCGACCGGTCCATGGCCAGAGAAGACTGTGCCGCCCCATAGGTCAGAATCATCTGCTTGATCCGCTGCTGCGACATCCCCCGCATGAACCGGATGTCCCCGACATGCACCGCGGCCGTCAGTCCCTCCGGCGACTGACCGTCTCCGTAAGGATCATCCGCCTCCGGCACCGGCCCCTTCCAGCCTGCCAGGTAGGACATGATCATGTAGTAATCCCCGCCATCCTCCTGCACGGTATTAAATCCGTTCTGAAGGGCCATATGGTCGGGCGAGAACAGATATTCCTGCTCCGGCAGCAGCGCGGACTCGATGGCAGAGCACGCAGAGATTGCCCAGCAGGAAGCAAGCTTCCCCTGGCTCCTGACGACAGGCCTCTTCCCCTGCTCTTCCAGATTGTAATACTTCGGAAGGCGCACCAGAGGCGCGTACTCGAAGAGGGCCTCTTCGCCGGCGCAGGACATCGCCAGGGCGCCAACCCATGCCGCCAGCAGGAAGAGTGCCGCGGTTTTCTTATAAAATCCTGTCATACTACTCCTATGGGATCAGCCGAGGGGTATCTCCACCACTTCGGCCATCCGGATCAGGCACTGCTCGATCTGCTGGGAGATCTCCCCCGTCAGCCGGCCTGTGATCTCCAGGTTCTTCTCCTTCTCCAGGCTCTCAAAGAAATTTGCCTTCACTTCCGGAGCGATCTTCTTCATGCGGTTCTCAAAGGAGGATCTGGTGACAAGCCTGCGAAGGGGCTTGGGCAGATCGATATCCATCATCCGGTTCTCTATGTGTCCCTGGCCGATCAGCAGCACGCTGAGGGACAGGATCGCCCCGACGATGATCCCCTCCAGGCCGCCCGCGATCAGGGCCACCCCGCTGCCTCCGCACAGAAGTCCGACCAGCACGGAGATGATCGCATTGATCATCCAGGTGATCTGGTCCAGGGCAAACATGTCTTTGGTGTCGATCCTGATGTCGATATCGGACAGCGACAGATAGCTGTTCAGGTTCAGAGCCCTGTAGGGAACATTGTGCCGCACACAGATCGGCATCGTATGCTCCTCCAACTCATACGCCACAGGGCCAAGCCAGGAGGATACGGTCCCCACCAGAATGGCCTGAGCCTCTTCCGACCGAAGATACCGCTCGATCTCCTTCGCCAGCTCTTCGTCGATCTGTGACAGGCGGCTGATCTCAGACGCGCGCCAGCGCTCGAACACAGCCATGACGGCATTCTCCATGATCGGATCCACCAGGGCGTCCACGATGCGCCGGTACAGATCCTCCATGTGGCTCGCAACGATGCTCTCCACGGTGCTCGTCTCTATCAGGTCCTCCACTTCCTTCCGGAAGGCCCTCATGTCCTCGTCGATCCTGCCGCAGCAGGCAAGTCCGCGGGCGACCGAGAATTCCGGCTGCGGCGTCGTCACCACAACGCTGTCCGGAAATGCCTCCTGGCACCACTGCCCGATCGCGGGAAGCTTCGACACGCCTCCGGTCAGGAAGATCAGCTCCGGAGACTGTTCGCGGATCTTAGCGCGTATCTGTGCCAGGCTCTCGCAGAAGGCCTCTTTAAATGAAGCTCCCTTCAGTCCCGGCGCCGGAGCGTTCAGTATCCTGTTCGCGATGTCCCGGTTCATGCGGATCGTCAGCTGCAGGGGCGTCTGACCGAGGATCTCGATGCTGCGGGTGCAGGGCCGGCTCGCCCAGTATGCCTCGTCCCCGAAATACTTCTCCTTCAGGCGCCTGGCCGCGAATTCACAGTAATTCCTCCAGGCCTCGCTCCTGTCAAAGATCTCCCGGATCGCGGAGCGGTCGGGACTTGCCTCCACGCTCTCCTCCAGCAGCATCCGGTCCATGATGCCGCCTCCCAGCATCACCTCGCCGGCGGTCTGCAGCTCCACTTCCCTGCCTGATTCGATAAATGCGAAATCCGTAGTCGAAGATCCTATATCCACTACCAGGACCGGCTTCGACAGAATATCATAGGCGATCTGCAGATGTCTGGACCTGCATGCGGAGATCAGCGCAGCCCTGGACTCGGAGATGATCCGGGCCGGCGGATAGCCTGCGTCCTCAAAGATCCTGCGATACCGCTCGCGGTCCGCCTTCGACCATCCCGCAGGGCACCCCACGTAGAAGCAGGAATCCTCTCCCTGCGCCAGATTGCCGTCACCAATCAGCCTGGACAGCACCCCTGCCGCGAAGGTCCGTATGTCTCTGGCGCTCTGAGGATCTGTCAGGAACCTGCTCTTGAAGCGCAGCTTTCTCTCAATCGCATCCGGAGCATAGCAGGCGCCTTCCCCGATCAGAAGCTCCCCGCTCTGCCGCCTGGCAAAGGCCGTGACAAAGCTCTGCGCGCCGCCAACCGCAAGCACGTCCGGGTCCTTCAGGGCATTTTCACTATTCAGCCGGGCGACCGCGCTCTCCGCGTCTCCCAGGTCAAATCCATAGTAACGTTCCATATCTGTCCTCTGTATCCAAGATCTGCGCCTGCTGCATGTCAGAGGGCCGCAAGTCCCTTGCGCAGCAGCACTCCGTCATGGAGCATCGCAGGCCTGATCGTAACATGGCTGTTTCCGGAAGGAAGCACCTCAAACCATTCCGCGCTCTGCTCGGAATAATCCTCTGTCTCCACCCCTCTGGAATGAAGGTAATACCGGATGCTCTCCACCTGCTCCGCAAGCGCGGCATCCGAGGGGAACTGTCTCCTCCTGGCGTAGGCATTCTCCAGAAGCTCCGAGAAAAATGAAAGCTCGTCCTTGTCCGGCACTGCCAGGTCTCTCCCGCCGGCTGTCTCCTCCAGCTTCGCGTACTCCTGAGCCTCTTCCAGGGTGTGGTCAGCCGTCAGCACGATCCCCTGCAGGACATGCCAGACCTGGGCCGGATCCACAAGATAGGTATAGGTCACTTCCGGCTTCTTCTGTTTTCCTCCGACGCCCCGGCCGGCCAGATATCCGCCCAGCGTCAGCAGCGCGCATCCGGCAGCCGTCCACAGCAGGGCTCCGATGCTCAGGACCCTGCCTGCCGCAGCCTGTCCAAACAGCCCCGCAGCCGCGCACAGAAGTCCGCCCGCCAGGGACGCAGCCGCCGGAAGCGTCAGACGCAGTTTTGACCGTTTCTGCGCCGGGACATTTTTCTCCCAAACCTCCGTGTCCGTAACCGACTCCAGCAGAGGCAGCGTGTTCCTGACAACCTGCAGCATCCCCTGGACCGCCTGAGCCCTGGAACGGTCGTCTTCCATCCGGGCAGCGCGGTACATGAGGCGCTCAGTCTCCTTCTCCAGGACCTGTCTTGCCTGCGCAGGCTGTCTGTCCGCCTGCAGACTGGCAAGGACCTGTTCCCGGTCCTGTTCCAGCAGCTGTGACAGGCTTTCACGATTGTCAGTAGTCATATGGCGATCCCCTGTTTTCATGAAAAATTCTCTGATAACTTCGTTGATTTTAACATTTTATCATATTTAATGGTAGAATAAACCTATAGGTTGGCCCCTGCGGCCAAACCAACTCCAGAGTCAGGCAGTCCCGCGAGACTGCCGGGATAAAATGGGAAAGGGAGGTATTATTCTGATGGATTACAAAGATCGTTTCAATCTGTGGCTCGCGAATGTGCCCGAATCGGATCCGCTTCACGCACAGCTGCTTGAGCTTCAGGAGCATGAGGATCAGATGCGTGAGCATTTCTTCCAGGATATGCACTTCGGCACAGCCGGTCTTCGCGGTGTTGTCGGCGCCGGCACCAACTGCATGAATGTCTATACCGTAGGCAGGGCGACCAGGGGCATCGCGAATTATATCATCGAAGCCGGCCCGCAGGCCATGGAGAAGGGTGTGATCATCGCACATGATCCCCGTCATTTTTCCATGGAATTCTCTCGTCTGGCAGCCTGCATCCTCGCCCGGGCCGGGATCCGCGTCTATGCATTCCCGTCCCTTCGTCCGACGCCTGAGCTTGCCTGCCTGATCCGTGTCTTCGGGACCGTGTCCGGCATCAACATCACCGCTTCCCACAATCCGAAGGAATACAACGGATACAAGGTCTACTGGGAAGATGGCTGCCAGGTCAGCGCGGATGTGGCAGACGGCATGACCGAGAAGATCGACTCGCTGGATTATTTCACAGACTGCGACGTGGACTACTCTGAATACGATTCGCTGGTGGCAGAGGGAAAGATCACCCTTCTGGGCGAGAAGGAAGACCGGCTCTACCTGGATATGGTCGAAAAGCTGGCGATCCACGAGGGCGATGAGCTGGATCTGACGATCCCGATCGTATACACCCCGCTGAATGGCGCAGGCTCCATCCCCTTCTCGAAGATGATGAAGGAAAGAGGCTTCACCAACTTCCACATCGTGGAAGAGCAGAAGGATCCGGACCCCGACTTTACCACCGTCGGATATCCGAACCCGGAGGATCCCAAGGCGTTCAGACTCAGCGAGGAGCTGGGCAGAAAGGTCGGCGCAGAGCTGCTGATGGCAACGGATCCCGATTCCGACCGCTTCGCCATAGAGCTTCTTGCCGATGACGGCAGCTATGTCCCGCTGAACGGCAACCAGACCGGCTATCTGCTGGTGAATTATATTCTCGAAGGTCACAAGGACGCCGGCACCCTTCCGGAGAAAGGCGCGATGGTCAAGTCCATCGTAACCTCCACCCTGACCACCGAGATCGCGGAGTCCTACGGTGTGAAGATGTTTGAAGCCCTCACCGGATTCAAGAATATCTGCGGCCGCATCCCGTATCTTCTTGAAAATGGATATACCTATCTGTTCGGATATGAGGAGTCTGTCGGCTACGCCGCCTGCCCGGAGATCCGTGACAAGGACGGCATCAGCGCCGGCATGCTGGTCGCGGAAGCCGCCGCATATTACAAGAAGCAGGGCAAGACCCTGTTCCAGGTACTGGAGAATCTCTCGGAGAAATATGCCGCCTATGCGGAAGATGAGCCGAATCTGGTCCTCAAGGGAATCGAAGGCGCCCAGCGCATCAGCCGCATGATGGAGAGCGTCCGCCGCAATCTGCCCAAGGCAGCCACTGTTCCGGCGACAGCCGTCCAGGAGAATCCGGACGGAAGCTGGGACAGCGTCGCAGGCTACAAGGTCGTGAAGGTAATCGACTACAAGGACGGCTATGAAGATATCCCGGCCTCCAACGTCCTTCGCTTCTTCCTGGACAACGGCACATGGTTCGCCATCCGTCCCTCCGGAACAGAGCCGAAGATCAAGTTCTACTTCTACTCCAGACAGGACACCCGCCAGAAGGCCCTGGAAGTCAACGCGGCCATCCGCGATGCGGTTCTGGAGACGATCAAAGCCGTAGAATAAGCCTGAAAATGAATCTGAAGGTGAAGCTATGAAACAGCTGAAGCTCTCAGCCCGAACACGGCGCACTGCCGGATGCCGGACTGAGAGCTTCTTCTATGTTCAATACTTCCCTTTTGAACCTGCCTGTTCCTCTTCCGGCAGGCTCTTTGCTGCGTCAGCGCCTCTGCGTCATCACTTCTGCGACATCACTCCTGCGACATCACTTCCGCCATCTCAGTGATCTGCTCCGCAGTCAGGGTCTTCTCCCTGCAGCAGATCGCAAAGGAATAGTCCTCCTTCTCCACGGATGCCTCTGTCATCGTCCATACCGCCAAAGACCACTGGTCCTCCTCATCTCCCCGAAGAGTGACCTTCGTCCCGTCTGCCAGGGTGACCGTCTTCTCCAGTGCATATTCATTGTAGTCTCCGCTGATATCCTCACTTCCGGCAGCCTTGCGGATCCGATAGCCTTCCGTGCCCTTCTCATCCCAGTAGATGATCTCGAGCATCGAGCCCTCGACCGCCCTGTAATTCAGGACCGTATAAGGATCCTCCGCCCTGGGCACATTCAGTTCAAACCCCGCGATCTCCTGCGCCTCTTCCAGCGTCTTCGTATCGATAAATGGGTTGATGGCCTGCACCGAAGCTGCATCCAGCATCTCTTCCTGCGCTGCGGCCTCCTCTGAGACCTCAGCCCTTTCTGAAGCCTCATCCGGCATACTTGCCGCCATACCTGCATCCTCTGACGGTATGCTCACTGCGTTATCTGAAGCCTCAGCCGGTACACTCTCTGCCTTGTCTGAAGCCTCAGCCGGTACACTCTGCGCGCTGCCGGCCACAGGAAGCTCCGTATCCATCATCTGCTCCATCACGGCAGAGGGCTGTTCATTTTTCAGAGCCGAGTCCCTGTTCAGCGTCACATACCGGCCGATGATTACCACCGTCAGGCACGCGGCTGCTGTCAGAGCCCATGTGCTGTACCTTCGCATCTTCCTGCCCTCCGGCTTCGATGCTTCACCCGCGGACGGCTGCTCCATGGCTTCCTCCAAGAAACGGTCATCTATATCCGTCATTGAATGGAGCAGGCTCTGTGCCTGTTTTCTTTTTTCGTTGTTCTCACTCATATGCTGACTCCTTCCGCCTCCAGATATTTCCTGAGGGTATCCCGGCTTCTCAGAAGCGACATCTTCACCCGGCTCTCGCCCAGGCCATACAGCCCGGCGATCTCCTTCACGCTGTCACCAAACCAGTACCGTCTCAGAAAGATCTTTCTTGCAGTCTCTGTCTGTCCTTCCAGAAAACGGTTCAGGATATCCCGCATCTCCAGCGGCAGCTCCATGCCGCTGCCGGACGGGACGCATTCCTCCAGCTCATCCAGGATCAGAGGGATCTCGCAGCCGCCTCTTTTCTGCGCATGTTCCCGCTCGTAGCGGTCCAGGGCAAGGTTCCTGGCGATCTTCCCCAGGAATGCGCTCAGGAGTGCCGGCCGCTGAGGCGGCATGCTGTTCCACGCTCTCATATAGGTATCATTCTCGCACTCGTCGGCATCCTCCCGGATCCTGAGGATCTTCATGGCGATCGAATAGATCAGCCGGCCGTACCGGATCCTGGTCTGTTCGACCGCTTCCTGGGATCTTGCCCAGTACAGATCGATTATCTGCCTTTCTTCCATGGAAAGCCTCCCTTACTGTCTTCTTATCTCTACAGACGGAAACTCCTGCGCGCAGGTCACAGGATCAGACATTTTCCGGCTGTTTTGTAACAATAAAAAATGATCTTCCTACATCATAGCGCAGGAAAGATCATTTTCATTTGATATATAATTAAATTCCCCTTGTGTTTTGGTCACTTTTTTACAAAGCGGCCGTACTGGGAGCGGCACAGGACCTTCGCGTATCCATTGGCGTAGGTGTCTTCGCTGGACGCCAGCGGCGCGGTCAGTTCAAATCCTGTCTTTCCCGAGAACAGCATGACGCAGTCCGATCCGCCAAACAGGAAGTATCCCAGCTCGTCTCCCTTATGGATCCGCTCGCCGACCTTGATATTGTCGGTGAAATGAACGCTGGATACCTGTCCCTGGGCTACGGGAAGAACCGCACACAGTCCGTACTCCTCAGTATCAATGATCACGCAGCCTCTCGTCTCGTAGGACTGCCAGCCCGCAAAGCAGGATTCCAGGACGTACATCCCTCTCTCCGGCTCCCAGGTCGTGATGCCGCCTACGGCATCCGGATTGCCGATCACATACGCTGCCAGCACCTTGCCGGATACCGGCGTGTGGCATCTGTGATAATCATCAAAGTTGTAGAAGGTATGAGTCAGGGTGCCGCCGTTGAACTCGGCTGCATACTGCGCGCCCTCTTCTCCCAGAAGGTCTGACACGCTGAAGAATGCGGATGTCTTGATCAGAACGCCGTTCTCATCATACACGTCGCCGCTGCAGAATCTGCCCTGCTCATCGATCTCCCAGGTTCCCTGCGGAAGGGAGTCTCCCGGAGAGGCGACGATGCTGTCATCCTCCGGAGCTGCCAGCGGACGGATCTTATCCGTGTCGCTGAGCCTGCGGGAGAAGAAATCATTGAAGGAATGCCAGTTGGAACGATCCTCAAACCATCCCTGGTCCAGATGCCAGGTGGGATCCTTGTAGAGGGATTCGTAATACTCATCCTTCCAGGACTCCTCAGAATCCATGTAGACCTTCAGCGCATTGTTGTAGTCCTTCAGCCAGTGGTAGATCGGCTCAAGGAACTGCACAGAGGGCCTGAATTCCAGTTTGTCCTCCAGCTCCGGGAGCGGCCTGTCCAGCAGATAGTAGAGATAGAGGCAGCTCTGGTCCGTCTTCGTGACAAAGTTCTTAAAGCACTCTTCCGGAAGATATGCCCAGGGCATGACGGTCTGGGTAAAATCTATATAATCGTAGAGCTGTTCCAGACTGCGTACCGGATTCTTGACCGGATCCGAGTTCTCCTTCGCCGCCTGGTCGATGGACTTGATCACGAGGCCCTTGAGCCACTCGTCGCCGTCCAGCAGTGTTTTGAGCTGCAATGTGATCTGTGTGTATTCCTTCATAATAATATCTGTTCCTGTGCTTTTTTACGCCAACCGGAAAAAGATATCATAAAATAACATTGCAGGCAAGCCAAATATCACAGGACATACTTATATATGAATATAATGTGGCACAGGCTCCCCGCCAGCACGAACAGGTGGAAGATCTCATGGCTTCCGAAGTTCTTGTGCCTGCTGTTGAACAGCGGGAGCTTCAGCGCGTAGATCACGCCTCCGATCGTATAGATGATGCCGCCCCCTGCAAGCCACGCCAGGGCTGCCAGGTCAAATGCCCCGATCAGCGGTTTCATGATGATCACGCAGGACCATCCCATAGCGATATAGATCACCGAGGAGAACCACTTGGGACAGGTGATCCAGCACATCTTGACGAACATGCCGATCACAGCCAGCGTCCAGATCACAATCAGCATCAGGTTTCCGCTCCTGCCGTGCAGGGTAAGCATGCAGACCGGCGTGTAGGTCCCCGCGATCAGCACGAAGATCATCATGTGATCTGCTTTCTGGAAATACCGCAGGATCTTCTTCGGCACAACCACCGAGTGGTATATGGTGCTGGCGGAATACAGCGCCGCCAGGCTCAGCAGAAAGATCATGGCCGCGGCCAGACTCTGCGGTGAACTCTGGCCTGCTTTTGATAACAGCGGGATGGCAGCGACCAGCGCCATCATGATTCCAATTGCGTGTGTAATCGCACTTCCGGGTTCTCTGATTGATACTGACATACAGGTGTCCCCCCTTCCAAGCGTATGAGCCGCAAACGAGCTGCAGCAGTTTCGCGAATCGTGCAACGTAGTTTTTAATACTACATTGTGTATTCTAGATATTACACCGCTTGGCCCGTTCTGTCAAGAAAAGGGGTTTTTATCTCTTCCACCCATCAAAAAGGGGCCGGATTCCCGGCCCCTTCGATTGCTCTGTCTGTTTTCTCTTACTGCAGGAACTTCGGTCCTATATAACCTACGATCCCATTGTATTCGATCTTGTCCCAGCCTCCTTCAAGGCCATAGAACAGAACGGTCTCACCGCCGTACAGCTGTCCGATCACATTGTCGCCGTAATCCGGATAGCTGCGGATGTTGCAGGCGCTTATGATCGTGCGGTATTCCGGCTCCGGTGCAGACGGTGCCACCGGTTCGACGACTGGCTGCGGAGCTTCGACCACGACATCACTGCCTGCGGTCTGGGTGCTCCCTGCCGTCTCGATCACGCCGCCCGAATAATCCGTATCCGAAGCTCCTCCTGAGGGAAGTGCTGCCGGAGCGGTATCTGTGCCAGTCACTCTGCGGTAGGTACCGGTCGTGCTGCCGGTATCCATATTGGTGACAGACGCTCTGTTTCCGCTGGTGGAGGATCCACCGCTCACCAGCGCAGTTACGACCGCCGCGTTCGACGCACGCCTGACAGTGACGCTGCCGGTGCTGACCCTGCTCTCCGTCTCTGTCTCAATCTCTTCGGAGCCGACGCCGGCAAGAGTTGCCGCCGTGACCGGCTTCTTGCTGTCTGAGCTTGCGTTGACAGTCTTCTCAGTCGAGCTGGTCGTTGTGAGTCCGATGGACTTCTTCGTTTTCTCCGTAGCCTCTTCAGACTCTTCTACGGCTGCTTCCGTCTTTTCGGCCGCCTGAACAGTCTCCTCTTCAGATGCTTCCGATTCTTTCACGGAGGTCTCTTCCGGAACCGTCTCTTCTGCAGCCTCGGTCGCTTTCTGCGTGACTTTCTCGGTCTGCGCTTCTGCGGCCTCGGTCGCCTTCTCTGTAGCTTTCTCGCTCTGTGCTTCGGCAGCCTCGGTCGCTTTCTGCGTGACTTCCTCGCTCTGTGCTTCGGCAGCCTCGGTCGCCTTCTCTGATACTTCCTCGCTCTGCGCTTCGGCAGCCTCGGTCGCCTTCTCTGCAGCTTCCTCGGTCTGTACTTCGGCAGCCTCGGTCACCTTCTCTGCAGCTTCCTCGCTCTGTGCCTCTGCAGCACCTACGGTCTCTTCCGCGGCTGTCTCTTCCGCGGCTGTCTCTTCCACCTCTGCAGCAGCCTGCGTCTCTGATTCCTTCACTTCCTCTGCATCCTGCCCGTCAGCGGAGTCCGTCTCTGCCTTCACGGCTGCCGGAGCGCTCTCCGGATCAGTCTGCGGAGCCGTTTCCTCCGAAGAGAGGATCACGATAGCCTCCTGCGTCTCTTTCTCAGACTTTACATCAGACGCTGTTCCTGCGCCGCCGGCACTTCTGTTGCTGCGGCTCATATTGCTGTCGATCAGCGACGAGACCATGGTGATGGCTGTAACCGCGATCGCAAGCGCGATCAGTAAAATAAAATAGCGAAGACGATCCGAAAGCCACTCCCGGAACGCATCTCCGCCGCTGTTTTTATTTCCAGATGAGTTGTGCATAGTAAACCTCCCCTTACAGACTCCCCGACTCGTTTATCATAATAGATTTTTCGCGTGTCTTCAACCCTTTTGTTGCCTGCCTCTTACAGGATGTGGTAAGATATATCAGTTATATTTATATAGTATTTATCATAGTATTTATCATCCATATACAGAGGGGAATTAAGAGGGGAGACCGGTATGGCTAGAGAGGATCGCAGAGACAATTCCTTTATGACTGAGGCGCAGATGGAGGAAGCCGCCCGCAGACGAAGGGCAAGGCGCAGAAAGGATCATAAACTGAAGGTAGCGTTCACTACCATCGTAATTCTCTGCCTGGTCGCAGCCTGCGCCGCGGTTTACGCATTTTTCCTGGTACCAAGAGACGCGGATCTTCCGTGGCCGGCATTTCTCGGGGCCCGTCCCCAGGTCAAGACCGGATCGACGGATGTCGTAGAGAAGGAAGATGGCAATCCCCTTCTCAGCGCGATCGAGAATCAGCTCAGCGCCCAGTCTGAATCACAGACCACTCCGGAGACAGCCGCGCCTGCCGCTGTCCAGACCGAGGTGCAGACAGAGGCCCAGACGCAGCCTGTCACAGAGCCTTCCGGCAGTACCCAGGCACAGCAGCTGATCAGCGAGGCACAGCTTCTTGCCGCCGGCTATGATTACGATGGCGCGATCGCAAAGCTGATGAGCATCTCCGGCTATGATACGGATGCCTCCATCCAGCAGATGATCACCGATTACACCACTCAGAGAGACGCCTGTGTCCCGGTGGAGCCCACGACGGTTCCCCATATCTTCTACCACTCGCTGCTCAACTCCACTTCGAAGGCCTTCGATGTGGAAGCGCTTGGTCAGAGTGCCGTGGACGGCTACAATGCGTGGATGGTAACAGTCGATGAATTCGATATGATCACCCAGCGCCTGTACGATGCGGGATATGTATATGTCCGTCTCCGCGATCTGGTCGTCCAGACTACGGACGCAGACGGGAATGTACATTTTGCTCCGAACACCGAGCTGAAGCTTCCCGAGGGCAAGAAGGCGATCGTCCTGTCCGTAGATGACCTGAGCTATTATCATTCCTACGCAGCGGCAAGCTTCCCGGAGAAGCTGGTGCTCGATGAAAATGGCGAGGTCAAGTGCCTCTACACGGATGCGGCCGGCAACACGACCGTCGGCGACTATGACGTAGTCCCGAGACTGAACAGCTTCCTGAAGGAGCATCCGGACGGAGCCTACCACGGAGCCCGCGGCATCCTCGCGATGACCGGTTACAACGGAGTCTTCGGCTACCGCACGGATACGGACTACCTGCTCCAGGAGAATCTGATGGAAGACCAGCGGGCATGGCTCGACGCCCATCCGGATTACAATTACGATCAGGATGTAGCGGACGCAACGGTTATCGCCAATGCCCTGAAGGAAGAAGGATGGGAATTCGCATCCCACACCTGGGGACATCTGTCCGTCACGGATAAGAGCGTTGACACGCTCCGCACAGACAACGAGAAATGGGTAGCTACCGTAGAGCCGATCGTCGGCCCGGTCGATACGATCATCTTCGCCCACGGCAATGACATCGGCAACTGGGAAGGCTACAGCGGAAATGAAAAGTATGATTACTACAATTCCGTCGGCTATCACTTCTACTGCAATGTAGACGGATCCGTTCCCTACTGGGTGCAGATCACAGACGGATATGTCAGGCAGGGCCGTATCGATGTAGACGGATATCGTCTGTATCTGGCCATGAACGGAGAGGATTCCTCTCTCAGCCAGCTCATTAATCTGGAAGGCGTCTTCAATGAGAACCGCCCGACTCCGGTGGTCGCCAACGGCGAGAGCTGATGGCATCCGGCAGAACCTGACAGATCACATTAATCTATACCGAAGCATAAAACACACCCCGTATCAGGCACGCCTGATACGGGGTGTTGTAGTCTGTACTGTTTTGTTTCAGGTGTACCCTGATCCTTTATCCTGATCCTCTCAGTTCTTCTGGTCTTCCCCAGATGCTCTGGCTGCAGCGGCATCTCTTCTGCTTCTTCTTCGCTCCAGCCACACCAGCAGGCCGTCCCGGATGATGTAATCCAGAATCGCTGCGATCGGGATCGCCAGGAGGATTCCCACGACACCCCACATTCTTCCGAACACGATCAAAGCCATCAGGATCCAGATTGACTGAACTCCCAGCTGCCCGCCGAACAGCTTCGGCTTGATGATATAGCCGTCAACGGTCTGAAGAATGATGGTAAAGATCAGGAAACCAAGTGCATACAGCGGGTTGATCAGTACCAGGATCGCAGCCCCGATCACCGCGCCGAGGATCGGTCCGAAGGTCGGTGCCAGGTTGGTTACTCCGACGACCACAGAGATCAGCGGTACATAGGGATATCCGGCGATCAGCATGAAGACCGCATTCGTAATGCCGATGATCAGTCCGTCCAGCAGATCATTCAGGATGAACTTGATCATGATCTCATTGCACCGGCCCAGGAAGTCATAGGACCTCTGGTAGGAGCGCTCATTTGTCAGAGCCCTCCACAGCCGCTTGAGACCCGCCAGAAGGCTCTTCTTGCCCAGCAGGATGTAGATCGCGATGATGGTCGAGATCACGCCGTTAAAGATGTCGACACCATAGGAGATCGTTGTATTCAGGATCCCGTTGAGACTCTTCGGGAGGATATCCGTCAGCGATCCGACCATGTCTCCTACGGAAGTCGTGAACTTCGATATGTCCACATTGTGCTGCGCGGCGAATTCCTGCAGATTCTGAAGCATTCCGTTCAGGGAGCGGGCATAGGAACCCAGGTTTGAGATAAACATCTGTATGCTGGAAACCAGCTGCGGGATCATGGCTACCAGAAGGATCGTAAAAAACACGATCAGAAGCGCAAATGTGATCGTCACGCCCAGACGTCTTGCCGCCTTTTCGCTCAGCTTGCGGAACACCTTCTGTTCCCAGAACTTTACCATCGGATCCAGCACGTAGGCGATTGCGATTCCGATCACTACAGGAGCGATATAGTTGTAGAAAGCCCCCAATGCGTCCCACAGCACGGATATGTGCGAAAGGATCAGGAACAGGACAACGCCCGAACAGATGGCAAATGTATATGCCGCCCACGGGGCATCCAGGTTTCTTTTAATCGTTCTCCACCAGTTTCTCATAAGAATACCCGTCTCACATCAGACCCTGCAGGGTCATAACAAAGATACGAAGCTATTCTATCACACCTGTTCAATGTCTGCCACGCTGAGCTGAGAAGGCGGCTGCGGCGTTGCTGATCAGATTATTTCATTTTCTGCCAAAGCAGCCGCCTTCCTGAGAGACCCGCAGCAGTTTCCCGATACCAGATGCGATGACAGCCAGCGCTGCGATCAGCAGAAGGAAGAAAATGCCGGGCCTTGCCGGATCCCCTGTCCGAGGGGCGGATCCTGAGGCTGTTTCCTTCAGCGGTTCATTGTGGATCTTCAGGCCGACCTCCATGCTCTCCTTATTCTGATCTCCATAGCTGCAGTCACAGTCATATCTCTGTTTATCAAGCAGGTAGCCCTTCGGCGCCCTGGACTCCTGCACATAGTATCTGCCGTGTGGAAGGTCCAGATCAAAGGTCAGCTGTCCGTCCCTGCCGCTTACAGCCCTGGCCAGAGCTGTCCCCGCGCGCACAAGGAGCCGTCCCTGCGCCTTCCCGTCTTCGCTTCTGGCATGGATATCCTCCTTCGCATACAGCGTGAATTCAGCGCCGCTAAGAGGTGTGTTCCCGGTTTTTCCGTTGCACTTTGTGATCCTGATTGCGACTTTCTGCCTCGGATCATCGATCTCCAGATCCTCTGTCACCAGCTGACTCTCCCCGTCGCCCTCAAGCTGCACCTCATAGGTTTTATCGACCAGCACTGTCCCGTAGGGAGCTGTGGTCTCCCTGACCGTATAGCTTCCCAGGGGAAGCTCCTGCGATATTGCCACCCCGCTGCTGTCCGTAGTCAGCACGGCAACGGTCTGACCATTCTCGTACAGAACCGTCTGAGGTCCATTCTCATATCCTTCCGAGTCGGTGCGGAAGATATCCTGAGCTGCCTTCACCTCGAAGATGGCGCCTGCAAGTCCCCTGGTCTCATACAGGAACTTCTGCCCGCTGTAGCCGGTCAGCACAGGTCCTCTCTTCAGGAGCCGTATCTGCCCCCGAACCTTGCAGTCTGTAAGCTCTTCGGCGGGCAGCGGCTCATCCGGGCTGTCCTTGCGGATGCTGATCATGATATCTTCGACCGGAAGGTGGTCCTGAGGCACCGTGGTCTCCCTGACCAGATAGGTCCCGTAGGGAAGCGGTACCGACACCGCCATCCCCTTCTCATCGGTGAAAAGCTCCGTAGAACCGTCTTCGCACAGCACTACGGGCTCCGCCCCGGACAGGTCGTATTCCTCTCCCTCCTTCTTCAGGGAGCTCACGAGCCATGCCTTGAATCCCGCGCCCGCAAGCGGGATGGGCTCTGCTCCCCCGTCCGAGAGCTTCTTCAGGGAGAACGCCTGCCGGATCACCTCTTCTGTCACAGTCAGATCCGCGCTGACTACGGGATTGTCCGCGTCAACGCATACCAGCTCTGTCTCATACTCTGTATCATCCAGTGTGTACCCTTCAGAGGGAGAGATCTCTTTTACATAATATTTTCCGAGCGGAAGATCCTCCCACAGAATCGACGCATCCTCGTCCGTCTCTCCCTCTCTTACCAGCTCCCCTGCATGATACAGGATCTGTCCGCTCTGATCCGGACTGCAGATATCCTCTCTGGCATACAATCCGTATACAGCGCCGGACAAAACAGCATCTCCCTGAGGCTGCGTGCCCTTGAGGCTGTCTGTTTTTACAAGCCGGATCCGGCCCTTCACCACATCATTCTTAAAGACCTGTTCCATCGTCTGGGGGACGCCGCTTCCCGAGGGCATGTTGAAGAGCACCGGCATTCTGTCCCGGGTATTGATCTGATATCCGGCAGGTGCCTGATCTTCCTTCACATAGTACGGAAGGCCGACCGTCAGTTTATGGGTAAACTGTGCCCTCCCTTCCGCGTCCGTCACAGCGCTTTCGATCAGCTCATCCTGCTTTCTGACTGCACCGTCCGCTTCTGTCATGTCCTGCTGCGCGTACAGGCCAAACACCGCGCCCTGAAGACCGTGCTCCGTATCACTGTCCACCTTGCGGGCATACACCGTGACATCCGGGGTGAATCTGGCTGTCAGCGAAGCCTGATTCTCGTCGGTTATGGCATCCGCGAAGATCAGTCCAAGGTTCTGGGTATCCGTATCCGTGAAGATCTTGTAGGCATTGTAATCCCTGGTCAGCATGCCGGCCGCGCTGACCGTCACGGCCAGATTGCAGATCGCAGGAGAATGATATTCCAGTGAAAATACATCGCCCGCTGCAAGGGTAACTCCGCCGCTGCCCGACCGTTCGGGAGCGGTCTGGTTATTCAGGTACACCCCCGCAGGAAGCGTCACGGCGGCTGTATTCCCTGTGTCAGCCACCAGAGTCACACTCCCCGTCTGCAGCACGTCGCCGTTCAGGACCGCGTCCACGCTGGCAGGCGAAAATGCGATCTTCGGATCCCTGATGGCCGGCATCGATGCCGCGTAGCTGATCAGCGCGTTGGCCTCGCTGATCCCTTTGGCAGATACATTCTTGTCCCAGCTGGAGGAGCCGTTCACCTTTGATGCCGCGATATGTGTGATGATAAACTGCTTCGCATCACTGTAGCCGGGATGCTTCAGGGCAAAGTAGCCGTTGCCCGCCGCATCCGCCCGGGCATAGTACAGAAGCTTCGCCAGCTTCTTGCCGTCTTCGATCCTCTGTATGGAAAAATGATCACTCTCCTTGGGATTTGCCTTCGCCGGATTCAGGCAGTAGGCGATCGCTGAAGCACCGTTGTATGTGACTTTATATTTATTGGTATACATCCCCCCGCCGTTTCCAAGGCCCACGTCATCATAGCTGTACTTCGCAAGGACCTTGATCTTGACCTGGGCAGACGCGGCCGCGGCAAGAAGCTCCCCCTCCCCCGCGCACAGGTCACTCATGCTGATGGTGATCTCCTCTCCGACTCTCAGCCCGAAGATCGGATCGACGTCATCCTCTTCTTCCGGTTCAGACTCGCTGTCTGTATCCGGATCCGGCGCGTCTTCGTCTGCCTCATACCCGGAATTCTGAAGACCCTCACTCTCCGGCGCCCCTCCCGTCTCTGGGGCCCTCCCATTTTCCGGCGGTCCCTCTGATTCCCGGACGCTCTCGCTCTCCGGCGTCCCTCCTGCCTCTGCGGCGCTCCCATTTTCCGGCGGCCCCTCCGATTCCCGGACGCTCTCGCTCTCCGGCGCCGTGGTCTCAGGGATCACAGAGGGGACCGCTTCCGGTTCCGTTTCAGCCGCATAGACCGGCCATCTGGCCAGGATAAAGAGAAAACAGAGAAAACAGGCAATACTGCGCACATGCTTCATAGACTGACCTCACTTTCAGAAATGCTTTTAGAAATGAATAATTCAGAAATGTAAGATGAGGATAGCACAGCCTTTTGCAAACATCAATGCTGCAGGCGCAGCCCATCATATGCATAAGAGAATTGGCAGATTTTCACAAAGATCCACTGCGTTGCATAAAAAAGACGCCCTGGCAGCCAACCAGCTGCCACAGGCGTCTCCTGCGATCCGTTATTCAGATATTCATACTGAAGCCGGCCGGGCGGTTCACTTCAGCGCTCATACGAAGATGTACCCGACCGCCGGGGGGGATCACTGTTCCGTCGTATGCTTTCCGCGCGATGCGAAACAGTGCAGTGCCCCATACCTTCTCATCCCCTTTACGTACATCTTCACGCGCATGCTTTTCTATATCTGAATTATACCACGGATGCCATAGTTGTGTAAACAAATTTGTGCAAACAAGACAGTCCTCAGGCGATGTTTGTCACTTTGTAGTCCTGATCCTCTACAGCCTTCTTCAGAACTTCATTATCTACGTCTGAGTTCAGGGTAACGACCGCCGTCCCCTTCTCATGGGAGACCTCGGCGCTGCTTACCTGGTCGATCGCCTCCAGGACCTTCTTCACCCGTGCCTCACAGTGTACGCACATCATACCCTCGATACTCATTGTCTTTGTCATTGCTGTTACCTCCTGTGAATCTTCTTTGCTATCTTTTGTTTCCTGCTGTTTATCTGATAAGGCTCCGGCTGAGAAATCTGCCTTCTGCCTGATCTTTCTGTCATGCTTTGTACTTCTGATATCAAACAGGTTCAGCCTCAGTGCGTTCGTGACGACGCAGAAGCTGGAGAGGCTCATGGCCGCGGCCCCGATCATGGGATTGAGCTTCAGCCCGAATGCCGTATAGTAGGCGCCTGCCGCTACGGGGATCAGGATCGAGTTGTAGAAGAATGCCCAGAACAGGTTCTCATGTATGTTCTTCAGTGTCTGCCTGCTCAGACGGATTGCCGCCGGCACGTCACTGAGCCTGCTGTTCATGAGCACCACATCCGCAGAATCGATCGCCACATCCGTACCGGCGCCGATCGCGATCCCGGTGTCTGCCCTGGTGAGTGCCGGAGCGTCATTGATCCCATCGCCCACCATCGCGACCTTCCCCTTCTTCTGGAGCTGCCGTATGACGGCTTCCTTCCCGTCCGGCAGGACGCCTGCGGCAACCTCGTCCACTCCGGCCAGCCTGCCTACAGCCTTTGCCGTGCGTTCATTGTCACCGGTCAGCATGACAACATGGATCCCCATGCCCTTGAGCTCTTCGATCGCCTGTCTGCTGTCCTCCTTCATCGTATCCGCGACTGCTATGATCCCCAGCATCCGGCCATCTGCGGCAAATAAAAGAGGCGTCTTTCCTTCCTGGGCCAGAGCTTCAGCCTTCGCCATCATATCGTTTGTTATCGATGTGATAGAGCTGATGTACCGCAGGCTCCCGCCTGTAAGGACGATCCCCTCCTCCGCAAGGGTCCCGCTGAGTCCGTTTCCGGGCTTTGCCTCGAAACCGGTCACTTCCTGAAGCTCCATCTTCCTGGCAGCTGTCTCCTCGATGACCGCCTTCGCCAGGGGATGCTCGCTCTTTCGCTCCAGAGCTCCGGCCAGGGCCAGAAGCCTCTCGGCACTCACACCCTCCGCCGGCACCAGATCCGTAACCTTCGGCTCGCCGCTGGTGATGGTTCCCGTCTTATCCAGCGCAATGATCTGGGTTCTACCCGCGTTCTCCAGAGAAGCCGCTGTCTTGAACAGAATCCCGTTCTTCGCGCCTTTTCCGTTGCCGACCATGATCGCGACCGGAGTCGCCAGTCCCAGGGCGCAGGGACAGCTGATGACCAGCACCGAGATCGCTCTTGCCAGGGCGAAGGCCATGCCCCTTCCCGTCAGTATCCAGATGAGAAATGTCAGGGCAGCAATCCCGATGACCGCCGGGACAAAGATCCCGCTGACTTTGTCAGCGATCTTGGCGATCGGGGCCTTCGTTGCGGCCGCATCCGACACCATCTTGATGATCTGGCTGAGGGTCGTGTCCGTGCCCACTCTGGTCGCCCTGCACCGCAGGAATCCAGACTGATTGATCGTAGCCGCGCTCACCTTCATGCCCGGCTCCTTGTCGACCGGGATACTCTCGCCAGTCAGGGCGGATTCATTTACCGCCGAGATCCCATCTTCCACGATACCGTCTACCGGAATGCTCTCTCCAGGCTTTACGATGAAGATATCCCCGACCGCGACACTGTCTACGGGAACCTCCGTCTCCACGCCGTCCTTCACCACCACCGCAGTCTTCGGAGCCAGCTTCATCAGGCTCTTCAGGGCGTCCGTCGTCCGCCCCTTGCTCATCGCCTCCAGCATCTTTCCGACGGTGATCAGAGCCAGGATCATGGCTGCCGATTCAAAATAAAGCTGTCCGTGCATGTACTCGTGGACAGCCTCCATATTGCCATCGGAGGCAGCCCTTGTCATGGCAAACAGGACGGCCATGCTCCAGACATAGGACACTCCGCTGCCCATCGCGACCAGTGTGTCCATGTTCGGGGCACCGTGCAGGAGCCCCCGGAAGCCATTGATAAAGAACTTCTTGTTGATGATCATGACAATGAGTGCCAGGACCGCTTCCAGCAGCGCGATCCCGAGGGGATTGCCTTCAAAAAAAGCCGGGACCGGCCAGCCCCACATGCCATGGCCCATGGAAAAGTACATAAGGACCAGCAAAAATGCGACCGACGCGATCAGCCTTCTCTTCAGGACGGGCGTCTCCCTGTCCCGGAGAGCCTCTTCCTCCTGCGCCAGCTTCTCACTAGCCGTCAGGCCTGCGGCCTTTCCCGAAGTCTGTGCGTCCTCTCCCCGCTTCGAGGCGCCGTATCCTGCATCCTCGACCGCTTTTATGATCTGTGCTTCGTCTGCCGTACCTTCCACGCCCATTGAATTCGTGAGCAGGCTGACGGCGCAGGAGGTCACCCCCGGCACCTTCGATACAGCTTTCTCCACCCGGGCCTGGCAGGCTGCGCAGCTCATACCCGTTACCGTATATTGTTCCATTGATATTCCAGTCCTCTCTCCGTCACAGGTTCATTTATCTCATCAGCTTTCTCAGCAGGTTCACCAGCTCATCCACCGTATCCTCATCTCCGCTGCGGATGTCCTCCACAACGCAGGTCTTCACATGGGATGCAAGCAGTTCCCGGCTGAATGCGTTCATCGCGGCAGTAACTGCCGCCGACTGTGTCAGAATGTCCGGACAGTAGGCTCCATTCTCAACCATCCCCCGGATTCCCCGGATCTGGCCCTCGATCCTCTTGAGACGGTTCGTAAGGCACCTGATCTCCTCCTCTGAGCGCTCCTTGTGCCGGTGGCAGCAGGTTTCATTTATCTCATCACAGAATGTCTCCATACCATCATCCTTCCCGGTGCGTTTTCAGGAAGCACCTTCCCTGCATCATTTATCATCTCAGCATACCCCATGGGGGTATCCGACGCTGTACTATTTATATACCCCCACAGGGTATCTGTCAACCCCAGTGAAGCACACTTCGATCCGTTCAGGCTCACCATTTCTCTCATTGACACCTAACGAGAAAAAGTTTAAAATAAAAATAATTGGATGCAATGTAATTGTGTGACTGTACGTTCAAGAGTCAGGAAAAGGATTATCCCATGAGTAGTGAGTATGATACGCTAAAGTTGGAGAATCAGCTCTGTTTCCCGCTGTACGCATGTTCCCGAGAGATTGTCAAAAAATATAAGCCGTATCTGGATGATCTGGATCTGACCTATACACAGTACATCACCATGATGGTCATGTGGGAGCGCAAGCAGATCAATGTCAAAGAGCTCGGAGAATGCCTGTTCCTGGATTCCGGCACGCTGACGCCGCTGCTGAAGAAGCTGGAGCAGAAGGGCTGGGTCACCCGGCAGCGCGCCAAGTCAGACGAGCGTGTGCTGATCGTGACACTGACCCCCGCCGGCGAAGAGCTGCGCAGCAAGGCAGTGACGATCCCGCAGAAGATGGCATGCTGCATGAACCTGTCTGCCGAAGAAGTGCAGACCCTGTACAGACTGCTCTACAAGCTTCTGGGCGACTGCTGCTGACCTGCAGACAGATCGTTATTCTGTAATAAAAATATCGGATCTCTTATTGTAATAAAATCACCTCCGTGGTATTATGAAGATGAAAGAACAGTTGTTTATACATGTTCTTATTCATACCATCCGGAGGTGCTGTTATGATGAAGCAGATCAAGTTGTGGCTTGGCATTCTTGGGTTGGTCATCGGTGCGTATATTATGATCACCTCCTGCTATGAGGCATCGTGGAACCTGCTGACGACCAGCGGTCACTTCAATGGCGCGGTCGGAATCGTAGTCGCGGTTCTTCTCGTTGCAGGCAGTCTGGTCCGGATCGGAATGAGAAGCTCCGCTGATGATTCCGGATCCATCATCTCCCTGGTCCTGTTCGCGATCGCGGCGGCCCTCGGATTTGCCGTGACGCCGATCTATCACTACATGCAGAAGTGGGCGATCATATGCCTGGTCATGGGGATCATATCTGTACTGATGATAATGTGGAAAAACTCCAGGAAGGAGGGTTGACCCTCCTGAAGGATGTGTAGTGGGCGGCTGCATTGAAGGCAGCCGCCCTTCGTTTTTTATATGGGGAAATGAAAATGGCACAATATGTAACTCTCACGCACACCTTCGGCCCGCTCTTCGACGCTCACAGCCGCATACTGATCCTCGGCTCATTTCCATCTGTCAAAAGCCGTGAGGCCAATTTCTTCTATGGGCATCCGCAGAACCGTTTCTGGAAGGTGATCGCCGATGTTACCGGCAGGCCGGTTCCGGCAACCATCGACGAGAAGAAGGCTCTGCTGCACGGATCACACATCGCTCTGTGGGATACAATCCGGCAGTGCGATATCATCGGATCCAGCGACAGCTCCATCCGGAATGTGATCCCCAATGACCTGTCCGTCATCCTGGACAGTGCGCCCATCCGCCGGATCTACTGCAACGGCGCAGCCAGCGCGAACCTGTTCCACAAATACCAGGAAAAAACGCTTGGCCGCACTGCCGTCAGGCTTCCGAGCACCAGCCCGGCCAACGCAGCGTTCACCCTCGACAGACTGGTCCGGGAATGGTCCGTCATCAGGCAGGATCTGCTTATCTCTCCGGACAGCTGCGGGCATATTCCTTCACATAGTGATACATCTCCGGATATCCCGTCCCATTTTCCTTCGCAAGTCTGATCACCGAATCCGCTTCCGGATAGATGACCTCCTCTGTACCGATGGTGCAGCACTTCACATCGGCCATGCCAAGAGGCGTTTCGATCGACAGGATCTTTCTGGGAAGCTTCGTCCTGTCTGCCTCAAAGGCCCTGATGCCGATGGTCGTCGTGTTGCGGAAGATGATCTCTTCCATCTTTGCGCGGTCCGCCTCATGGCACAGCGCACTCAGCATGTAGGCCGGGCGATGTTTCTTCATGTAGATCGGCGTATACCAGACATCGAGAGCTCCCTGCTCCAGCAGAGTCTCCATGGTATATCCCAGCGCCTCGCCGGTGCTATCGTCGATATTCGCCTCCAGCATCAGCATCTTGTCTCTCTCAAATGAACCGGCGGCAGTGCCTCTCTCTTCCTCGATCAGCATCGCTCTCACGACACCTGCGACATTGTAGTCTCTCTTGCCCGCGCCAAGGCCGGTCTTTACGATGCGGAAGGTCTCAGGCATACGGTCCGTGGTGCGAAGAGCCGCTGCGATGGCAGCGCCGGTCGGTGTGATCAACTCACCCTGCACATTCGAAGCGATATGGAACGGTATCTGGTACCTGCTCAGGATCGCAGTCGTAGCCGGAACCGGTATGGGAAGAAGACCATGCTGGCAGTTTACAGTTCCTGTACCTTCCGTAAGGTCCGTGATGATCACATCCGTGATCCCCAGATTGTCGATGCAGAAAGCTGCAGCCGCTATGTCCAGAATGGAATCCACCGCACCGACTTCATGGAAATGAATCCGGTCGATCGGCTCTCCATGGACCTGAGACTCCGCCTCCGCAACGATCCGGAAGATCCTGAGCGCGATCGCAAGCGCATTCTCACTCAGCGTACCCGAGCGCAGGATCGCCTCGATGTCCGCCAGGTTCCTCCCATGATGATGGTGGTGATGGTGACCATGGCCGTGGCTATGCTCATGATCGTGCTCATGATCGTGGTCATGCTCATGATCGTGGTCGTGATCATGGCTGTGCTCATGATTGTGCTCATGATCGTGTTCATGATCGTGGCTGTGCTCGTGATCGTGTCTGTGCTCATGCTCGTGGTCTGCATGACTGTGAGTCTCGTAACGGTCGGGGTGCAGATAAGCCATATCATGATCATGATTCTCATGCTCTGCATCCAGCACGACATTGAAATCACACGCATCCAGTGCAGACTTCTTCACGCGGCTGATCACAACACTGGCGCCTTCCAGCCGAAAGCTGTCCAGCGCGCTGATCAGTGCGTCTCTGTCAGCCCCCAGATCCAGCAGCGCGGCAACTGTCATATCCCCACTGATACCGCTTGAGCAGTTCAAGACCAGTGTCTTCTTATTCGTAGTGTCCATCCTGATTCTCTCCTGATTCTTCTGTGTTACTTTGATTCTTTGCTCTGTGCGTCTGCTTTGCATGTGGAAGAAGCGCACAGATCATTCAGGCAGCATCTGTCACAATATGGATCCGTTCTGGCAGTGCAGACCTCACGGCCATGAAGTACAAGTCTGTGGCAGAAATCATTTCCCTCCTCGGGCGGTATGATCTTCCACAGCTGCATCTCCACCTTTTTGGGATCCTTCTCCGGTTTCTTCCTGTCCTTTTCATTTGCGACAAGACCGATACGGTTCGTCAGCCTGATGCAGTGAGTGTCTGTCACGATCGCGGGCTTTCGAAAGACATCGCCCATGACAAGATTCGCGCTCTTTCTGCCGACTCCGGGAAGCTTCAGTAATTCATTAAAGTCATCAGGAACCCTTCCGCCGTATTCCGTCACCAGCATTCTCATGCAGGCACTGATATCTCTTGCTTTACTGCGTCCAAGACCGCACGGTCTTACGATCTTCTCAATGTCATCCGGGTCTGCCTTCGCCAGGGCCTCCATCGTCGGATACTGCTCATAGAGGATCGGAACGATCTGATTCACCCTTGCGTCCGTGCACTGTGCCGCAAGCCTTACGCTTACAAGGAGCTTCCAGGCATCATCGTAGTCCAGGGTACAGTCCGCATCCGGGTATTCCTCCCGAAGGCGTTCAATTACCTTCAGCGCCAGTTCTTTTTTTCTCATATACAGAAGGATCCTTCCTATGCTGTGCATTTTTTGCTGCATACACTTTATCATGGAACGAAAAAAACCTCCACCCTGAAAAGGATGGAGGTTTCGAGGCGTCAACCAGAATCGAACTGGTGATAGAGGTGTTGCAGACCTTTGCCTTACCGCTTGGCTATGACGCCATATATAACAAAATGACCCCTACGGGATTTGAACCCATGTTACCGCCGTGAAAGGGCGGTGTCTTAACCGCTTGACCAAGGGGCCCTTAATTCCGTCAGGAATCGTTCGTGCTTTTGCACAAGCTCCCCGAGTAGGGCTCGAACCTACAACCCTTCGGTTAACAGCGAACCTATACCATAAGGACAAGCTTACGACCGATTAGTAACAGTCAGCTCCATGCATTACTGCACTTCCACCTCTGTCCTATCTACCTCATTCTCTCTAAGGGGTCTTGGGATATCTCATCTCGAGGGGGGCTTCACGCTTAGATGCCTTCAGCGTTTATCCCTGCCGGACACGGCTACCCGGCGATGACGTTGATCGTCAGCCGATACACCGGAGGTCCGTCCACCCCGGTCCTCTCGTACTAAGGGCAGCTCCTCTCAAATATCCTGCGCCCGCGCCGGATAGGGACCGAACTGTCTCACGACGT
>CACXAT010000002.1 GCA_902765725.1 uncultured Lachnospiraceae bacterium | reverse complement strand
TAGGTCGTGTCTATATTTACTTTTCAAAGACCCCTTGAGGGTTTGTTTGCTATGCCCTCTTTACGGTATTTAACCGCCTGCCTCTTTTTTCAAACTTCCTCCTCTGACAAATACCGGGCAGTCTGTCTCTCACAAACTGCCCAGTGTACATTCATCTTTATTTATCTGCTTCTCACTGCGGCATTCTTGTGGGCTCCCAGCCATGCGACCGCGGCGCCCTCGCCGATATATCTTGTCCCGTCCGGATCGATGATCGTCGGTGTCTGGGTGATCCCCAGCTCCCGGGCGATGTCCATATTCTCGGAGCAGTTGACTACATTGTACTCCACCTTGTTGATCCTGAAGCGCTGCTCAGCGCCCTTGCACTTCGGGCAGTGGTTCTTGACATACATGGTCGGAATGCCGTTCTGCGCACTTGCCGGTGCCTTCTGCGCCGCATCCACGCCAGCCGTCTCGGTGCGCTCAGCGCTCTTCTTGTCTTCTGCCTGTCCCCTGAGCCGGGTAGCGGTGTCCGCGCCGCGGTTCAGCAGCACGCCGGATCTCATGGCGTCATAGACCTTGCGGTCCTTGAACTCCTGGGACTTGCCGTCGTTCCAGTTCTTGACCGGGCGATAGTATCCGGTGATCCTGGAGTAAACCTCTGCCTCCCTGCCGCAGACCGGGCACTTGAAATGCTCGCCCGCGATGTAGCCGTGATCCGGGCAGACCGAATAGGTCGGGCTGATGGATACATAGGGAAGCTTGTAATTATCCGTAATGGTCTTCACCAGCTTCGCTGCGCTCTTCCAGTCCGGAAGCTTCTCGCCCAGGAAGGTGTGGAAGACGGTGCCGGAGGTGTACAGGGGCTGGAAGCGGTCCTGCACGTCAAGGGCGTCAAACACGTCATCGGTGGTGCCCACCGGAAGGTTCGTGGAGTTGGTGTAGTACGGAGTGCCGTGCTCATTGGCGGTCTTGATGTCCGGGAATCTCTCCTTGTCATGCTTTGCGAAGCGGTAGGAGGTAGACTCCGCAGGCGTTGCCTCCAGGTTGAACAGCTCGGGAGCGTATTTCTCCTGATAGTCCGCCAGGCGCTCACGCATGTGGTTCAGCATCTTCTCTACGAAGTCCTGGCTCTCCTTATGAGTCAGATCCTTGCCCAGCCACTTTGCATTCAGGCACATCTCGTTGCCTCCGCACAGGCCGATGGTAGAGAAATGATTCTCAAAGGTTCCCAGATAAGCCTGGGTGTAGGGATACAGGCCCGCATCCAGCAGCTTGGAGACGACCTCTCTCTTGGTGTGCAGGGAATCCGCGCACACATCCATCATGTGATCGAGCTTCTCCCAGAACTCATCCTCTGTCTCGCACAGATAAGCCAGCTGCGGCAGGTTGATGGTCACGACACCGATGGAGCCGGTGGACTCGCCCGCACCGAAGAAGCCGCCGTTGCGTCTCTTGAGCTCGCGCAGATCCAGGCGGAGTCTGCAGCACATGGAGCGGATATCGGAGGGCTTCATGTCGCTGTTCACATAGTTGGAGAAATACGGTGTGCCGTACTTCGCGGTCATCTCGAAGAGAAGCTTATTGTTCTCAGACTCTTCCCAGTCGAAATCCCTGGTGATGGAGTAGGTCGGGATCGGATACTGGAAGCCTCTTCCCTGGGCATCGCCCTCGGTCATGATCTCGATGAACGCCTTGTTGATCATGTCCATCTCTTTCTTGCAGTCGCCGTAGGTGAAGTCCTGCTCCACCCCGCCGACCACGGCCTTCTGATCCTTCAGATCCTCCGGCACGGTCCAGTCAAGGGTGACGTTCGTGAACGGAGACTGGCAGCCCCATCTGGACGGAGTGTTGACGCCGTAGATGAAGCTCTGCACGCACTGCTTCACGCCCTTGTAGTCCAGCTTGTCCGTGCGCACGAAGGGCGCCAGATAGGTGTCAAAGGATGAAAATGCCTGCGCGCCGGCCCACTCATTCTGCATGATGCCAAGGAAATTGACCATCTGGTTGCAGAGTGTGGACAGATGCTTCGCCGGGCTGGAGGCGATCCTGCCGGATACGCCCTTGATGCCCTCGCAGATCAGCTGCTTCAGATTCCAGCCTGCGCAGTAGGGAGCAAGCATGGACAGATCATGCAGATGAATGGACGCGTTCCTGTGAAGCTGCGCCACTTCCTTGTCATAGATCTCATTGAGCCAGTAATTGGCCGTGACTGCGCCCGAGTTGGACAGGATCAGGCCGCCCAGTGTGTACTGGACTGTGGAATTCTCCTTGACTCTCCAGTCCAGACGGTCCAGATATCCGTTGACCAGCTTGGAATAATCCAGTACGCTGGCAGCCGCCTCACGCACATTCTTGCGTTGGTTGCGGTACAGAACATACGCCTTGCTGACCTGGAAATAACCGGACTCCGAGAGCACCTGCTCCACTGCGTCCTGGATCGATTCGATCTCGACGATGTTATCCTCCGTCCTCATCAGGGCGTAGATATTCATCAGCATCTTGTTCTTGATGTATTCTCCGGGGACCGGTGTGCCGGTTGCCCGGAACGCCTTCTCCATCGCGTCTTCGATCTTGCCCCCGTTAAATTCTACGATACTCCCGTTTCTCTTTCTTACCTTCAGCATGATTCCACCCTCATGTATCTTTCATACTCTCCGCCCCCCCGGGCGGATACCTTCTCTCAATGCGCCGCAACAGGTCAACATGTTGCGGCGCATCTCTTATAATAGCACAAAATGTGGGGGAGTAAAGAGCAAACCATTAAGTTATTAAAATATCAATACTGCAGCCCGCTAGTCAGCCCGCATTGCTTCGAGTTTGCGGACACAATGAAAACACGTCGCCTGCCTTCGCTTTTCGGCGGTTGCATTGCAGCCGCTCCCGGCTCCTATAGAAGCGTAGTCGCCTCCGCGGCTGCAGCAACTTGCAAAGCTCAGTCGGCTTCCTATAGTTTTCATCTGTGCCCGCAGAACTCTACGCAAATAATGCTTGCTGGCCTGTGAACCAGAACCATCCCGGGGCATGGAACGGCCGGCAGTGTGTACTGCCGGTCGGTAAATCCCCTATTTAAAAATATTATACGATGCAGTGCCTGGGACAGTTGTCACGGCAGGTTCCGCAGTTATCACAGATCTCGTAATTGATGACCGGATAGCCGGCGGACATGTCGATGGCGTTCATGTGGCAGTTCTTCGCGCACTTGCCGCAGGAGATGCAGCCGATCTTGCAGTTGTCCATGACCGCCTTGCCCTTGAGCGGGTTCACGCAGCCCACATGGGAGGCGCGGTAATAGGGAACCTCGATGATGAGCCCCTTCGGACAGGTCTTGATGCACTTGCGGCAGTCCAGACATTTGTCCTCATCTACCACAGCGACGCCTTTTTCGATGTAGATGGCTCCGTACTCACATCCCGCGACGCAGTCTCCGCATCCGATGCAGCCGTAATAGCAGGACTTCGGACCGCCCTCCGGTGCCTGTACCAGGGCCGCGCAGGTCTTCGGACCGGTGTATTCATAGCGGTCAAAGGTGCTGTCGCAGTCGCCTGAACAGCGCACGAAGGCTACATTGCGGACGATACGCTCGCTCTTTCCACCGATGATCCAGCGGATCTGGTTCGCGACCGGCTCCTGGCCGACTACGCAGGCCGTCGCGCTCGCCTCCCCCCTGGCCAGGGCAGCGGCAAGGGCCGCGCATCCGGAATATCCGCACCCGCCGCAGTTGGCTCCGGGCAGGACATCCAGGATATCCTTCTCTTTCTGATTCACCTTCACGGCGAACACTTTACCGGCAAATCCCAGGAATATGCCCACAAACAGGCCGACTCCACCGATCATTGCCGCAGCATACAGTATATCAGTCATTTCCGATTCTCCACAGATAAGATGGGCCGTCAGAACTTGATCCCGGCAAACCCGAAGAACGCGATGCTCATCAGGGCCGCTGTCACCATTACGATGGGGAAGCCCTGAAACGGACGGGGAATATCATTGTCGGTGATCTTCTCTCTGAGAAATGAGAGCAGCACGATCACGAGCCAGTATCCCACCGCGGTGGCAAGGCCGTAGATGGTACCTGTCAGGATGCTGTAGTCCTTCTGCACATTCAGAAGAGCCACGCCCAGCACCGCGCAGTTGGTCGTGATCAGAGGCAGGTAGATCCCCAGTGCCTCGTAGAGCGCTGTCATGTATTTCTTCAGGAACATCTCCACAAACTGCACCAGGGCAGCCACAATGGCGATAAATACGATGGTCCTGAGGTATTCCAGATGAAACGGCACCAGCACCAGATGGTACAGGACTCCGCAGACGAAGGAGGACAGTGTCAGGACGAAGGTCAGCGCGCCGCCCATGCCCCGCGCGGTCTCCCGTTTCTGGGAGACTCCCAGGAAGGAGCAGATGCCCAGGAACTGGCTCAGGACAACGTTATTGGCAAGAATCGTCGTGATCGTCAGTGTAATGATTCCGGCAGCGGACATTATCCCCTTCCTCCTCTCTCTGAGATTCCATGCTCTATGTCATAGGCACTGTGGGCGACCGTGATGTCCTGGGCGGGCTTGCCCGAGCAGTTCATCACTCTCGTACAGTTCCTGCAGTCTCCGCAGACAAACTTCGCGGAGGGATCCCACTCATCGTCTCTTCTCGCGGCTCCGATGTGAAGGCGGTTCATGATGGCCACGAACATCGCCAGCACCAGGAAGGCGCCGGGAGCCAGGACGAAGATATTCACTGGCTCATAGGATTCGGGCATGATCCGAAGGCCTGCCCAGGTCCCGTTTCCGATCAGCTCTCTGACGGAAGCGACCAGGATCAGGGCGATGGTGAAGCCGATTCCCATTCCGATCCCGTCAAACAGAGCCTCCACCGGGCGGTGTTTTCCGGCATAGGCCTCTGCTCTGCCCATGATGATGCAGTTGACCACGATCAGCGGTATATACACGCCCAGAGACTGGTACATGGACGGCGTGAAGCCCTCCATCAGGAAATCCACGATGGTCACGAAGGACGCGATGATGACGATGTAGGACGGCATCCTCATCCGCTCAGGTATGATCCTGCGCAGAAAAGAGATGAACAGGTTCGACATGGTCAGGATCGCCGTGGTCGACAGCCCCATGCCCACCGCGTTGGTGACAGAGGTCGTGGTCGCAAGGGTCGGGCACATTCCCAGCACCAGCATGAAGACAGGGTTCTCAAAATAGATCCCGTTTACGATACGCTCGCCGGGAGAGTCTTTCTTCAGACGAATGTAGCGGCTCAGGGCGAAGCGCTCATGCGGCTTCTTTCTCCGCATTCCCGGATATTGTTTTCTCATATCACGCCTCCCCTTCTGCCGAGGCGCCGATGGCGCCATCGGATGCAAGGACTGTGCGCACCGCCTCCAGGGCAGCGTTTACATCCTTGGTAACCGCCGAAGTCGTGACCGTGCAGCCACTGATCGCGTCGATCTCATTTTCCGCCGAGGCACCGCTCTTGGTGTAGACCAGAGACTCGTCGCTGCGGATCTGTATCCCGTCAAACTTACTGATGAATTCTTCGTCTTTGGCCCGCATTCCCATGCCTGCGGTCTCGGTCAGCGAGAGAAATGAGATGCCCTCTATGGTGAGTGTTCCGTCTTCTCTCGGCACGATGCCGCACATGAGCTCCACGTCTCCGCCGTAGCCCTCTGAATTGGTGCAGGTGACCACATAGCCGGTGGTTCTGCCTTCGCCATCCTGTGCCAGATCGACCTGCTCCACCCGGGTGTTGGCAAGGCCCTTCTCCTCAAGTGCTGTCTGAATCAGGTCTGTCAGCTCTCCTGCGTCCTCTGCCAGAGGCATGAAGACAGCCGCGTCTTCCATGACCGCGCGCTGCGCCTGCTCCCTGGCCGCCTGCTGCGCCCGGGCGATCGGCTCCTTTGTTACTGTATAGGCGGCTCCCAGCAGCATGCCTGCCGCCAGGGTGATCACCACCAGTATGCCGATATCACGGACAGTACGGTTCGCAGCCTGCGTCCCGGCAGCCTGTGTCCCGGCAGCCTGTGTTCCGGCTCCCTGCGTTGTCTCGCTCATACCGACTTCTCCTTCCTGTCCGCGGCCTTCAGCCTTCTGGCCTCTCTCGCCTTCTCCCTCATCAGCCGCCTTGCTTCACGGCTCTGTCTGGCGACGCCTGCCGCCGCCGGTCTGGTGTACTGCTCGATCATCGGAACCAGCAGATTGCAGAAGATGATGGAGTATGAGACACCTTCCACTGATGTCCCGATCATACGGAAGATCCAGGTCAGGATTCCCAGCAGTGCTCCGAATACAAGCTGCCCCCTTCCCGTGATGGGGCTCGTCACATAGTCGGTCGCCATGAACCACGCTCCCAGCATCAGTCCGCCGGCGCACAGCTGCTCCAGCGTATAGATCACAGGATCGTTGTAGCCTCTGATCAGGGCTGTGACGAGGGTGAGCAGGGCAAAGGTCCCAAGGTACATTCCCGGTATACGGAGCCGGATGATGCGAAGAGCCACCAGAAGCAGTCCGCCTGCCAGCAGGCACAGCGCGCTGGTCTCTCCGATGCAGCCCACGGTATTGCCGAAGAACATGCTCTTAAGGTCAAAGGTGGTGCCGGTCTTGAGCCATGCCAGCGGCGTGGCGCCGGACAGTGCATCCGGGGCTCCCGGGATGCTGGTCACAAGAGGGATCAGTCCCTTTCGCACCGAAAAGTCAGTCATACGGCCTGCAAATGAGATCAGCAGGAAGCATCTTGCCCCCAGTGCCGGATTCATGAAGTTCTGTCCCAGACCGCCGTAGAGCTGCTTGATCACGATGATCCCGAATACCGATCCGAGGCACGGGATCCACCAGGTGATGGACGGCGGCATGTTCATGCCGATCAGAAGACCCGTGACCAGGGCCGATCCGTCAGAGATGGTGACCGGTTTGTTCAGCAGCTTCTCATAGAGATATTCCGCCCCCACAGCCGATGCGGCCGACAGTATGAGGATAATGAAGGCATGCTCGCCGAAGCACAGCACGCCGGCTATGCAGGAGGGCAGCAACGCGCAGGCGACCACGTACATGATCGAACGGGTCGTGACTGCACTTCGCATGTGCGGTGATGGGGATACCTGTAATTTTGGATTCATTTCCTTGCCTTTCGCTTCTGTGCCAGGAGTGTCTGCCGTCCCTGGAAGATCAGTGCCGCCAGCGGCCTTCTTGCCGGGCAGCTCCAGGAGCAGGATCCGCAGTTAATGCATTCCATTCCGTAGTTTTCCTCAAACTGCTCCAGACGGTGTTTTTCCACCATGCTCGCCAGGTGGCTGGGCACCAGACGCGCGGGACAGGCGTCCGCGCACCGCCCGCAGTTAATGCAGGGGGTCTCCGGCTCCCTGGAGACAACGTCATAGCAGAGTGCCGTGATGGCGCTGGATGTCTTGGTGGAGACACCCTCCATGTCCGCCTGGGCGAATCCCATCATCGGTCCTCCGGAGATGAGTTTCTCCGGCATCTGGGTGAATCCGCCTGCCTGGTGTATGATCTCGCGGTAATACATTCCGTTGGGTACCAGATAGTTTCCGGGGGACGCGATGGCATCTCCGGCCACGGTCACCAGCCGTTCATAGTCCGGCTTTCCCAGGAACACCGCTTCAAAAATCGCGTATGCGGAGCTTACATTAACCACGATGCACCCTGCGTCGGCCGGGAGCATCTTGGAGTTGACGTCTCTGGCGGTGATCGCCTTGATCAGGCTTCGCTCGGCGCCTTCCGGATACTTGGTCCGGCAGGGAGCCACGTAGATCGTCTCCTCTCTTCTGAGTGCCTTCTTCAGGATCTCGATTGCGTCCGGCTTGTTGTCCTCCACGCAGAAGACGCCCTGGACGTTGCCAAACAGCTTCAGGACCGCCTTGAGGCCTGCGATCAGCTCGCCGGGCCGCTCGCACAGAAGCCTGTGGTCGCAGGTCACAAAGGGCTCGCACTCACACCCGTTGATGAGGACATAGTCGATCTTCTCCGGATCGGAGGGGGACAGCTTCACATGGGTCGGAAATCCGGCTCCGCCCATGCCCACAAGACCCGCGGCGCGGATCCGGTCAAGCACCTGGGAGGGTGCCATGTCCGCCAGGATCTGGTCCGGCCTGATCGCGTCAAGCACAGCCTGCGCGTCTCTGGTCCCAAGATCCTGCGGTCCGTACCAGCCGCCTCCGGGAGGTCTGCCGTATACCCTGCAGTACTCCTCCATGCCCGGAAGAGGGTCGATCGGAGCGGTCTCATACTTGAAGTCATTTTCCACGATGACCGCGTCCGAGAGATCGCCTCTGGCGGTGCGGCGTTTCTCGATCCCCTTGACCGTGCCTGAAACGGAGGAAAAGACGTGCGCAGAGACAAAGCCTCCTGCTTCTCCGAGCAGCTGGCCTGCAAGAACACGTTCTCCCTTCTTCACGACCGGTACAGCGGGACTTCCTATATGCTGAGATAACAAAAAGGCGAGCTCCCGCCCTGGTTCAAGAGCTCTGACTGGCGCCTTTGCCGTCAGGTCCTTTCCCTCATACGGACGAACACCGCCTCTGAAAGTGAATTTTTTCAATGGTTATTCCTCTGATATACATTTTTTATACCGTACCAGTATAACAATATTCAAATTATATGCCATCAAGCAATATTCACAAAAAAACACCGTTGTTTCCAAAAAACAACGGTGTTTCTGTACGATAACGCAATAAAATACGTCAGCGGACCGCTTCCTTCTCCCTCGCGCGCTCTTCCGCTTTCTCGGAATAATGATGCGCGTCCTCCAGCATCATGTCCTTGACCTTCATCAGGCGGATCTGGCTGGATCTCTCATTTTCATCCAGCTTCATGGAGATATACTTGATATCCGTCTCCAGCTGGGGGATCATGACATGCTCCAGCGCGTTGACACGTCTTCTTGTCTTCTCGATCTCAGCCGCCATCAGCTGGCAGCTCTTCTCTGTCTGGGCAAGTTTCAGCATCAGGGGAAATACCTCGGAGAGCTGGGAGACTGCGTCGTCCAGGTCTGCCGATGTAAAGGCGAAGCCGTATGAGAACATATCCGCCGCGTCGCTGGTCCTGGTCTCGAAGGTATATACCGGAACATTTACGCTCATGATGTTGTTGTAGGCAACATCCAGCGAGACCTTCTGCTTCGGCGCCATGAAGGCGACTCTGACGGCCTCATCGGACATAGAGCTCCTGGCCAGGGCAAAACCGCGGTTTGCCTGGGCGATCCCCTTCTCGACCTGCTCCCTCAGTTCCTTATTCTCCCGGACCATGATGAGGAACTGTCTCATCAGCTCATCGCGCTTGTCCTTCAGAAGCTTGTGGCCCTTGCGGGCGGTCACCAGCTTCTTCTTCAGGCGCGTGAGCTCCATTCTGGTCGGTATAATGGTTGAACTGGCCAAAGTCCCACCTCCTGGTTCTTATTTCTCGTAGTAACGATCAAGATACTCGTCCTTGATTCTCTTCAGCTCACTTCTGGGCAGGATCCGCAGAAGATCCCAGCCGATATCCAGCGTTTCCTGGATGGAGCGGTCGGTACGATATCCCTGATTGACATAGCGCTCTTCGAATTCATCGGCAAACTTCGCGTACAGCTTGTCGATGTCTGTCAGAGCGGCCTCACCCAGAATGACCATCAGCTCCTTCGCGTCCTTGCCGCGGGCATATGCCGCAAAGAGCTGGTTCATGGTATTCGCGTGGTCTTCTCTGGTCTTGCCTGCGCCGATACCCTTGTCCTTCAGACGCGACAGCGACGGAAGAACGTCGATGGGCGGCTCCAGGCCCTTGCGGTAGAGGTCACGGCTCAGGATTACCTGGCCTTCTGTGATGTATCCGGTAAGGTCCGGGATCGGGTGGGTCTTGTCGTCCTCGGGCATGGTCAGGATCGGGATCATGGTGATGGATCCGTTTCTGCCCTTCTGGCGTCCTGCTCTTTCATACAGGGATGCCAGGTCCGTGTACATGTAGCCCGGATATCCGCGGCGGCCCGGAACTTCCTTGCGGGCTGCGGAGATCTCACGCAGGGCGTCTGCGTAGTTGGTGATGTCGGTCATGATGACCAGGACATGCATGCCCTTTTCAAATGCAAGATACTCTGCGGCTGTCAGCGCCATACGCGGGGTCGCGATACGCTCGACGGCAGGGTCATTTGCGAGGTTCATAAACAGGACTGCTCTGTCGATGGCTCCCGTCTCGCGGAAGGATTCGATAAAGTAGTTGGATTCCTCGAAGGTGATACCCATGGCCGCGAAGACGACCGCGAAGGGCTCCTGTGTTCCGACGACCTTCGCCTGTCTTGCGATCTGGGCTGCCAGCTGGGCATGGGGCAGACCGGATGCCGAGAAGATCGGCAGCTTCTGTCCTCTGACCAGGGTGTTCAGACCGTCGATGGCGGAGACGCCCGTCTGAATGAACTCTTCCGGGTACGCACGGGCCGCAGGGTTCATCGGCAGACCGTTTACGTCACGTCTCTCGTCCGGCAGGATCTCGGGACCGTTGTCAATGGGACGGCCCAGGCCGTCGAAGACTCTCGACAGCATGTCTTCCGATACGCCAAGCTCCATGGAGCGGCCCAGGAAACGGACCTTCGAGCTCTCCACGTTGATACCGGTGGAACTCTCAAACAGCTGGACCAGCGCATTGCCGCCGTCAATCTCAAGGACACGGCAGCGTCTCTTTTCGCCGTCAGCCAGCTCGATCTCGCCCAGTTCGTCGTAGGCAACGCCTTCCACGCCGCGCACCATCATCAGAGGGCCGGCAACTTCCTGAATCGTTCTGTATTCTTTTGCCATTGTTCTGCCCCCTTACTCCTGGCTCTTTGCGACCGCGTCGCGGATCGCGTCATCCAGGTTCTTCATGATCCGGTCATATTCAGACTGGATCTTCTCATTTTCCGTATATTTGTAGCGGCCGATCTCCTCACGGCAGGGCAGGCTGACCAGGGAATTGATGGTCGCGCCCTGTGCCAGAGCTTCCCTGCCCTTGTCATAGTAGGCAAGGATCAGCTTCATCATCAGATGCTGCTTCTCCAGCGTGGTGTAGGTGTCGGTATCCATGAACGCGTTCTGGTTCAGGTAGTCCTCACGGATGGATCTTGCGGCCTCCATGGTCAGGCGGTCCGGCCAGGACAGGGCGTCCATGCCGACCAGCTGGACCATCTCGTTCAGCTCACTCTCCTGCTGCAGGATACGCATCATCTCGCCGCGCAGTTTCATCCACTCGCCGTCTGTCTGGGAGTCGAACCACTTGCCCAGGGAATCCAGGTACAGTGAGTAGGAGCTCAGCCAGTTGATGGCCGGGAAATGTCTCTGGTACGCAAGGTCCGCGTCCAGTCTCCAGAAGACCTTGACGATACGCAGCGTCGCCTGTGAAACCGGCTCGGAGATATCGCCGCCTGCCGGGGATACAGCGCCGATCGCAGACAGGGCGCCTTCTCTTCCCTCTGATCCCAGGGTGACGACACGGCCGGCTCTCTCATAGAACTGCGCCAGTCTGGAGGACAGGTATGCCGGATAACCTTCTTCACCGGGCATCTCCTCAAGACGGCCGGACATCTCACGCAGAGCCTCTGCCCAGCGGGAGGTCGAGTCAGCCATCAGTGCCACGGAGTATCCCATGTCACGGAAGTACTCTGCGATGGTGATTCCCGTATAGATGGAAGCCTCGCGGGCCGCAACCGGCATATCCGATGTATTCGCGATCAGAACGGTACGCTCCATCAGGGAATATCCACTCTTGGGGTCCTTCAGCTCAGGGAACTCGTTCAGAACGTCCGTCATCTCATTGCCGCGCTCGCCGCAGCCGATGTAGACGACGATGTCTGCCTCTGCCCATTTTGCCAGCTGGTGCTGTACGACGGTCTTGCCGGAGCCGAAGGGGCCCGGGATGGCCGCGACGCCGCCCTTGGCGATCGGGAACAGGGCATCGATGACTCTCTGGCCTGTGATCAGCGGCATCTCGGGAGCCAGCTTACGCGCATACGGTCTCTCGCGGCGGACCGGCCACTTCTGGATCAGGTTGATCTCCAGCTCGGTCCCGTCTTCCTTCGTAAGCACACACACGGTATCCGTGACCTTGAAGTCACCTTCCTGTATGGACTTGATGGTCCCCTTCGTGTTCGGGGGGATCATGATCTTCTGTGTTACGATATGTGTCTCCTGGACGGTTCCGATCACGTCGCCGCCGATGACCTCGTCTCCTGCCTTGGCGACAGGGGTGAAATGCCATACCTTCTCACGGTTCAGTGACGGGACTTCGATACCGCGGGAGAGCAGATTCGAATGTGTCTGCTCCATGATCTCGACCAGCGGTCTCTGAATACCGTCATAGATACTTCCGATCAGTCCGGGCCCCAGTTCAACACTCAGCGGAGCTCCAGTCGACTCGACCGGCTCGCCCGGAGCCAGTCCCGCAGTCTCCTCGTAGACCTGAACGGATGCCTCATCTCCGTGAATCTCGATGATCTCACCGATCAGTCTTCTGTCAGAGACACGGCACACGTCGAACATGTTCGCGTCGCGCATGCCTGTCGCGACGACGAGCGGTCCGGACACCTTCTTGATTGTTCCCTTTGCCATATCCTGTGCCTTTCTTTGTTTTGGTTAAGAGCCTGTCAGCTCTGTGAATTTCCGAATATGATATCGCTTCCGACTGCCTGCTCAACAGACTTCTTGACAGCCTTCAGGCCGTCTCCCGTATTGCCTGAGATTCCCGGGATCAGGATGACCGCGGGGCTCGGCATCAGGCGGTACCGGTCGATCTCCTCCGGAATGCGCTTTGCCAGCGATTCTGTGATGTAGATGACCTCGTATTTATTCTGGGACAGCTTCTTCAGCGTATCTTCCGCCTCCTGGGCACTGGTTTCCGCTTCGATGCGAAATGTGTCAAGGCCGAGCGCCGAGAAACCATAGATGGAGTCCCAGTCTCCCATAACTGCTGCCTTATACATACATTTCCCTTACCCTTTCCCGGAGCATCTCTTCCGGCAGACTGTTTCTCTTCGCTGCCAGGATGATCCGCACCGTCTTGATCTCATTGTCGCGGGCAAGGATGTATGCTGCGATCGGGCCGATCCCGAAAGGATTGTGTATCTGCGGCTTGATGGTCCGGATCATCCGGTTGTCGCACCAGCGCTCGAAGCTTGCCACAGACTGGCTCAGCTCCTCGATGGCATCCGCGTACACGGTGTGATCGAGATAAGCGATCACAGCCTCCATTCCCGCAGAAGCGGCCTGCGAAAGAGCCGCCACATCCAGGGTGGAGCAGGGCGCCAGCGCTTTGTCGAGAAACTGCTTATCCTTGCCGGTCTTTGCCGCGCGGACCGCGATCTTGATGTCGCCCGTGGCGCACACCAGCTCTCCGTAGTCCTTCAGCAGCGGCTCCCTGGTTTTCTCGCCCGCCAGACGGATCTGTTCCATCGCCGCGCGGTCGATTATGATATCGCACAGCTGTCCGTCTCTGGTCTGAAGCAGCGTCTCCTTTGCCTCCTGCGCCACCTGGCGCATGGTCTTCGGAAGCGCTTCATAATCCGATTCGGCGACCGCCTTCTGGATATCCGCCGCCGGGATGGTCCCTCCCTGGGCAAAGATCCCGGGATGAATGCCGCCGATGCAGCTCTCCTTGATCGCTGCCTTGAGATTGTGATAATCCTTCTCCAGGCGGAACACATCAAAGATCTCCATCTTATCCGGGACAAGTTCACGGATGAGAGCCCAGGTCTTTTTATTTTCCTCCTGGAACATCTCTTCGCTGGAAAGATCCGGGTTTCCCCAGTTCTTCTCATTCAGGATCCGCAGGCAGTCCTCTTCCGTGGCTGCCGCGCACAGCTGTGAGATCACGGCTTCATTGAGCAGAGACAGTTCACGGGAACGGATACGCGCGACCGCATAGATATATTGTTCGGCCATTGCTCTCCTCCTTTATGAAAACATCAGCTTCCCTGCTGTGTCCGTCATACGGTCCCGATTCTCCTCAAAGATCTCGTCCAGGGACAGATTCTGTTCGATCCCGTCATACTTCAGGATGAATCCGCCGTCGATGTCCGCTTCCTCTTTTGAAACATTCAGCTTCGCGCCGGCCGGGAGAGACGCAACGAGCTTCGCTGCGAAATCCTTCGGCAGACGGGCAAAGTCTTTTCTGTTAAAGCAGATCTCACCCTCCTTCGGAAGCGCGTTGCTCCCGATCAGTTTCAGGATCAGATCGAAATAATCACTGTCCGGAAGATCCAGGATGGTCTGCTTTGCCTTGTCGATCACAGACGCGATCAGCTCCTGTTTGGTCTCCAGAAGCAGGCGGCGTCTGCGAAGCTGCGCGGCAGAATCCGCTCTGGCGATCAGATCGTCGGCCTGGCTCTGTGCCTGGGACAGGATCTTCTGCGCCTGGGCGTCCGCATCCTTCGCGGCTTCAGCAAGGGCCTTGTCCCGCTCGGCCTGCGCCGCTTCGGTGACAGAGGCAACCGCCGCCGCGGATTCGCTGCGAATGTCCTCTAAAATCTTATCCAAACCTGCCATTTCCAGTCTCCTCGTCTAATATGCGTACTTTACTGCTTCTTCTGATCGTATGGATTATGCAGCAAGTCCGGATACGCCGAAGATTGCCAGGATGGAGATCAGCAGAGCAAGGATCGCATAGGTCTCAACCATTGCCGGGAAGATCATGGACTTACCGAAGGTCTCTTCCTTCTTGCTGACCATTGCGATACACGCGACGGAAGTGCGTCCCTGATGCATAGCGGAGATCGGCTCAACGATGATGACCGGCAGGCATGCAGCGAAGTACAGAAGGCCGGTTCCGAGAGACATGGCAGTATCAGCGCCGCCGCCCATGATTCCGATCTGGGACAGGCAGATGAATGCGATCAGCAGTCCGTAGATACCCTGTGTACCCGGAAGAAGCTGAAGGATCAGGGTCTTACTGAAAAGATCCGGATTGTCCGTGCAGGCTCCCGCAGCTGCCTGACCTGCCACGCCAACGCCGTACGCGCTGCCCATTCCTGAAGTTGCAGCAGCCAGAGCTGCTCCGGCAAGAGCAAATACCAGTCCGATACTCATAATTACATGTCCTCCTTGATCTTATAATACTTAGTGTTTACTGCAAACGGACGGAAGGCCTTCCCGCCGCCCTCATAGAACTTTCCAAAAAACTCAACATATGTCAGACGGTTTGTATGTACGTAGGCACCCAGTGCGTTGATCGCCAGGTTCAGCACATTTCCCACCAGGAACACGGCGATAAACATGATCACGCCGCCCGGCGACTTGCCGCCCATCGATCCCATCGAGTTGAAGACCGTCGCGATGACTCCCGTCGCAAGGCCCAGGGCCAGCAGTCTCGAGTAGGACAGGATGTCACTGAGCCAGCCGGAGATCCCGTACAGGGAATAGAGACCTTTCAGGATCCTCTTGAACCAGTTCTTCGACTCTCTTCCGCCTGTAAGGATGATCCCGACCGCAGAGACGATCATCAGGATCCCGGCAGGCTTCTGGATCGACAAAGAGAGTGTGCTCACTCCCAGCATATCCGCCATGGTCGGAACCGTGAGCAGATATACGACGCAGGCGATCAGAAGCACGTACCAGAGCACGACGTCATAGATCATATCCATGACCTTGCCTTCCTTCAGCAGCATATATGCCTTCGCGCCAAGGCCCACGAACATGTGGATCAACGCCAGGATGAAGCAGAAGGTCAGCATGCGCATCGGCTCGGACAGCGGCTCAAACCACAGAGGCTTCGGTCCGAAATCCGGCCCCTTGCCCAGGAAGGTGGTTCCGATGACGTTGATGGCATCACCGAAAAATGAACCGAACATGACACCCCAGAAGGTGGTCGATATTCCGCAGAGCAGAAACATCTTCATGAACTTCTTCATGCCGTCTTCCATGGTCTTTCCGAACTTCCACAGGATGAATCCGGTCCCCAGGACCAGGAGCAGTCCGTATCCCGCGTCCGACAGCATGATGCCGAACAGGATGTAGTAGAAGCAGGCGGAAATGAACGTGGGGTCGATCTCCTTCTTGCCCGGAAGCGAGTAGCTCTCGGTCACTCCCTCCAGAGGAAGGGCAAAGGCGTTGTTCTTCAGCAGGACCGGCGGCTTCTCCTTCTTCTTCGGGTCGGTGATCTCCACGGCCGCGTCGAAGCGGCTCTCCAGTCCCTGGGTCAGGGCCTGTGCCCGATCCTCCGGGATATAGCCCTCCAGGAAGAACACTCTTCTTGACTGGAGCAGCTGCGAGATCACTCCGTACTTCTCCGCGCGGATCGTGTAATAGTCAGATGCAAAGCGGATATCATCGCGCCAGGAGGCGAGGCTCTCCAGTTCTTTCAGGATCTCTTCCTGCCTCTTCTGCTCTCTGGCGATCTCCTCATCGATCTGGGCGATCCTCTCGGAAGGATTCAGTCCCGAGATGGGAGGCGAGGCGAAATTCATCCGCCGGAGCGCTTCCCGCATGGCTGCCTGATCCTTCTTCCCGCACACCAGGAAGATACAGGTCTGGGCGGAGGCTGAAGAGATGATGTCACATTCAAACGTATCAACGCCGGACAGCTTCTTCAGTTCCGTATACAGCGCCTCCCTCGTATACTGGCCCTGGAGGCTTCCCGTGAAGACCGCGGTCTTCTTCGTCCCCGCAAAGTCCAGCGGAAGGTCGAACTTCATCCAGGGCTCGAGGGCCTTTTTCTGGTCCTCCAGCTTCGGTATGCCCGAGATGCTGTCCGCAAGCTCCTTGTCCAGAGCGATGATCCGGCTGCAGACCTTCATGGTCTCGTCGATCTTCTCCTGACGCTCCTGATACTGAGATGTGGTGATCTCCTTCCTTCCCTCAAAGCTGGACAGAAGTGAGGTCTTCTCAGGCACATGCCGCTTCAGGATCGCCAGAGCCTCTTCCGCCCTGTCGGTGCTCTTCTGGAACACCTGCCGCTGCTTCGACATGTCGGTCTTTGTGAAGACGTCGTCCTCCTTGCCTTTGACGGAGATCTGTACCGCGCCCTGCACCTGCAGATAATCCAGAACGGCCTTGCGGTCACGCCTCATGGCGGCGACCGAAATTCGTTTCATTGGAACTACAGACATAGGCTGTTTTCTCTCCTTTCCGGCAGTATACCAATGCTGCCTTTCATGAATCTGTCAGCGCTGCTGTCAGCCGCTGATGATATCCAGGATGGCCCTGACCGCCTCTTTGCTCTTCGCTCCGGCGGCAGTCTTCAGATCCTCGACTGCTTTCACAGTCTCTCTGGATTTCTGGTCAACCAGCTCCTTCTGCTTCGCTTCGGCTTCCTTCAGCATCGCTTCCGCGTCAGCCTGTGCCCTGGCGATCGTATCCCTGACCAGCTTCTGCGCGTCTTCCTTCGTCCTGGCGGACAGAAGCCGTGCGTCAGAGGCCGCCTGCTTTTCCGCTTCCAGTGTCTGTCTCTCCACTTCACGGATCGCATCGATGGTACTTTTGGCCATTGCCTTCACCTCCTTTGGAGTACTATCAATCCTGTCAATTTTAGCACGCACCATAATGCCAGTCAACGAAACAAACAGAGCAAAAGGCTACGCTGCCGGGGCAAAAAGCAGGACTGCCGCCGCCTTGAAAAGGCGGGACAGTCCTGCCTGTATTGTCATTTATTCCGATAGATCGTCCTGCGGTCACGGGCGTTCAGATACCGTATCACGAGCCTTACTGCAGCCGCGAGATGAGCCGCCCTCTTCTGCCGGCGCACCATCCCCTTCGACATGGCAGCTCTCTTCTTCGGATCTGCCGCCGCAAGCAGCAGCGCCGCCGCAGAGTGCTTCTTCTGTCTGCCTCTCTTCCCGTGTCTGTTCCGGCGCCTGCCCGGGGAATCTCCCTCCTTACCGACTTCCCGGATCTGCGGTTCCTTCACCGCTTCTGTCACCGCCTCTGCCTTCTTCACGGTATGTTTCCTGCCCAGCATGATCATATCATCCCCCGTCCGGATCCGTTCAATTGCCGCCAGTCTCTCCGGTCGTTCTGGCATCCGCTATGATATCCGACAGCTCCTGGATCATCTCGTCATCCTTCAGACGGAACTTGACCTCGACTCGCCTGGAAGCATCACTGTCCTCGGTCCCGTCCGCCCTGTAGATCAGGTTCGACTCAGATCTTCCGTTTGCCGTGAGCTTCTCCTGGAGCGCCGCGGCCCTGTCCTGATCCAGAAATCCGCCGCTGATCCCCAGCAGGTACTCGGCCACTGCGTAGGCTCTGTTCTGGGACAGCGTCAGGTTCGTGAGATAATCACCCTGGGAATCGGTGTAGCCGTCTATGATGATCTCTGCCACATAGTCGAAATAATCTTCGCTCAGCAGCACCTGACAGTAGACCGGCAGGATCTGGTACAGTGTCTGCTGGCCCTCCGGCGTCAGGACATATTCATCCAGGGCGAACAGAACGCTGGAATCCAGGACGATCGCCCCTGTCTGGGAGTCGATGTCCACATTGATCTGGTTCTCGGTGAATTCCTTGTTCAGTGAATCGATCAGGTCCGCCTTGACGCCGATGATCTGGTCGATCTTCGCCTGCTGCTCGCTCATCAGCTGATTCTGCTCGTCCAGCTTGGCCTGGCTGGTCAGAAGTGCCGCGTCCCTGACCTCCAGCTCGGATTCCTGCTGGGACAGGAGGGTCTTCTGATCTTCCAGCGTCAGCTGGGCCGCTTCCAGCTCCGACTCCCTGGTCGCGAGGGTCGCCGCCTGCTTCTCCAGGGCATTCTGCAGATCCGTGAGAGTCAGCGACTGCTGCTCCAGCTCCGATTCCTTGGTGGAAAGGGCGGTCTGGGTCTGCTTCAGCTCATCCTGGGTCTCGATCCTGGACGCCTGCTCCGCGAGCTTGTCATTGTAATTCTTCTGTGCCTGCATCAGGCACACTGCCATGATCAGAACGAACAGAAGGAGCAGCCCCGACATCATATCCGAGTAGGAACGCCATATATTGTGGGCACCCGCATCGTTCATTTTTCTTCGGTTGACTTTTTTCACTTATAATCCCCCATCTGCCCTTCAGCCTCTGGAGAAGAAGCCTCTCCTGCGGGAGGTCTGCGCCTCACTGTCCCTGCGCGCCGCTTCCTCTCTCTCCTGCTGCTCTTTGCGCTCTCTGCGCTCTCTGGCCTCCTCCAGCTCGACAAGACGGTTCAGGGCGGCCGTCATCTCTGTCATATCCGCCCCATTCTCCAGGGACTTGATCTTGTCTGCCCGCTCGGTCAGATTCATCGCTGCCTGGCTGGTGATCTCTGTCAGCTTCGACATCCTGGAGAGCACCTGCGTCATATAATCCGTGAATTCTCTCAGATTCTGCTGCTGCGTCTGCATCTGCTCCGACAGCTGTGTCTGGGATTCCCTGATCGCGGTCAGGTATTCCGAAGCGGAATTGTTGTATTCCGCCTGCATCCTGCTTCCTTTGTCGAGGGCTTCGACGGTGACGCTGTTCATCTTGGAGATCTGATCCGTCATCCTGATATTCGCGTCGTTCATGACGGACAGGCCCTCTGACAGGTCAGAGTTTGCCGCCTGCACGGAAGCCAGGCTCTTGGTGTACTGCTCGTTCAGCTTTGCGACCTCCATCATCTTGTCCGCGACGTCATCATTCATATTGATGAGATGATCCATCTGCTGCGTCATCCGCAGGCTCAGGTCACTGGTCTGGGCGATGCCGTTCATCGCGGCCTGCATGTCGCCGACAAATCCGGCCACCATCTGCTCCTGCTGGTTCATCGCCTCAAGAGCGCGCATGACTACGTCGGAGGAAGCCTCCATCGCCTGGGACATCCGGTTCTCGCCCGCCAGGACATCCGTCTGGAACTGGTTCTCCGCTTCCCGGATAAACTGCAGATGCTCTCTCTGAGTCTTATTGGTCTCTCCCATGACCCGGCGCATCTCGATAAACTCAGAGAAGAACTCCTGCTTCATGGTGCGGGCAACCCGCTCCGCGATGTTCTCCATGAGCTTTTCCTGGTTCAGGGTAACAACGTCGGTGAAGTTGTCCATCGTCTGGTCAAGATGCTCGACCGTGGGCTGGATCGATGCCGACAGGCTCTGGGCGACCTCCTTCGCCAGATCCTTCTGCATCTGCTGCATCAGCTTCGTCTGGGAATTCTGGTTCGCGATGATATGGTTCATCGCCGTCGCGTCTGTCGGCGGAACGACCGTCGTATAGTAGGCATCCAGGAACCGGTCAAGAGACTCGGAGACCGAAGTCAGGGTCCCGCGCAGCCAGTAGGAGAATGCCAGAGACAGGGACAGGCCGTAGATCGACGTGACGAAGGCGACCTTGATACCCTTGATCAGCGTCTCCACCGAGCCGGACATAGCCTCGTAGCTGGTGGGATTGAACCCGCGAAGGCCGAGCACCAGGCCAACGAAGGTACCCAGGATGCCAAGGCTGGTCAGGATATCCGGAACCATCTCCACAAGACGGCGGTGGGTATAGTTGTTGATCTCATACTCACCGATATAGTCGCCGATATCCGTCGGGCTGTTGGTCTTGTGCAGGAAGGAGAGATACTCCTGATACTTCGCGTCAAGATACGGGACGCCGAAGAGCGTGGCGCCCGGGCTTGTGATCGTCGCCATGTTCCCGCCGCTCATCGACAGCTGCTTCATCTTCTTGGTCGCCCGGTCAAGTCCGGATCTCGTCTGTACAAAACGCGAGAAACCGATCCCCAGGCCGACTGCCATGATCATCAGCATGACCGCGAGGAAACACAGATTGTAGATAATATTCGATAAACTGGAATCGATCGTCAGATAGGTGATGAGCGCGCACACTCCGGCTGCGGTCAGACCAACGACAACATTGGAAAATTTTCTCATAGACAGCTTCCCCTTATGATAAAGTACCGGTCCACTCCCCCGGCTCCGTGTACCTTCTGCACCAGCTCCGCGTCAGAAAGCGCAGATACTGATATAGGCTAGTATAATCCGCGACGACAGGCTCTATCAATGTATATCCTGTGAAATCTTTCTTAATTTTCATATCGACCTGCTGCGAAATGAAAACCGCCGGCAGGATCTCTGCCGGCGGTCTGTTTCTTAAGTTTCTGCAGTTTCTGTATTATGCCCAGTAGCGCATCGCCTTGTTGTGAATGCGTCCCGGACACCAGTCGATATCCGTAATGATGATGCCCATCCTCGTATTCGCGGCGTGAACGACCTTGTTGTTGCCGATGTAAACCGCGGTGTGGGATGAATAGTTGGCCGATCCGTAGAAGATCAGGTCTCCGGGCAGGAGATTGCTGTCACGGATCACGGTGCCCTTCTTGTAGCCCTGCTGCTGGTAGGCCGCGGAGGGGCCGTGCATCTGGTCATCCGATACTCTGAGCAGCTTGATCCCGAAGTGGGCGTGAAGCGCCAGCGCGAATCCGGAGCAGTCACAGCCGTTCGTCAGGCTCGTTCCGCCGTATACATACGGATTGCCTACGAACTTCTGGCCATAGGCCGCGATCGCAGAGCCGATGTCCGAGCTGGTCTTGGTGACACGGCCGTTCTTATTGATCGTGTATACCGTCTGTCCCACAAGAACCATCGTATTCTTCTCCAGCACGCCATCGCTGTTGAAATAATACTGATAGCCGCCGATGGTCTGAAGACCGGTAAGAGCCGCGCCGTCAGCGCCTGCGTAATACGTATTGCTGCCGATGGTCACCCATGTGTTGGTGTAGCTCTTGCCGTTGGCGTCGATCAGGTAAACCTTGCCGCCTACCTTGTTGGCGCCGTTGGCCTGGATCTTCTTCAGGCGCGCCCCGTCGGCTCCGACCAGGTACTCATCAACCGTCTGGCTGACAGCCATGGTTCCGTCCGCACGGAAATAATAATACTTCCCCTTGATCTTGACCCATTTCTCCCGGGCTGCCTTGCCGCCCTTCTGGAAATAGTAATACTGGCCGTTGACCTTCTTCTTGACGCCTCTGACCATCTTGCAGTTCTTGCGGTTGAAGAAATAGATATTATCTCCGATGGTGATCAGGCCCTTCGCCAGGGAGCAGTCATCCTGCGCGTAGTATTTATCTCCGCCGCTCTTGAAGATCTGGTTGTGATTGAGCACTCCGCCCGATCCGGCAATATACACCTTCCCGGCCACCTTGAACCTGCCGGTCCTGAGCTTGCCGCTCTTTGAGGCAAAGAAATAATAACGGCCCCCGATATTGACCAGGCCCTTCGCCCGCTCACCGGTCTCTGTCACATAGTAGGTTTTCTTGACCCAGGAACTGGTCTTGATGGCACCCTTCGTGCCGGCATAATACTTGCTGCCGTTCCAGGTGACCCATTTCTTCTTCTGCAGGACGCCTGCGGCATTGAAGAAGTACTTATTGCCGTCGATGGTCTGCATGCCGGTCACATAGGAGCCGGACGCGTCATAATAATACGTCTTCTTACCCTTTTTGACCCAGCTGCCCGCAGCGGCTCCCGCGGCCTCGCCGTCACCGTATCCGTAGGTTCTCTCGGTTCCGTCTGCGTTGAAATAATGGCTTCCCAGAGCGCGCGCCCGATACAGCTCGCCTGTCTGGGGATCCGCGTAGTAGGTCTTGCTCCCCTCACGGATCCAGCCGTACTGCATCCTGCCGTTTGTAAGGCTGAAATAGTACCATTTGCCACCTATGACCTGCACTCCGGTCTGCATATAGCCGGAATTGTCAAACAAATAATAAAAGTCGCCTACCTTGTGAAGTCCGGTCACAACTCCCTCGGACGTCTGATAGACAACACCCTGTCCGGTTGTTACGAATTCGGCATGCGCGGGAACTGATATCATCATCAGTGCCGCCGTTGCAAGAAGCATGGCTCTCAGCCGCTTACTCATGAATTCTTTCCCCCTGTTTCACACGAACGCGCCTGTTCATTCACCTGTTCATCAATTCGAAATGGGATATTTAAACTTCAAGCGTCATGATTACAATTTTGTTACATTTGTTTTAATTTTACTCAAGTCATATTTCTGTGTCAAGCTATAAAAATGGCCAAACTTGACTCGAAAAGAGCCGATATTTATACTTTATAACGATTCGTGTAAGACTCATTTCCGCCTGAAAGGCGCGGAAGAAAGGGAATAACGGGGAATAATTATGAAGACGGCGTTTATCGGATGCGGCAATATGGCAACTGCCATTATCGGAGGGATCCTCTCCTCCCGGATCTGCAATCAGGAAGACCTCATGGCTTCCGACAGCAGCGCGGCGGCGCAGGACAGGATCCGCCATGATCTGCAGATCCGCTGTGTCAGCAACACAGAGGCGGCAGAGCTGGCGGACATCCTGTTTCTGTCGGTAAAACCGCAGTTTTATGAAGAAGTGATCGCGCAGATCAAAGATACGATACGCCCACAGACCGTCATCGTGACCATCGCGCCGGGCAAGACCCTCTCCTGGCTGAGGGAGCAGTTCGGAAGGGATCTGAAGATCGTGCGCACCATGCCCAACACGCCGGCCATGGTCAAAGAGGGGATGACCGGGGTCTGCAGAAATGAATTCGTCTCTGACGAGGAGCTGGCCTGTGTCCTCTCCATCCTGGAGAGCTTCGGAAAAGCCGAGGTGGTGCCGGAAAGGCTCCTGGACGTGGTGACCTCCGTGTCGGGAAGCTCCCCCGCCTATGTCTTCATGCTGATCGAAGCCATGGCTGACGGGGCCGTCGCGGACGGCATGCCCCGCGCCCAGGCCTATAAGTTCGCCGCCCAGGCGGTCCTTGGCTCCGCAAAGATGGTCCTGGAGACCGGAAAGCATCCGGGCGAGCTGAAGGATATGGTCTGCTCGCCGGGCGGGACCACCATGGAGGCAGTCCGGGTCCTGGAGGAGAAGGGATTCCGCAGCGCAGTGATCGAGGCCGAGAAGGCCTGCGTGAGCAAATCACGCAGCATGTGAAGGCGCCTGACTCATTGCTTCAAAAAAAGATCCGCAGGATTGATTCCTGCGGATCGATCTTTTTCTGTAATCAGTTCAGTTTCAGGCCCTTCAGCAGATCGCCCAGTCCGGTTCCGATGTTCTCGCTCTTGGGAAGCTTGAAGTTGAACTCTTCCTTCTCTTCGGCAGCTTCCGGGGCAGCGGACTCTTCCAGAGCCTTCATGCTCAGGCTGATCCTGCCGTCTGCGACCTTCGTGACCTTGACCTTGACGCTCTGTCCGACTTCCAGCACCTCTGCCGGAGTCTTGATGCGCTTCTGGCTGATCTGAGACACATGGAGAAGACCTGTGACTCCCTTGCCGAGGCTGATGAATGCGCCGTAATCCTTGATCGTCTCGACGGTGCCCTCTGTCACCAGTCCGACCTTGACCAGAGCTGCCGCATCCTTGCGCTCCTGCGCTTCCTTCTCTCTCAGGATCTCCTTGGCGGAGAGAACGAGCTTTCTTCCTTCCGGCTCTGCGGTGATGACGCGCACTTCGATCGTCTTGCCGATCCAGTTCGGAAGATCATCCTCCGCGACATATCCGAGACTGAGCTTGGATGCCGGAATAAATCCGCGAACACCTTCCAGCATGGTAATGACACCGGCCTTGGTAACACCAGTGATCTTCACCTCAACACTGTCTTTGGACTCGAGAAGGCTGGTCAGTCTGTCCCATGCCTTCGCAGCTGCCGCTGCCTTCATGGACAGCACTACGTGGCCGTGACCGTCATCCGAGCGGAGAACGGTTGCCTCGATCTCATCGCCCTGATGAATGCTCTCCTGAAGATTGCAGGAAGGATCGTCGCTGACATCCTGCTTGCGGATGATGCCGGTTGTCGATCCAAGTTCCACCATGACCTTGTCCGCGTCAACGCTGATGACGGTGCACTTCACCTTCTCATCTCTCTCGTATCTGCGCAGGGAGGCATCGATCTCTGCCTCATAATCCGCCATGGACTCCTTCGGAGCTTCTTCCTTCACTTCAGTCTCCTCTGCCGCTGCAGCCTTGACCTCTTCGACAGTTTCAGTTACCGGTGCCTTGATTTCCTCTTCCATACCAGGTGGACCTCCCAAAAAATAGTAATGCCAGTATATCACACTCTGGGAAAAATGCACCACTTTCCTGTAAAAATCTGCAAGAGAAGGCCTCTCTCTTCACACGTATCCGGTTGCGTGGTATAATTGCGCTCAGAAAGAAGGAATCCATGAAGACTATCTGTGCAGACATGAGAAACAATATAGATCCTGAGCTGATGGCCCTGGCCGGAAGCATCATCCGCAGAGGCGGCCTGGTCGCATTTCCGACGGAGACCGTGTACGGGCTGGGCTCAGACGCGCTGGATCCGGAGGCTTCGCGCAAGATCTACGCAGCCAAGGGAAGGCCCTCCGACAATCCGCTGATCGTCCACATCGCTCAGTTTGACGCGCTGGACCGGATCGTCTCGCATATCCCCGATGCTGCAAGAGCCCTGGCAGACGCATTCTGGCCCGGACCGCTCACCATGATCTTTCACAAAAGCGAGGCGGTTCCTTCGGCCACGACGGGCGGTCTGGATACAGTTGCCGTGCGGATGCCCTCCCACCCTGTGGCGCTGGAGCTGATCCGGCAGGGCGGCGGCTACATCGCGGCGCCGAGTGCCAACACCTCGGGCAGGCCCAGTCCCACCGAAGCCAGACACGTGTACGATGACCTCAACGGCAGGATCGACATGATCATCGACGGCGGTCCCGTGGGGATCGGCCTGGAATCTACGATCATCGATCTGACCGAAGAGACTCCCATGGTTCTGCGCCCCGGTTTCATCAGCCTTGAGATGCTGCGGTCGGTCCTGGGAGAAGTCCGCATGGACCCCGGCCTTCACGCAGATGATCCCGCCTTCCGTCCGAAGGCACCCGGCATGAAATACCGGCATTACGCCCCGAAGTCCCCTCTCATCATCGTCGAAGGTGAGGAGGCGCGCGTACGGGCGAAGATCAGCCAGCTGGTTCTTGAAGCAGAGAAGTCCGGCAAGGCTGCAGGCATTATCGCAACTGATGAGGATGCGTCCTCCTACACGCACGGCATCGTCCGCTCGGCGGGAACACGCTCTGACGAGATTACCATCGCCCAGAGACTGTTCAGTATCCTCCGGGAGTTCGACGACCTCCAGGTAAGCGTGATCTATTCTGAAGCATTTGACACACCACAATTAGGAGCCGCCATCATGAACAGGCTGATCAAAGCAGCCGGCCACCAGGTTATCCAGGTATAAGGAGCGTTCATTTGAAACATTACGACAAACTGATCTTCGTCAGTGAGAGTGACACGGCTACCGGCCCCATGGCAGAGGCGATCCTGCAGAGGGAATTCCTCCTCGAGGATATTCTCATCGTATCGAAGGGACTTGTGGTTTTATTCCCCGAACCGGTCAATCCGAAAGCAGAAGCCGTTCTGGTCAGCCATTCACTTTCCATGAAGGATCATATCAGCGAGCAGCTGACCGATGATGATTTTGATGACAGAACACTGATCCTGACCATTGACTCGCAGCAGATGGCGCGCCTTCTCAAGGACTATGAGAGCGCCAAGAATGTATTCGCCCTCTCCGACTACATTCAGGCAGAGGAGGAAGTGCAGGATCCCTACGGGGGATCCCTTGCCGACTACAACCGCTGCTTCGAGATGCTCAATGAGCAGGTCCTGCGGCTTGCGTCCATCCTGAGCGCAGAGGAGATGACGCGCTCAGGGGAGAACTCTTCGCTGTGATCATCCCGCCGCACGACGAGGCAGAGTGCAGTGCGGGTTTTATCATACAGTGCTTTATTTTTAACTAATCAGCAGCATTCGTTAAGTCCGGACCCATCGGCCGGCAGGCACACAACAGGAGGAAAGTGCAGTATGTCAAAAGTAACCATTCTTGATCATCCGCTGATTCAGCATAAGGTAGGTATCATCAGAAGAACCAGCGTGGGAACCAAGGATTTCCGTATGATCGTTTCAGAGATCGCCGGCCTTATGTGCTATGAAGCCACCCGTGATCTGAAGCTTGTGGATGTCGAGATCGAGACTCCGATCTGCAAGACCACTGTCAAGGAACTGTCCGGCCGCAAGCTGGCGGTCGTACCCATTCTCCGCGCGGGACTGGGCATGGTGGACGGCGTTCTCACCATGATCCCGGCAGCCAAGGTCGGCCACATCGGACTGTACCGCGACCCCGAGACCCTGGAGCCCGTGGAATACTACTGCAAGCTCCCCGAGGACTGCGATCAGCGTGAGGTCTTTGTCGTAGACCCGATGCTTGCCACCGGCGGCAGCGCTTCCGCGGCCATCACGCTTCTGAAGGAGCATGGCTGCAAGCACATCCGCATGATGAATCTGATCGCGGCACCGGTCGGTGTCGAGCGTGTCCAGAAGGATCATCCGGACGTGGACATCTACATCGCAGCTCTGGACGATCATCTCAATGAAGTCGGCTACATCGTACCGGGCCTGGGCGATGCCGGCGACCGGATCTTCGGCACCAAATAAGACCTCAGCAGGCTGATCACTGTGCAAGGAGAGTGGAGCATGAGCGAAAAAAGAAGCGATTATATCTCCTGGGATGAATATTTCATGGGTGTCGCCGCTCTGGCCGGCATGCGGTCCAAGGATCCCAACACCCAGGTCGGAGCCTGCATCGTCAGCCCCGACAACAAGATCCTCTCCATGGGCTACAACGGACTTCCCCTGGGCTGTTCGGATGACGAATTCCCCTGGAAGAGGGAATCTCCCAATGAGAACGTCCTCGAGACCAAGTATCCCTACACCGTCCACAGTGAGCTGAACGCGATCCTCAACTACCGCGGCGGCAGTCTGGAGGGCGCCCGCCTGTACGTGACCCTCTTCCCGTGCAATGAGTGCGCGAAGGCAGTCATCCAGTCCGGCATCAAGACCGTGATCTACGGAGACGACAAGTACAAGGACGCTCCCAACAATATCGCTTCCATGAGGCTGTTCAACGCAGCCGGAGTCCGGTATTACAAGTACCAGAAGACCGGCCGCAGAATCGTCATCGATCTGTAAGCACGGGATGCCTCCCGGCCGCAGGTCCTGCAGTAAAAACAAATCCCGCTTCCGGGCGCTGATGTGTATCGCGTCCCGGAAGCGGGTTTTTATATGTTCTCTCTTTTCCAGCCGTGTCAGAATGTCTGTTTTCCGGCTGTGTCAGAACGGCCAGAGGCCGTCCCACCAGTCCTTCGCCTTGTCCCAGAAGGTGGGCTTCTTCAGCTCCTCGCCGTAGCGGTTGCACTGGTAGGTGTCCGCGTTGGCGCCGCCCTCGTCGTAGCTCAGGTAATAGTAGTGCGTATCCAGGTGGATACCCCTGACTCCGTCGATCATGCAGTGGGGCTGGATCTTGATCCGGCCGCTGAAGGCCTGATCCACCGGTATGTTGATGGTGACCACGTGCACGCCTTCTTCCTCCTCAACGGAATCGGACCAGGATACGTAGTCCTTTCCATTTACAAGGTAGCCGTACATATGCATCGATACATGGAAGCTGTCGACCTGCTCACTGGTCACATTGGAGAGGACCATGGTGATCGAATGGGTCTCGGGATCGTAATCCCTGTACTCGATGTCCGCGGTTACTTCCTTCAGGTTGGACTGCTCGTCCATCCAGTCAGAGGACTTCTGCAGCTCGGTGTTGACAAACTCCAGGCCGTCTCTCTCGATCAGCGTATCTTCGCTGGAGAACAGGTTCGTGCCCAGGCCGAGGCGGTTGCCGTCGATCTTGACGCCCAGCGCCGCAAGGGTGGTCGGGAAGTTGTCTACGGTCGCGAATTCTCTGTAGTCATCCCTCTCCGGCTCGACAGCGGCATTGATGTAGGCTGTGTAGCACTTTCTCCGGTAGTCGAAGGATGCCGATGAGCAGAATTCCTTGTTCATGGTCGGATGGTCTCCGGACAGAACAATGGTCGTGTTCTCATACCACGGCTGCTCCTGGCACCATTCAATGAAATCCGCCACCTGATCGTCAGAGCACTTGATGACGTTGGCGTACTGCTCCGGGAACTCGTCTCCGCACAGCTCGCAGACATATCCTTCCGGATAGTGGGTGTCAACGGTCAGCATGGTGAAGGCAAAGGGTGCGTCCCCGGATGACAGCTCATTCAGGCGGTCCTTCGCGAAGGTGAACAGCTTCTCATCCTCAAAGCCCCACCAGACCTTGTAATCGCTGGGAAGCTCTCCGTTGGTCGTATAATACTTCCAGTCATGGAAGTCATAATTACCGTGCTGGGTGAAGCACAGCCTTCTGCCGCCGAAGGTGGCATCGGAGCCGAAGCTCATGTCACGCACGTATCCCTGCTCCTCCAGGATATCACCAAGACAGGTCAGATCCGGGAAGAAGGACTCCTGTGTGTTCATGAAGTTGGTGCCGACACCGTTGATCTCGATCGGGATCTTCAGCGGAAGTCCGGAGGTCGCCGCGAACATGCCTCCCATGGTCCAGGTACTGTACTTGAGCGAGTTGCCACCGTTCAGCAGTCCGTCTCCCTTCTGACCGGAGAAGTTCTCATTTTCATCGGAAAGCTGTGTCAGCCTCGGAATGTAGTTGGTGTCGAACAGTCCGCCGCTGGCCTTGTCCGAATAGGACACTTCCATCGACTCAAGGAAGATGTAGATCAGGTTGCGCTTCTTCTCCGGGAAGGTGAGCGCCACCGTCGCCGGATCCGCGTAATTGTCCTCGATGTAGGTGGAATTCTCACCCAGAGACTGGATGTGCTGGGTAACGCCCAGCTTGTTCCACAGGGCGCCGACCTGGACGAAGCCAAAGACAGCTGCCATCACCGCGCAGACAGGGCGCACCCATCTGCGAAGATTCCTGCGGACCTTCGTGTTCTTCTTCGCCCGGTCCGCATCGATGGCTCTCTTCTGTTCCTCGGTCAGCTCTGCCTCTACGCGAGTCCATTTGCCTGCCTCGTCTTTGACCTTTTTGCCCTTCGGCGGCTGCTTCAGCGCCAGGAACAGGGCATACACCAGGTTCAGGACAACTATGATGACTACGCTCGGGATCACCGCGTAGGCGATATAGTTCCAGATGATCCCGGAGTCGGTTCCCGTCAGGGGCTGGGTCATGGTGAAAATGACCTCGTCCAGCGTCAGATCGCCCCACTCCTGGGTGACCCACTGGGCGCTCCTTCCTGCCAGGACCGCGATAAAGATGGCGATGTCCAGCAGGATCCGGATCACCTTCCAGCGCGTTTTCTCCCGCACATATCGATTCTCGTTTTCTGTGATTTCTGCAGTTTCTTTCTCTGAATTGCTCATGAATCTTCTCCCCGTCTTCTCTGAAAAACCGTATGGCATTATATCAACTTGGAAACGGCTTCTCAATATCCGAATTCAAAAGTTCATAAATAATTCCAAAAATAATGATAAAAAGCACGTAATAAAGCCGGCCCTGCGGCCGGCTCTGCTCTATGAGGACCAACAGATCCGGTCCTCTACACTCTTCTTGAAACGATGTATTTGGGACGCCCCTTCGTCTCCTCATAGATCCTGGCGATGTAATATCCGATGATCCCCAGGGAGATCATGATGATGCTCCCGATCAGCAGAATCAGCAGGATGACGGTGGTAAAGCCCTCCACGGCATGTCCCGTGAAATACCTGGCCAGCGTCTGGATCCCCATGATCACGGCAAAGAGAAATACCGCGATCCCCGCTCCGGTCACCAGTTGCATGGGCGCCGTGGAATATCCGACGATATTGCTGACCGCGTAGGTGATCAGCTTCCAGGTCGACCATTTTGTCGTCCCCGCCGTCCTCTCCTGCACATCGAACTCCACCTGGGTATGCGTGTAGCCGATCCAGGAGCTCATGGCACGGAAGAATGCGTTGCGCTCCGGCATCTCCAGGATGCTGTCCACCGCCTTGCGGTCCAGCAGCTTGAAGTCCGAAGCCCGGGACATATCGATCTTCACCGCGCGGGACATGATCCAGTAGAAGATCCCGGTCGCCGCCCGGTGCGCGCTGTTCTCCCTGCCGCGGGTGCGCTTCACGCCCTCCACGACCTCATAGCCTTCCTCCCATTTGCGGTACATCGAAACCAGAGCCTCCGGCGGGTGCTGCAGGTCGCAGTCCATCACTGCCACACAGTCTCCGCGCGCCTCCGCCAGCCCGGCGACGATAGCCGGCTCCTTGCCGAAGTTCCGGGAAAAATGAACCCCATGGACGTTTTCATTTTCCTCATGGGCCCTCAGGATCTCATCCCAGGTGCGGTCCTTCGACCCGTCATCCACAAAGACCAGCTCGTACGGAATCCCTTCCTCCGCAAGCAGGCCGCCGATCACCTGGGCGGCCTTCGGAAGGCTCTCCTCTTCATTGTATGCAGGAATGACAACCGATAACATAGCGCTTACTTCTTTTCCTTAAATACGATCAGCTTGGAAAACACATAGTTCAGGACCATCACGATAGCACTTACCAGGATCTTCGCCCACATGCCCCGGACGCCCATAAATCTCCAGTCCATCCCGAGCCGCACCAGAAGCGGCACCGCCGCAATCTCAAACAATCCCGTCAGAATCCGCGCGCCGACAAACAGCGCAGCCTCATGCAGGACGAACCGAGGTCTCCAGTCATAGCTCTGAAAGACCCAGATCTTGTTGGCAACGTAGGCAAAAGCGACGGCCGCGATCCAGGAGAGGGTATTGGAGACGGCTACGCTCCAGTGAAGCACCTCCACGAGGGCCGCGTACACAACCCAACTGACCAGCGTCGTCAGGCAGCCGACGATAAAATAGACTATGAGTTCTCTGTATTTCCTGTACAGTTCCTTCATCCGTACTCACCCCGCGAAACCAAGCCGTCTGCGCGCAGCTTTCAATTTCTCATTAAGACTAGCGTAGAAGTCGTCCGTCTCCCAGTCGCAGAGGAAGAACTCCTGCAGGATCCAGACGCAGATCTGCCTGCGGTACTTCCCCTCCGGATCTGAATGATCCAGGAAGGCCCTCACCTGCTCCAGGAAGTTGTGCCAGCTGCGGCAGAACTGCTCATAGGCCGGAAGATCTGCGATCCCCAGCCATTTTTTCACCTTGATCTTGGTCCCGCTGCAGTGGGTGCATTCATTGACCTGCAGGATGTACCGGAAATCACCGTCTTCCCAGCTGCGCCCCAGAGGGTACAGTCTGCAGATGCCCGGCCTGAACACATGGATCGTACACCGGCCGTCCTCTCCAAGAAATGAGCAGGCTCCGCTCTCGTCCATCTTGAGGACCGGCAGGATCAGTCCGTCGATCACCTTCAGCTCCAGCTTCTCATTGAGCAGGTCTTCGACACTTCCGCCAAGGAACCGCTGCAGTTCGAAGGCATCGCAGGGATCCAGCACGATGACAGGGTCCATGCGGCAGCAGTCCGAGCAGCCGGCACAGTCATTCGTGCCGATCCGCACCATATCATTGCCTGTATAAAACCTGCCGTCGGAGATCTCCCCGACCGATTCCTCTCTCCACATGCGAACACTCCCTGTGCATCTGACCTCATTATCTTCGTTATGATAGCACAATGGAGATGAAACTGCTACTACGTAACGTTCAGCTTCGAAGGGCGTCTTTCATGCTGCGCACGTATTCTCCCACATAAGGCGCAGCCTCCCTCTGATACCGGTCGATGATCCGGATGATCGCGGAGCCCACGATCGCTCCGTCGGACTGCTCTGCCATCCGCGCGGCCTGGTCGGGGGTGGAGATCCCGAAGCCGACAGCGCAGGGGACTGCAGTCACTTCACGGATCTTTGCCGTGATCGCTCCGATGTCCGTCGTGATGTCGGAGCGCACGCCGGTCACACCCAGGGAGGAGACGATATAGATGAAGCCCTGTGCCTGCCTTGCGATCATCTGGATGCGGTCTTCACTGGTCGGCGCGATCAGGGAGATCAGGTCGAGGCCGCTCTGTCTGCAGGCATCCTCAAACTGATCCTTCTCCTCAAACGGAATATCCGGCAGGATCAGTCCGTCGATCCCCACCTCGGCACATCTGCGGCAGAAGCCGTATCTTCCGCGGTCGCTCCCGTCCGAGCCGTCTGCTTCTCCGTCGCCTCCCTCATGGTAGGAATAGATCACATTCGCATAGGTCATGAAGACCATCGGAACCGTTACGCTGCCGTCCCGGCGCACCTCTTCAACAAGCTCCAGCACCTGGTCTGTGGTGACGCCTCCCTCCAGGGCCCTGACGTTGGCAGTCTGGATCACCGGGCCTTCTGCGGTCGGATCCGAAAACGGGATGCCGATCTCGATCAGGTCCGCTCCATTTTCCTGCGCCGCGCGCAGAACGGCCTTCGTTGTCTCAAGGTCCGGATACCCTGCCGTGATAAATGGGATAAATGCCTTTTTGCCTGCAAATGCCTCCTGGATTCTGCTCATACTATCTTCCTCTTCTCGTATCCGCTGCCTGCTCTTCTTATTCTGCGATGTTGATCCCTCTGTATCTGGCGATCGCCGCGCAGTCCTTGTCACCCCGTCCGGAGACCGTCACCACAAGGATCCTGTCCCTGTCCATCCCGGGCGCGATCTTCATCGCATGGGCGATCGCGTGGGAAGATTCAATGGCGGGGATGATGCCTTCCACTGCGCTGGTGTATTCAAAGGCCTGCACGGCCTCCTCATCTGTGACCGGTACGTACTGGGCGCGCCCGATGTCATTGAGATAGGCGTGCTCCGGTCCGATCCCCGGATAGTCCAGTCCCGCGGAGATCGAATAGACCGGCGCGATCTGGCCGTATTCATTCTGACAGAACAGGCTCTTCATCCCGTGGAAAATCCCCAGACGCCCTGTGCTGATGGTCGCTGCCGTCTCGAAGGTGTCGATCCCCCGTCCTGCCGCTTCGCAGCCGATCAGCTGCACATCGCTGTCATCTATGTAGTGATAGAAGGAGCCGATCGCATTGGAGCCTCCGCCCACGCAGGCAAGGACCGCGTCCGGAAGGCGTCCCTCCATCTCGAGGATCTGCGCCCTTGACTCCCTGGAGATCACCGCCTGGAAATCCCGCACGATGGTCGGGAAGGGATGCGGCCCCATGACGGAGCCGAGGCAGTAGTGGGTATCCTCGATCCGGCTCGTCCACTCGCGAAATGCCTCTGACACGGCGTCCTTGAGGGTTGCGGTCCCGCTGGTGACCGGGACGACCGTCGCTCCGAGAAGCTTCATCTTATAGACATTGAGCGCCTGCCGCTCGGTGTCGGTCTTTCCCATGAACACGACACACTCCATGCCGAAATACGCGGCCGCGGTTGCCGTTGCCACGCCATGCTGCCCGGCTCCGGTCTCCGCGATCAGGCGGGTCTTTCCCATCTTTCTGGCAAGGAGCGCCTGCCCGAGCACATTGTTGATCTTGTGGGCTCCGGTGAAGTTCAGATCCTCGCGCTTGAAGTAGATCTTCGCGCCTCCCAGGTCCTCCGTCATCTTCCCTGCGTAATACAGACGGCTGGGCCGGTTCGCGTATTCATTGAACAGGACCTCCAGTTCGCGGTTGAACTGCGGATCATCCTTGTATCGTTTATATGCCTCATCCAGCTCAATGATCGCATTCATCAGGGTCTCCGGTATGTACTGTCCCCCGAACTGTCCAAATCTTCCTCTGGAATCTGCCTGTATTGCCATCCCTCTCCTCCTTGTTGTATCCCGGCCCTGCAGGATCTGTTTTCCTTCTGTCTGCGCGGATCTGTCCTGTCAGGCCCTGCGCCTGCACGGTCTTGTCCTGTCAGGCGTCCGCCTGCGGTGCACTGCATCTGACAGCCTCGGTGAACTGCCGGATCTTCCGGGCATCCTTATACCCGAAGCTCTCCACACCGGAGCTGACGTCCACCCCGTAGGGCCGTGTCCTGAGGATCGCGTCCCGCACATTGTCCGGAGAGAGCCCTCCGGCAAGAATGTAGGGCCGTTTCATTTCCAGAAGCAGCGACCAGTCAAATGACTTCCCGGTCCCTCCGTCTCCGTTGTCGAGCAGTACCAGATCCGCCGCACTCTTCTGTGCCGTCCTGATATCCGCAGCCGTTTCGATTCGGTATGCCTTGATGATCTTCCTGCCTGTCTGACGCTGCAGGAAGCGGATCTGTTCATCGCTCTCCCGTCCGTGCAGCTGGATCACATCCATTAGATCCTCCCGGGCAAGGACCGCGATCCACTTCGGATCCTGGTCCAGAAAGACTGCGGTCCTCTGGACCTCCGGGCGCAGCCGCATCGTCAGTTCCCGCATCCGGGCGGGCGAGACCGTGCGCCGTCTGCCCTGTGCCAGTATGAATCCGGCGTAATCCGGGCATACCTCATTGACTGTTTCTATATCCTCCGGTCTCATGAGACCGCAGATCTTAATCCTGACTCTGTCCATGCCAGCCCCTTCGCCTATTCCAGACCTCTCAGTTCCCGGAGCATGGCTCCCTTATCCGAAGCGCGCATCAGCGTCTCCCCGACCAGGCACGCGTCCACCCCTGTTTCACGAAGCAGGCGTACATCCTCCGCCGTCCGGATGCCGCTCTCTGCGATAAACAGGACATCCTCCGGAACCAGTCTGCGCAGCCTGTCCGAATTGCTCACATCCACGGTGAAGTCCTTCAGATTGCGGTTATTGACTCCGATTATCCTGGCGCCGGCATCCAGTGCCATCCGGATCTCTTCCCCGTCATGCGCCTCGACCAGCGCCGAGAGGCCCAGTGAATCGGCGATCCGGATATAGGAGGCGACCGTATCCTGATCGAGGAGCGCGCAGATCAGAAGGACCGCGGACGCCCCCAGGACCTTCGCCTCATAGATCATATACTCATCCACCGTAAAGTCCTTGCGCAGACACGGCGCCGAGACACTGTGCGCGATCTGCCGAAGATACTCACTGCTCCCCTTGAACCATTTTGGCTCTGTCAGCACCGAGATGCACTCTGCCCCCGCCGCTTCATACTCCTTCGCGATCTCCAGATACGGAAATGCGGCTTCGCTCCTGCCTTCCGCACAGTCTCCCGCGTCAGGTCTCCAGATCTGACCCTTGGAGGGGGAGGCCTGCTTTACCTCGCAGATGAATGCGATATCGGGCCCGCAGAGGGTTCTCGCGAAGCGGAATCTCTGTCTGTCTTCGGCGGCAAGGCGCAGGGCCTTCTCCTTCATCTGTTCCTCAGATATGATCTGCTTTGCCTCATTCGTCCGGACCCTGGCGTGATCCGCCAGCTGCTGCAGTATATTAGCCATTGGACACCTCGACCATCTCATCGATCTTCTTCAGTGCCTTGCCACTGTCGATCATCTCCGCGGCCAGGTTCACTCCATCCTGTATGCTCTCAGCCGCGCCTGCGCAGAACAGGGCTGCGCCCGCATTGAGCAGTACGATGTCTCTCTTTGCGCCAGTGATCTTCCCTGCGAGAATATCTCTGGTCATCTGCGCATTCTCCTCCGGCGTGCCTCCAATGATCTCATCTTTGGAAGCACTCTTCAGACCGAAGTTCTCCGGACGGATGAGCAGATCTCTGTAGTAGCCGTTTCTGAATTCACAGACCTTTGTCGGCGCGCTGATTGAGATCTCATCCAGGTTGTCCGTCCCGTAGACCACCATGCCCCGCTTCACGCCAAGGCTCATCAGGACCTGCGCCAGCGGATTCACCAGAGTCTCGCTGTACACGCCCAGCAGCATGAATTCCGGATAGGAGGGATTGGTCAGCGGCCCCAGGATATTGAAGACGGTCCGGATTCCAAGCTCCCTGCGGATCGGCCCCACATATTTCATGGAGCTGTGGTACTGCTGCGCGAAAATGAAGCAGAATCCGACTTTGTCCAGCAGCTCCCTGCACTTGTCCGGATCCTGGCGGATGTTGATCCCCAGCGCCTCCAGGCAGTCTGCGGTGCCGGACAGGGAAGAGGCTGCGCGGTTTCCGTGCTTGGCCACCTTGACGCCGGCCGCAGCCAGTATGAAAGCGCTTGTGGTAGAGATGTTGAAACTGTGGGCGTTATCGCCGCCGGTCCCGACGATCTCCATGACCTCCATCCCCGGGTGCTCGAGAAGGGTTGCCTTCTCTCTCATTGCCACTGCGCAGCCCGAGATCTCGTCAATGGTCTCCGAGTCTGTGGACTTGGTGGACAGCGCCGCCAGGAATGCAGCGTTCTGCGTGGCCGTGGTCTTTCCGCTCATGATCTCTGTCATCACGGTGTAGGCCTCATCATAAGTCAGATCCTTCTTGTCAACGATCTTCACGATTGCTTCTTTAATCATCACGTTCCTCCTTTTTCACCCATTACCTGCTCATTTTTACAAAGTTTTCCAGAATACGGTTTCCGTTTGGTGTCAGGATCGATTCCGGGTGAAACTGGATCCCGTATACTTCATATTCCATATGCCGCACCGCCATGATCTCTCCGTCCCCGGTGCGGGCGGTCACTGCCAGACATGGGGGTATCGTGTCTTCGACCGCGGCCAGAGAATGATACCGTCCCACCTTTTCGCACTCTGCCAGTCCCTCGAAGAGCCTGCAGGAGGTGTCGATCCGGCATTCCGACTGCTTGCCGTGCATCAGTTTCTTCGCGTATCCCACCTTCGCGCCGTACGCGCTGCAGATGGTCTGGTGTCCCAGGCAGACCCCCATGATCGGATATCTGCTTCCAAGTTCCTTCACCACATCGATGCATACCCCCGCGTCCTCCGGTCTGCCCGGCCCGGGAGAGATGATGATCCCGCCGGGGTGGAGCGCGTCGATCTCTTCGACGGACATCGCGTCATTGCGGATCACCCTGATATCGGGGCTGATGGTCCCGATCATCTGATACAGGTTGTAGGAAAAGCTGTCATAGTTATCGATCAGCAGAATCATAAGATCTCCTCCTGCGCCATCTCCAGCGACACGACCACCGCCCTGGCTTTGTTGAGGCACTCCTGATACTCCTTCTCCGGCTGGGAATCCGCCACGATGCCGGCCCCGCTTCTCACAAAGACCTTGCCCTTCTTCTTGTAAGCGATCCGGATGGCGATGCACAGATCCAGATTGCCGGTCAGGCTGATGTATCCGATCGCGCCTCCGTAGATCCCCCGCTTGTTCTGCTCCAGGTCATTGATGATCTGCGCCGCCCGGATCTTCGGCGCCCCCGACAGGGTCCCGGCGGGAAGGATGGCGGAGACCGCGTCCAGCGCGTCCCTGTCCCCGCGGATCTGCCCCCGGACCGTGGATCCGATGTGCATCACGTGGGAGTACCGCTCGATCTGGTAGGCTTTCTCCACCACTACCGATCCAAACTGAGAGACCTTGCCGATGTCATTTCTCCCAAGATCCACCAGCATGCTGTGCTCCGCAAGCTCCTTCGGATCTGCCAGCAGCTCCGCCTCCAGGGCCCTGTCCTCCTCCGGGGTCTGCCCCCTCGGCCGGGTCCCTGCCAGCGGGAAGGTGTGCAGCACTCCGTCCTCCAGCCGGACCAGAGTCTCAGGCGATGCGCCCGCCACCTCCATGTCTGAGCTTGCGAAATAAAACATGTAGGGGGATGGGTTCACGGTTCTAAGCACCCGGTAGGTATTCAGCAGACTGCCTTCATAAGCGGCCTCCAGCCGGTTGGACAGTACAACCTGGAAGATATCTCCCTCGAAGATGTGCCTCTTTGCCTTCTCCACCATGCTGCAGAACTGCTCGCGGGAGAACAGCGGCTTTACCTCGGAGGTCATCCTGCCCGGAACGATATCGGCCATGCTGCCGGACCGGATCAGCTCCGCCATATGCTGCAGCTCCAGGGAAGCTCTGTTGTATTCCGCCAGGAATTCCTGCTCGGAGTCCTCCGGCAGCAGCATATTCGCGATCAGGATCATCTTCTGCCTGTAGTTGTCAAAGCAGATGACCTTGTCGAAGAGCATCAGGTCCACATCCTTGAAGCCCTCCGAATCCTCCGCGTCCAGGTGGAGCGTCGGCTCGGAGTATTTGAGGTAATCGTAGGAGAAGTACCCCACCAGTCCCCCGGTAAAGGGCGGAAGGTTGCTCACCTTCGGGCTTCTGTGCTCCTCCAGGATCTGGCGGATATAGCTTCCCGGATCGTCCGTTTGAAACTGCAGCGCCCCTGCCCGGAGCACTCCGTCCTGGCAGCTGATCTCCAGCTTCGGATCGTATCCCAGAAAGGTATAGCGGCCCCAGTTCTCATGGCCGGATACGGATTCCAGCAGATATACATGTCCGGACACGTTCTGCAGGACCCGGAGCACCTCGATGGGAGTGCGCATATCCGACAGGATGCTGACACTCAGCGGATACGTTTTATATTCACCTATATACGACCGGACCTCCTCCGGGCTCGGACAGATCTTCATGGGCCTCCCCCTTTCTGCGCGGGTTTATAACAACAAAAACGTCCCTGGCAAAGACGGTCTGTCTTTACCAGGGACGAATGTTTCATGATTCGCGGTGCCACCCTGCTTCATGGCCATTGCCATGCTCTTTGGAGTACTGTCATACTCTGTGCAGCTAACGTGTGCCTTACGTCGCTGAATACTCGAGAAAGATCATATCTCTCTCTTTGACAGCGCCCTCCGCGGTCCATATTACGTGTACTGTGTTATGTCCGGATCTCAGCATCCCGGGCTCTCTGGAGAAGCATATACACCTTTTTCTCCGCTTCAACGGTTTAAAGTGATATCCAATTGCCAGAAGTATAACACCTGTCCTATACGGCGTCAAGTATATTTATTTTCTTAAATGCATATATAAAGCTCTATTATGCATTTATCCCCTGCAATATTATTTATCCTTGGAGATAAATTCAGCAGCCTTCTCCTTCAGTTCTTCTGCCTTTGCCTTGATCTTGTCATCGATGTCGGTCTTCTCCAGGGCTTCCTTCGCCTTGTCCTTCAGCTCACCCGCTTTGGCGATGATCTTCTCATCGAGATCCGTCTTGTCCAGCGCTTCCTTTGCCTTGTCCTTCAGCTCACCCGCCTTGGCGAGAACCTTCTCGTCGAGATCGGTCTTATCCAGAACGTCGTCCACTTTTCCCTTCAGATCGTCCAAAAGTCCCATAATACTCCTTTCCGACTTAAGCAGTCTGTGAATATTAATGAAAATAGCTGTATTATCTAATTATAGCACAGTCTTTTACGATTGAAACCGCTGAACTGCGTTCTTACACTGTTACAGTTCACAGGTCAGCCCCATTGCTTCGAGTTTGTGGGCACAATGAAAACACGTTCTTCATATTAATCCGAGATACCCCTGCTGCCTCAGTGCCTCGAACAGCACGATGGAAGCGCAGTCGCTGAGATTCATCGAGATCACGCCCTCCTTCATGGGTATGCGCACACTTGTGTCCGGATATCTGTCCACGATCTCCTCCGGGATCCCGCTGCTCTCCTTGCCAAACAGCAGAAAACAGCCGTCCGGATAGGATACGTCGCAGTAACGGTGCTTCCCGCTCGTCTCGACCGGGAAGATCACCGCCCCCGGATTGCGGTCCAGGAAGTCCTGGAAGTTCGAATACCGCTCAACCTCCAGCAGCTTCCAGTGGTACATGCCCGCCCGCTTCAGATGACTGTCGGACAGGCTGAAGGATATGGGCTCGATCAGGTGCAGTTTTGCGCCAACTGCGACGCAGGTTCTTCTGATGTTTCCGGTATTGGCCGGCTTCTCCGGCTCAAACAGTACGATATTCAGCATAGCAGCCTCCTCTTATGCGTCCCAGTATAACGCATGAAAGAGACCTTCGCATTCTCATTCTGCGAAGGTCTCTTCCGTACAGTGTATGGATCGCATCCGCATGGATGTGACTTTCACGTTCACCTAGGTCCGGAAATCTTCCCTTATCAGGCAAGCGCTTCGGGCTGCTCCACCGCATAGGTCTCCCAGCTGTCTGCGGAAGAAGCGCCGCTCACATCTGCGCTGTCCGTATAGGTATCGACCGTAATGGTATAAGAACTGGTGCCTTCCACGTAGGTGGTCCCGTCCGTACCGACGATGCTGACTGTATTGCCGTCTGCGTCCTGGATCGTTCCGGAGCAGGACAGACTTGTCAGAGCAGAGTCACCTGTGACGATCCAGGTGGAGGTCTCATCGATGTAGAGGTTGCAGTATCCGCTGCCCTCTCCGCCTGAATAGGTCGTATCCTCCGTGACGGCTCCGGTCAGGGTGCTTCCCTGCGTCATATAGAAGTCCAGCGTCGAGATCTTATCCCAGATCACGTCGCCCTCCATCTCCTGGGCGATTCCTGTAAATGAACTCTGCGCGCCGTTTGCTCCGCTGGTTCCCCAGCCTCTTCCGTTGGCGTTGCCGGTGCAGCGCAGGAAGAAGTCCGAATCCTCCGCGTAGGTGATGTCTACGTCATTCAGAATGAAGGTAGACTGGGTGTTGGTGGTGTAGAACATGCCGCCTGCACCTGCGGTAAGGGTGCCGCCCACCATCTCGAAGGTTCCGTTGCCATCCTCGGCATCGCCGGACATGGACTGATATACGATCACGTTCCACAGAACGTCATTCTGCTCATTGTCAGAGGGCATATTGCCGGTCAGGTCACAGTCAAACAGGCGGATCGAATTGAGGCCTTCGATACAGGTCGCCTCTGAATTCTCTGCTGTCAGCTCCGCGTCATGGACGGTAATGTCCGCGGTGGAGTAGATCGCCGGGCTGCCGGTCCCTGTGGTGGTGTAGGTGCCGCCGTCCACTACCATGGTGCCGCCGCCCCGGTCGGAGCGGATCGCCGCGGAGGAGCCGCCCGCCGTATCGACGTCCAGATTCCAGGCGTAGAGCGTTCCGCCGCCTGCCGCGTGGATGCCGCCGCTGGTCCCCTGCTGCGTGGTGATCGTGGTGTCCGAGATGTACACCGTTCCGTCCCCGTAGGCAAATGCGCCTGCGCCGCCGGCTGAGTCTGTGTCGATAGTGCTGTCTGTCACATACAGAGTTCCGTCAGTTGACAGCAGCGCCGCCGCGTTCCCATAGAAGCTGGAGGTGTTGTTCGAATCGGAATCCTCGCTGGTGCGCTTCACTGCCGCGTCCTTTACGGTCGCTGAGGCATCCGCTCCGCTGACGAGGATCACATTTTCATCCGTACCCGTGGACTCCAGATCGCCGGTGAACTCTTCAGATCCCGAGCTCACTTCACTGACCGCCGTATACTCGACGCTCTCCTGGCCGCCCGGCATCCCTCCGGGGCCGCCCTGTCCATCCGGGGCTCCTGCAGGTGCCTCTCCCGACGGGGCTCCGGCGGGTGCCTCTCCATTCGGCATCTCCGGCGGCGTTCCTCCGTTGCCGCCCGGCCCTCCCTGTCCATCCGGCGCCTGTCCATTCGGAGCCTGTCCTTCCGGCATCGCCGGCGGTGTTCCTCCGTTGCCGCCCGGACCTCCCTGTCCGTCTTGCGCCTGCTGCGCCTCGCTCTGGGTCTGGGGCTGAGTGGTATCCTCTGCCATGGCCGGCAGGATCAGATTGGCTGCGAGAGTCATGGAAAGCAAAGTGCATACGATCATATTTCTTTTTTTCATGGTATGTTCCTCCTTGATCAGAATCTTTCATGTCCGCGTCAGGTCTTTGTCCTGCGCTCTGATCGTAAGGATACGACCCTCCTTTGTGTAAATTGTGTATCGTGCATTAGCTCAACATTAAATTGCACTAATTTTTATAAAAAAAGAGAAGACAGGTCTTCACCTGTCTTCCCCGTGAGTCTTATCAGGATGTCTTACTGCTCTGCCTTCAGGAACGCCACATACGCGTTGCGCGCTTCGTATACGTCAGACTTGCTGACCACTTCCATCGGAGCGTGCATGTTCAGGACGGCTACGCCGGCATCCACTACATTCATGCCGTACAGCGCGCTGATGTAAGCGATGGTTCCGCCGCCGCCCACGTCGACCCTGCCAAGCTCCGCTGTCTGGAACGCCACCCCGGCGTCATCCATGACGCGGCGCACCCAGGCAAAGTACTCTGCGTTGGCATCGTTGCTGCCGGACTTGCCTCTGGCCCCGGTATACTTATTGTAGACGATCCCGTGTCCGAAATAAGCCGAGTTGCGTTTCTCATAAGCCGCCGCGTAGAGCGGATCGAAGGCTGCGGATACGTCAGAGGACAGCATCCTGGAGGATGCCAGTGTCCTGCGGAGCGCAAGCTCTGAGAACTGGCCGCAGCACGCAAGAAGCTCTGCCACGGTATTCTCGAAGAAGCGGCTCTGGGCGCCGGTCGCACCGACGGATCCGATCTCTTCCTTATCGGTCAGCAGGCAGCAGGCCGTATACCGGGGGCTGTCCACACGCAGGAACGCATCCAGGGAGGTGAAGGCGCACACGCGGTCATCATGGCCATAGGAGCCGATCATGCTGCGGTCAAAGCCCAGGTCCCTTGCCGCGCCGGCAGGAACGACCTCAAGCTCTGCGGAGAGGAAATCATCCTCCTCGATGTCATACTTCTCCTTCAGGATGGAGAGGACCTGCTGCTTGACCGGGTCCTTCTTATCCGCGTCTTTGGACTCCTCGCCAAATACCATGGGTCTGGAGCCGATCAGCAGGTCGAGGTTCTCACCCTCGATCGCCTCTCCCAGCTTCTTCGCCATCTGATCCTTCGACAGGTGGATCAGCAGATCTGTCACACAGAAGATCGGATCCTCAGCATCCTCGCCGATCCTTACCTCTGTCACGGAGCCGTCCTTCTTCGCGATCACACCATGGATCGCCAGCGGGATCGTCGTCCACTGATACTTCTTCACGCCGCCATAGTAATGGGTGTCGAGGAATGCCATCTCGGTATCCTCATAGAGCGGGACCTGCTTGAGGTCCAGCCTCGGGGAGTCGATATGAGCACCCAGAATGCGGATGCCCTTCTCCAGTTTCTCCTCTCCGATGGTAAAGATCGCCATCGTCTTCTTCATCCAGACCGCGTATACCTTATCGCCCGCCTTGAGGGTCTCCCCGTTCTTCACGATGGTCTCCAGATTGCGGTATCCGGCCTTCTCGATCCTCTTCGTGACCTCGGTCACCGCCTCGCGCTCTGTCTTGGCTATGGTCAGAAACTTCTTGTAGTCCTCTGCAAGTGCATGCAGGTCTTCCAGCTGTTTCGCGTCATATGTTGTCCATCTGTTGTCTTTGCTCATATTCGCAAATACTCCTTCATTTATTAATAACCGGCGCCTTCCTCGGCCCGGTCTGCTTCGGCGCAATTCATCCCGCCACACAGATATATACACCACAAACCGCTTATTTTCAAGGTCAGAGGCCTTCTTATGCCTTGCAATAGGGCGAAGTTGTGTTAAAATAGCATCTGTTTTAGTAAAAGCATATTTTATAAGAAGGAATCATAATGATCAGAGAAGATGTAAGGAATATTGCGATCATTGCACATGTCGACCACGGCAAGACGACCCTTGTGGACTGCCTGCTCAGGCAGAGCGGTGTATTCCGCGAGAACCAGGAGGTCGCGGAGCGTGTCATGGACTCAGGCGATATCGAGCGCGAACGCGGCATCACCATCCTGTCCAAGAATACCGCCGTCTCCTACAACGGCACGAAGATCAATATTGTAGATACCCCCGGCCACGCGGACTTCGGCGGAGAAGTCGAGCGTGTCCTCAAGATGGTCAATGGCGTTGTCCTGGTAGTGGACGCCTTTGAAGGCCCCATGCCTCAGACCCGCTTCGTCACCCAGAAGGCACTGGCTCTGGATCTGCCGTTTATTGTCTGTGTAAATAAGATCGACCGTCCCGGCGCCCGCCCGGATGAGGTCGTGGACGAAACGCTGGAGCTCCTGATGGATCTGGATGCTTCCGACAAGCAGCTGGACTGCCCCTTTGTCTTCGCTTCCGCGAAGGAGGGATACGCGGTCAGAGAGATCGGCGATGAGTCCTCTGACATGTCACCGCTCTTCGAGACGATCCTTGATTACATCCCGGCTCCCGAGGGAGATCCGGAAGGCCCGCTCCAGATGCTGATCTCCACCATCGACTACAATGAATATGTCGGGCGCATCGGTATCGGCAAGATCGACCGGGGCAGCATCCGCGTCAACCAGGATGCCCTGCTGGTCAACCACCATGACACTTCCAAGAAGGAGAAGGTCCGCATCACCAAGCTCTATGAGTTCGACGGACTGAAGAAGGTACCGGTTCAGTCCGCATCCATCGGATCCATCATCGCCCTGTCCGGCATCGAAGATCTGCATATCGGAGATACGGTCTGCGCGGTGGACAATCCGGACCCGATCCCGTTCCAGAAGATCGAGGAGCCGACCATCTCCATGAACTTCTGTGTCAATGACAGCCCGCTGGCGGGCCAGGAGGGCAAGTACATCACTTCCCGCCACATCCGCGACAGGCTGTACAGAGAGCTGAACACCGACGTCTCCCTGCGTGTGGAGGATACCCAGGACACCGACACCTTCAAGGTCTCCGGCAGAGGCGAGCTGCATCTGTCCGTCCTGATCGAGACCATGCGCCGCGAGGGCTATGAATTCGCGGTCTCCAAGGCAGAGGTCATCTACAAGACCGACGAGAGAGGCAAGAAGCTCGAGCCGATGGAAGTTGCCTACGTGGATGTTCCGGATGAGTTCTCCGGCACCGTGATCCAGAAGCTGTCTCTTCGAAAGGGCGAGCTGCAGGGGATGGGCAAGACCTCTGACGGACGTACCCGTCTGGAATTCGCGATCCCGTCCAGAGGACTGATCGGATTCAGAAATGACTTTATGACCGACACCAAGGGAACCGGCATCATCAACACGATCTTCGACGGATACGCTCCCTACAAGGGAGACCTGGCGTACCGCCAGCAGGGCAGCCTGATCTCCTTCGAGACCGGCGTTGCCGTTGCCTACGGCCTGTTCAATGCCCAGGACCGCGGCTCCCTCTTCGTAGAGCCGGGCGACAAGGTCTACTCCGGCATGGTCATCGGCCAGAGCGGCAAGAGCGAAGACATCGAGCTGAACGTCTGCAAGACCAAGCATCTGACCAACACCCGGTCCTCCGGCGCGGATGAAGCGCTGAAGCTGGTCCCGGCCAGGAAACTGTCTCTGGAGCAGGCCATCGAATACATCGATACCGACGAGCTTCTGGAGATCACTCCGGAATCCTTCCGGATCCGCAAGAAGATCCTGGATCCGCTGCTGAGAAAGAGATCTATGATCTCCAAGAAGGACAGGCAGGGCTGAAACCATGCCATAATAACAATCAAAAATATATAGCCGGCGCGTTAATAACGAAAGAGGAGGGGCAAGCCCCTCCTCTTCGTTTTGCTTTTCAGATTGCCCTTGTTGCATTTGGGTGCAAAGGTATCACTTCACTCTGATCTTGATTGTTTTAGTGAATGTCCTTGCTTTGTAATCACCATTTGCGGCAACTGTGATCTGAATCTTGACTTTATATTTGCCCTTCTTCAGACCCTTTTTCACCTTAACCGTACCGTTTGCAGAAACTTTGATCTTCTTGTTGCCGGACAGTTTCTTGAAAGTGATCTTTCCTTTACTGTCAGCAGCAGCTTTGATCTTGAACTTCTTTCCTGCTTTGACCTTCTTCTTCGCTTTGAAGGATGTCAGCTTCGGATCTTTCTTGGCATTCGCCTTATCTGCAGCAGCCTTTGCTGACTCAGCTGTCTTAGCTGCAGCAGAAGCTGTGTTTGCAGCTGATGCCGCATTCTTGGCAGCCGTTTCCGCATTCGCAGCTGCTTCCTTAGCCTTTGCAGCTTCAGCGGAGTCTTCACCGTATGCAGCCTTTGCAGCTTCCTCATATGCAGCCGCAGCTGTCTTTGCAGCCTCAGCCTTCTCTGCAGCTGTCTTTGCAGCTTCTTCTGCAGCCTTCGCCGCATCTACCGCTTCCTGCGTACCAGGCTTAGCAGCATCCGCAGTCTTCTTTGCCTCAGCAGCAGCTTCCGCAGCCTTATCTGCTTCAGCCTTTGCAGCTTCATATGCTTTTGCTGCTTCGTCTGCCGCAGCCTTCTTGTCTGCATCTGCCTTAGCTTCTTCAGCTGTCTTTGTTGCCGCCGCAGCTGTCTGCGCAGCAGTTGCTGCATCCTTGGCCGCCGTTTCCGCATTCTTAACTGCTTCTTTAGCAGCTGCAGCCTCATCTGAGCCTGCGCCGTATGCGTTCTTAGCAGCTTCCTCATATGCTGCCGCAGCAGTCTTTGCCGCTTCAGCTTTCTCTGCAGCTGTCTTCGCAGCTTCTTCTGCAGCTTTCGCCGCGTCTACCGCTTCCTGAGTTCCTGCCTCGGCGGCATCTGCTGCCTTCTTTGCTTCAGCGGCAGCTTCAGCAGCTTTATCTGCTTCAGCCTTCGCTTCGTCATAAGCCTTGGCTGCTGCTTCAGCTGCATCTTCCTTAGCCGCTTTCTCAGCCGCATCAACAGCAGCATCCAGAGCTGCCTTCTTCTCATTCAGCTCGTTAGCGGTAACGTTCGGATCCTTTGCAGCATCAAGAAGAGCTTCCTTCGCCGCCTTAACAGCTTCCTGCTGATCCTCCGGATACGCTGCCGGATCTACCTTGTTGGCAGCCTCTTTTGCCTTCTCAGCAAGCTCTTTTACTTCAGAAGACGGAACGACTTTCTCAGTTCCTTCTACGATTCTGATGAATTCATGGCACCTGCTGCAGTATACAACATCAGCAATTGTTCCGTTGCTGGTGGCTGTAGCCTCTGTGACAACTTCGTCCGTACGCACATACTCTGTATGACCGGTTGCCGGTGTTGTCTTCTTCTCAGAACTGAGGATCTCATTGCAGTCTTTGCATCTGATTACAAGATCATAAGAGCCATCCTCTGTGCAGGTAGCTTCGATCTCATTCTCTTTCTGTGCATCGCCCTCAGTATGTCCTTTTGCCGGGATCTCGAATTTCTCACGGCTGAGTTCTTCGTTATCCTCAGTGCAATAGACAACTACTTCATAAGAACCAGCTTCCGTGCAGGTCGGCTCTACTCTGTTTTCTTCAACAGGATCGCCAGGTTTGTGTCCGGTTGCCGGCACTGTAACCTGATCTCTGCTGAGCTCTTCACCACACACTGTGCAGTAGATAACAGAGTCGTAAGTATAGTCTTCTGTATCGCTGTCCTTGTTCTGCTCGTTCTCAATAACAGCCTCACCAGCAGTATGACCCTTCGCAGACGTCTGAATCGTGTCGCGCGACAGTTCCTTTCCGCAGAGCGAGCAGTATACTACAGAATCATACGATCCGCCTTCTGTGCAGGTCGCTTCCTTCTCATTTTCCTTTACAGGCTCTGCAGGGTTATGTGCAAGCGCATCAATTACCTCAGTGTTCGTGGATGTAACTTCCTTGCCGTTGATAGTCTCGGAGAATGTGTAAGTTCTCTCTCCCGGAACTTCGCAGGCGGGCTCCGTTGTCACCTCAGATGTCACGGTGTAGTCCTTATCTTCATCCTCTGCAGTAAAGTTGACAATCTGAGACTTCGTGTGCGATGCATCATTCTTGCAGGTATATGTGTACTCCACAAATCCTTCAGACGGCTTGTCGGCATTCCAGGAGATTACAGCATCGCTCTTCTCCCAGTCATGTCCCAGTGCAGGATGTGTAATGTCCTTATCAACCTCTCCGCACCGTGAGCAGATCGCATAGTACTGTCCTTCTTCTTCGCAGGTCTCTTTCTTAACGGGCTTCTCTTCTTTCCAGTCATGCCCAAGAGCCTCGATCACTTCGCCTTCTTTTACAGCCTCACAAACCTTGCACTTCTGATCAGCGGTTCTTCCTTCTTCCGTGCAGGTTGCTTCCTTAGCAGTTCCGGCAACATCCTCATACTCATGCTCGAGCATATCGATGGTCTTAGCCTCTCTGCTCAGTTCCTCTTTGCACTCTGTGCAGTATACAACTTCGTCGTAGGAACCTTCACTTGTGCAGGTTGCTTCAACTACATTTTCCTGAACAGGTTCACCAGGCGTATGGGGGAGCTTTTCAACGGTCTCTTTATGCACATCGCCGCATACAGAGCAGATTTCCACGTAAGCGCCTTCCCTTGCGCACGTTGCTTCTCTGGAAACATCATCATCTTTTACATACTTGTGTCCAAGAGCCTTTGTTTCCTCTTCTTTGGTTTCCTCGCAGCGTGAGCATTTGAATACGTCTTTTCCTGCTTCTGTGCAGGTAGCAGCAACAGATGCTTCCTCATCCTTGACCCAGTCATGTCCAAGTGCGGCAGCGGTCTTTGCCTCTCTGCTCAGTTCCTCTCCGCATACTGTGCAGTATACGACTTCATCATAGGATCCTTCTTCCGTGCAGGTAGCCGCAACAACCTTTTCCTGAACAGCCTCACCAGGTGTATGACCGGTTGCTTCGATCACTTCAGTACTGGTCTCACCGCAGTTGACACAGGTAACTTCTGCTTCGCCTTCCTCTGTGCAAGTGGGCTCCTTAATGACCTTTGTCTGCTCGAACTCATGATCCTTCTTCTCGATCGGTCTGTTCTCAGACTCTAAGATCTCATCGCACTCTGTACACTTCTTAACGTATGTTCCGTTACCTTCTTTTGTGCAGGTAGAATCAACGAATGTGTTGTCGCGTACAAGCTCCCAGTCGCCCGGTGTATGCTTGCCGGTCGCCTCGATCGCCTCAGTCCTGGTCTCGCCGCAGTTCTTGCATGTGAAGGTCTTCTCACCGTCCTCACCGCAGGTCGCTTCCTTCGTAACTTCTCCATCATCCCAGTCGTGACCGACAGCTTCTGTTACGAGATGCTCTTCACTCAGCTTTTCTCCGCAAACTTCGCAATAGACGACAGCATCATAAGAACCTTTTTCTGTGCATGTAGCATCGACAAGGTTTTCTGTTTTAGCTTCGCCTTCAACATGACCGGTTGCCTCGATTGCATCAGTCTTGGTTTCCTCGCAGACCGCGCACTTGAATTCACCCTCACCGGCTTCCGTGCAGGTCGGCTCCTTAACCGTTTCCACGAGTTCCCACTCATGTTCTCCTGTAGCAGGGATCTCCTCCGTGTTTCTGCTGATCTCTTCGCCGCATACAGAGCAGTACACAACTACTTCATAAGAACCATCTTCCGTGCAGGTCGGCTCTACTCTATTTTCTTCAACAGCCTCACTTGCTGTATGGCCGGTAGCCGGCACTGTCTGAGTCGTTCTGCTAAGCTCTTCATTGCAGACTGTGCAGTATGTCACTTCATCATAAGATCCGTTTGCTTTACAGCCAGGTGCGACTTCGTTTTCCTTAACAGCTGCACCAGATGAATGTCCTGTGGCAGGCTTTCCTGCTTCAACATAGGGAGCCACTCCATCTACATCTACAGTATAGGTAACCGTTCCGGCTTCCGTGCATGTTGGCTCTGTTTCTGTTCTTTCCGCTGGTGCCTTCTTCCACTCTTCACCTACCTGATAGAAGTAGGCACTGTGATCCGTAGTCCATCCTTCTGTAGTCGGGGTATCCTCAGCAAATGCTGCGGATGACAAAGACGTGACTATCATCGATGCAGTTAAAAGAGAAGCGCAGACCCTTTTCATTTTTTGTCTCATCTTTTCTTCTTCCTCTTTCTTACAATCGTACTATGTCAACGGGTTACTTTTAAATTCTGATCAAAATTTAAAAATGGCGGTAAAACAATTCTGAACGTTAACCTCCTTTCCGAGAATTGTCTCTAAACGCATACCGTCGCTGCGCAGAAACTCAAATATCCATGCTGTGAAACAAAATCACAGCACCAATACAACACTCCGGTTCCATGTCTTTTGACCGATAATGAACCCGAGTCTATTCTGTTTTTTCGTAGATTATTTTAATCTGCGAAAACGATTATTAGACAGAATCCACTTTTTATACTGTATATATAGATTCAATGTAGATTATATTCAATAGACAGATTATTGTCAAATATATCGCTGTCTCATAAACATATCCTAAAACCCGTCATAAAACGCAAAAAATGCCATCGAAACCCAGGTTCTATTTCTGTTGTTTCTATTTCTGCCGATTAATTTTAGCCGTCATAAAAATCGTCACAGAAAAGGTTCTGATTTAGAAGATGTAAGCACTGCAGCATCTAGGTATCACTGTTCTGTCCGGAGCATCCGGCCCCGGTCTGATGAATACTGTAAAAACACAGTATTTATATGCATTTACTGTATAATAATTAGTTGAAGCTCACTAAAAATCAGATATGAGGAGGCGTTATATGGCACGTAAAGGCGAAAATATCTACAAGCGAAAAGACGGTCGATGGGAGGGGCGGTTCATCAAAGGACGCTGCGGTTCTAAGATTCAGTATGGCTATGTGTATGCAAAAACCTACAGAGAAACTCGCGAAAAGCTCCTGACTGCAAAAGAACAATTGATTACCCGTCCATCGCAGAAATCAGCACATATAAACAGGGATCATCTTCGGGAAATCTTCCCTCTTTGGTTGGAAACTACAACAAACGGCCTCAAGGATTCAACACGTATAAAATACCAGTACTTATATAAAAACTATCTGGAGCCTGAACTTGGAGACTTGCGCCTTTGTGAGCTGTCTGAAGATCGTATCAAATGTCTTGTTGCAAGGCTTTTTTCCTCAGGAGGGAAAGACGGAACCGGGATCTCCGGCAAAACAATATCTGATGCAATACGGCTACTGAAAAATGTACTCCGGTTTGCATCTTTCCGAAATTATCCTGTAGATAATAGTGCCCTTGAAGTTACAGTCAGAACAACGTCAAAGCCGTTGAAGATTCTAAGCATGCAGGAGCAGAAAAAGCTTATTGATTATATACAGAAAAACCCCATCAACTCAAACCTTGGGATTCTTCTTTCTCTGTTTACTGGAATCAGGATTGGAGAACTTTGTGCGTTGAAATGGAAAGATATTAACTTATCAGAACATACTATTCATATTCAAAGAACGATGCAGCGTCTGAAATCAGATGATATAGACAGTAGGACCCAGATCATTGTATCCCGCCCCAAAAGCATCAGCTCAGAACGTGACATTCCCTTCCCGGATATTGTAAGCAGATTACTCAAACACACGTATGACCCGGACTGTTATTTCCTTACCGGGAGCAGCAATTCTTTTGTAGAGCCAAGAACCCTTCAATACCGATTCAACAGCGTATTGAAACAATGTGGCATTCAGCATGTTTCATTTCATACACTTCGTCATACCTTTGCAACCAGATGTGTAGAAATAGGTTTTGATTTGAAAAGCCTGAGCGAAATACTGGGACATGCAAATGTGAATATCACATTAAATCGATATGTTCACCCATCATTCGATATAAAAGCACAGAACATGCAAAGATTATCAGAAGTCTTTTCTGCATAAAATGTGTTATCCGTTTTAGCAATTCTGGAGTTTCATTTTATTTATAGTCTAAATACATATTAATAACGGTTTTATGCATGGACATACGCGATAACCAAGCCATTAATTCGCCGTCCATTAAGCCGTTATTCTTCAATTCTTCTCGATTCTCCAAAAGAAAAAGCCATATTTTCGCAGATTAAAATAATCTGCGATTTTTGTATTACAGTCTTCTTTATCATTTTAAACAGTCATTTGATATAATATATAATAGTATGCTGTATTATATATTGCAATACATCTGTTTATTATTGCATATGCATGTACTAATGTATTACTTTTCTTATCACTCTGTGATTTCCCCTGCTGCCTGTCTGATGAGATCGGAGTCTTCCCTTTCTTGGTCATTAATAGAAGCAACCACTCCAGCCGTAACGCCGCGGACTGGTCACAGCAAGTTCTTGGCAGATTACTCACCTGTCCCCTTGCACACGCTTTATGAAGGTCGTATACTGTTCTTATAATACACCTGTGGGTGTATATCCTCAGAACAGGAGCTCTTGAGCACTATGCAGAAAACAATCTTCCACGGATCAGAGCAGATCATCAAAAAACCCCGTTTTCATGCCGGGAATCCACACAATGACTACGGTTACGGCTTTTATTGTACCGAGTCAGAAGAACTTGCGATGGAATGGGCCGTAACAAGAGAACATGATGGCTATGCCAATGCTTACCGGATCAATACCGATGAACTCAAGATTCTTGAACTAAATAAAGAATGCTCTCTGATGAACTGGATGGCGATCCTTCTGAAGAACAGAACTTTCAATCTGGATTCCATGCTGTCCAGAAGTGCCTTCCAATTTATTCTGGATCACTTTTCGATCGATCTGGAGCCTTTTGATATCGTAATCGGATACCGGGCAGACGACAGCTATTTCTCATTTGCCCAGGACTTTCTGAACAACACCATCTCTTATGAACAGCTGGGCTGGGCAATGAGGCTGGGATATCTCGGAGATCAGTTTGTAATCCGAAGCAAAGCAGCATTTACCAGACTTGAATTTCTTCATGCAGCACCAGCACTGCGGGAGAGATGGCTTCCGGGCAAAGAACTTCGGGATCAGACCGCAAGAACCATGTATCTTCATTCTGACCGCATGGGGTTTCATCATGGTGAATTGTATATCATTGAGATGCTGGATAAGGAGATGAAAAATGATGATCCACGCCTACGATGAAAACTATCTGTCAAAAGCGCAGATTGCGCTTGCACAGATGCTTCGGTATGCCGTTGAAGATGTCGGATATGAACAGGATGTTTTCTTTGAGATGTTCCTGTCAACCGGGATCGCGAAAGCATTTGAAAACGGAGATGCACGATACACTGTGGGAATGTCCGGCATAGAGCTGGCTGACAGAGTCCTTTTTTCAGCTACCGGAAAACACTGCACGGTTTCACCCGTCTGGTCCATGGAGAAAAGCCCGGTCTACTGGTGCGGATGGGCGCTTGCGTATTACCAGTGGCACTCCGCCCACACCTTCCGGGATATCTATTCCTGCATTAAGCCAAGCGAGATCACTGCTATGTATAACCCCTTCCATGAGATGGATATCATGCAGTTTGTGGACGCGCTCAACCAGCGGATCCCGGCGATTGATACCACTACGAATCTGGCAAGACTCAGGAGACTTACCGGAATGTCCCAGCGCGCTCTGGCATATGCCGCTGGTCTCTCTCCGCGCATGATCCAGCATTATGAACAGCGTCTGAAAGACATTAATAAGGCACAGGGCAGCACTCTGGAGAAGCTTTCCGTCGTACTTCACTGCAATATGGCGGATCTTCTTGAACGGCCCGGTGCCAGACCGCTCCGATCAGCGTGACCGGGGGAAGAACGGGCTGGTCAGGAACACCTGCATTCCATCCGCCCTGCCGCGCAGCTGCTCATAGACTGCCTGCGCTTTTGATCGGTCTTCAAAGATCCCGAATACGGAGGGACCGCTCCCGCTCATCATGGAAGCCAGCGCACCGCTCTCCAGCATCTTCTTCTTGAGGGCCGTGATCTTCGGATATGCCGTCTCCGTGACGCTCTCCAGCACATTGCCGCAGCACGCGCACATACCCTTCAGGTCCCCCGCGCGGACCGCCTCGATCTGGGCGTCGATATCCGGGTGCAGCGTGTTCTCATCCAGCTTCAGATGCGTGTATACATACTTGGTCGAGACCCGGACGTCGGGCTTCGCGATTACGATGCTGCAGTCCGGTATTGCCGGAAGCTCCGTCAGCACGTCGCCGATCCCCTCTGCCAGCGCGGTCCCGCGCATGATGCAGTAGGGCACGTCCGCACCGATTTTGACGCCCCGAAGTCTCAGCGCCTCCTGGTCAAGGCCCAGCTTAAAGAGCTGGTTCATTCCCACCAGCACTGCCGCCGCGTCCGAGCTTCCGCCCGCAAGTCCCGCGGCAACCGGTATATGCTTCTGAAGCTCGATGAACACACCCTCTTTGATGCCGTATTCATCGATCAGCATCTGCGCCGCCCTGCTGGCATGGTTGCTCTGGTCTGTCGGCAGGAATCCCAGATTGGTCTTCAGCCGCACACCGTGCGAGCGTGTCGCGGAGAGCCTGACGCGGTCAAAAAGCCTCACCGTCTGCATGACCATGCGCAGGTCATGATAGCCGTCCTCACGCCTTCTCACCACATCCAGTCCCAGGTTGATCTTCGCCATCGCCTTGAGATTGATCTGTCTCATATGTCCTCCAGTTCATTTCTCCCCGGTTCATCTGCGCCTGAGCGCAGCAGTCTTCCATACGGTCTGCTCTCAGAAGGAGCGGATACGGTCCGCGGACTCATCATTTTCCTTGATGATCTTTCGGATCTCGACCTGGTAGGAATAACCGTTGTCCACATTGACCGTCACCACGTCTCCGACCTTCCTGCCCATCAGCGCCTTCCCGATGGGAGATTCGATCGAGATCAGCCCGTTCAGCATATCGCCTCTCATCGATGTGACGATGCGCAGCGTCTCCTCCTCCTGCATATCCATGTCATAGATCACGACCGTATTGTTCATCCCGACTTCATCCTCTTTTGACTCGTCGGAGATGATCTCGGCTGTTTTCAGCACCCTCTCCAGGTAGCGGATGCGGCTCTCATTTTCACCGCGGAACTTCTTGGCCGCGTAATACTCAAAGTTCTCGCTCCGGTCTCCCTGCGCCGCAGCCTCGGCAATATCCGCGGCAGCCTTCTTGCGCACGACGAGCTTGCGGTGCTCGAGCTCCTCCTCGATCTTCTTCACATCTCCCCTGGTCAGTTTTTGTCTTTGCATGGCACACTCCCATATTCTTTATTTCTGGCGCGAAAATCGCACAAGACATTGTACTACAGTTTTTTTCTTTTTTCACCCTGTAAGTAATCTTGACAATCCGCTCTCATGCGGGAATAATGAAAAAACAGCCGCTCTGTCCAGGTCAAAGCCCCTGGCCGGGAGCATTACAATCATCGGAAGGAAATGACTAAATGAGACTTCGCAATATTCCCTCTGCCCGTGACGAACTGCTTGCCAGTCCCTACGTGATCGATGAAAAGGACATGGCCTCCTGCCGCGGAAGATGGGCAGAAGCTTTTGAAAAGCTCCGCAGTCAGTCCGCAGACCCTGAAACTGCTGCAGGCGCAGGTAAGAAGCACCCGCTCCACCTGGAGATCGGCATGGGGAAGGGGCAGTTTCTTCTGGAGCTGGCCCGGCGCAATCCGGACATCAATTACATCGGCATCGAGAACTACTCTTCCGTCCTGGTACATCCGGTGCGGAAGCTGGACGCCATGGCGAAGGAGGGCAATGCGCTCAGCAACATCCTTCTGCTTCGGATGAACGCCGAGTATCTGACCGACATCTTCGCTCCGGAAGAGGCAGACCGCATCTATCTGAACTTCTCGGATCCCTGGCCCAAAGAGCGCCACGCCAAGCGCAGGCTCCCGGGCAGGGTCTTCCTTGGCCGGTACGCCCAGGTGCTCGCCCCCGGCGCCCATGTCGAATTCAAGACCGACAACCGCAGTCTGTTCGACTTCGCCCTGGAGGAGACCCGGGAAGCGGGCTGGATCCTGGACGCGTGCACCTATGACCTGCACCACGACCCTGCCATGAACCAGGGCAACATCATGACCGAGTACGAGGCAAGGTTCTCTGCTCAGGGGAATCCGATCTGCAAACTGATCGAGCATCCCTCCTGCTAAGCGCCCGTTCATCCGCCCGGAAAACGGGAATTTACTCTTGCAAAAAAATTTCTGAAGATAAAATGATTATTTTGCGTGGAATCTTTTTCCATCCTGCGTATATACAGATGTAGCAAGAGAGCTACCCTTACAGATTTTTAAAGACCTGCGATGAAGCAGTTTACAGAATAGATTATCAATTATACCAGACAGGGAGGTACTATTATGAAGGATATCGAAAAGATGTTTTCCAACACAGATTTTTCAAAGCACACGGATCTCAAGGCAAGGCTTGCAAAACAGCTCTTCCAGTCAGCTTCTTCGAGCAAGGTTACTTCCTTCCCGTTCCAGAGCCTTTCTGATGAAGACATGGATCTTGTCAATGCCGCACAGGGCATCTATCAGGACGATCAGGACCCGGAGAAGCTGAAATAAATCCATCGCGAAGCAAAAAAACGGTGCAGGGACTTAAGTTCCCGCACCGTTTTTTTACTGCATCATCTCGTATTTATCCTGGAAGATGGGATGAATCCGCAGCCGACTCCGTCACTCCTTTTCCCTGATTGGGATGAATACCGGAGTACACTGCATCCACACCGAAGACGATAAGAAGCGCGGCGCAGACCGGCACCAGGATCTTCATGCTGAACTGTTCAATGATATTGTCAATGACAGGTGCCAGCACATAGATGAAAGCCATGCCTCCTATGCCGAACACCAGAAGGCCTTCCGCGCAGATGCGGCCGTTCAGGTTGAGATAATATCCGGTATAATCCCACCATTTGGCGCCGTCATGGAGAACCTCCAGGATCCAGGATGTGAGATATTCCACGATGCCGCATACGATGATGATGGCAGTGAATTCGGCGATCGCCTTCCTGCGAAGCCGGTACAGCAGCGTCAGGATCAGGGCCCCGCCGCTGCCGTAGATCGGAAGCCAGGGACCGTGCAGGACGCCTCTGTTGGCAAACTCTCCAGTCTGTATCAGGTGAAGCGTCACTTCCCAGAACCATCCGAACATGCAGAACAGGAAGAACAGCAGGATGACCGCCGCTACAGAGTAGTGCCGCATGTAGCCCAGGTTATCTGTTCTCTTGCGCTTATGCACCTCTTTGATGGGATACAGCCTTGTGGGATAGGTCTTTCCCGCCAGCGCGTCCAGATACTCGTTCTTCTTCAGGTCAGCCTGCATGTGGGTCCGGTATTCTTTTTCCCTCTCATCCACAGAAGGGACGATCCCAAACCAGGATTCCAGCCATCCCCAGACACCGCCGCGTGCCTGGCTCACATCCGTTCCGTCTGCCTCTCTCTGTGCGACATCCTGGTAGGCGGATTCAAGCTCTGCCTCCGCCGGCGCTTCGAAGAGATACCGGTCGTTCAGCCGGTTCGTACCTTCCACCTTCTGCTCTTTCGCCTGGCTGCGGACACGCGAACTGTACTCCGCCAGCACAGCTTCCCGGTAGGGATTGCAGAACAGGATACCGGCCAGGCCTCCCGTTGCGATCGACAGCAGAGTCCACGGAAGAAGGGTAAGTTCCAGCAGAAATGCTTCCCATTTATGCCCCTTCATCATCCTGGAGGACAGGCGGACCGCTTCCCCCGCCGACAGGTCCGGGTTCTCCGCCACCAGATACGGGACCAGCAGATACGAATACCGCTTGATCGGATAGCCGATGATCGTCAGAAGCCACAGGTACTTCAGCAATGTGTACAGGGCCATGGACAATGCGGCTTTCGTGTGCTTCTTGACACGGTAGAGGAACATGAAGCGGGAGGCCGGGATCTTCTCGTAGATCCTGCCTTCCAAGAACAGGCGGCAGCAGACAGCGCGGTACACGTTGCCCACCAGCAGCCAGAACAGGGCCATGATCGTGAAGCCCAGCAGCGCCAGCAGGATCACTGCCAGTTTCCTGGATCCGAGGATCGTATCGATCAGCGTCAGCAAAGACAGCAGCAGGGCGCCGGATTCAAACTCATTGACAATAGAAGCAAATACGCCTCTGGAATGTCCCAGCTGCACATCCCCCACATAGGTCTCTTTTCCCTGCAGCACCTCCAGACGGTACCCGACTGCGTCAATGATCCCCTGCCAGTCTCCATTGATCAGGTCATTGAACACGGTAACGTCGGCGGATCCTCCCGCTCCCATCGCGGGCCGGATCTCCTGCACCGGCTGTGTATTTTCGGTCCGGATCCTTCTCTGGATCCGGAAGACCTGTGTCGTGTTGGCATAGTCCGTTCCCAGTATGGCTGCGGCAAGAGCCGCCACGACAAATATCCAGTAATGCCTTCTCAGAGACTGTCTCGCCAGTCTCCGGATCTCCCCGCGGAGCGCGGTATCACTTGTCTTGTTCATTTTATTCCTCATATGCATAAAACAAGGGGTGTGGCTGATCCATCACCCCTTGTCGTTTACAGGCTTCTGTCTGTTCAGCCAAACCTGTTACGGACTATTTTTTTCCGATGTTTTTCACCGTATAGATCGCAAGTCCGATCGAGAAGATCAGGCCGATCGCCGAGATTGCCGGCATGCCGCCGGGTGCCTTGGGCGAGATGTCCGCCAGCGACAGGATACAGGATCCGACAAACAGGATGCAGGCAAAGAGCGCGAGCACCACATTCTTGATGGAGTCACCGCCCTTGTTGAGCAGTTCCTCATAGCCTGTCAGCTCCAGATTGATCTTCGTCCGTCCTCTGGCAACGCCCTTCAGGACATCCGATACCTGAGCCGGGATCCGTGCAGCCTTCTTGCTGATCTCCAGCGCATCCTTGCCGAGGGAGAGGATCTCCTGCTCCAGGTTGAAGCTGTCCTTCGCCCGCTTCATCAGCTTCCCTGAGACGATCTCAAAGAGGTTCAGCGACGGGCACAGCTGCTCGATCACACCCTCGATGGTCGCAAGGGACCTCACCAGCATCGTAAAGCGGCCAGGCAGCTTGATATGATGCTTGTCTGCCAGTGTGCAGATCTCTTCAAACAGCCTCGACAGGTCCAGATCATCGATGCTTGTCACATTGATGTACTGATCCATGAACGTATCCAGGTCCTCGATCAGACGATCCCTGTTGGTCTTCGGAGACGCGGCTCCCAGACCCAGAACTGCGTTGGCAATGGTCTCCACGTCCTTCTCCAGGACGGCCAGGACCAGCTGCTGGATCACCTTGATGTCGCTCTGTGTGATGCGCCCGATCATGCCGAAGTCGATCCACACCGGCACGCCATTCTCCCGCTGGATCATCAGATTGCCCTGATGCGGATCCGCGTGGAAGGTTCCCACATCCAGCACCTGGTGTACATAGCTGTCCACGATGCTGCGGCCGATCTCTTCCACATCGAAGCCGTCCTCGATGATCTTCTCTCTCTTCGAGACGGAATAACCGTCGACAAATGACATCGTGAAGATCCGCTCGGTGGTCAGTTCATCGATCACGTCCGGGCAGGTGATCTTCGACTCATCCTCTATGACATTTTCCTTAAAATAACGGGTATTGGCAGCTTCCACCCGGAAGTCCAGCTCTTCCTCCGTTACCTTCTCGAACTCTTCGATGACCTCGACCAGATCCATCTGGTTGTCCGCATCCGAATTCTCTCCGACCGTGCTCACGCCCTTCGCCAGCTTCTTGAGCAGGACAAAGTCTTCCCGCATCATATCCGCGATGAACGGACGCTGTACCTTGGTCACGACCTTCCGGCCATCCTTGAGCACTCCAAAGTGGGCCTGTCCGACAGAGGCCGAGCCCAACGGCTTGTCATGGAACTCGCTGTAGATGTCCTCGATCTTCCTGCCGGTCTCCTGCTCGATGACTGCACGGGCCATCTTCGGATCCAGCTCCTGTACATTCTGGCGAAGCTTCTCCAGCTCAGTGCAGTAGCTCTCCGGCAGCAGATCCAGACGGCTGGACATGATCTGTCCGATCTTGACATAGGTCGGTCCGAGATCCTCCAGTGTGGTCCGCAGCTCTTCAGGGGTCAGTCCGTTCGCATAGAAGTTATGCTTCGCAAAGACTCCGAAGATCTCCAGAGCGCGGCCCTTCTTCCCCTTCTTCTCCATATTATGGAGTGAATCCACGTCGCCTTCCGCAGCCGCTTCCAGTTCCTCTTCCAGTTCCTGTACCCTGTCCCTGGTGGTTTCCTTCAGCGCCGCTGCCTTCTTCTCCAGCTCCATCGCTGTCTGCTTCAGCTCCCGCGCCATCGCTTCCAGTTCCTGGGCTGTGATCTCCTTACTCTCTTTAGCCGCCTTGGGCTGCTCCTTCGCCGGAGCCGGCTCCTCGGCCTTAGGCTGCTCCTCGACCGGAACCTCTTCCTCCACCGGAGTCTGTTCCTCGACCTTAGGCTGTTCCTCGACCGGAGCCTGATTCTCGCTGAGTACCTGCTCTTCATTCAGGTTCTGCTCTTCATTCAGATTCTGATTCTGATCATTTGACATAACTCACCCTCCTCTCAGATGCTCTTGAACGGCCAGGTCATGATCGTTCTGATAATGCTTGCCAGAGAAGAGAACAGCAGCATCTCTCCGATCACCTGCTTCAGCCGGAAGGAATCCTTCCACCACGGGTTTACCAGAAGAAGCACTCCGAGTATGATCGTCACACCTGAAATGATCGCCAGCGCCCACCAGGTGGCCTGTCCGGCGCGCCGGGCATATACAAATGAGCTGAACAGATCGCTGAGGCCCTCAAAGATCATGAACAGGCCAAACAGCAGACTCAGGATCTTAAGGACGTCTGCGCGGTGCACCAGCACAAAGAGACCCAGGATCCCCACAAACAGTGCCAGCGTCAGCAGCACATAGTTCATAAGCGTTTTTTTGCTGGACAGAAAGTCCAGACACATGACCACTGTCGCGACCAGAAGCATGTATCCCAACGCAGAGATCATCAACTGCATATATCGAACCGGGCACAGCATCATGACGATTCCGAACGCGATCAGGATGATCGATGTCATGATCCAGGTCCGCTTCATCTTTCCGAGTTCCTGAAACAGCATTTCGGCAAAACCTCCTTCTCATTGCGGTTCCCTGTGCGGGATCTTCTCCCGCCAACGTATGAATATCAATTTTATGATATCATACTTATGCAAACATGTCACAGGTTTACTGTTCAGCTGATGGTATCAGACAGCCCCGGATTCATCACTCGGGGCTGCCTTTACAGCATCAGTTTTTTTTTAAATTATATACTGTGAATTTGTCCGCGCCTGTTCCCTCGCCTTTTTTCTGAACGAGCTCGGAGTGACCCCGCAGCATTTTTTGAATTTGTTCGTGAAATGACTGGTGTCGTAGAAGCCGGTGTTGAGTGCTATGTCTGTGATGCTGAGCGTGGTATCCGACAGCATCTCCCTGGCCCGGTCCATACGGATCTGGGTGACATAATCAGTGAAAGTCCGACCAACTGCTTTCCGGATGAGACAGCTGATGTAAACCTCGCTGTATCCGAAGTGCTCCGCTGTCTCCTGAAGAGTTGTGCTGTTGTAATGATCTGTCAGGTAATGGATCAGCTCGACAAACCGCCGCTCCGGTTTTGACTCCTGCGGCGATTCGATCGTAGCTTCCATCTCGTAATTGCGAAGGAGGTGGATGAATATCTGGCACAGCTGCGAGGAGATGCTTGCCTGCATAAGGTAATCTCTCTCCAGATTATCCCTGTACATATGGTATACCAGTTCATGCATCCAAGTATCTTTCCCGGTCGAATACAGAATGTAGCTGCCATACTGTTTCTTATTCAGTATGGCATCGAAAAACTCAAGAAGACGCGGATTCTTCCGAAACAGACTCAGAAAAGACGCATTGAAGGCTTCCTGACTGATCAGAAATAAAAAAACGATATCCTCATCCTGCAGCATCTCGATCGCGTGAACAGTGTCCGGACCGATGATGCAGAAATCCCCTTCTTCAAGGATCTTGAGTTTCCCGTCCACATAGTGCCTGCACCTGCCGCTGTAGACATAAAAGACCTCAAAGCAGTTATGCCTGTGAAGATACGGAAAGGCATAACGGGACGGCCTGTACATAACTGCAAAACGTTCCTCCTGGTAGGTACCAAGCGGCAAATAGCTGTAGTACGCCCCCTCTGCTTCAACTGTATGATATCGCGCAAATATCTCGTCGCTCAGCCGGTATTGATCCGGAAGTGCCTCATATTCCGATGCAGTCATCGGATGATAGTACAGCTGCTGCGCTGCCTCTGAGAGAAACAGCGCCTTATGAGCGATTTCATAATCATTAAGCGGGATACTAAGTTCCAACATACTTATCTCCAAACTCTGCACATTTTTTTACAAAATAGGTCTTTTCATTTTTCCAAGCGCAGGTTGCCGGATTTTCATATGATTATACCATAGAACCGCCTGCTTTTCCCGGACAAGACACTGGCAGGCCTGCAACTATTGTCGCATACACCAGAACAGGAGAATGAAAATGAACAATGCAGCTCTTCAGGAAGAGAAGACCAACTGGGGCCTCGGTGTTTTTTACGGTCTCGGCGAAGTCGGCTCACAGCTCTCTTGGTACATGATCAACACGTACCTGACCATCTACTATACAGATATCGTCGGCCTCTCCGCCGGAGCGATCTCTGCGATCATGCTGATCGCCAGGATCTGGGATGCGATCAATGACCCGATGATGGGTACGATCGCCGACCGGACGCATACAAGATGGGGCAGATTCCGCCCGTATCTGATGTTTGCTCCACCGTTCCTGGCACTCTTTAACCTTCTTACCTTCACAGTATTCCCGGTTCAGGGACTCAAGAAGGTCATCATATGCCTGATCTGCTATATTGGCGCGGGAATGGCGTACACTGCAGTCAACCTTACATACTGCGCCCTTGTCAACGTGATCGCGAGAGGCTCCCAGGTCCGAATGAATTATGCATCCTGCAGGGCAATCGGCAACGGAGTCGTCCAGATGATCCTTTCCGCAGCAGCCATGCCGCTGATCCTTTATTTCGGAAAGAGTGATACCCCCAACGCACATGGTTATTTCATGACCGCCCTGTGCTGCTCCATCGCGATGCTTCCCTGCTTCTGGCTGTGTGCATGGAAGTGCAAAGAGACAGTCCACATCGCTCCGCCCTCCGGAGAAAAGAAATCTGTCTTAAAGACACTGCCGCTCCTCTGCAAGAATAAGAACCTGATGATCGTCGTTTTCGCGGTCTTCGCCGGAGCAATGGGATCGATGGCACGTATGTCCATGCTGACATTCTACGTGATCTACGTAGTCGGCAATCCCATGATGATCGCCCCGATCTTCACGACCATGACGGTCTGCCAGCTGATCGGCAACTTCCTTCTTCCCTGGGGAACAAAAACCTTCGGAAAGAAAACGTACATGCTTATTACTTCCTTCACACAGATCGCAGGAATGTTCGTCATGTTCCTGATTCCGGCAAACAACAGCGCTTTCCTGCTGGTCATCTCCGGCATCATCGGATTTACGATGTGCAATGCGAATATCTGCACCGGTATGCTTTCTGACTGTATCGAATACGGCGACTGGAAGCATGGCGTACGTGAAGAGGGGCTCACCTATTCCTTCCTCAGCTTCGGCGTCAAGCTCGCAACTGCCATCACCGGAGCCGTTACCGTCCTTCTCCTTGCGAAGATCGGATATGTACCGAACGCAGAGCAGACAGAAGCCACCAAGAACGGCATCAATATGCTGGTTAACCTGTTCCCTGCAGTCATAATCCTGATCTCCAATATCGCGATGCTGTTCTATGAACTGACTCCGAAGAAGATGGATGAGATCTACAGAGATCTTGATGCAAGAAGGACTGGAGTTTAATACTCCTTCCAGATAGATGAAGAATGACGGTCCTTCCGCCGGAATTCTTCCGCCGCGGCACTGCTGCCTGCGGTGCCTGGCGGCAATCGAATAAAGACCGCTGCAGACTGGCCTTGTCCCCATTCTGCAGCGGTCTTTTTTATGCTTACATCAAAAAAGAAGCACCAACCCCGCGCCTTCGACGCAAGACCAGTACTCCCTCCGTGCACCTCCAGGGGCTCGAACCCTGGACGGGGGAGGCTCCAAAACTCAGTAAACACAAGGAGGTTTGAGGCTCCGTCACAGTGAAGATACGTAGAAGGTAATCAAAATGGTAATCAAATGACATGAAGGCACCTCTCCGGAGGTGTCTTTTGTTATCGTCTTATTCTGATCTATCAATATAAGAATTCACTGACATGTATAACTATCAACTTGCTAAACAATTTTCGAATATTAATTTTTGATTTTAGCCATAAATACCCCCTTTTTTATTATTTAAATGAGCGTTCATATTATTGCGAAAATTGACATATTCATTATTTATATGCTATCATATAAATATCAAGAGAACACTTCTTGCTAAACAACCACATTACTAATATGAAAGAGAGGTACAGAACATGAAAGCTCTTACAAACTATCAGAGGACAAGTAACTATCTTGTTAAGGTCTTTAAGGCAGTTAATGCAGATTACTTTAACAATGAACTGGAAGTGCCGACTATCACGATCCAGTCTACTGTCGGAGCATATGGACATGTGACAACATCAAAGGTATGGAGCAACGGCGAAAACGCTTCGTATGAACTGAATATCGGAGCGGATTATCTAACCAGGCCGATTGAAAACGTCGTGGCGACTATGATCCATGAGGCGGTGCATCTGTATTGCATGCAAAAGGGTATCAAGGATACTTCAAACCGTGGAGTATATCATAACAAGCGGTTTAAGGCAGTCGCGGAGAACATGGGACATCTGATCATTGATAAGCACGATACATACGGATGGACAATCACAAGTCCTTCAGAAGATACCATCGACTTCTGTGTTGCAAATGGCTTTGAAGATATACAGATCGGGCGAACAACTGGATATTCCATGACTGGTGTAAGTGGTGGCAAGTCTGGTAATGGCAATGGTACGACGGTTCCGAGAACAAAGAAGCCGAGTAGCACAAGAAAGTATATCTGCCCCTGCTGTGGTAACTCCTTCAGAGCAACAAAATCAATCAATGTACTTTGCATGGACTGCAACGAACAGTATGTAGTGGCGGAATAACAGCTGAATAGGGCGGTGTAACAACCGCCCAGATATTAAAAATACAGTTTTAAATACAATGAATTATCCGGGAACATTGACATCATATAATTTATATGCTATCATATAATTATTAAAACAACCACATCTCCTATTCAGAAAGAAAGAGGTACAGACCATGAAAAAGACATTCGCAGAAATCCAGAAGACCATGAAAGAACTTGCCGAGTTCACAGCAATGCAGGCAGAACTTGAAGCCCAGATCGACAGCCTGAAAGATGAACTGAAAGAGTACATGAAAGATGAAAACATTGACGAGATCCTCGGTGAAAACGGTGAACATGCTGTTTGGCGCAAGGTGATCAGCAACCGCTTTGACAGTACAGCATTCAAGAAATCTGAATGGGGAGAGCTTTACAAAGAGTTCACGAAGCCGACTGAAACGAAGCCGTTCAAGTTTTTTGCATAGGATACAACAAACAAGGGGGGCGAAAGCCCCCTGCATGATTCAGTTAAGTTGCTGTGATAGCAGAAGAATGAGAGGACAAGAGCATGACATTATTATCAATAGCCCTAATGGGTATCGTGACGGCGTTTGTAATGGCATCCGAAGGTGATTACAGCGGATTGAAAATGGTCGGAACAATTCTGCTGTATATCGTGGTAGGTGGGGTTTTCCTGTGGTTCCTTGCAATGACCGGATGGGGCGGTATGATCCTGATTCTGATGATTTGTTTCATAATAGCTGCGTGTAGTAGTATGAAAGACTGAGAAAAACATAGTATATATCTCTCGGAGTAACGGTGATCCTGCTGCCGCCCAGGATATTTAAAGTGTAGTGTTCAATAAACCGGCATTGACATGTTCTAATTTATATGCCACCATATAATAAATAGGAGGTCGATTGTCATGCCGAAAAAACCAGATCCTACACTGAAGACTAAGAGCGGTATTTATCGCAGCAAGATACGACAGAGTGTGAAGTTTGAAGAAAAAGTCGAAAAGATAATCGTGAGAGTTCCGGAAGGTGCGAGAGCTGCAATCACAAAGCATGTCGAGGAAAAGGCTAAAGCTGATCCTGAGAATCTGAAATATAGCTGTTACAACGGCAAAGCGTATAGACCTTCCGTGAATGCTTTGATCCGAACACTGATCGAAGAGGAAATGGGAGTAAGCCTGGATGAATTGAAAGCATCCGAGTGATTTGTTACAATATGTGTGCAGTCCTTTCATGGGCTGTACCTCTTGAGGATAGCATTTCGTGGTTGTTGTGCTATCCTCTTTTAAGATGATACAGCAACAAGAAAGAAACAATAATAACTGTATATGAAGGGGGTTTGTTATGAAGAAATCACTATTCGCACTTTTAGTTGTAATAGGAATATTATTAATGCCGATGTATTGCATGGCAGATGATGACTTCGGTTTAGAAATTGTCTCTGGCAAATACCATGGAGAAGAATATGGTTTTGACAAGTTCGATTTAGTGGTAAAAAACAATACCGATATTAACATCAATAGTATCGGTATTACAGCGGATATTATTGATTCAAATGAAAATATCTTGGGGCAAGCCTACTTGGCGTCTTCATCAAATGTTAAGCCAGGTCAATCTATCACGCTGGAAGCTTATGCTGATCATTATGAGGGGGCAATAAAAGCTACTGCTAATTACGGCTATTATAACGATAGCAACAACAATTACTATGACGGTTATTTTTACGACAGTTTGGAGGTAGTATTTGACACGTCTGTAGAATCCGTTGCAAATAAAGAGGGTGAAAGCAGTAAAAGTGACAGCGAGGATATAGATACTCTTAAAAAAAGAATAGAAGAACTTGAAAGTGAAAACGAAGAGTTGAAAAAACATTCCAACGATAATACCAATATAGACTTAGAAAGTATGTCTGTGGATGAACTTAAAGAGTTAAAAACTTCTATTGATAACTATTTAGAAGTCGATACCCGAAATGACGAGAATACTGATACAGAAGATAATAGCGATAATAGCAATAGTTCAGAATATTATGACATCGCAAAAGCATATTGGGCAGACTGCGAAGATGTAAGTGATATTGAGAACTATAAAGTTATTTGGGTCAAAAGGTATACACAGAATAAATTCAAAAAGTATATATTTATTTGCCGTACAATACTTGACGAGAACGGCGGAAATGACGGAATAAAGGTTACAACCTATGATGTTCGTTCTGAAAATAGGCGAACCGTATCTGAAGCTAAGTTTTTAGAGGACTCTGCAAAGAATAATGAACTAGCTGAAGAAATTGATTGGGCAAAAGTTGTTGAGTTTAGTCAGAAGGACGGCGATGATATTGATTCCATTCCAGAGAATTCACAGATATCTTATGAAGAAGCATCTGGGGGAAAAGGTTCTTCGAACAAGAAGGAAACAACCACAGAAACAGAAGCAACAGTTTCACAGGAAAGCAAGAATGCTTCAATAGATGAAAACAGTGGAGATGTTAACATTGGAAACATAAGCATAAAAACAATAGATGATTTTTCTCTTCACAGCGACACATTATTTGGAGAAACGATTGAGGATGTAAAAGCAAAGGAAAGAAAAGCTGGTTTTTCACCAGAAGATGGAGAAAGTACCGGATCCCATGATCGTGTTTTTGTTTCGGGAATGTTTGCGGGAATACCGAATTCTAGTTTACGGTATGATTTTTATGGATCGGATGGATTGTATGAAATACGCTATGATTTTAATATGGATAGTAATTATGATTCTCAAGAAAAAGATTTTTACACCATAACAGAAGAATTGACGAAAAAGTACGGAGAACCGCTTAATAATGGTCATGAGAATGAAATGTTATTTATGCTTATCAATTATATGAATGATCCTGCAGCAACTGGTTGGACTGATATGTCCAATAAGCTAAAAGTATATAGCAGGGATGAACTAAAACTATATCTTTATAATCAATGGTTGATTAAGGTGGATAATTATTATGTTTTGATTGATCACTATCTAAACGGAGTGTATCTCAATACATTAGGCAAATGGTCATATGGACATGAATTGCGATATATTTATATGGATGAGGAGACCGTTCTAGCTGAAATCAAAGAAACCATAGAGAGCCAAGAAAAGACGGCAGCTTCTATAAATGACGATTTATGAGTATTTTTAAGTGAAGATCAGTTATAACAATGACTGTATATAAATATAGAGTATACCCATTTTTACATCACAAATCTGCCGATATAGTGTAAAAATAAAGTCTAAAATACAATAACTTTACATAATGTCAATAGGTTCTAGAGCCTATTGACATTTATTATTTATATGCTATCATATAATTAACAAGGTGATGAGAGCGAGGTACTTGCGATGAACATAGCATATGTAAGAGTCAGCACGGTAGAACAAAACGAAGCGCGCCAGCTAGAAGGATTAAAGAAATACAACATCGACAAGTGGTTTACAGAAAAGATCAGCGGTAAGGATACCAATCGCCCAGAGCTGAGAAATCTTTTGGGTTTTGTCCGAGAGGGTGATACCGTGTATGTCCACGATTTTTCCAGGCTCGCACGCAGCACGAAAGATCTGCTGGATATTGTCGATCAGTTGAATCAAAAGAACGTGCATCTGGTGAGCAACAAGGAAAACTTAGACACGTCAACGCCGACCGGGAAACTCATGCTTACGATGATAGCTGCAATCAATGAATTTGAAAGGACAAACCTTCTGGAGCGACAGCGGGAAGGGATCGCTGAAGCAAAGAAGCGAGGTGTATATAAGGGAAGAAAAGAAATCCGGATCTCGGATCTGAAATGGGACGAGATGTTTCAGAAATATATGCGGCGGGAAATAAACAAGAAGGAATTTGCAAAACTGCTGCACATCAGCCGCCCAACGCTGGATAAGTTGCTAAGGGAACGTGCTGGATAATATCGGATAAGGTATCGACAAAAAACAATGAGTTTAACGATTTAGCGCGTTAAAGTATGATACATTCTTAAAACCTACACCTTAAAAAGCCAGAGAACACTGTATAATACTGCTTCTTATTGACATCCATAATATCAGCATACGAAGATCCTATTTTGACCAGCAATTAAAAGGACGTTTCGGATATCGAAAACAAAGCGGGTTTATCGCACACACAACCATTTTATACACTAAAAGAGGATCCTGTTGCCAAAGCAAACCCTCTATTTTTCTCAACCGTATGCGTCACGCCTTCTGCTGCCGCTTCAGTTGTTCCAATCGCTTTTGCAGTTGGGCCTGCTGCCATCGCAAGCGAACCACATCTTGTTTCTTCCGGATCAACCGCTGTGACAGCTGTTTATAGATCCATTTCAGTAACATTCTACATCAATCCTTTCTGAAAACCGCCCCTATTATTATATGATAGCAGTTAAAACAATGCAAGTTTTGCCAAATGTCTTTATCTTAAGTAGGGCAACTTGCCATCAGGGACAATGAACTCTCGTACTGATAGCCTCCTATCATTCTGACCATTGATGTATTCATACCACAGAGCTGTCCACTGGTCTTCAACGTCATTGCCTATCTGTCTATAAAACTTACCACCCTCCAAAATGGCAGCATACTCTCGCTGTATTTCATCCTTGGATCCTTGGAAGACAATTGCAATTTCCTCTCCTGTTTCTTCGTCTTTACATTTGATTCCACTCATCATCTTTTCAATGGCGGCATCAACGGAGTTTCGATTATGCGCATCCTGGATAAAAGAGAGAACAGCATGGTCATACTTCGTCACCCATCTTAAATGGCTTGCACGATTATTCCATGTACAATCCTCTTGCCTGGTAGTTACAATCCCCTTATCTAATAACTCATGGTATCTAAATATGTGATGGGCAATACAATGGCTTTCTCCAAAAATGTCTATGGCTGTTCTGTCACAAAAATAGTTCGCAACCATTTGGTGATAATACAATTGAACCATCGAGGATGTGCCAAATCTTTCTACAACTTCTGGCCAAATGTTTTTTTCATACCATCTGCGCGTCGCTGGATATTTACCATCTTGGCTTCTTCTTCCTTGCTTACTTCTTTTAGGGAGTAAAAATCCACCATGATTATGATTCTTTGCCAAAGACCAAACTCTAGCCTCACTCGTTATGACCCACATTGGATTATAAAATCTTCCGTTGAATGATTCTTCATCCAACATCTGTTTTATATTTTCACCATCAAACAGAGCCGCCTGTATACGTGCTCTCTGACCTTCAAATCTATCTATCCATTCTTTTCTTAATGCTTCATCGAACTTCGACATCGTCGATTCCCTTTCTATTGTAGTTTCCATTTTCATTGTTCACTAGTTCCAGGGTGTACCATTTTTAGCCTTATAAAAGGAACTGAGAAAAAAGGTACACCCCCATCATGCATTATGCTTCTATGCTACGGAACTTACCCTTTTTCTTATCCTTCCCGGCTTTAACATATTCGTACTGTGAAAACTGCTTCAACATCGGATTTATCTGCTTCATTCTCCAGATTGCCGATAATTCACTCTTAAAATGGTCTATGGTCTCCTTCGGATAAACTGCATTCAACTCAAATCCATACTCATCCCAGAGCCGCCAAGATGCCTGGCTTTTTCTGTCTCGCTCACTTAAGAACTCGCTTACTGCTGCATCTGGAAACCATCCTTGCACCATCTGAGGCAAGCTATGATTTTTCCATGCGATCTCCCATTCGGCATTTTTTGCTCGAACATAATTCACCCCTGTAGCGCGAGGATCATACATCATAAAAGAATCATAGAGATAGCTGTACCGGATGTATCGGAACTTACCCTCAATGAACTGGATAAATCTGCCCAACTGATTCGCAGGAACCTCATTTAACATAAAATTTAATGGATAACATCGTTTGTCAATGCTTCCATCTTTGTCTTTTATCCGTTTTTCTCTCCGATCCGTGCTGCCGTAAATCTGTATCAGTGCGAGTTTATTTTCCATAACCTCTTCCGCATAATCCGTCGGATACGGCATGGCATCAACTACAAGATATAAATCCTTAACACCAGATCTCACTCTACCTGCCATCTGGATAACATCCGATCTGTTGTGCGACTCGATCACCATTGCATCAATGTTATCCTTGATATTGATTCCTTCACGGTATCTGCTGGTCGTTAGTAAAACTGAAAACTGTTCCGGTATCTTATAAGCGCTCTTTATACTGACTTCCGTGGCAACCATATTTTCCCACGCCTGCTTATCTGTTTCGCACAGTTCCGCACGCTTTTCTTCATTTGAAAAAGACATCACCATCTTCTCTTTCGGAAGTTGTTTGTCTTCATACAGACTTTGAATCCGATCGATCCGATTGCCAAAATATATGCACCTCTTGTTTTCTTGAACTACACTTTTTAAAAGTCTAACCACCTGCTGCATTTCCACAAAATGGACGTTCTTTGGCTGTATGTTAGTGCACTCATCCATCTTGTCGATCATCGTTGCTGGGATACCATCGGCCGGGAAATAGTCCGATAATGGTTCCGGTGTCCCAGTCATTAAAATCACGTGTTTGCAGATTGGATCCGGGTATTCTTCGCTGTTGCATCTGTCAAGGTAATGATTGATCAGATCATAAATATAGAACGGCGCATCTTGATAAGTCGAATCCAGCATAACGCTATGAATTTCATCGACCGCAATCACATCATACATCTCCCAGAGATGCGTCCGTACATCATCTTTTCTATAAACGTTTTTCAAGTACCCGGCGATAAACGCGGACGTACATATCGTATTTCCGATACCGGCCAGAACATGCTCCCCTTTCGGATCAACGACATCCCATGCCTTACCGACCCTTTTTTTGAATAAACTGAGCGACTCATTATCCGAGTCGAGATACGTCGCAAAGGTCTCATCCACCTTCGCCCTACGGCTTGTGATTAAAAGTACTCTCATCTTCGGTGCGCCAGGCATTTCACCTTTCGCCAGCATTTCGATAAGCGTATTTTTTCCTGCGCCAGGTCCAGCATGGATCTCGACAAAGCGGTAAGGCGCCATATCCTTCTGATAATCAATTACATTGCTTAAGCGTACACCTTCCACCATTCGTTCTCTCCTTCTGCTGCCACTCTGATCTACTTTAAAAATGCACTTTTAACCTTTTCCCACCAGTCCCTGATAGATCCTCATAAGTCACACTACACAATCTGTTTCTATCGTCGTTTTCACATGTATTATGTGCACCCGTATCGCTGTTCGCTCCGATCATAAGAAAATGGGCGAGGCCATTGCGGTCCCGCCCTTAATTATACCCTAGACAGCCTTGCGTTGTCAGTAAATTGTGATTACTTCACCGTGATTTTACACTTCGCAAACACACCGATCTGAGTGTAGGCATAGATTGTGCACTTTCCAACAAATATGACTTAACTATTCAACATTAGACAAAACTAAAGAATACTTACCAGGATTTAGAAGTAATGAAGTTTTATCTTTAAATCTCTCTCCTTGTGCTATAGAAGGAGTTACAAGTTTCCCAGATTCTACAACATATCCATCAGAGTCATATATTTTATATCCAACGTATCTTATTGAACTTACGGTTGGCTCATAATCATATGTTTTTATTCCTTCATAATTAATATAAACCGCGTATTCTTTAGACGAAGCCAAATAGGTGGTTTCAAAACTAATATTCTCGATCTCACAAATGGAGTATAGCTTACCTGCACTACTGCTGTAAGTATATGACGACGGCAGATCTGGCTTTTCAATTTCGATCAATGGCGGGGTCACTGTCACATTCAATAAAGCATTAATGCTACTATCATTATAATCTGATATTGTTATAGTCGATGTCCCAATTGCGTCTCCTGTAATACTTAGTTCAATAGCATGTGTTCCTGTAATCCAATCCCCCCATACACATGATACTTTGCTATTACTGCGTTTATAGTTCACTGAATATCCACGGTCTGTATCTACCAAAACTGATTTTGTTTCTCCTATTTCCAAACTAAGCTCTGTTGGATCGACAGATATCCTTGTATTAGAAGGTGTGTTTACAGTTACTCTGATTGATGCTTTGATAGCATTATTTTTCGAATCACATATCGTGATAATTGTATCCCCCGCATAAGCACCTGTAATCGTCAAATTAATCGAGTTAGTGCCTGTGATCCAGTCTCCCCAAGCACAGGTGACATTATTATTGCTACAATTCCATGTTATTGAATATCCACGGTCTGTTTGTACTCTTACCGTCTTTGACTCATTAATGTCTAAATTGATCACGGATTGCTCTACAATAATGGAAGTATTGTACTCAGGAACAGTTATTGGTATTGGTGTGGGTGTGGGCGTGGGTGTGGGTGTGGGCGTGGGTGTTATTCTGGAAACAACTGTCAATTTACATTTCAGTTTTTTCCCGGAAACTTTTGCTATTATCGTGGCTTTTCCAGCCCCTTTACCCGTAACAATCCCCCTCTTTGTTACGGTTGCAACTCTCTTGTTTGAAGAGCTCCATTTAACCTTCTTTGCTTTTACTCCATTTACTTTAAGTTTTAAACTCTGCCCAACTGTAACCGTTGCTTTTTTCTTATTAATTCTAACTTTCGCTGCTTGTGCTTGTACTGATAATAATAGCATTAACAGTAAAACTAAAACTATTCCTATCCTTCTTTTATTCATATCGTTCCCCCTCTTTGTTATGTAGATTATCACTATACTATTATAGTCATCTTAACAACCATAGTCAATTAAACAACTATGCAATATGCTCCATTTAGTAAACACCATGGAGCATTGCTATGATTGATTACAGTCCTTTCTGGATAACCTTAAAATCATCCAACGAGACAACATACACTCTGATAAACTTACATCACGTTTCCAGTGCGACGATCCAGAAACTCCGTGACAACCGCCCGCTCAATACGACCACCATCAACGATCTCTGCCGCATCCTCAATTGCCAGATCCAAGACATCGCGCAGTACGTTCCATCTGAAGATGATCAGACATTGTAAAACCGCCCGGTACACTCGCCGGACGGTTCGTTTTTATATGTAAAGGGGCATCGTCGCCGACATCCCTGATAGACAAATTATCTTTTAAATGACATCATGACACAATGACAGCCATGGAATTAAACTATATTGAGGGGCACACAGCAGAAGGCATATAAAACCTTATCGTACTATAGTCATATTTACACAGAGAACTTTACTTCATAAAATACAAATATCTTCACTGTTGACGGTGCCAAAGAAGATATGAAAAAGACAGAACATGAACAATTCGTCCTACGTCAACATCCATACAAAATCTGGCCACGGAAAGATGAAAAGCCAAAAGACGGCAGATATCGAACATATGTCAAGTGTCCAGGAGCATCAGGTGGCAGAAAACTCATCAAGAAGGCGAAGTATGATGATCTGATTGAAGAATTGTATCTACTGTACGCACCAGAGGAGAAAAGGAAGGAGGAACTATACAGGGGATTCACCCTTCGGAAACTGTATCCGGAATGGGTAAAGCACAAACGGCTTCACACAAATGCCGAAACATACATCATGCGCATCAACTCGGACTGGAAGACATATTATTCCGAGGATCCCATCGTCGATGTCCCATTTGTAGAACTGACAAAGGTACAACTGGATGAATGGGCCCATCAGCTTATAAAGGATCATAACATGACAAAGACCAGGTACTACAACGTAACCGTGATCATGCGTCAAGGGTTACAGTATGCTGTTGAGTTGGGAATAATCCAAACGAGTCCTTTTGATTCGGTTAAGATTGACGGTGGTCGTCTGTTCCAGAAGGTAAAGAAGAAGGCTGATCATACGCAAGTGTTTACTAAGGAAGAAGCTCGGCAAATAATACAGATGGCATGGGATGACTTCCATAACCATGTCAAAGTGTATGAACTTGCTCCATTGGCAGTTATCTTCCAGTTGCAGACAGCACTGCGGATTGGCGAGGTATGTGCAGCCCAGTTTGAAGATGTTGAGAGGGAGAACTATTTTCATGTACAGAGAATGCTCCGGCGTGATTTAAAGGAAATCGTTGAACATACAAAGTCTGATTGCGGAGACAGAGAAGTATTTCTCTCATCCACGGCCAAAGATGTTATCCAAGCAGCGTTAATGCGACAAAAAGAACTCGGAATCAATCATCGCTTCATCTTCTCGATCCGGGAGAATGAACCTTTGCCTGAGCGACCAGTTGCTGATCTGTATAAGAAGTACTGTAAACGACTCGGCACAGTCATGAAGAGTTCTCATAAAGCAAGGAAGACCGTAATCTCAGCATGGATAGATAACGACATCAATATAAACACAGCGCGAGCTATGGCCGGACATTCCAGCGAAGAAACTACCCTCAGAAATTATGTCTTTGACCGGAGCACAGAGATTGAGAAGAAAGAGCTGCTGGAGAATGCTGTATCTTTCTAAGTGGTAATCAAAAAGGTAATCAAAAACGGTAATCGGACTCTCAGATTCCTTTTCCGAGCGTTTATTATCGTTCTGATACCAATATGCAGTAATAGTGCTTCATACATGGGAAACGCCTTAGATACAGCAGTCTTCTACAATTTCAGCGCATCAAAAAAGAAGCACCAACCCCGCGCCTTCGACGCAAGACCAGTACTCCCTCCGTGCACCTCCAGGGGCTCGAACCCTGGACACCCTGATTAAGAGTCAGGTGCTCTACCAACTGAGCTAGAGGTGCATGTCCTTATTTGGTTTATGTCCTGTTTTTTGAGGACTTCGTTAGTATATGACAGGAACCGGGAAAATGCAAGTCTTTTTTTATTTTTTTTATTTAAGCTTCCTCAGCCTTCCGGATCGTGTCTGCAGGCCGGATCCGAAGAGCCCGGCGGCGGCAGATTCTCTGAGATACCCTCTAAAATATTCTCCCTACAGGCCGGCTGAATGCACTTTTGCCGTAATTATCTGACAATATGCCAAATTGATTGAACCAGCTATTCATTTTTGTCCAGAACACCTGATCTGGCATGGCATTTCTCACAAAAACAGGTGTTCAGGCGGGGTTCATCCCCTCCTGGAAGCGAAATTGTGTCTGCTTTATCCACAGAAGTTTTCCACACCCTTCCATTCAGTATCTGAGCGCAAAGAGGACTTATACACGGATTTATCCACATTATCCACCAAAAACAACTCAAAACAGAGGCGATTTTACCCCGTTGGAAGATGGAACAACTGTTTTGTTCATTTTGTAAAAAGTTGACGGGATGCGGAAATTTGCGGATTTGTTATTGACTTTCCAGTTGTGAATTTATTTGTTTAATTGTCTGACAATAATATTCTTTCCCCATAAAATAGCCACTTTCGGCCCGATCCGGCCTGTTCCGAACCGTCCCGGCGCACTTCTGCTCTTTCTCCGCCTGGGGTTTTCAGATTATTCCTGTTCTTTCTCCGACTTTGGTTTTTACATAATTTAACGGGAGCGGATCCGGAGATCCGCTCCCAAAGGATTAACTTTATCAAATTGTCGTCAGCTTCCTGACTCTTACCAGCAGCGTACTGCGCATACCGGGTTTCTGTAGTTGTATGCACTGATCTTGATGCCGGTTTCCGGGCTGCTGGCATGTACTACCTGGCCGCCGCCGATGTAGAGTGTTACGTGTCCGATTCCGCCACCGTTGTCGTAGAACAGCAGGTCGCCGGGCTGGAGCTCACTCAGGGATACGGATCTTCCGCATCCGCTCTGGGCTGCCGCATTGTGCGGAAGTCCGATTCCGAAGTTCGCGAAGACTGCCATGGTGAATCCGGAGCAGTCAGCGCCGCCTGTCAGGCTGGCACCGCCGTATACATACGGGTTGCCGACAAACTGTGTTGCGTATGCTGCGATCTGAGCGCCAAGACCAGATCCGCTTGAAGATGCAGAGGTATCTTCCTCTTCTTCGTCGATGTATACGTCATCTTCTTCGGCGTATTCTTCGTCCGCTGCCTCGACATACTCGTCGTCTTCTACGTACTCTTCGTCCTCAGCCTCGAGATACTCTTCGTCAGAGGTATCATCGGAAACATCGACATATTCTTCACCGGATGCATCGACATACTCGCCGTCATCCTCTGCTGTGTCATTAGCTGTGGATGCGCTGGTATCGGTCACTGCCGGCTGTGCTGCCGGAACATTTCCGTTGCATGCAGCTACATATGCATTGTAAGCGTCGATGGCTGCCTGAGCCTTTGCTGCCGCGTCTGCCTCGTCTACCGGATGCATCGCTGCTTCCTGTGCTGCCAGGTATGCCTGATACAGTGCAAGCACTTCCGGTGACATGGATGCGATCAGAGCCGCTTCCGCATCAGCCTTGGCCTGTGCCGCTGCAGCTGCCGCTGCCTGGGCTTCTGCCTCCTGCTGTGCAACGTATGCAAGATACTCAGCTTCTTCTCTCTCAGACTGTTCCTGAACGGTCTCTCCGGAGGAGTACACCGTCTGGGTGTTTACATAATCAGCAGATACATATCCGTATACGCCATTCTCTGTAACGACCTTGACCCAGTTGCCAAGATCCTCAACGACCTCAAGATCGGACGTCGGACCTACCATATCTACGATCTCGGAATCCTGGCTGGCGTCTGCTCTGACGTTCAGGGATTCAGCGCCGACCTCTGCGTAGGTGTAGCCTGCGCTCTGTGCAACCGCGTCCGCCTCAGCACCCGTTGCGATCAGATAACCTGCAACATAACCTTCTACATTGCCGGAACGGATCTTGTACCATCCATCCGCGTCCACATCCTCGATGTAAACGGCGTCGTTTTTGGTAAGGGTTCCTACGACCTCTGCTTCCGCGTAGCCTGCCGCACGGACATTGATGTAATCATCTGAAAGGGCAAAGCCGGTCGTGTCGACCATGCTTCTGTCCACTACCACCTCGGTAGCCGCTTCGGTCTGTGCCTCAGTCGGTGCCTCGGTCTGTGCTTCGGTCTCAACCTTTGCAGCCTCTGTCTGCTTCGGCTCTGTTTCAGCCTTCGCAGCTTCTGTCTGCTTCAGTTCTGTCTCAGCCTTCGCAGCTTCTGTCTGCTTCGGCTCTGTCTCAGCCTTCAGTGCTTCTGTTTCCTTCGGCTGTGTCTCTGCTTTCTTCTCAGTTTCTTCTTCTTTTACAACTGCGCCAAATCCTGCCAGGGTCATCTCAGTCGCCGCATAAGCCGTGCTGAGGGATCCAAGGGTGAGGCATGCCGTAAGTGCGGCTGCCGCGCATCCTGCTAATCTCTTCTTCATTGTCAAGTACCTCCGAATTGCTCCCGTTTGTTGCTAAATTGTTTTTAAATGTTACATATTTATTACAATTCAACTGAGGCTATGATAACAAACGGAAACATTTATGTCAATACTTTATTTAAATTATGTAAAAAATAAGAAACAGGCCCTGAATTACGCCATCCAGGCACTCTGTCTCTTTGAAGACCAGCAGAAGTTTTTACTAATTTGTTACATCTCATTAAATAAAAGAGGGAGCAGCTGCAGCCGCTCCCTCAGGAGATCTGTATTACATGTGCTTATGTCCTGTGTACATGCACAGTGCGAAAAACACGCATGTCAGGATCGCAAATCTCTTATGCCACTTTCATATATTATTACCCGAAATATCTCTCCAGCAGGCCCTTGAATGCCTTTCCGTGTCTTGCCTCGTCCCTTGCCATCTCATGGACAGTGTCATGGATCGCGTCGAGATTGAGTGCCTTGGCTCTCTTTGCCAGATCGGTCTTGCCCATCGTAGCGCCATTCTCTGCTTCGACTCTCATCTCAAGGTTCTTCTTGGTGGAATCCGTCAGGACTTCGCCCAGAAGCTCTGCGAACTTCGCCGCATGCTCAGCCTCTTCGAATGCTGCCTTCTCCCAGTACAGGCCGATCTCCGGATAACCCTCGCGGAATGCCACACGGCTCATTGCCAGATACATGCCAACCTCAGAGCACTCACCTGTGAAGTTTGATCTCAGATCTTCCTTAATATCTTCCGGCGCGTCAGAAGCAACACCGACTACGTGCTCAGCAGCCCATGTCATTCCTTCTTCCTGCTTCGTGAACTTCTCTGCCGGTGCTTTGCATACCGGACATGCTTCCGGAGCTGCGTCTCCCTCATACACATAACCGCATACATTACATACCCATTTTGCCATAATATCTATCTCCTTTTCTTAATTATGGAACCTGGCCGGCACCTCCGGCCGTCTCCGATTTCTGATCTTCCTGCTGCCATTTGATTGTAGCAAATCACGCCTGTTAAAACAAGTCGTGCTTTGTCAGATTCCATACCGGTCAAAATCTTTGTCGTAGGGATCTGTGCACAGACCCTTCTCAGTGATCATCCCGGTGATCAGGCTGTGGTCCGTCACATCGAATGCCGGGTTGAAGACGTCGATCCCCTGCGGAGCCATGCGCTCTTTGTACCACATCTGTGTCACCTCGTCCGGGTCTCTCATCTCAATCGGAATCTGATCCCCGGTGGGCGTCGCTCTGTCTATGGTGGAGCTGGGCGCGCACACATAGAAGGGGATACCGTAGTGCTTCGCGAGGATCGCCACCCCGCTGGTGCCGATCTTGTTGGCGGCGTCTCCGTTTGCCGCCACCCGGTCGCAGCCCACGAAGATGATGTCGATCTTGCCGGACTTCATCAGAAGGGAGGCCATGTTGTCGCACTGGACCGTGGTCGTGATCCCTGCTGAATTCAGCTCGAAGGAGGTGAGGCGCGCCCCCTGCAGGAGCGGCCTGGTTTCGTCGCAGTAGACATGCATATCGGTCCCTGCCCAGCCATGCTCCAGGGCTATGTACATCGGCGCGGTCGCCGTCCCGTACTTGGCAGTCGCCAGGGTCCCCGCGTTGCAGTGGGTCAGGATCCCGACCGGCTCTCCATCCTTCTTGAGCTTCTTCAGAAGGCCGAATCCGATCTCGCCGATATTGCGGCTGATCTGTACGTCCTCTGCCTGGATCGCGTCGGCCTCCCGGTACAGCAGCTCCCGGATCTCATCCAGGCTCCTGCCTTCCTGCCCCGCCTTCTTCGCGCACGCATCCATACGGTTCAGCGCCCAGAACAGGTTGACCGCGGTCGGCCTGGAGGAAGCCAGATAGTCCTTCAGGGCGGTGAATTCTGCGTAAAATGACTCAAAATCCGCAGCTTCGATACGTGAGGAGAGTACTGCCATGCCGTATGCCGCGCTCACTCCGATCGCAGGCGCCCCTCTGACCCTGAGCTTCTTGATCGCCTCCCAGATCTCCTCCTTCGTCTCCAGATTGATCCTGCGGATCGTTCCCGGGAGCAGGGTCTGGTCGATGATATCCAGCGCTCTCCTGTCCGGCGTCAGCCTTACGGTCAGTACCTGGTCAAAAAACTGCTCAACATTCATTTTCCGTCATCCTTTCCGTCTCAAAGTCCCCTCTTCCTACAAGTTTCTCCTTCTGCGCGCGGGTCAGGCGCTTGATGGCATACTCCCTCTGCCTGGCCTGCCGGGCAGTCTCATATTCTTCTGAATAGATCAGACGCACCGGCAGGCGGGATCTGGTGTACTTTGCTCCCTGACCGCTGTTGTGCGTCTTCACTCTGTGCTCCAGATCCGTCGTCCACCCTGTGTACCAGGATCCGTCTGAGCATTCCAGTATATATACGTAATTACCCATTACTGCTGCGGCTCTCTCATCATCGAAGCAAACTTCGTATATTCCGCCAGCCATGCAAGCTCGACGTTGCCGATGGGGCCGTTTCTCTGTTTCCTGATCAGTACCTCCGCGACGCCGCGCTTCTCGGAATCCGGATTGTAGTAATCATCCCTGTAGAGGAACATGACTACGTCCGCGTCCTGCTCGATGGCGCCGGACTCACGCAGGTCACTGAGGACCGGTCTGTGATCCGGTCTCTGTTCCACCGCTCTGGACAGCTGGCTGAGGGCAATGACCGGGACATTCATCTCCCTGGCAATAGCCTTCAGGGATCTGGAGATCTCGGAGATCTCCTGCTGCCTGGATTCGGAGCCTCTGCCGCCCCCGGCGGTCATCAGCTGCAGGTAGTCGATCATGACGCAGTCCAGACCGTATTCCAGCTTCATCCGCCTGCACTTGCTGCGCAGCTCGGCGATGGAGATGCCCGGGGTATCGTCGATCATCAGGTTGGACTTGCCGATCACATCCGCGCTGTGGACCAGGCGGTCCCACTCGGAATCCTGCAGCCGCCCGGTGCGGAGCTTCCCGGCATCCACGTTGGCTTCCTGGGCGAACAGTCGATTGATCAGCTGATCCTTGGACATCTCGAGGGAGAAGATCGCCACGTGCTTATGCTCATGGAATGCCATATGCGCCGCGATATTCAGCACAAAGGCGGTTTTTCCCATGGACGGTCTGGCAGCGATGAGGATCAGGTCGGAGGGCTGGAAGCCGCTGGTCTTGAAGTCCAGATCTGCGAATCCGGTCGACAGGCCGGTCACCGTTGAATTGGAATTGCTGGCCAGAGAGATCCTGTCCAGGGCGTTCATGACGATGGTTGAAATCGGCGTCATGTCTCTGCCCCGGTTTACGGACAGCAGCTGAAAGACCTGCTTTTCCAGCGCGGCTCCCACGTCCGCTGCCTTGTCCCGGTCGGCGTAGCACACGGCGGTGAGCTCTTCCATGGAGCGGATCATCCGGCGAAGCTGTGCCTTGTCGGCTACGATCTCTGCATAATGACGTACATTGGTAGACAGCGGGACCGCGGCGACCAGCTCGGACAGGGTCGCGTTCGATGCCAGCTCTTCCGGGGCATCCAGCTCCCGAAGCCTCGCCTGGAGAGTCACCGTATCGATTGCCATGCCGGCAGCGTCCAGATCCAGGATCGCAGTGTACAGCAGCTTGTAGGGCTTGTGATAGAAATCCTCTGCCGTAAGTATCGAAGAGGCCACCACAATCGCCTCCGAATCGATTATCATCGATCCGACAACAGATTGCTCGGCCTCCAGACTGCAGGGCATTTTTTTATTTATCGTATTGACGTTTTCTTCCATAATCTGATGCAATGGGTCACATGCCCTGAATCCTTACCGCATGATTCCTTACAGCTTCTCCACCTTGACGGCCAGGGTTGCCTTCACCTGCGGATGCAGCTTTACCGTAACTTCCATGGTCCCGATATTCTTGATGGGGGTGTCGACCACGATCTTCCTGCGGTCGAGCTCGATCCCCAGCTGCCCCTTCGCGGCATCCGCGATCTCCTTGCCGGAGATGGATCCGAACAACCTGTCCCCCTCGCCGGTCTTGGCGCGGATCGTTACGGACGACTTCTCCAGAAGCTCCTTCAGCTCCTGTGCCTTCTCCAGATTCTCCGCGGCCACCTTCTCGTCATTTGCCCTGCGGAGCTTCAGATCGTTCATGGTCCTTCCGTTTGCCTCTACCGCCAGATTCTGGCGGAGCAGCACATTTCTCGCATAGGAATCGGCAGCCTCTACCAGCTCGCCCTTCTTCCCGACTTTCTTAACATCCTGAAGCAATATTACTTTCATTTCTTACCAGCCTTCCTGTCTCAGATCTCTTCTGCCTCTGTCATGGCAATCAGTGTTTCCTTTAATTTCTCGACGGCTTCCTCACAAGTGATGTCTGTCAGCTGGGCGCCGGCAATGTTCATATGCCCGCCGCCTCCGAGCCGCTCCATGATCAGCTGCACGTTGACCTCATCGATGGCACGGGCAGAGATAAAGATCCTTCTGTCATAATTGGTCACTACAAAGGACGCCTTGACTCCGACGATATTCAGCAGCTCGTTGGCCGCCTGGGCGCCGACTACGTTGGGATTCCTCAGCCCCTCGCTGGGCAGTATGGAGATCGCGTAGCTCCCCATGAAGTTCTCCGCGTGGCGGACCGCCTCGGCGCGTGCCTTGTAGCTGTCCATATCCTCCCGCAGCATCTTCCTGACCCTGACAACGTCCGCTCCGCTCCTGCGAAGGTAGGCAGCCGCCTCGAAGGTTCTCGCGCCGGTCTTTGCCACGAAGTTGTTGGTGTCGATCACGATGCCCGCATACATGCAGTCTGCCTCGAGGCTTCTGAGCTTTACATTTTCCTCAAAATACTGGAGGACCTCAGCTACCATCTCACTTGCGGAGGAAGCTGTGGGCTCTATGTAGGACAGCGCCGCGTTCTGGATCTGTTCCGTCGTCTGACGGTGGTGGTCCAGGACGATGATCGAGCGGGTCTTCTCCAGAAGCTCTTCACACTCGACCCGGTTCCTGCGGGAGGTGTCGACGACGAAGAGCGCCGTCTTGCTGTCACACCTTTTCAATGCTTCTTCGGGAGAAATGAAGATCTCTTCACCGTATTCCGTATTCTCCCTCAGCAGGTCCATCCAGCTGCGGATCGAGGCGCAGTCATCTCCCACAACGACCCACGCGTTCTTTCCGATGGTCCTGGCCGCCCTGTAGATTCCCATGGCCGCGCCGAGGGAATCCATGTCGGGAAGCTTGTGACCCATCGCCAGCACGCTTCCCGCGCCTTCCATGATCTCGCGCATCGCCTGCGCCTTGACCCTGGCCTTGACTCTTGTGTACCGCTCTCCGCCGGCGGACTTGCCGCCGAAGAACTGCATATGGCCGTCGCGGTTTACGACCGCCTGGTCGCCGCCCCGGCCCAGCGCCATCTCGATCGCGGAGTGGGCCAGATCATAATTGTGATTATAATCCTCGCCGCCCGCGCCGACGCCGACGCTGATCGTCATCTCGATCTCATTGCCGATGTGGATGGTCTTGACCTCCTCGAGCACCGAGAAATGATCCTCTATGCTCTGCTCGAGGCTCTTCTGGTTCATGATGACCAGATATTTATCCTTCTCAAGCTTCTTGCTCAGCGCCTTGTGGGCCTGGCAGTACTTGTTGATCTCCCGGTCTACCAGGACATTCATCAGCGAGGAGTGGACCTCATCCACGTCATCCATCGCTTCCTCATAGTTGTCCAGATAGAGGAGGGCGACCACGCCTCTCTGTTCCTTATTCTCAATGCGCAGCTCCCGAAGCTCCGTCTCGTCGACGAAATAGATCATGTAGACTACACTTCCGCTCTCCGGGTCGATGGCTTCAATCAGCTCCGAATCCGAGATCAGGTTGTCCAGAGGGATCCTCTGAAGATGCGCCCTCAGCTGCCTGTCCTCATAGACCAGGTCGATGTTCTTGTCCTCGTCCGAATCCGGGAAGACCGCCTTCGACAGGTAGGGGAAGATCGACATGATGTTGCGCTGAAACCATGCAGGTCTGCCGGTCATCTCGCACATCTTGTCATTCATCCACAGCACATTACCGTCCTTGTCGACGATGGACGCGGCGATCTCAAGCTGCTTGAGCACCTGCGCCTGCACCGTGCCGTACCGGCTCGCGAACCGCACGATCGCGCGCAGGATGCGGGGACGGTAATAGAACCAGACAAACAGGATGCCGAGGAAATAAAAGGCAGTAAAAGCCGTCGCTGCCAGTCCTGCCCTGTGGTCCAGCAGATACATGGCCGCAGAAAATGGAATCAGAGCGAATGCAAGATACAGGCTCCAGTTCCAGTGCATCTTCAATTTTCCGCTGTATCTTACCCCGGTTCCTGATCCCATAAAATCTCCTGCTGTATCAATACTTGAAAACTGCTACGCCGTAGGGCGGCAGATCATAGGCAAATGAATACGGCTTGCCGTCGCATTCGCTCTCCACCGCTTCATAAACGGACGGATGCTTGGTCCCGTGTCCGCCGAAGCGCTCCTCATCGCCGTCCAGCACCAGACGGTACTTGCACTGCTTCGTGCAGCCTACCCTGTAATCAGGCCTTGCCATCGGGGTGAAGTTGATGACGAACAGAAGATTGCTCTTTCCGTCGCTGCTGTGGCGCAGGAAGCTGTAGATGCTGCGGTCCGCGTCATCTGCGTTGATCCATTCGAATCCGCCCGGCATACAGTCACTCTCATACATGGCGCTGGTCGACTTGTACAGGTGGAGCAGCTCTGCCACGAAGTCCTGGATCTGTCTGTGCTTCGGCTCATCCAGCAGATACCAGTCAAGCTCGCGGTCCTCGCACCACTCTCTCTCCTGGGCGAATTCCTGTCCCATGAACAGCAGCTTCTTGCCCGGGTGTCCGAACATGAAGGTGTAGCCTGCTTTCAGATTGGCGAACTTGTCATCATACAGGCCCGGCATCTTGTTGATCATGGAACACTTCAGATGCACGACCTCGTCATGCGACAGGACCAGGCAGTACTTCTCGGAGTACGCATAGGTCATCGCGAATGTCATCTTATTGTGGTTGAACTTTCTGAAGTACGGATCCAGCTTCATGTACTCAAGGAAGTCATGCATCCATCCCATATTCCATTTCATGGAGAAGCCCAGTCCGTCATTCTCCGGAATATCGGTCACCTGCGGCCACGCGGTGGACTCCTCGGCGATCATCATGACGCCGTGATGCTTGCCCCTGACCACGGAGTTCAGATGCTTGAAGAACTCGATCGCCTCCAGGTTCTTATTTCCGCCGTACTTGTTCGGGATCCACTCTCCATCGCGGCGTCCGTAATCCAGATACAGGATCGAAGCCACCGCGTCCACGCGAAGTCCGTCTACATGGAACTGCTCGATCCAGAACAGCGCGTTGCCGATCAGGAAATTCTTGACCTCACTCTTGCTGAAGTCAAATACCTTGGTGCCCCAGTCCGGATGCTCGCCCTTGCGCGGATCCGCGTACTCATAGCACGCCGTGCCGTCAAAGTCGGCAAGTCCATGGGCATCCTTCGGGAAATGAGCCGGTACCCAGTCCAGGATGACGCCGATGTCATGACGATGCAGGTAATTGACCATGTACGCGAAATCCTCCGGCGTGCCGTAGCGGCTCGTCGGTGCGTAGTAGCCGGTTACCTGATAGCCCCAGGAGCCATCGAAGGGATGCTCGGCAATGCCCATCAGCTCGATGTGGGTATAGCCCATTTTCTTCAGATAATCTGTAATGGAATGGGCGAAATAGCGGTAGTTGTAGAAGCCGTCCTCGTGCTCTCCGTGGGGATGGCGCATCCAGCTTCCGATATGGCACTCATAGATGGAGATCGGAGACTTATCCTGAACGAATCTCTCCTGCTTCTTCATCCACGCGTCGTCGGTCCACTTGATGTTGGAGATATCCGCGATCACGGACGCGGTCCCGGGTCTCTTCTCCGCGGAGTTTGCGTAGGGATCCGCCTTGTACAGCTTCCTGCCGTCCTGGGTGTAGATCAGATATTTGTACATCTGGCCTACCTGGGCCTCTTCCACGAAGCACTCCCAGATTCCGGAGGGATCCAGGCGCTCCAGGGCGATGTTCTCCTCATTCCATCCGTTGAACTCACCGATCAGATGAACGGCGGCCGCATGCGGCGCCCATACCGCAAAATGAATGCCCTTCTTTCCATCCTTCATGGACGGATGGGCACCGAGCTTGCGGAAGATCTCATAGTGCACACCCTGATCATACAGATACTGATCCAGGTCATGGATGAATTCATATCCCTCGCCGATCGCCGGGCCTGCCGGTGCCTGAACTGCCGTCTTCGGCTCTTCCTTCACATCAGCGCCATTCCTGACAGGTGCCTTCTTGACCGCCGCCTTCTTCGATACGCTCTTCCTGACTGCCTTTTTTACCACAGCCTTCTTAACCGCTTCGCCTGCCTGAACCTTTTTCTCTGTCTTTTTACTCATAATGCCCTCCATGTGCCGCATTTTGTTTACTGTTCTTCAGCCTATCCGGTATAACCCGCAGCCCGACGCCTCCAGCGTAACATGCAGCTGGCCCGATTCAGGAACGATCTTCTCTCCGGTAAGCAGATCTGTTATCTCATTTGTTTCAAACGGAAGCCGGATCCACAGCTCCGCCGGATTCTCATCATTATTGACTGCAGTGATGACAGCAGTCCCATCCAGGATTCTCGCAAACGCGTACTGCCGGTTTGTCAGAAGCAGCTCTCTGTATCTGCCAAGCCCGATCGCCTCATGCTCCGTCCGGATCTTCCCCAGTGTCTCCAGATACTCCTCCAGCCCCGGAACGGGGGGATTCGCCTGGATCTGGTCCAGATCAATGGCAGGCCGCAGAGACTCATCTCCGTTTCTCTTCTCTCCTTCGATCCCCCACTCAGATCCGTAATAGATCGAAGGATCACCGGGAAGTGTATAGAGAAGCGTGTACAGAGGCTTCAGGTGGGATCTCTCCCGCAGCTGATTCACGACTCTCGATACGTCATGATTGTCTGCAAATGAATACAGCACTCTGCCTCTGTAGATCCCGCCGTTCTCGTCAAACTGGCGCCGGATCGTGTGCGCGATCTCAAAATAATTGTGGTCATTGTGTCCCGACCACAGGCCCTTGTTCAGCTCATAGTTCGTGACTGAATGGAGCATCTCCTGATTGGCCCACCGGGCGTAGTCCCCGTGTATGACCTCACCCATCAGCCAGAAATCCTGTTTCTCCTGAGAGGTGACCCACCTCAATTCCTTCTGGAAATCAAAGTCCAGAACATCCGCGCAGTCCAGCCGGATCCCGTCGATATCAAATTCCCGGATCCAGAACCGCACCGTGTCAAACAGATAATCCTTGACCTCCCGGTTCCAGAAGTTCAGATTGACCAGATCCTGGGCGCCGCGCCAGCTCTCATAGGAGAATCCGTCATTATACGCGCTGTTCCAGCCAAAGTTGATCCCCTTGTACCAGTCCTTGTAGCGGGAGTTCTCACGATTCTGCTTAATATCCTGGAAAGCGAAAAACCCGCGTCCCGTGTGATTGAACACTCCGTCCACCACCACACGGATCCCTGCCTTGTGACAGGCTGCGACAAACTGCCTGAAATCCTCGTTGTCGCCCAGCCTCCGGTCCACCGTCCGGTAATCCGTTGTGTCATAGCCGTGCGCCGCCGATTCAAACAGCGGGCCGATGTAGACCGCCCCCACACTAAGATCCTTCAGATGGGGGATCCAGTTTTCAAGCTCCGGCAGCCGGTGCTTAACCGGTCCGCCCTCATTTACCCGCTCCGCGCCAAGCAGGCCGATCGGATAGATGTGATAAAAAATAACATTGTCAAACCATGCCGCCATGTGCAATCCTCTGTTTTCTATAGGATCATTTCATTATACCTTCAAACAGCAGTTTAGACAAGCCGAAGACCCGCTGCATCGGTACAGTTCACAGGTCAAGGCAGCATCATCAGCGCAGAGTTCTGCGGGCACAGATGAAAACCATAGGAAGCCGACTGAGGGCACAGATGAAAACCATAGGAAGCCGACTGAGCTTTGCAAGTTGCTGCAGCCGCGAAAGCGACCACGCTTCTATAGGAGCTGGGAGCGGCTGCAATGCAACCGCCGCAAAGCGAAGGCAGGCGACGTGTTTTCATTGTGCCCGCAAACTCGAAGCGAAGCTGACTGACATGTGAACTGTAACACTGCGTCCCAGGCAGAAAACAGGACAGGTATGAGAGGATTTTCTCATACCTGCCCTGTTTATACAATGCAGAACATGCCGGCTTTCGTGTCAGCGCTCTTCTCTGAAGTACGGAAGCCCCAGATGTGCCGGCGGCTGGTTCTCTCTCTTCTTGCGCATGCTGATGATGATGAGAACGATGATCGTTACCACGAACGGCGCCATCTTGTAGATCTCCTTGATGGCCATGTTGGTTCCCGTCGGGATGTACAGATACAGGATGTACAGGCCGCCGAACAGGAGCGAAGCAAGGATGCTGACATTGGGTCTCCAGATGGTGAAGATGACCAGTGCGATGGCAAGCCAGCCTCTGTCGCCGAATGCGTCATTGGACCATACGCCGGAAGCGTAGTCCATGACGTAGTACAGGCCGCCCAGTCCTGCGATCATGGAGCCGATGATCGTCGCCCAGTATTTATAGCGCCCGACATTGATTCCTGCCGCGTCCGCGGTTGCCGGGTTCTCGCCGACTGCTCTCAGCTGCAGGCCCTGGCGGGTCCGGTTCAGAAACCAGGAGGCTGCCAGCGCGATCACGATGGCCACGTAGACCAGGAAGCCGTAATTCAGGACCAGCTTTCCGAACACGCCGGCACTCTTCGCAAATGGAAGCTTCGCCGCGTAGAACTTATGAGTGATCGACAGTGCGATGGAAGGAACGTCCGAGCCGGTCAGCTTGATCAGCGAGCCGCCGAAGAAGTTGCCAAAGCCCACACCGAAGGTGGTCATGGCAAGACCGGTAACATTCTGGTTTGCGCGGAGCGTAACCGTGAGGAAGCAGTACAGCAGTCCCATCAGCGCCGATCCGAGCAGGCAGCATACAAGCGGGATCCCGATCGCAAGAAACGCGTTCGCATTTTCATAGGATCCGACACTCTGCTCGTAGAAGAATGCTCCGATGACGCCGGAGATCGCTCCGACGTACATGATGCCCGGAATTCCCAGGTTCAGGTTGCCGCTCTTCTCCGTAAGGGTCTCACCGGTGGAGCCAAGCAGCAGCGGGGTTGCCTGCGCAACTGCGCGGGGGATAAAGGATACAATATCAAACATATTATTTCGCCTCCTTCCTGAATACGATCCTGTACTGGATGAAGAATTCACATCCGATCAGGAAGAAGATAATGATTGAACTGAGGATATCGGAGAAGCTCTGGTTCAGTCCGAACTGGGTCGCGACCTCGCCTGCGCCTTTCTGCAGGAATGCCAGCAGGAAGGAAGTGAAGATCATGCCCACCGGATTGAACTTCGCCATCCAGGCCACCATGACTGCGGTGAATCCGCGCCCGCCCGCAAGGGTCGTGGTCATGGTGTGGTCTGTGCCTGCCACCATCAGCGCTCCTGCCAGTCCGCAGATCGCGCCGGACAGAAGCATGGTGCGGATAAACACGCGGCCGACCTTGATGCCGACATACCGGGCAGTCCGTTCGCTCTCGCCGACTACGGACAGCTCATAGCCATGCTTGCTGTAATTCATATAGATGTAGAGGACGATCGTCAGGACCACCGCCACGATCACGGTCAGAAGGTATTTGTACTTTCCGATCTGCGGAAGCCATCCTGCCATGGTCTTCTGGTTGATGATGCCGATCTTGCCGGAGCCTCTCGGAGACTCCCAGATGATGATGAAATAGGCGACCAGCTGTGTGGCAACGTAGTTCATCATCAGGGTGAACAGGGTCTCATTGGTGTTCCACCTGGATTTGAAGAATGCCGGGATCGCCGCCCAGATCGCGCCTGCGGCAATCGCCGCCGCGATCTCGACTATGATCAGTACCGGGCCCGGAAGAGTTCCGCCCAGCGTGATCATGCAGCTTGCCGTGGCAAGGACGCCGATCATGACCTGTCCTTCTCCTCCGATATTCCAGAAGCGCATCCTGAAGGCCGGCCCCATCGCCAGCGAGATGATCAGAAGGATCGACAGATTCTGCATAAGCACCCAGAATCTTCTCTCTGATCCGAAGCTTCCTTCCCAGATCGTCCGGAATACGCTCAGCGGATCATCGCCGGTCAGAAGGAAGGTTACGATCGCGCACACAACGATCGCCAGCAGGATTGCCAGCGCGCGGATCATAAATGCCTGCTGCATGGATATGGCGGGGCGTTTTACGATATGAGCAAGAGGTCCTCTCTTCTTTTCATTCATTTTGCCTCACCTCCTCCCAGGGATGTCATCATCAGGCCGACTTCATACTTGTCTGTCTTGCGTCCGTCCACGATGCCCGATACCTTGCCTCCGCACAGGATCAGGATGCGGTCTGCCAGCTCCAGGAGAACGTCCAGGTCTTCACCGACATAGATGACGGCAACGCCCTTCTCCTTCTGCTGATTCATCAGATCATAGATCGCGTACGAGGAATTGATATCCAGTCCGCGGACCGCATAGGCTGTCAGCAGGACCGAAGGCGCGGAGGCGATCTCCCGTCCGACCAGCACCTTCTGCACATTTCCTCCGGACAGGCGGCGGACCGGGGTCGCAAGGTTCGGTGTTACGACCTCCAGCTTATCAACCACATCGGTTGCCACTCCCTTCGGAGTTCCCCTGTCCACGAACAGGCCTCTGCCCTTGCGGAAGGAGCGCAGCATCATGTTGTCCGTCAGATCCATGTTTCCGACCAGTCCCATGCCGAGACGGTCCTCCGGAACGAAGGAGAGGGAAACGCCCAGTCTCTGAATATCCAGCGGATCCTTGCCGATGAGGCTGGTCTTCTGACCGCCATGGGGCAGATAGTAAATATCTCCGCTCTCCACCGGCTGCAGGCCGGCGATGGCTTCCAGAAGCTCCTTCTGGCCGCTGTTGGAGATGCCCGCGATTCCGAGGATCTCTCCGGAGTTTGCCGTAAAGGAAACATTGTCCAGCTTCAGGATCCCTTCCTCACTTCGGACAGTAAGTCCTGAGATCTCCAGCCTGGGTTCCACGTTCTTCGGCTCCGGACGGTCGATATTCAGTTCGACCGCATGGCCGACCATCATGTCCGTCATCTCCTGAACGCCCGTCTCACTGGTCTTCAGGCTTCCGATAAACTCACCGGCGCGCAGGATGTCGACCCTGTCGGAGATCTCCAGCACCTCGTTGAGCTTGTGGGTAATGATGACGACTGCCTTGTTGTCTTTTCTCATATTGCGCAGGACATCGAACAGCTTCTCTGTCTCCTGCGGCGTCAGTACTGCAGTGGGCTCATCCAGGATCAGAATATCCGCATTACGGTAGAGCACCTTGACGATCTCGACGGTCTGTTTCTGTGATACCGTCATGTCATAGATCTTCTGCTCCGGCTTCAGATCAAATCCATAGCGGTCGCAGATCTCCCGGACCCGCCTGGATGCTGCCTTCAGATCATATTTGTCTTCTTTTAATCCCAGTACGATATTCTCGGTCGCGGTCATGACATCGACCAGTTTGAAATGCTGATGGATCATGCCGATCCCCAGATCCAGCGCGTCCTTCGGCGAGCGGATCGACACTTCCTTCCCGTCCACCAGGATCTGCCCGGAATCCGGGAAATAAATGCCTGACAGCATATTCATCAGAGTCGTCTTGCCGGAACCGTTCTCTCCGAGCAAAGACAGGATCTCGCCCCTCTGAATGTCGATCGAAACATCGTGATTCGCCACGACTGGTCCGAATGTTTTCGTAATGCCGCGCATACTTACGGCTGGTACCCTGTTCTCCAAAATATGCCCTCCTGCCGCGCCGGATGATCCGGAAGCGGCCCTCCTTCTATTGTCTATAACCAATATGAGGCAGCACAGGAAAGGTATCACTGTACTGCCTCATAACACTCTGTATCAGTCACAGAATGCCATATGCTCAGTTATGTGTTCACAATATGATTCAGATCCGGATCAGAATGCTGTATCGAGCAGCGTGATGCCGTCGATCGGGCTTCCGTTTCCGCTCTCATCATAGAACAGGCCGAAGTACGGAGCAGATCTGTACTCGGATTCATGGAAGTATCCGTCAGATACAACCGCGGTATCCGGAGCGTAATCCGGATCATCGTCTACGTCTGCCAAGAACTCTTCGGTCAGAGCCTCACCGAATACGGTGAATGCAGAGGTATCGAATACGTGCAGGGAACCATCTTCCAGAGCTGCCTTGACTGCCTCGATCTCCTCAGCAGTGCCCTCAGCCGCAACAGCCTCGTTGAGCTCGGTGAGCTGTACGGAATCGGTTGCCAGAGTTCCGGTCCAGTCTGCCGGGATCGCTTCGCCGGAGACTGCGCACTTGATCGCATACTCGAAGTACGGAGCCCAGTTGATCTTGGAAGAGATGATGTAGGTGTTCGGAGCAGCATCCTTGGTGGAGCCGTTGTAGGAAACATCCGGTACGCCGGCAGCTTCGCAGGCTGTCGGAGCGCCCATGGAGTCAGCATGCTGGGAGATAAGAACGCAGCCGTCCTCGATCAGGGTGTTCGCGCCTTCCTTCTCAGCGGTCTCATCATACCAGGAACCGGTGAAGGTGACTTCCATCGTAGCGCTCGGGCACTCATGTCTTGCGCCCAGGAAGAAGGATGTGAATCCGGAGATAACCTCTGCGTATGTGAATGCGCCGACGTATCCGATCTTCGCCTCTTCTTCGGTGATATCGCCGTTCGCGATCATCTCGTTCAGCTTCATTCCTGCAGCAACGCCTGCCAGGAAGCGGCCTTCATAGATGGATGCGAATGCATTGTGATAGTTGTCAAGTCCCTGTGTATGAGCCTTGGTGCCGGTTGCGTGGCAGAACTGAACCTCCGGTACCTCCTGCGCAGCCTGGATCATATAGTCCTCATGGCCGAAGCTGTCCGCAAATACGATGCCGCAGCCCTGGTCAGCCATATCCATGGCCTCTTCATAGCACTCCTGTCCTTCCGGAATGTTGGTCTTCAGAATGATCTGATCCTCGCTCATTCCGAGGTTCTCTGCAGCTTCATACGCTGCATTTATAAAGTTGAGATCGTAGGTGGAGTTCTCGTCATGCAGGAATATGAAGCCCGCCTTAAAGTCCTCCGGGATCACTACGTCGCTCTCCGTCTCCGCCGCAAAAGCAGCTCCGGAAAGTGAAAAAGCCATCAGTGCACTCATTGCAATTGCCACTAACTTCTTCATACGTTCGTACCTCCTTATAAACTACCGCAAAAAAGTATAAATTGAGCGGACTACAGATTCAGTATATCAATGTTGAGAAACAGTGTCAACAATCGAGGGGCTCCGCAACCCCTCTTTCATGTGAGTTTTGCTGTGAATAAATGGGCGGTATTCCCCATTTTTGCATAAAAATACACAAAAAATAAGGCAGAATGCTCCACTTCCGGGCCGTTTCTGCCTTATTTTCTGTTGTCTGATAAATGTTTTGATTATACTTAAGTTGCCTGTTAACTGCGCTTATCTGAAGTCTTTTTCTTTCAGAATCACGCGGTCCATCTCGTCATAGCGCTTCCTGGAAGAGCCGATCCTGCGGAAGAACTTGTTCGCGTTCTTGATACCGCGGTCCACCAGCTCCACCACATTCGTGATGGAAACCTTGTCGCCATTCTGCGATGCTGCCTCTATGCGGTCGTAGAGCGCCGCGAGGGCCTTCTCGCTGAACACATAGTCCTTGCTCTCGGCATAGATGCTTCCGAAGTTGATCAGATCTTCATTGCTGTATTCCGGAATGTAGATCTGCGCCGTGAACTTCATGGTAAAGCGCGGATGGCGCATCAGAAGATCATGGATGTATCTCTGCTCATCCTCCAGGATCACGATCAGTCCGTCGGTCCTGAATTCCATCGCGGTTGTCAGCTGGTCGACGATCGCGTCATCCAGGTCGCCCGCTTCCTCCACGATCAGCATTCCGCCGGCGATCTTCGCGATGGTCGCCGCGATATCCTTCCTGTTGAGGTCCGCAGCATAGATCCGCGCCATCTTGATGGAGTGGGTACCCTTGTCCTCCGCGATGGCCTTGGCAATACCGGTCGCGATGGTCGTCTTGCCGCAGCCGTGTCCGCCCAGGATCAGGATGTTGCCGGTACGGCTGGTCTTATCGCCCATCTTGCCTTCCGCCTGCTGGATCGCGCCGGCGATCTGCTCCTCCAGAGAGCCGATCCCGATAAATCCGCGGAAGAGATCCTTCTGATACTCCTTCAGCATCGGGCGGGATCCGTAGATCTTCGGCTCCTCCGCACTCTTGGGAACCTCCACGGCCTCCCGGGCCACTCCGGCAGCCGCCTCTCTCTGTGCCCGCAGGCTGTCCTGCGCCGCAGGTGCGGCAGTCTCTTCCACAGTCGCCTCTGCGCTCTCTTCTTCAGTCTCCGCCGCAGCCTCTTCCACGGCCGGAGCAGTCTCTTCTGCAGCCGGCACAGCGGATTCTTCCGCAGCCGCCTGCGCGCTCTCTTCTTCCGTCTGCGCGGCACCCTCTGTCTCTGCCGGTGTCTCAACGGCGGTCTTCTCTTGCGCCGCATCCGCGGCCTCTGCTTTGATCTCCTCAGAAACGGCAGCGGGAATCTCTTCCTCCTGCGGCTCAGTCTCTGCGGCCGCCGTGATCTCCGCCTCTGCCATCTCCGCGGCGCGCTCTGCAGCCTGCGCCGCATTCCTGGCCGCCGTCTGGGCTTCCTCGGATATCACATCCTGCGCGCCCTCCGCCAGGAAGGCCTCATGCAGCTTGCGGATCTCTTCGACCGGAAGCTTCTTGGTCTTGGCTGTCGCGATCTCTTCCGTATATTCCACGCGGTGAACCTTCGGGAAGCTGGCCAGTTCCTGAGCATCCTCCGGCTTCACGGCCGCGTCCGCATCCGTTGTCAGAGGCGCTTCCTCTGCCGAAGGTGCGTCTTTTACCTGAGCCTGACGGGCTGCGTTCTCGGCAGCCTCCTGCGCCTGGGCGATCTCGCTGACCGGAATCTCCGCCGTCTGTCTTGCTTCCTTCACTTCTTCCTTCAGGAAATCCGGCACCTTCGGATCTTCTGTGCCCAGATCGACCTCTTCCGAAGCCGGCAGCACACTGCCGCCCGTAACCTCGCGGACATGATCTCCGCGGTCTGCCATGGACAGCAGGATATCATCGATCGTCAGCTTTCCGGCCGTTCTCTTCTGCGATGCCTGAGACTGGGGAACGCTGAATGTACGGTCTGCACCTCTGGCTGCGACCGCATTCTCCTGGTCCTCCTTGGACTGCTCGATCGCCTGGTCAAGAGCTGCCTCCTCTTCGTCCATCGCGCTCCTGGGACCTACGCCGGATACGATCTCACGCATGCTGCGGACCATATCCTCCTGCATCTGTTCCGGAGTGGCTTCCTCAGCAGGCTCTTCCGCTGCGGGCTCCTCCACCGCGACCTCTTCGGCTATAGGCTCTTCCACAGCCGGTTCCTCCGCAGCGGCCTCTTCTGCCGCAGCAGGTTCTTCCGCCGCAGCTTCTTCCTCAGCAGATCCTTCTGCAGCCGGCTCTTCCGGCGTCCTGTCAGCGCTCTCCTGTTCAGGAGCAGCCTCAGCCTCCACGCCTTCTGCGTCACCGGACGCATCTGCGTCCGCCTTCGCAGTATCCTCCTCATTTATCAGGATTCCTGCCTCGGCAACGATCTCCTCCGCCTTATCCGCAAGGACCTTCTCCGACTGCGCCGCCGTCTCTTCCACGGCCTTCTGCGCAGCCTGGGCCTTCTGGGAGATCTCCTCCTTCGCCTTCTCCATGCGGGCGGCATGGGAGATGTCAGCTGCCAGCTCACTCTTGATCGCTTCCTGCTGCACCTCGGCCCGCTCGGCCATCGCCTGCATCTGGGCTTCCTTCAGATAGGAATTGGCACCTTCGGTGTATTCCTCCTCTTCCTCCTGATTGAAGCGGTTGTCATAGATCTCCTGCTGCTTGGGAGTAAGAGGCGCATACTTCTTCTTTAATTCCAGAGCCTTGATCACATACTTGCCGCTGTGGAACCAGAGCACCAGATCATCACAGGTGGACAGACCTTCCTGCACCCGGTCCGCCTGGATCTGCAGCTTGGCGAGCTCGTAGACCCATTTCTCGTTGTATTCCTGGTCCAGATACTCCTTCAGGATATCGATCTGCTCATCCAGAGAAGACCCTCTTCCCTTATAGATCTTGTACTTCAGAATGAACTTATTGTTGTCATGGGGCGCAGCCTGTACATACTCGGAGTAGTATTCGATCGCCTCATCAAACTGTCCGAGATGGATCGTGCACTCCACCAGCCTGTAGAGAACCGTTCTGCCCAACGGGCTTCTGCGGTACGCGCGAAGCAGGAGGACCTTGCTGTCCTCATAGCGCTCCACAGCCTCGTAGATCTCACTCACCATCACAAGGGTCTGCACATTGCGGACCCGCTTCCAGTCGATCGTATCCGCCACCCGTGCAGCCTGCGCATAATCCTCTTCCGCGATCAGCCTGCTGATCTCATCCAGTTTTTCCTGATACTCTCTCTTATCCATAACGTTACCCCTGATATTGAACAATAGCTGCCGGTTTTCATTGCTGTGCCAACAACGCTTCTTCCGTATTCATTCAGTTCCCGTATCTCAGAAGCCCTCGTCCAGCAGAGCTTCATCCTCTTCGCCCGCCTTGTGTCTGGCTTTGCCGCGGCCCGAGAACAGGCTTCCTTCCTTCCAGGTATGTACCGAGAACAGAACCAGCACCGGAAGGATCTCCAGCCTGCCCGCGATCATGTCAAAGATCAGTACACAGGTTGAAAATGTGCTGTATCCGCTGTAGTTCGCCGTCGGCCCTACCTTCGCAAGTCCGGGACCGATATTGTTCAGCGTGGCGACTACTGCCGTAAAGTTCGTTTCCAGATCAAAATTGTCAAATGTGATCAGCAGGATGCTGAGTGCCATGGTCAGGAAATACGCCATGATAAAGACGTTGATCCCACGAAGGACCGAGTGCTCCAGCACCTTGCCGTCATACTTGATCTTGCGCACATTGTTGGGATGGATCGCGTTGTCCAGCTCTTTCACGACAGTCTTGACCCCAACCTGGATACGGGACACCTTGATCCCGCCGCCGGTGGATCCGGCGCAGGCGCCGCAGAACATCAGAAGGACCAGGATCCATTTGCTGAACGCCGGCCACAGATTAAAGTCTGTGGTGGAATATCCGGTCGTCGTAATGATCGAACCGACCTGGAATGCCGCATCCTTCAGAGCGATCCCGACATTCGAATACATGCCGTTGATATTGACCGTGATCATGGCGATCGCGGCGGCGATGATCCCGTAATAGGTGACGACTTCGGAGATCTTCGGGATCTCTTTGATATGCCCGGTCGCGACCAGATAGTACGCGGAGAAGTTGGTTCCGAACAGGATCATGAAGATGGTGATAACCACCTGCTGGGCGATCGTGTAGGTAGCAAGCCCCGAATTAAGTACCGCGAAACCGCCGGTACCTGCGGTACCAAAGGTAAGACAGAGCGCGTCGAACAACGGCATCCGGAGCACGATCAGCAGCACCAGCTCGATCGCAGTCAGCACAAAGTACATCTTGTAGAGGATACTCGCGGTCTGTCCCGCCTTCGGGACCATCTTCTTGACGCTGGGACCCGGGCTCTCCGCCTTCATCAGGAACATCGTGCTGCCGCCGGCTGCCAGCGGAATAACCGCCATAACAAACACCAGGATTCCCATGCCGCCTACCCAGTGGGTAAATGACCTCCAGAACAGCAGGCAGTGTGGAAGCGCCTCGACATCCGTCAGGATAGAGGCTCCGGTTGTCGTAAATCCGGACGCAGTCTCAAAAACCGCGTCAAACATATCCGGGATCGCTCCGGACAGCCTGAACGGAAGCGCTCCGAAGATACTGTACAGAAACCAGACCAGCGCGCAGATCACGGAACCTTCGCGCGCATAGATACGCCGGACCTTCGGCCGGCTGGCGAATACCATCAGTCCGCCGACCGCAAGACAGATCACCATGGAAACCGCAAGCCACAGGCCGGCGCGCTCCCTGTAGATCAGAGCCGCGACACCGGACGGTGCCATAAACGCAGCTTCGAACATCATCATCCATCCAAGGATTCTGAAGATCATCGCAAAATTCATGTCAGCATACTCTCCCCCATCAATCTCTGAATCACCGCATTATTCAAATACGTCGCTGATATCATTCAGGCCTTTCAGGGTCGTAATGATGACAACCGTATCTCCCTTGCGGATCACATCCGAACCGCGGGGAAGAATAATCCTTCCGTTGCGGTTGATGCCGCCCACCAGAACGCCGCTCTTGAGCGGAAGCTGGCTCAGCGGGATATCCGTATTCGTAAAGTTGTCACGGATCTTGAACTCCAGAGCCTCGGCCTGGTCGTCCATCATCCGGTGGAGCGTCTCGATGTTGCTTCCGAAGGAATTCTGCATCGCGCGTACATACTGCAGGATCCGCTCCGCCGTAATATTCTTCGGCGAGATCATGGTATCCAGATCCAGATTCTCGAATACTTCCTCAAAGGCGACCCTGTTCACCTTCGTGATGATCTTGCGGACTCCGCAGGTCTTCGCGAACAGAGACAGGACCACGTTCTCCTCGTCGATCCCGGTCAGGCAGACCACGCTCTCCATAGAGCGGATGCCTTCCTCCTCCAGCAGATCCTTATCGCTGCCGTCGCCATGTATGATCGTAGCCTTCGGGAGCAGATCCGCCAGTTCCTCACAGCGGTGAAGGTCCTTCTCGATAATGCGGACCTGTATTCCGGAATTCATCAGCATCTTCGCAAGATACAGGGCAACATCTCCGCCGCCGATGATCATGGTATTCTTCACGGCATGGGTCTCAAGTCCGATCTTGCGGAAGAATGACTCCTGCTCCTCGATCGGCGCAACGATGGAGATCACGTCTCCTGCCTTCAGCGTGGTATCGCCCTGAGGGATGCGCATCTCACCGTCACGCTCCTGCGTACATACAAGAACATTACAGTGCAGCTTCTCATGCATCGAAAGCAGATTCAGCCCGTCAAGGACAGAGCCCTGGGGAATGCGGAAATGAAGAAGCTCCACTCTTCCCTTGGCAAATGTATTGATCTCGATCGCGGACGGGAATCGAAGGACCCTGGCGATCTCCTGGGCTGAAGCAAATTCCTGATTGATGACCAGGGCAAGCCCCAGCTCATCCTTGATATAGTTGACCGCCTTGATGTATTCCGGATTGTGTATCCGGGCAATCGTCTGGCAGTTTCCGGCTTTCCTCGCAAGCAGACAGCTGAGCAGATTCAGCTCATCCTGACCCGAAACGGCGATCACGAGGTCCGCATGCTCGATATCGGCCTCTTCGAGAACCTTGTAGTTCGCGCCATTTCCCGTAAAGCCCATCACGTCAAAACGATCACAGGCCTGGTCAACAACATCCGGATTGCGGTCGATCACCGTGACATCATGTCCCTCTCTGCTCAGATCATGAGTCAGAGTCTCTCCGACCTTGCCGCATCCAACGATAATAATCTTCATGTATTGCCTCCTTCATCCACATAGGAAGTCTAAAATACTATACCACGTAAGGCGAAATGTGGCAATGCAGAGCAAAAAAGCAGCCGGTGAGGTGCTTCACCGGCTGCTGAGTCGTCGCAACTATTTAATTGTATAAATAACGATATGATCGGAGTTCTTCTACCCTGCTTCTCTATATCTTAAGGTGCTGCCTTTCACAGCTCCATTCTAAAAATGATAGTATCTATATATATATCTATAAAATCTATATAAAGAGTAACTATGTACTTTTAGCTTTTCAGATATCTTTCTTCCTGGATATCGTATCCCGTACCCCTTTCTCGTCAGGGACGGTTTCAGAATTCAGAAATCCTCACTTTCATGAATGATTGTAATTGTTGATCAGTTACAAATTCTTCATAATCGCTTCCGGGCTTTCCTCGAAGCCCTGTGGCAGATAATAAAGATTGATCAATATAACAAACATCCGGTGCTTCCGGGATATCCTTACTGTCTCCGATCATCTTTTCTGTAAAGTCGATTCTTCGGGATTATCCTTATCAGAAGGCTTGTGCGCAGGGACCAAATGCTCTGCCACTGTTATATTGACCTGCTTCGTACGGTGTTCCTACTGCTTCCAACGGACCAGGCCTCCTTTCTTTTGGATAAATGAACTATACCAGAGGCCTCTATAGTTGTCAATACTATTTTTGATAATTTTATTAATTATCTCATTTTATTGTGGCTATTGTATGAATTGTTTGATAATTATATACTTTAGCCACAATCCCGACAATTACATCCGCCTTATCCGCGCATCCGGTTGAAGTTGATCAGGCATCCGTCCGTGATGATCTCGCGCTCATGGTCCGTCAGTTCTCCCAGGGTCAGCCACATCTCCTGCAGCGAACCGTCCTTCACCACAAAGGCCATGATCCTGTCGCGCCTCTCGGCCACTGCCGCCCGGATGTCCGGAAGCAGGATCCAGTCGCCGTTTGCAAAGGGAAGGTCTCCCTCCTCGATCAGGAGCGGGAGCATGCCCCAGTTGATCAGGTTGGAACGGTACCGCTTGGTCGCGTACTGGAACGCAATGTTGCCCCAGCCGCCCAGTACCTTCTGGCAGGAGGCCGCCTGCTCTCTGGCAGATCCGTCACCCGGCCTGACCGCAAAGATCATGGATCCGATCCCAAGAGCGCTGCTGTCAGCCTTATTCTCCAGAAGTCCCGGAAGCTTCTCATCGACAACGGCAAATGCCGCCTCCAGCTGCGCCCCCAGATCCTCTGCATTTTCCGGATCCTTAGCGGCTTCCTTCTTCAGGGCATCGACCGGATCCTGCCCGGCTTCGATAGCGCGCTGTCCGACCTGTACGGCCTTGGCTCTTCCGACGTAAGCCGGATCTTTTCTGGACAGGGTGAACTCAGCAAGGCCCAGCGGGTTGCTCCTGTAGGAGCTGGTCTCTCCCGACGGGATCAGCTCGTCCGTGGTCGTGACCGGATCGTGGATCTCGCTGACTACGCGGATCATCAGGTTCTCCGGCAGCGGACTCATGGCCGGCCAGTCTTTGATGTTCGGTCCGAGGACCAGCGGCTCTTCGGGGTGTGCGTCTCCCCATGCATTGTAGACACGGTTCTCGTAGATCTTGCTGTCGAAGAAATACTTCGGTCCCGTAAACTCTGTATCCACCTGGGTGGCAGCTGTCAGGAAGCCCTTGTTTGCCGCCGTCGCGGCGATGGAGCGCGCATCCATCAGCGCGACCGAGGAGATCTGTCCGTTCTGGACCTTCGAGCCCTCCCTGTTCGGGAAGTTCCTGGTGGAATGGCGGATGGAGAATGCATTGTTGGCCGGTGTGTCTCCCGCTCCGAAGCACGGACCGCAGAAGGCTGTCTTCACAACGGCGCCCGCCTCGATCAGGTCGGCGAACCGTCCATTTCTGACAAGCTCCATGTAGACCGGCATGGAGGCCGGATATACGCTGAGGGTAAAGGCATCTGCCCCGATGCTGGCGCCTCTCAGGATGTCCGCGGCGTCGCAGATATTTTCAAATCCGCCTCCCGCGCACCCTGCGATGATGCCCTGATCCACATACAGGCGTCCATCCCGGATCTTATCCTGCAGGGAATATTCGATCTTGTCCCCGAAGGAGACTCTTGCGCGTTTCTCCACTTCGGCCAGGACGTCCGTCAGGTTCTTCTGCACATCCTCGATCGCATAGACATGGCTGGGATGGAAGGGCATGGCGATCATGGGGCGGATCGATCCCAGATCGATCTCGATGCAGCCGTCATAATAGGCGGCAGCGGCCGGTGCCATTTCTTTGTAGCATTCCTCGCGCCCATGGATCTCATAAAACTCACGGATCCGTTCGTCTGTCTGCCAGATCGAGCTCAGGCAGGTGGTCTCTGTCGTCATGACATCGACACCGATCCTGAAGTCCGCGCTCAGCTTCGCGACGCCGGGGCCTACGAACTCCATGACCTTGTTCTTGACATAGCCTCTGTCAAAGACTGCCCCGATGATGGCAAGGGCAACGTCCTGCGGGCCGACCCCCTTCACAGGCTCTCCGGTCAGGCAGACCGCGACCACGCCCGGCATATCGATGTCGTAGGTCTGGCGCAGCAGCTGCTTCACCAGCTCGCCGCCGCCTTCTCCCACGGCCATCGTTCCCAGCGCTCCGTAGCGGGTATGGGAATCTGATCCCAGGATCATGGCTCCGCATTCTGCCAGCATCTCACGGGCATACTGGTGGATGACTGCCTGATGGGGCGGAACATAGATGCCGCCGTATTTTTTGGCCGCCGACAGTCCGAACATGTGATCATCTTCATTGATGGTCCCGCCGACTGCACACAGCGAATTATGACAGTTGGTCAGGACATACGGAAGCGGAAATGACTCAAGGCCGGAGGCGCGGGCCGTCTGAATGATCCCGACATAGGTGATGTCATGGCTGGTCATCTTGTCAAATCGTATGCGAAGCTTCTCGTCATCGCCCGACTGGTTGTGATCGTGAAGCACCGACCATGCTATGGTCCCCCTGCGCGCCTGCTCCCTGTCTGCCGTAAAGCCGGCCTGCGCCAGCGCGGCCGGAGCCTCAGTGTTGTCCGGGATGATCCGGCTGCCATTCAGCAGGTATACACCGCCATCATATAATTTCATAAAATCTCCATTCCCTGCTCCCTGACACCTGCAAAGTTGCCTAAGCCGCCCAAAGACCAGTTGTCTGATGCTGTTTTTAATTCATTGCTCTGTGAGCTGATGCTGCGAAAAGGGCATCCGGGAATCCGAGAGGATTCGCAGATGCCCTTCTGGAGTTCTTGATTCAGCCTGGCACTGCTGCCAGGTTATCCGGTCCTCTGTCTGATATTACAGAGCTGCACCCTCACTGCCAAGGACATCCTTGATCTTATGAGCAACGATATCCTTAACGTTCTTGCGGCCGACCTTCAGATATTCACGCGGATCGAACGCTGCCGGATTCTCGGAGAATACGGTGCGGACACCGGCGGTCATGCCAAGACGCAGGTCAGAGTCGATGTTGATCTTGCAGACTGCGCTGCGAGCTGCTTCACGAAGCTGATCTTCCGGAACGCCGATGGCATCCTTCAGAGCTCCGCCATGCTCATTGATGATCTTGACATATTCCTGCGGTACGGAGGAAGCTCCGTGCAGAACGATCGGGAAGCCCGGCAGTCTCTTGACGACTTCGTCAAGGATGTCGAAACGAAGCTGCGGCTTTGTGCCCGGCTTGAACTTGTAAGCACCGTGGCTGGTTCCGATTGCGATCGCAAGGGAGTCAACACCGGTCTTGCCGACGAACTCTTCAACATCGTCCGGATTGGTGTAGGAGGAATCCTCAGCGGAGACCTTAACCTCATCCTCGATGCCGGCCAGGGTTCCCAGCTCAGCCTCAACAACTACGCCATGAGCATGTGCATACTCAACAACCTTTCTGGTGATCTCGATATTCTCTTCAAACGGCTTGGAGGAAGCATCGATCATGACAGAAGTGAAACCATTGTCAATGCAGTCCTTGCAGGTCTCGAAGTCCGGGCCGTGATCCAGATGCAGAGCAACCGGAAGATCCGGATACAGTGCCAGAGCACCCTCAACCAGCTTTACAAGATATACGGAATTCGCATATGCTCTTGCGCCCTTGGATGCCTGAAGGATGACCGGAGAATTCAGCTCATGAGCTGCCTCGGTGATACCCTGAACGATCTCCATGTTGTTGATGTTGAATGCGCCGATTGCGTAGCCGCCTTCGTAAGCCTTCTTAAACATCTCAGTGGTGGTAACTAATGCCATAATGTATCCTTCCTTTCTGTACGTTAGGTATAACTTCAGGAAATGAACCGGAAATAACCGGCTTGCTACAACGGATTATAGCGTTTTTTAAGAGCCTGCGCAATACGGAATCTCTCACAGATATCCCGCCTTCTCCATTTCCCTGTCAGGGCATCCTCAGAACGTCTTCCCAGGCTTTCAGCAGAAGGTCCGGAAGAGCGTCGATCTGCTCATCCGTCAGCCCCGGGTAGTTGACGACCATGCAGGGCAGCTGCCCTTCCCTGTGTCTCGTTCCGGCTTCATAGCGCTCCAGAGAGAGGATCCGCACTCCCCTGTGCCCGGCGCGCTCTGTCAGCTCCTCCTGCGTGCAGTCCGCTCTGACCGTGATCAGGAAATGAAGCCCCGCATCGGCTCCGTGAACCTCCACACAGTCTCCCAGGCGGCTGTTTTTCAGCGCGTCCAGAAGCCGGTCCTTCTTCTGCCGGTAATAATTGCGCATGCGGTTGATGTGCTTTTCGAAGTATCCGCGGCCGATGAATTCCGCCAGGATATACTGCTCAAAATTCGGGACCGTGCAGGAATAGAATCCGAGCTTCTCCCTGTATTCCTGAAGCAGTCTTCCGGGCAGGACCATATAGGAGATGCGGATCGCGGGAGACACGCTGTTGGTAAATGTGTTCAGGTAGATCACGCTCTCAGACCGGTCGATGGACATCAGAGGCGGGATTGGTCTTCCGGAGAGCCTGAATTCCGAATCATAGTCATCCTCTATGATATATCTTCGCATCTTCCCGCCGCCCTCCATGCACCAGGAGAGAAGCTCGCTGCGCCTGGCGACGGGCATGGTGATGCCGGTCGGAAACTGGTGGGAGGGGGAGATGTGGACTACGTCCGCCCCGCTCTCTCTGAGCAGATCGATGTCTATCCCGTTCCGGTCCATGGGGATGTTCCTCACCTCCACCGCACTGCTTCGGTAGATCCGCTCTGTCTTGCGGTAGCCCGGAGTTTCCATGGCGTAGATCTTGTCGTGCCCCAGAAGTCGTATCAGCAGGGAGTAGAGATATTCCGTGCCCGCGCCGATCACGATCTGCTCCGGAGACACTCTCAGGTTCTGGTACTGGCGCAGAAACTGCGCGATCGCGGCTCGAAGCTCCAGGATCCCGTTTCCGGGGGACCTGGTCATCAGCTCCCGGCGCCTTGTACTCAGGATCTCCCGCATGAGCCTGGACCAGATCGGAAATGGAAACCGGTCGGAGGGGATCCCCGACTGGGACAGATCGATACGTACCGGCGGAAGATCTGCAGGCTGATCCCCGGGAAGGTCCGCGTGCGGCAGATCCGGGGGGTGGTCTGTGTGCGGGTCTGCATGAAGCAGATCCGGGGTGTGGTCTGTGTGCGGGTCTGCATGAAGCAGATCCGGGGTGTGGTCTGCTTGCGGGTCCGTGCGCTGCGGATCCCGGGAGATTCCCGCGGGCGAGCCTGTGTGCGCCTCCGGCAGGATCAGGGAGCGGCCGATCTGTTCCACGTAGTACCCGCTCCTTGGCCTTGGCTCCAGGTACCCTTCCGCCGCGAGCTGGGAATAGGCCGTCTCCACGGTGATTACGGAGATTCCCAGGTTCCTGGCAAATGCTCTTCTCGAGGGCATCCTCTCCCCCGGACGCAGTTCTCCCGCCAGGATATCCTGGCGGATCTTCCTGTACAGATATTCATAGAGGGTTTCATTTCCGCGGTCCCGAAAATCGTAGGTAAGCATACATCCTCCCGTATCTGGTCCTATAAAATTAATCAATATTGGCTATTTCCATAATACCACATGTTCCTATAATGGGGCATAGGAGGTTTTTTCTATGATTAAGAGAATTGTTACGATTCAGGATATATCATGTGTCGGCAAGTGCTCCCTGACCGTCGCACTCCCGATCATCTCGGCCATGGGGATCGAGACCGCGATCCTTCCGACAGCAGTGCTGTCCACCCATACCATGTTTCAGGGCTTTACCTGCAAGGACCTGACGGATCAGATCGCTCCCATCGCTGAGCACTGGAAGAAGGAAAAGATCGGATTTGATGCGATCTACACGGGATATCTGGGATCCTTCGAGCAGATCAGCCTGGTTTCGAAGTTTTTTGATGATTTCAAAACCCCGGACAACCTGATCGTAGTGGACCCTGTCATGGCGGACAACGGGAAGCTGTATCCTGCGTTTGATGAAGCATACGCGAAGGAGAATACGAAACTGTGCAGCAAGGCGGACCTGATCGTTCCGAACCTGACGGAGGCTTCCTTCATGACCGGCCTTCCCTACAAGACAGAGTATGACCGCTCCTATATCATGGATATGCTGAAAGCGCTCTCCCAGCTGGGTCCGAAATACACGGTCCTTACCGGCGTTTCCTTCAGGCCGGACCAGATCGGTGTCATGGGTCTTAACAGCGAGACAGGCGAGACTTTCGAATACTACACCGACAGAGTCCCCACCAGCTATCACGGAACCGGAGACATCTTCTCCTCAACCGTTGTCGGCGCCCTGGTCCGCGGGAAGTCTCTTCCGGAAGCCTTCCAGATCGCCTGCGATTATACGAAGGATACCATCGATTATACCTACAACACCCCGGGCACCAATTCCTACGGCGTGGACTTTGAAGTCACCCTGCCCGAGCTGGTGAAGCGGATCAACGCGTAAACCGCTGTTGAATATCTGAACAGAAAAGAGGAGTTGTGTCACAACTCCTCTTTTTGTTATTTCCATTCAGCCATTCGGCCTGCGCTCTGAAGCGCTTACTTCTTACGTTTTCTGCGCCTGAGCAGTGCGATGATCACAAGGATCACGATCACTGCGCCCGAAGCGATGGCAATCGCCACAAAGCGGCTGATGGGTGTCTCATCTCCGGTCCTTCTGCCGGTCAGGCTCTCTGAGTTTGCAAGTGCCTGAGCCTCTGCCAGAGCGCTGGTGTCTCCGGCAAATCCGCTGGAAGGATCCGTCAGCCGGCTCGCTGCCCTGGAACCCTTGATGATATCATTGGTCAGGATGACCGATGCCTGAGCATTGGTCGGCGACAGTGTGACGGACTCCTGGCTGAGCGAGATATTATATCCCGTTTTCGCGCCGCCGGTCACGACCTTGCCCTTGCTGTCCGTCTCCGCAAAGTACAGTGTGATCGAATGATCCGAATTCTTGAGCTTGTACAGGTTGATCTTCAGCGTACTCGTGCGGGAGCTCGCGTTGCTCAGAGACAGTGCCTTCTTGAACAGAAGGTTCGTGTGCGCCGCGTCTGTGAAGATTCCCAGGTAGTAGGTCGCGTTGACCCTCATCGGGACCTGCTGGTACGTCACCTGCTTGGTCAGCGTCAGCTCGGCGACAGACTGCTTCTCCGGAACCTTTTTCAGAGTGAAGGTCACCAGACCGTCCGTCATCCCGTTGGTGAGATTGATCGTCTTCTGGTAGCTGTTCAGCTTCGTGTACGCCGTGTCGTCCACCAGCGTATACTTGCCGGCGACATTGTTGCCGTTCTCATCGGTCAGCGATACCATCTTCACCTTGACGCTGACCGACTGATCAGATGCCGGGAACGGGATCGTATACTTCTTGGAAGAAGCATTTGTCCCGTTCTTCAGACTCAGCGAGGGTTTCGGGTTGACCGCCCAGTTCTTTCCTCCGGTCGTCCATTTCACCGTAAAGCCTGCCGTCAGAGTCGCAGGAGTCTCCTGATTGTTCTCATCCACGGCACGGACCTTGATCCTGAAGGAACCCGAATGAGTGTCTGCCGCGGTATAGACATTCATAAAAGAAACGGTATGTGTATCTGTGAGAGGAGAAGCATCTAATCCACTACCAATCCGCCTGATTTCAATCACCGCCCCTCCGGTATTGCCTGCGGATTGCTTTTTTGCAGCATCTTTCTTTGCGGCGCCTGTTTCATCCAGATAGGAATGCTGATATTGAATATGCTTCAAATCTTCCTCAGTGTATTCATTCCCATTCTGATCTGTTTCACTCAGGTAATATCTTCCTGGCGCTAAGTTCTCAAAGAACACTTCCGCCCCATTCGCCGACTTGTAATTAAATGCACCCACTGTCATCGGCTTGGTCTCAATCCGGGTGCCCCCTGCATCAAACAGCGTAAAGTAATAGGTGATTGCTTTATCTGTTGAATTGGCCGCGCCTGACGCAAGGGCTCTTGTCTTCCTCGTGACGCTGATTGTTCCTCTTGCAATATCCAACTCCAGCGCATGCTCTGGGGAAGTGAAATTCAATTTTCTTTCCTCTGAGGATGCATGAACTACATAATACGGATCGGGTATATACGTCCAGCGTACAGTAAGACTCTTTGACGCATCCAATGAAAGCGCCTTAATCTCTTCTTCATTGGCCAGCGTGATAATTGCGTTTTTGCTATTGATCGTTACTGAAGATTCAGAGGCGGTGGCATCCGAGACTATATAATCTTTGCCCGGCGTCAGTCTTGTAGTTTCGTCACAGCCATACAGTTCAAAAACTGCTCCCGGCACGACTGTAGTCTTTTCTCCCCGGTAGGATACAACACTGAAGGGCTCCACTGCCTTCTGCTTAAAGGTCAGGCTCCAGGCCTGCGTTGTCTCATCCTGGCTGGCGACGCCGTCTGTCTTAGCCTGCGTAAAGTCTGCCCTTGCCGCATTGCTGTCCTCATCCCAGGCGGCCATTACCACCGTCTCAATCGGGCCGTCATAACGGTGACCCGCTGCAAGGGACGTCTCTTTGATCGTCAGCTGAACCGTTACGGTTGTCTTGTTTTTGCTCTCGTCCTCTTTCGGCTCGACAACTTCCGTATAGAGCGACGCCAGATCGATCGCGGTGTAGGCACCTTCTGAGGTAAATGAAGCAACCTCTCCCTTATCCTCAGTCTTCTCATCGAGCACATTTCCCTGACCGTCCATGACCAGGGTGTTGACAGCCTTCTCGATGGAGATGACAACGCCCGGAAGGAGGGAATTGTCTGCGGGATCCTGTACGGCAATGGACGGGAAGCTGTCCTCCCCCGCATCAGGAGTCACTGTCTTATCGACGATCTTGACCGTTGCCGGGACGCCATCAACCTCGGGAACATAGGGTTGATCCCAGGCCTTGACACTGCCCTGCGGTGTCTTCGTCTCCCGGATCGCATAGCTTCCCTCCGGAAGGATCCAGGCAGAGATATCCTTCGGCTCCTGCGCTGAAGACTCCCATGTATACAGCTGCGTACCGGCAGCGATGGTCTGGCCCTCCGCCGTCGTAAGATCCTTCGTATTGTACAGCGCAAGTCCTGCTCCCTCGAGCGGTTCCTGAGCGTCATTTACCTTTACGACCGTTACGGTTCCGGCAGGAGCACCTCCCGGAAGACCTTCTCCCGCTGCAGCCGCGGTCAGATCCTCCTCGATCTGTGCCCCGGTCTCTGTCGCAGTCTCGGTTTCTGTTTCAGCCTCGGTTTCTGTTTCGGCCTCGGCCCCGGCTTCTGTTTCACTCTCTGCCGGAGTTTCCTCCTGGGCTTCCAGCTCTTCCGAAGTCTCTGTCTGGGTTTCACTCTGTGCAGGAGCTTCCGGCTGCTCTTCTTCCGCGACCGGGATCGTCGCGCTGACGATGTCCTTCTTCGCGGTTACGCTCTTTGCGTATACACCGCCGGTCAGTTCCTTCTCAAAGGTGATCTCCGCCTTCGGCGCAATGAAATTGCCCACGACAGCTTCCTTCACCTTGATCCTTCCGTCATAGGAAGTCAGTTTGAAATCGCCGTCGGTTCCAGCTCCGACTGCTGTGATGTTCCAGATCAGGCTGCCCGCACTGTCGGTATTCTCGCTGGCCGAGACCGCCTGCTGCTTTCCGTCTTTTTTGATGCTGACGCCGACCGCCGGAAGCTCCAGGGTCTCTGTGTCCGGATCAGTGGCAACAAGGTTTACGATGACCGTGCGGTCCGTAACATCGATCCTGCCGTCCTGTGTCATGACCTCCTTCAGAGGATTCTGAAGGTCGTCGTAATCGGTCCTGAACTTGCCGTCTTCATCGGTATACAGATTGACAATGGCAATCTCACTGCTGCCGGCTGCATCACCAAGCTTCAGCGCATATTCTGACAGGTCCTTCAGAAGCTCCGGGACACTCTTTACAGTTTCCTGTCCGCTGCCCTCTTCCGGCTCCTTCGTATCTGCCGTACGGATGTCCTCTGCGGCCTTACCGCTGTAGTCTTCGGCAAGCACCGTATACTGCGCGGCGCTCTCAAGTTCCCGGGTCAGATCCTTCTGAAGAAGACTCTTTCCGCCGTTTTCCCTGTTTTTCGTGCCGGCAAGGGCAAAGCTGCTGAAGTCATCCGTGGTCTGGAATGACACCTTCTTAACGGCCATGCCGTCGCTGCTCATCGCTGTCTGGGCGCTGATCTCCTTCGGAGCCAGACCGCTCAGGTCAAGGATGTGGACTTCAGACTGACGGTAAGGCGCAATTCCGATGGTACGTCCCTCTTCGTTCGAGAACTCAACGGTGGTTCCCTTCGGGATCGTGATCTCTTCCGCTCCGTCATACAGGTGCAGCGTATAGAATCTGCCGCCCGAGAATTCCTGAGCCCCGTGATTGAGATAAGTCTGCACCATGGACCGGTTGTCCGGATCATCCTTCGGCTTTTTCACCTCGATCTGAAGCGCTGCGGTCGCGGGGACCATCCGGTCCTTCGGAAGCGTGATCGTAATCACGGCAGCTCCCTTTTTGCCGGACACCGTCGCTGTCATCTTAACCGCTTCGGATTCTACGATCAGCTCCGTCTGCTTTGTCTCTGATTCAGCAGGCTGAGTCTCGGGAGCCGGGGCCTCCGTGGGGGCCTGGGTCTCCGGGGCCGGCGCTTCCGTGGGTGCCTGAGTCTCCGGGGCAGGCGCCTCTGTGGGGGCCTGGGTCTCCGGGGCCGGCGCTTCCGTGGGGGCCTGGGTCTCCGGGGCCGGGGCCTCTGTGGGCGCCTGAGTCTCCGGAGCCGGCGCTTCTTCGGCACTTACTTCGAGAGTCTCTCCTCCCTCCTGCGCGTATACATGTGAAGTCTTCCAGTCCTGACTGCCGGATGCAGCCATCAGCGACACAGCCAGAAACAGCGCTGTGATTCTGCGGACTCTGTTTTTCATAATATCTCCTCCAAGTACTGACTTTTCACGCTTTCAGTCTGTGATCTGCAGCAGACTCTGTCTGTACTGCGAAAATGTCGGATACACCCTGAAAAGACAGTATATTTTGCCTAATCATACAGAATATATTATATTCTTCACCCTGATAAATGTAAACGAAGACAATCTTAAGAATCGAGGCTGACCTGTAAGCTGCGACAATAAAAAGACCACTGTACGGTTCTCGTACAGCGGCCTTCGAATGACGTATCTATGTTTCCTGGATTACTGAAAAAAATGTTTACTGCAGATCAATCCTGTACATACGGCATAAGAGCTACGTGGCGGGATCTCTTGATCGCGACAGTGAGTGCTCTCTGATGCTTTGCACAGTTTCCGGTGATACGGCGCGGAAGGATCTTGCCTCTCTCAGAGACATATTTCTTCAGCTTCGCTACATCCTTGTAATCGATCTCATTATTCTCTTTTCCGCAGAACACGCAGACTTTCTTTCTTCTATGCATCGGTCTGCTGCGTCTCGGGGAATCGCTCTTGTTACCTGAAAACGGCATTGGGAAACCTCCTTATTCGATATTGGTATGGATCCATGCTGCCGCTCCTTCAATCTTACTTGAAGGGCAGCTCTTCATCGAGTCCTTCCGGAATGTTGATGAAATCGCCATCTGCACTCCCCGATACCGGAGCGGGGGAAGCCTGTGCCGGAGCAGGGGCTGCATAGGAAGGAGCCGGGGCTGCACCCTGACTGCTGTTATAGCGGTCAGATGTCGCTTTGCTCTCTGCAAATTCCTGGTCCTCTACCACTACATCTGTGGTAAATACAGTCTGTCCGTCTTTATTCGTATATTTGCCCGTCTGGATCCTGCCGGTGACAACGACTTTGGTTCCCTTTCGCAGATACTGCTCTGCGAACTGGGCACTTCTTCCGAACGCGACGCAGCTGATAAAATCTGCCGTCTGGGCATTCGGGTCATTATTGTCACGGCGTACTCTGCGGTCGACCGCGATCGTGTATCTGGCATAAGCCGACTGGTCATTGCCGCCTGCACTGTATCTGACGTCCGGGTCCCGGGTCAGGCGTCCCATTAAGATGACTTTATTCATATTGTTTATCTCCTTATTTATGCGTCCTGTCTAACGCATAAATATCTGAGCACGCCATCCATGATGCGCATTCTGCTCTCAATCTGAGCAGGCGCGGTCGGCTCAGCCTCGAAATGGATGAAATAATAGAATGCTTCATGCATCTTCTCAATCTCATAAGCAAGTCTCTTCTTGCCCCATTCATCGACGTCCGTCACATTGCCTTCATGTCTTCCGATCATATCCTTGATACGCTCGACAAGCTCGGCTCTGGCTTCGTCTTCGAGTTTTGCGCTGACAACTACGCACAGTTCGTACTTGTTCATGCTGCTTGCACCTCCTTATGGTCTCTGGCTCACCCCTGCAACTGGATGAGCAAGGAAAAATGATACATCACAAGGAGGGATTATACCCCAGGGTTCAGGGGAAATCAAGGGTAAAAAATGCCTAATTTCGCGGATTTTTCCCGTTTTTCCAGAGGTTTCAGATGAATATGTGACATGCCCTCAGGCAGCCGATCCTCAGACGCGGATGCGGTCAAATACTTCTCCGATGGGATCTGTGATCACCAGGTCCGCCCCCGCATCTCTGGCGGTCGCGGATTTGTTGATCAGGATCAGTTTGTGCCCCTTCCCTCTGTTGAAATAATCGATCAGGCCGGCCGCCGGGTAGACCACCAGGCTGGTGCCGCCGATGATCAGCACTTCTGCGTTCTCTATATAGCTGACCGCCCGGTTCATGATGCTCATGTCAAGGCCTTCCTCGTACAGGACCACATCCGGCTTGATGGTCCCTCCGCACTTCTCGCACTTTGGGATTCCGGGAGCATTCTTGATGTAGGCTGCGTCATAGAATTCCCCGCAGCGGGTGCAGTAGTTCCGAAGGACAGATCCGTGAAGCTCCAGGACCTCTCTGCTGCCTGCCTTCTGATGGAGCCCGTCGATGTTCTGCGTAATCACGGCTCTGACCTTCCCGGCCTCCTCCAGCTGCGCAAGCTTTCTGTGCGCCGGATTTGGCTCTGCGTCCAGGGCCAGCATCTTATCCTTGTAGAACTCATAGAAGTCCGCGGGCCTGCTGACAAAAAAGGAATGACTGATGATCGTCTCCGGAGGGTACTTGTACTTCAGGTGATAGAGTCCGTCCTGACTTCTGAAGTCCGGGATGCCGCTCTCCGTCGATACTCCGGCCCCGCCGAAAAACACTATGTTGCTGCTCGAATCAATGATCTCCTGCAGCCTGGCGATCTTATTTTCGTCCATACAGATACCTCCTTCTCCTTCACTAAAACTTGTTGTGACGCCGGATACCGGAATCCCCTGCCCCGCACAGACTGAGGGCTCAGCCATGCGGCGGCAGGGGATCTGCTCTTGTTCTTTATTTTGCGATATATACCTGCTCCAGCACACCCTGCAGGATCCTGCGGGTCGAGCTGTCGCCTGTGCAGGTGGACAGAGTCATCACGCGGTCCGAGGTCGTCACGGACACATTGCCGCAGTTGATCTCGCTCCTGGCGATTGAGTCATTGATGAACTTCTGATAATCTTCCTGCGAGAATCTCACCATATAGGGGTCTCCGGTCGCTCCGACGACAGAGCATGAGAAGATCCTGTACTGGTAGATAAAGTTCGGCGTGAACATCCAGAAATACGGGTTCTTGTCGATCGTCTCCTGTTCGGTGAACTTTCTCAGCTGCCCGAACATGGTCCCGTTCTTCATATTGTGGCCGTAGATGACCGTATTCTGATCTGTAAAATAAGGTGAATTGTCGCAGTTCTCAAAGATGCAGCCCGCGAAATTGTCCACCTTCCGGAAAGTCCGGTGCAGATAGAAGTCATTGTCCTTCGCCTGCGCGACCGGATAGGAGACGTTGATGGCTCCGACGCGGATCCATCCGATCACCTCCGGGTTAATGGCCTGAAGCTGTGTGAAGTCGACCGGGTTCACAAGAGTCGGAAGAGACTTGGTCTCCTCATTCTCCGTTGCCGTCTCGCGAAGAGCGTTTTCAAGCACCTTCGGCAGCGTGTCCGGATTCTCCAGCTGCGTAACGTCCGTAAGCGTCGCCGGCCCGCTTGTCTCCGGTGTCTTCTCGGAGGTCTTCTCCTCCTCGACAAAGTCCTTGTTCAGCTCGCTGTACTCGTCACTTCCGGCCTTGTATGCCAGGTAATAGCCAATCAGCTTGTACCCGGAAAACGCAAAGACTCCCACCGCGACGACGAGAAGCAGCGTAAGCAGGAAGGTACCAAAGCCGCTCCTTCTTTTCGGCGCGCGCCCCCGTCTGTATCCCGGGTCCTCTTCCCACAGATCATCCTCCCGGTCCCACCGGTCGTCTATGTATGAATCTTTTCTTCTGGCCATACACGAATCCTCCTGCCGGGCTTACTGCCTCCCGGGACCTGGCCGCCTTCCGGGCACACTACCCTTCCGCATATCGGCCGCGTCTCAGATCAGGCTTCCGACTGTGCGCGGATACGGCAGCACGTCTCTGATGTTACCGACACCGGTCAGATACATTACAACACGTTCAAATCCGAGTCCGAATCCTGCGTGGCGCGTGGTTCCGAACCTGCGGATATCCAGATAATACTTGTACTCTTCCTCAGACATTCCCAGCTCGTCGATTCTGGCCTTCAGGATGTCGTAATTCTCCTCACGCTGGGATCCGCCGATGATCTCTCCGATGCCCGGAACCAGGCAGTCCATGGCCGCGACGGTCTTGCCGTCCTCATTCAGCTTCATATAGAATGCCTTGATCTCACGTGGATAGTCGGTGACGAAGACCGGGCGCTTGAAGATCTGCTCGGTGAGATATCTCTCATGCTCTGTCTGCAGATCGCAGCCCCAGCTTACCTTATAGTCAAACTTGTCATTGTTCTGCTCCAGAAGCCGGATGGCCTCCGTGTAGGTGACGCGTCCGAATTCGGAATTGATGACATGATTCAGGCGGTCAAGCAGTCCCTTGTCCACAAACTGGTTGAAGAAGTTCATTTCTTCCGGAGCATTCTCCAGGACATAGGTGAAAATGAACTTCAGCATGGCCTCTGCCGTCTCCATGTCATCTTCCAGATCCGCGAAGGACATCTCCGGCTCGATCATCCAGAACTCAGCCGCATGTCTGGTGGTATTGGAATTCTCCGCGCGGAAGGTCGGCCCGAAGGTATAGACATTGCGGAATGCCTGGGCAAAGGGCTCGACGTCCAGCTGTCCGGAAACGGTCAGATGCGTGGACTGGCTGAAGAAATCCTTGGAATAATCGATCTGTCCGTCTTCGGTCCTGGGAAGATTCTCCAGATCCAGCGTGGTCGCGCGGAACATCTCTCCGGCGCCCTCGGCGTCGGTTCCCGTGATGATCGGGGTATGGATATATACGAAGTTCCTCTCCTGGAAGAACTTGTGGATCGCGTAGGCCGCAAGGGAACGCACACGGAACGTAGCCTGGAACAGATTCGTTCTGGGACGAAGATGCGGAACCGTACGAAGATACTCTACGGTATGTCTCTTCTTCTGCATCGGATAATCCGGTGTGGAAGCGCCCTCCAGACAGACCTCCTGCGCCTGGATCTCAAAGGGCTGCTTGGCATTCGGCGTCGCCACCAGCTCACCGGTCACGATCACTGCAGAGCCGACATTGAACTTGCAGATGTCCGCGAAGTTATCCAGCTGATCCGCGAACACTACCTGCAGCGTCTCAAAAAAGGTTCCATCGTGCAGGACCAGGAATCCGAAGGTCTTCGAATCGCGGATCGACCGAACCCAGCCGCCGACGGTGACCTTCTTGCCTATATACTCCTCCCGGTTCCTGTAAAGCTCCTTAACCGTCACAAATTTAACGTCCATGATAATCTCTCCCTCTGGTAAATAAAACTTTCTACCTATTATAAACACGAAGGAGCGCATTTTCAATGTAAGTATTCCTTAAGAGCATAAAGCAGGTTGCTCTTGCCCCCACGGCCGGAGTGTGCTATCTTATACAGGCTGCCCTGAAGAGATCAGTGCAGCCCCGGCAGCCACGCCGGAGAGACTATGGTGAGTTCGTGACCATCCTCACCTAAAACAAAACTACGGAGGAAACTGAATATGAGAGACAAAAAAATCCTGTATCTGACGCAGGCTGCGGCGATCGCCGCGCTCTACGTCGTGTTGTGCCAGATCTTCGCACCGATCAGCTTCAAGAACATCCAGGTGCGTATCGCGGAGGGACTCACAATCCTGCCCTTCTTCACACCGGCAGCGATCCCCGGACTGTTCGTGGGCTGCGTGATCGGCAATCTGCTGGGCGGCGCGATCCCGCTGGACGTGGTCTGCGGAAGCCTCGCCACACTGATCGGAGCACTGGGAACCTGGTGGATCGGAAAGCTGGTCCGTCAGAATCCGGCTTCAAACGCTTTGAAGTTCGCGCTTCCGCTGCCCCCGATCATCGCCAACGCGATCATCGTTCCGCTGGTGCTCTACTATGGATATGCGATTACGATCCCGATCCAGATCCAGATGCTGACGGTCGGATTCGGAGAGGTCCTGGGATGCGGAGTCATCGGTATGGTCCTGTTCTTCGCTCTTGAGAAAAACAGCCAGAAGATTTTCGGAATGCAGGGTGCGTGAGATCTCACATGAGATCCTGTATAAGATCACACATATAATAAAAAAGAAAAAACGGACAGATCCGTCCGGACGCGAAGGCGCCTGCCGCAATACTGCGGCAGGCGCCTCGCTCATATATTGAAAGGATGTTGCGAGCTGTCTTACTTGATAACCGCCAGAGACTTGCGGTCTGAGAACAGGGTTACCATGATTACGAAGACAATACCCTGGATCAGCTGCTGCATCTGTGTCGTCAGGCCGACCATGACCAGACCGGTTGCCATGAAGCGGTACATCAGAACACCGACTACGATGTTCGAGAACCTTACCTTGGCACCGCCGGAGATCGGCATTCCGCCCAGGACCAGACCGATCAGGATCTGGGTCTCAAGCTGGTTGCCGCCGGTGGATGTGACGGACAGGACCTTGATCGCGTTGATGAACGCGGCAAAGCCGGTGATGACACCTGCCAGAACATACACCAGGAACTTGGTCTTTGTGACCTTGATGCCTGCGAACCGCGCGCCTCTCTCGCTTGCGCCGATGGCCTTCAGATTGGCTCCGAAGGAGGTGTAGCGGAAGAAGAAGAATGCGACTACAAGGCAGATCACGGTGACGGTCATCATGAAGGGCATGGTAGCCAGCTTCATCATGCTGATGTTTGCCATGACCGGAGCCTTGGTCGTGCAGAACTGCACAACGCCGCGGAACAGGAACTGGGTGGACATCGTAACGATGAAGGACGGGATCTGCATGTATACGTGCAGCCATCCGTTGATCGCTCCGATGGCAGCTCCGACCAGGATGCCCATGACAATGCCGAGGACCAGATTCTTGTTGGAGAAGTAGCAGCATGCGATGCAGGCTACACCCATCAGAGAGCCCTGGGAGAAATCCAGGCAGCCCATGGTGATGACGAAGAATACGCCGATCGAGGCGATCATCAGCATGTACATCTGGCTCAGCTGGAGCTGCAGGTTATTCGGTGTTACAATAGCGCCCTTTGTAAGGATCGTGAACAGCACGATCATGAAGAGAAATCCGATCAGAGGAAGGGCAGCTCTGAGACGCGGATTGTCAAGATCAATCTTTTTTCCTGCCATAATTGCCTCCTTAGATCATCTTCTCGATCAGTACTGTGTCTGTGATAGCCGGGTCTCTGAGGAATTCCGCGCTGATCTCGCCTTCCTTCATAATAAGGATGCGGTCGCTCATACCCATCAGCTCAGGCAGCTCCTCGGAGATCATCAGGATCGACTTGCCTTCCTTGCGCATCTTGTCCATCAGGGCGTAGATATCCGCCTTGACCTTGATGTCGATGCCTCGGGTCGGGGAGTCCAGGATCAGGATATCGGATCCCTTGCCGATCCAGCGCGCAAGAACGACCTTCTGCTTATTTCCGCCGGACAGCTCGGATACGAACTGGTCGACGTTGACCATCTTCGTGGACATCTCCTTCGCGTACTTGTCCGCGAATTCATGCAGCTTCTTGATGCTGAGCACCTTGCCCATGTCTCTCATGGACGGAAGCGTGACGTTGTCCATGATGGAGTCATTGATCAGCAGGGACTCATTGTCACGGTCCTTGGATGCATACGCGATCGAATGATTGATCGCGGTATTGATATCGTTGATCTGTGTGCCGTCTGCCAGCGTGACAGAACCGGTACGGTCGAAGGAAGCTCCGAAGCAGGCCTTGCCGACTTCGTGCATTCCGCATTCGCTCAGGCCGCCGATCCCCAGGATCTCGCCCTTGTGAAGCTCGAAGGATACATTGTGGATCTCATCGCCGACGGAGACATTCTCGACCTTCAGCGCAACCTCATCCGGGATCTTTTCGCCGTAGTCGGTACGATAGTAATGCTCGCCCAGCTCACGGCCGACCATCAGCTTCTTCAGGTCATCGGTGGTGACGTCCTTCGCGTCTACGCTGTCGATGTACTCGCCGTCTCTAAGGACTGAGATGCGGTCACTCATTTCCAGAACCTCGTCCAGGTCATGGGAGATGAAGATGACGCAGCTGCCCAGATCACGGAGTCTGCGCATGTGCTTGAACAGCTCTACACGTCCGCTGTGGTTCAGAGCTGTGGTGGTCTCGTCGACGACCAGGATCTTCGGATCGAAATAAGTCGACTTGACGATCTCTACCAGCTTTCTGTCCTCGAAGTTGTAGGTGTCAATGATCGCGTTGGCGCGGATGCGTCCGAAGCCGTAGGAATCCAGAAGCTCCTGTGCCTTCTTGTTCATGGCCGCCGTATTCTTGACGCCGTGGCTGATGAAGGGATCCTCCTCGCCGAGGAAGATGTTCTCTGCGACGGTCAGGCCGGACAGAGTTCCCATCTCCTGGACGATGATCGCGATGCCGTGGCGGTTCGCGTCGACCTGGTTCTTCGGGTGAACATCCTGACCGTCCAGCGTGAAGGTGCCGCCGCCCAGTGAATAGATACCGGTCAGCATATTGGTAAAGGTTGATTTACCGGAACCATTCTCGCCGATCAGGGCATGGATCTCATTGTGATAGAAGTCGATGGATACGTGATCGACTGCATGCGTGATACCGAACTGCTTGTCGATATCGGTCGCTCTCAATAATAACTTTCCTTCTGTCATTCTGCGCACCTCTTTCTCACTTGACGACCGCGCCCTTGACTCTCTTGGTAGTCAGAGCAACGATCACAAGAAGGACAATGCCCGTGACGATGTTGTTGATCGTCGTCGGAGCGCCGAGTGCAACGAATCCGGCAAAGATCATGGAGACGATATACTCGCCGACCACGACTGCGATGACCGGATGGCCGTATTTACGGAATGCCAGTCCGAAGAAGGTTCCCATCAGAGGCTGGAAGTTGCGGGCCATGGAGACCATGCCGGTCTTTGCGGTCATGGAGGTTCCGTAGCTGATGGTCAGGAGAGCTTCCACGCCCAGGAAGAATCCGAACAGTGTGAAGCCGATCACCTTATACTTGTCTACGTTGATACCCATGTTCTTGGCTACCGCCTCATTGGAGCCGATGGCGGTCGCATAGGTACCGACACGTGTGTATTTCAGAATGAATCCGCACAGCAGAAACGCTGCCACCGCAACGATCAGGTTCAGCGGATACTGACCGAAGGCTCTCAGGTTCGGCCCGATGATCTTCTCGACAGAACCTGTCGCGAAGACGGCAAGGGCCTCGTAGATCAGCGCCATACCGGTCGTAACGATCATGGACGGAATACGCAGCTTGATGTAGAGCATTCCGTTGATGAACTCAAGGAGGGCACCGCAGATGATCGGGGCCAGGACCAGTCCCGCGTATCCCATGTGTTCACTCAGGGTAGCTGACATAACGCAGCTCAGTACGATGATGGATCCGACTGAGAAGTCGAACAGTCCCATTACAACGATAAAGTAGAAGCCGCAGCCGCCGACCGCATAGATGATGGCGTCACGCAGATACGTGACCATACGGTCCGGAGTTCCGAAGGTGGCGGGACGCAGGATCTTGAAGACGGCCCATACCGCTATGACAAGCGCTGCCATCAGGACAATCCCGAACCACTGGCTGGACTTAAACTTCTCCATAGAAGTTTGTTCTTTCATGTGTCTGTAACATCCTTTCAGAGTATGTTTCCCTATATCAGTTACGGCATAGAAAAAGGGGACCACGGATGTGATCCCCTCTTTTGTTTATAAGAGAATTCTACCGTTCTTAAGAACTATGTTCTCTTTCTGTTTTGCCAGAATAAGTACTGATTACTCAGCCTCGGTCTCAGCAGCGCCGCCGTGACGAGCCATAACGTCCTCGATGGACAGAGCGGAGCAGGCTGCCTCGAGATCTGCATAATCCATCTCAGCCATAGCTACGAGCTCTTCGTCGGTGTACGGAGTATCCTGTACGAAGTACTTGTCATAGTTTGCATAGTCCTCGGAGGATGCAACATACAGATACGGGAACAGAAGGTTCTTTCCGAACTCTCCAGCCGGCTTCAGATAGGACTCGTTGCCCTTGATCGCATTGTAGGTAAGAAGGAATGCGAACAGCGGGTCGCAGTAATGTCCGCCGGACTCAGCAAACATTCCGCCGCTCTCAAGCTGAGCATCCAGATCCGGGAGGAAGTCGGTGGAAACAACGTCGATCTTTCCGGTAAGGCCTTCAGCCTCGATCTCACCAATGGAGCCGACCAGCGGATCTCCGCCGCCGCCTGCTACGATCAGAGCGTCCATGTTGTCCGGATAGTTGGTGGAGATGAAGTTAGCGGTAACCTTTGCACCCTCATCAGAGGAGGTGTTCGCGTAAACCGGCTCGCTCAGGACTGCCTGATCATCCGGGTTTGCTGCGTTCCACTCGTCGATAGCCTTCTGATAGCCTTCATAGCGGGCAAGGAAGGTAGCATCGCCGACGGTCCAGCCTTCAAGCATGATGTTTCTGTCGCCCTTCTCAAGAAGGAGGTTAACCAGAGTATAACCATTGGTGACCTCATCCTCATGAACAGCGCCGAGATAGTACTGGGACTGCTTAGCCAGCTCGTAGATCGGAGCGCTCTCTTCAGCAGTGTCGCTGATGATGCGGAAGAACTGGGTCAGATAAACCTGGTTTGCTTCGCAGGTCTGGATTGCGGAAAGCATCTCAGAGTCAGCGGAGTTGCAGATGATGATACCGTCGCAGCCTGCAGAGCACAGAGTCTCGACAGAAGCGGTAACCTGCTCAGATACATGGCCCTGGTCAACATACTGGACCTCGACATCAAGTGCTGCTGCAGCCTGGTCGATGATCTTCTTGCACTGAGAGCCGAGAACGTCTGTGGAACTCCAGATGGAGACACCGATCTTGATTCCGTCATCCGCATTTGCTGCGAAGGTCGGAACTGCACTCATTGCCATTACGGTAGAAGCCGCAAGAGTGACAGCCAGAGCACGTCTGATTGCATGTTTCATAACTGATTCCTCCTTAAAAATATATGAGAGTTATTTGTTGAACCGTACTTCCTGTACGGCAGTTTCACAAGCTACCTGCAATATAGCAATCCGATTAAAAGTTGTCAATAATCTCAGGGCCGGCGCAGTGAATTTGTACGCACAATAAAGGCTCGTTTAAACCGCTTTTGTCCCCTTAATTTAGTACAAGTTTGATAAAGCCTCTCCCATTTTGCGGTTGTATCTGCAATATATCATACTGCACACCTTACAATTATCTACAAACTTGCATTACTTATCGATTTTTACCGCAGAACTGCGGACCGCCAATTCTGGTACAAATTCATAGGTTGCATCCAAATTTGGTCTGCTTACCAGGGCAAGGAGGTTTTCAGCCACCTTTTTCCCAAGCTTTTCCATGGGATGCGCCGCCGATGTCAGCGGAACCTGGTTGAGCTCTGTCAGCCTTGAATTATCGACGGAAACGATCGAGAGATCCTGCGGGATCCGGATCCCGGCCGCAAGGCACAGCTCCGTCAGCATGTAGGCAACCTCATCGTTATAGCAGAATACCGCCGTACAGTCCTTCAGGCGATGCAGGATCCATTCACCGGAATGAAGAGAATCCAGCAGATCTGTCGTATCGACCCAGCACACCTTCTCCTCCTCCAGAGGAAGGCCCGCGTCCGCGAGCGCCTTCACATATCCTCTGTAACGCTGGAGCCCCTGGCCGTCATCATTTTTCAGGATGCATCCGATCTTCCTGTGGCCCAGGGAGATCAGGTAGTCTGTCACCAGCCGTCCCGCCTCCACGTCATCGAGGGATACGTGGGGGATGTCGATCCCCGGATAGAAGGTATTGAAGAAGATAATGGGGATGCCCCGTCCCTGCAGCTCCCGGTAGAGGTCAAGATTCGGATTCGGGAGGGCGCTGGTGACCGGTTCCGCGATCACCGGATCCCGTGATCCGGCGCGGAGCATCTCTGTGAGAATATTCTTCTCCGTCTCCCGGTGATTGTTGGTAAACATGATCCGGGTGGAATAGCCCCTTGACTGCAGAACCTCTGCCATCGCCTGGAGGATCCTCGGGAAGATATAGGAATCCGTATAGGAGCTGATGATCGTCACAGATCCCGAGCCCTGCTGTGAATGGCTGCGGGGGATCGCATTTTTCACATAGCTGCCGCTTCCCTGGATACGGCTGATCGTCCCCTCATTCTCCAGCTCCCCCAATGCCTGGCGGATGGTCTGTCTGGAAAATGAAAACCGCTCGCTCAGCTGCGCTTCTGTCTCAAGTTTATCGCCGGTATGCAGAGCTCCCGCATCGATCTGCTGGTGGACCCACTCCACAACCTGCTGATATTTTGCCATCTTTCCCATGTCCTTCTCCTGTCTACTGGCTGTTTCAGCTACCAGTTGTCATACCCACTTTAGTTTAAACAACCTTCTCCGTCAATATGTGTTCGTACAAATTTATTTCGATTTGTATTATATGCACAAAAACCCCCGCCTCGGGGGCGGGGGTTGACAAGGTCCATTGTTCAATTTTTCTGCCGTCAGGCGGCGGTATCGATGTAGCTGTAGAATTCATTTCCCGATGCGAGGAACAGATCCGTGGAATCCTGGATCCCGTAATAGTACCATTCCTCCTCACCCGGGTTCAGGAGATAGGTGTTGTATTCGTCGTATCCGACGATGCATTTGACGCCTTCCTTCGTGCTGACCAGGACCGGCTTGTCATGGGCGACAAAGTACAGAACCTCATCCAGGGTGCATCCCGTCAGGTCCACGACCCTTCTGCCAAGGCCTTCCTCCAGCTTCTCCGGATCAATGGTTCCGGAGGTGAATACGGCCGGAACGTCTGACAGTTCGATCTCATGCTCCGTATCCTTGTCTCCGCGCACCCACACATAGTGCTGGTTGTGATCGACCACAACGCCGAAGAGCTCGTCGGCCTTGACGATGGCGTCATTCGGATAGGTGCACAGTGCGTCCAGTCCGCCGGACGCGTAGACATAATACAGATCCTCCGGCTCCGGATTCTGGGGCATCTCGATCATGGTGCCCCTGCCGGCCGCGATCTTGCTGTTTCCGATGGTAACGGTCGTGTCAGCCAGATTGCTGCCCACGCGAAGCAGCACCACGGTCTGCCTTCTGGACTCCTTCTTCGTTGCCATGCCCAGACTGACGTCCCCGGCCGTATCCGTCGATACGATCTGATCCGACGTCGCGTCCGCGAAGACGGCTCCGTTCCATGCCACTCTCTTCAGGTTCAGCAGATTGTCCGACTGCTCCACCTGCACGACATACAGGCCGCTCGGCTCATAGGTCTTCACGACATTGCCCTCTCCGTCCATGAAGTTCAGGCGGTACATCGGGAAGGTTCCGTTTCCGCCGTGGGCCGCGGCGACGTCATTCGCCTTGGCGGCTCCGTAGACGAGGTCTTCCTTCATGAAGGTCAGCGGGCGGAGATATTCACCGGCCTCTCCGGTCACCTCCCGGATCTGTCCGGTCTCAAAGTCCATATGCTCGATCGTGCCGGACCCGTACATGAGGCCTTCCTTCAGCCAGGCGAAATACCGGCCGCTGGCGGATCCCTGACAGCAGTCATTGTTGATCCCCGAAGAGACCGTCTCCACGGTGCCGCCGGCAATGTCCACCTTCAGGAGCATGCCGTTGAGAAGAGTGTAGACCGTCTTCCCGTCCTGTGTCATATACAGGCACTCCTCCGTATCCATCTGGACACGCTCGGTATTCTCGGCTGTCCGCAGGAAGCACAGCTCTGTGATCAGGGAGCTGCCGGCATCGTAATAGTACATGCCGATCCCGTTATCGCCCTCGTGGGCTCCGCGGTTCATATAGCCGGATACGGCGAAGGTAACGTCTCCCTCCGAAGTCACCTTCATGATCCGGAGCGTATTCTCCTTGTAGAAGTCCCGCTCATCCATGTCCGACTGCTGCGGGAAGCCGAAGACACGGGTGAAGATGCCGCTGGACCTGCGGTAGGTCCAGAGCACATTTTCCTGGATAAATGCGATCACTCTCGCCTTTTCATCCGTCATGTAGTCCACGTTCTTGCCGGTGATCCCCAGCAGGATTCCCTCCGCCGCCGTCACCTGGTTGGACTCCGGATTGAAGATCTGGTCCGTGGTGCGCTCGAAGTTGAGAAGGAAGACACGGCTGTCAGTGAATCTCAGGCGGTAGTATTCATGGACATTGTAGACCTCCGTGCTGCCGTTCTCTGCCGTCGCGGAGATCCTGTAATCCAGCGTCATGGTGGCGGTGTTCTCATTGATCTCCGTCAGCCGCGGCGTCGGTTTGTAGTAGATCTGGGGATTCAGGTCACCCCAGGTGAGCTGCTTCACGCTGTCATGGATATCCATGTGGGCCAGCGTCCCTTCCGTATCGGTGGTATCGTCCGGCTCGACCGCCGCGCCGACGGTATCCAGGTCCGTCTTGTTGATGCACTTGTCCCAGAATCCCGCCGCGAAGTTCAGATAATCCGCAGTGTGAAGGCCGTCCGCGAGCAGCACGTGGGTATAGTAGTAGATGTTCCTTCCGCCGGTGGTCACCTGCAGCTTCAGGACATACTCCTGATTCATGTACATGCCGTCGCCCAGCTTCAGCTTCGAGGTGATGTAGTCCCCGTCCTCCTCCAGGCGCACGACCTTCGTGTTCTCCAGGGACTGGGTGCCGTCGATGGTAACGACCTCGTAGGAGACCGAATCCACAGACGCGCCGAAGGTCTGTATGCAGATGGTAACCTCTCTCTGCTCGCTGAGGGGCGTGATGGAATACCTCATCTGGCTCACGTCCATCTCATGATTGTAGCCGTGCAGACAGTTGAAGTTGATCCCGTTCTGGCGCATGTAGACCAGCGGGAAGGTGGAGGTCGGCATCTGAATGGCCGTGTCCGGCGCATACTGATTGATCAGCCGGCTGGAGATCATCACCGCCAGTACATATACCACTATGAATACGAATATCCGGACAACGATGCTCCGGAAGGTTCTGAATTGCTCGCTCAAGGTATTGGGGTCCTTTCAGAGCCACTGGATCGTGATGACCCTGAAGTCATCATCCGTGGCGTATTTATTGTTCCAGGTACTTACTCCGTACGCGGTCATCAGATACTGGTCCGCGTCATAATACATACGTTTCGTGAAGAGCTCGAACTTCGCCGTCTCATAGGCCTCCTGGGTCCCGAACTTCATGACGATGCTGGCATCCCCTCTGTGTACGGATTCCATCAGCGCATTGTAGATCGTATTGTAATCCCAGTTCTCATAATACATCCCGTTGATCCGGTAGTAGTTGTAGCTGCTGTCCGTGCAGGCCGGGAGCGCCACCGTGCCGTCCGGCGCGTGTGTCGTGAGGATCTCATCGTCCGTGCAGCACAGATAGTTGTAGTTCATGACCGTTATGCCCGTGCCGTCTTCCCACGCGCCGGCAAAGACCGGGTCTCCCCAGGTCACGTCCACGTGATAGTAATTGCCGTCGATGCGGACGATATTCCAGGCGTGGTCCCCGCCGCTGCGGATGGAGCCGGTGACATAGGTGCAGAAATAACCCATCCGGTGGCATATATACTGAAATGCCTTCGCGTATCCCGCGCAGACGGACTGGCGGTTGATCAGCGCGCTCTGCATGCACTGGTTATCCGGCGCGTTCGCATTGTAGACGACGGTATCCACCAGATATTCATAGACCGATTTGATCCTGCCGTAGTCGGACCAGGTCGAATCCGTCCGGGCGATGCACTCGTCCGCCGCCTCCTCCAGCCGTCCCCTGGTCATGGCGCGCTCATTTTCCGGCACCGTCGACTCGATGCGGTAGCTCATAACCTTCCCGGAAACGGCATTGGACTGTACCTCAGCCCCGGATCCGATCCAGAACAGCTCCGGATGATCCGCCAGAACAGCATAATAAGCAGTCCAGAAATCGTCAACCGAAACTTCGGCGTACACTTCTGCACTGTCCTCTCCTGCCGAGAGCCGTGAATACAGCTCCCGGTAGATCTCATTGTACTTTGACGGGAGATTGTTGAAATAATACTCCTCTACACCGCCATTGTCCCACTGGGTATCCCCTTCCTGATAGTAAGGGTTCTTCTCAAACCCGGACCGCACTGCCATCTGCCGCACAAAGGTGCGCGGCAGAACCGCGAATACGATGCCCGCGATCAGCGCCAGTGAGAACAACAGTCCTAATACTTTTTTCATCTATCCCATTTGTCGCAGAGGCGGAGGATCTCCTCCGCAAACCTGTTGATGTCCTTGTTCGCGCCGCCCTCATTGTGCCGGATCACAGACAGCAGGCGGTCGCCCGCCGCGGTGAGTCTTGCGAATGCATGGGCAGCTTTCTTATTCTTCGACGATATCCTCTTCAAGCCGTCTGCGCCCTTCGCCGCAGGACGTACCTGGCCGCCGCCATCCTGACGGCTCGCCTGTCTTGCCTGTGCCTCTTCCTTCTCGATCAGAACCGGCTCGGCCTCGACCTCAAAGGTGCCGGAGGCAAGATCAAACCGGGTGCCGGAGAAGGGCGCATAGGCCTTCAGCCCCAGCTCGTTGATCAGCCTGTCGCGGAAGAATTCCGTGACCTTGTCCTCGCCATGGGTGACAAAGACCATCTGCGGTCTGTCCTCCATCGCCTTGATCCAGGCCATCAGTCCCTCGGCATCCGCATGTCCCGATACGCCGGGAAGCTGGCAGATCTCTGCCCGCACCTCGATCTCCTCACCGAAGAGCCTGACGCTGTCGGCGCCGTCCAGGATCGAACGTCCCGGGGTGCCCACTGCCTGGTATCCCACGAACAGGATGGTGCTCTCCTCTCTCCACAGATTGTGCTTCAGATGATGCTTGACCCTTCCTGCGTCGCACATGCCGCTGGCGGAGATGATGATCTTCGGCTCTTTGTCCTCATTGATCGCCCTGGATTCCTCTGATGTCACGGCGACCTTCAGACCTTCAAAGCCGATGGGATTGATCCCTTCCTGCAGCAGGTCTCTCGCTTCATTGTCAAAGTCGGCAAACATTCTCTCGCGGAAGATATTCGTCGCCTCGATGGCAAGGGGCGAGTCCACAAACACCGGGAAGCCGTCATGTCCTGAGACCAGGCCTTCCTGCTTGATCTGGCGGATGAAATACAGCATCTCCTGGGTGCGGCCTACCGCGAAGGAGGGGATGACCACATTGCCGCCTCTGTCAAAGGTTCTCTGGATCACATCCGCCAGAGCCCCCGCGTAATCAGCATGCTCCGGCTTCTCATGGGTCCGGTCGCCGTAGGTCGATTCCATGACCACATAGTCGGCCCCCTTCAGGTATACCGGATCCGAGATCAGCGGCTGGTTGGTGTTGCCGATGTCCCCGGAGAAGATGATCTTCTTCGTCACGCCCTCTTCCGTGATCGTCACTTCGATCGAGCTCGATCCGAGAAGGTGGCCGGCATCCACAAACCGCACCGTGATGCCTTCCGCTATGATCTTCTCCTGCTCATACTCCACGCCTACGAAACACTTGATCGCGTTCTCTGCATCGATCCTGCTGTAGAGAGGCTCCACCTGCGGCCGGCCGGCACGCTCCGCCTTCCTGTTCTTCCACTCTGCTTCAAATTCCTGTATGTGGGCGGAATCAAGGAGCATGATGCGGCACAGCGCCGTCGTACCTCCGGTGGCGAAGATCTGCCCCTGGAAGCCCTCCTTGCACAGAAGCGGCAGAAGCCCCGAATGATCCATGTGCGCATGGGTCAGGAGCACCATGTCGATCTCAGAGGCACTGACCGGGAGGGGTTCATTTTCATACAGATCCTGACCCTGCTCCATGCCGTAGTCGACCAGGATCTTCTTCCCGCATGCTTCAAGATAATAACAACTGCCTGTCACTTCATGCGTGGCACCAAGAAATGTCAGCTTCATATACCTGCTCCTTTCCGCAGCACTGCTCTCTGGCCTGGCAGGCCAGTATATACCATCTATCAGTTTATCAGAAAATGTATCTGATGTACAACCGACAGCCCGCGGATTTTGCACTGCAGTTCACAGGTCAGCAGACATCATCTGCACAGAGTTCTGCGGGCACAGATGAAAACCATAGGAAGCCGACTGAGCTTTGCAAGTTGCTGCAGCCGCGGAGGCGACCACGCATCTATAGGAGCCGGGAGCGGCTGCAATGCAACCGCCGCAAAGCGAAGGCAGGCAACGTGTTTTCATTGTGCCCGCAAACTCGAAGCAATGACGGCTGACCTGTGAACTGCAGCAATTTTGCTCAGGCCCCTGCGAAATGATGGTATAATACAATCATTGTAAAGGAGGTGCGGCGAAATGGCAGGCGTTGGTGTGAATTCTCTGTTTCGGGACGGTCTGTGTGTGTGGCATGTCGTCTTCGGCCTCTGCGCGGTGATCTTCATGCTGATCAATTCCGGCAGTGCGGGGACGCCGCTGGAGAAGGCGGTCCGCCTGGGATGCTATGACCGTGTGCGGATCTCCCGCGGACAGTGGTGGCGCATCCTCACGGTCGGCTTTACCCATATCCGGCCATGGCACATCGCCATGAATCTGTATGCCCTGTACAATCTGCGCTCTCTGGAGGATCTCTTCGGACATGTCTGGTTCGCCGTGATCCTGCTGGGCTCTGTAGCCGGTGGGAGCCTCCTGGAATATGCCATCTCCAGGACCCGCTACAGCGTGGGGCTGTCCGGCGGCCTGTACGGTCTGATGTTCAGCCTCTTTCTGCTGATGATCCGCTATCACTCCGTGTCCGGACTTCGCAGCATGGCGCTCACGCTGGCCATGAACCTGGCGATCAACTTCATGCCGGGGATCGCATGGCAGGCCCATGTCGGAGGTGCCGTCACCGGACTGATCCTGACACAGCTCTTCCTGATGCTCAGATGAGACGCAGGTGAGTTCTTCCTGCTGCTCAGATGAGCCGGCCTGACGCATAAAGAGGGACCGGACATAACGTCCGATCCCTCTTTTTCTGTACTGTACTGTTTCAATCCCGGCAATGACTTATCCGAGCAGTGCCTTCGCGCCGTTCAGAACGGATGCTACCGCAGTGCCGTCGATGGTGTCTGAGCCCATCAGGCCGATCGCGCTGTCGATCACGGTCTTGATCTCCGGCCTGCTCTGCGCAACAGCCTCGGCTGCTTTGTTCAGCACGCTGATGATCGCATCCTTATTGCCTGCCGCGTCAGACCCTGCCAGGGTGATGGCGCTGTCGATCAGTGCCGCGACGGAGGACAGATCCGCTCCTGCCGCATCCTCTGCTGCCGGAGCATCTGCCGCCGGTGCTTCTGCTGCAGGCGCTGCAGCGTCCGCTTCAGTCTCTGCCGCCGCAGGTGCTGCCGCGTCCGGCGTATAGGTCAGCTTAACCAGCTCGCAGGGCGCGCCGTACTCAGCCTGGAGAAGGAGATACTGTCCGTCTCCGGAGAGATCCACGTTGTTGTACTTCACTTCTGCAATCACATTGCCGTGCCAGTCGATCACACCGGTATTGTAATCGGCATCCGTGACCTTGTAGTACATTCCGCTGCCGCCGTCCAGCGGGTATACGCTGTTGTACTGGGAGATGTCTGTATCGGTCCCGTCTGCGGCCAGCAGATGAAGGGCGCCGCCCATGTCTGTGTAGGTTGCGGATGCGCCGTAATTGTCGCAGTTGTCCTTGGCAATGGTGAAGTCACAGGTGACGTTGCCTGCCTCGTCCACATAGCCGAGCTTATTGTCCTTCACTACCGCAAAGTAGCCGTAGTTGTTATACGCATAGCTGGAATAGCCGTTCTGCGCAGTGGCCGGGGCATAGTATGCCTTGTCGATATCCTCATACTCCACCGGGACCACGACCGCGCCGGTCTTATCGATCAGGCCGCTCACTTCACCGCTCTCCAGATCATTCGTCACTTCAACATAGTCCCCTTCGAAGGTGGAGATGTATCCGTAGGTGGGCCCGATGATCACATTGCCCTGGGCGTCCTTCAGGCCGTACTGTCCGTTTTCATAGTAGGAAACGATCTCATCCGACGCGCCGGGGGCATCGTCATAGAGATATTTCAGCGGCTCCGGTGTCTCAACCGGGGTCCAGGTTCCGTCATATGCGGTCACGCTTCCGTCCGCCCTGCTCTCGATATTGATGTAGCGGCCGTATGCGCGGCAGTCTTTGTAGAGATCACGGGTCAGGCTTCCGGCCATGGATGCCGCGCCGTCATCGTCCACATAGTAGAAATCCACATGGTCGATCAGATAGTAGTTGTCATTGAACCAGGATTCATAATCATACTGGTCGGCTGTCGCTGCCTTCAGAACGATTGCCTCGATCCAGTGCTCATTTTCAATATCGATCTCGCCGTAGGAGCAGGGAACGATCTCCTGGCCGCTCATGGTCACGACGCCGGTCCCGTTGATCCCGTCCTCAGGGTTAACGGTTACGGTAATCAGTCCATAGCCTGAATCATAGCCTACTCTTGCATAGGAATTGGAGGTAAGAAGATTGCCGTTCATATCGGCAATTCCGTAATTGCCTGATGAATCCTGCTTTTCCAGCAGATTGGTTCCGTCGATCCAGCTGTCCGCGAAATCAACCGTCCCGATATTCTCCAGGGTTGTGCCTGCATAGGCCATGCTGCCAAGTCCCAGAACCGCCGCTGAGGCGATCGCCACCGCCGCAAATTTTCTCTTCATAGTTCTACCTCCTGCATAATTATCAGCAACTGACGAAAAAGCCACATTTGTAGATATTGTACAGGATAATGCATCCACTGACAACTTCTGTGTGGAATTTGTCGCAGAATTCGTCAGGGAAGCCGGTCAAGCAGTTCCCGTCCATGCTCCTTCAGCCAGGCGTGATCCTTATAATAATTCGGATAAACACGCAGGACTTCCTCATAGAACCGCTTCGAATGGTTCATTTCCAGCCGGTGGCACAGCTCATGGACCACCACCGCGTCCATCGCCCCGGGCGGAGCCAGGCACAGCAGGCAGTTGAAGTTCAGATTGCCCTTCGCGCTGCAGCTGCCCCAGCGGGAGCGCTGGTTCCGGATCGTGATGTTCCCGTAGGTGACACCGACCTTCGGGGCATAGTAGGCGACTCTCTCCGGGATGCGGCGTACCGCCTCCTGGGCCAGCGCCTCCAGCTCCTGCCTTGTGAGCTTCTTCATGCCGGTTTCTTCCTGCCGCTTTTTCATTTCCTCCTGAAGGCGCAGATGCTTCTCGATCCAGGAGCGGGAGCGCTCCACAAAGGCCTCGATCTCCTGCGCGGATGTGCGCAGCGGGGCCCTGACTGTGACCATCCCGTCCTTCACCTGGATCCCGATGGTCTTTCGCCTGCTTCTGATCAGCTGATATTGAATATCCTTTCCCATGCTTCTGTCCCCTGTCTGATCCGGCTCTTTTCTTCCTTTTCCCGCAAATTACGCAAAAAAGTATAGCACTGCACATTCACAATCCGCAATGAATCTGCTACACTGGCCTGTGGCATTGAATAATATTCAAATATGGAGGTATGCCATGAAACACTATGACGTGATTATTATCGGAGCGGGGCCCGGCGGAATCTTCTCCGCATATGAGCTTACCAGACTCTGCCCTGATCTTAAGGTTGCCCTCTTCGAGACTGGCGCGCCGCTGGAGCAGCGCAGATGTCCGATCGACGGAGACAAGGTCAAGACCTGTATTCACTGCAGGACCTGCTCGATCATGAACGGCTTCGGCGGAGCCGGTGCATTCTCAGACGGCAAATACAATATCACCAATGAATTCGGCGGCACGCTCTATGAGTATATCGGCAGAAAGCAGGCCATCGATCTGATGAACTATGTTGACAAGATCAATGTGGAGAACGGCGGCGGATCGACGAAGCTCTACTCCACCGGCAACTCCAGGTTCAAGACGATCTGCCTGAAGAACAATCTGCATCTTCTGACCGCGTCTGTCCGCCATCTGGGAACCGATATCAATTATGATGTGCTGGAGAATATCTATGCAGATCTGAAGGATAAGGCGGACTTTTATTTCCATACTCCCGTAAAGGAAATCCGGTCACTGAAGGCCGAAGGCGCGCAGACCCCGGACAGCGGCAAAGCAGAAGGCTTCGAGATCGAGACGGAAAAGGAGACCTTCTCCTGCGATTACTGCATCGCCTCCGTGGGACGCAGCGGCAGCAGCTGGATGGAAGGTGTCTGCGAGTCTCTGGGGATCCGGACAAAATCCAACCAGGTGGATATCGGCGTTCGCGTGGAGCTTCCCGCTGAAGTCTTCCAGGAGATCACCGACGAGCTCTATGAGGGCAAGATCGTCTACAAGACGCAGAAGTACCAGGATCTGGTCCGTACCTTCTGCATGAACCCGAAGGGCGCAGTCGTCAATGAAAACACCAACGGCATCGTGACCGTCAACGGCCACAGCTATGAGGATCCGGAGAAGCAGACCGGCAACACCAACTTCGCGCTGCTGGTCTCCAAGCATTTCACCGATCCGTTCCATGACAGCAACGGCTACGGCGAGTCCATCGCGCGCCTCTCCAACATGCTGGGCGGCGGGGTCATCCTCCAGCGCTTCGGCGATCTGATCCGCGGACACCGCAGCACGGAGAAGAGGATCTCAAAGTCCTTCGTGCGGCCCACGCTGGACGCGACCCCCGGCGACCTGAGCCTGGTCATCCCGAAGAGAATCCTGGACGACATCATCGAGATGATCTACGCCCTCGACAAGATCGCTCCGGGTACCGCCAACGATGACACCCTGCTCTACGGTGTCGAAGTCAAGTTCTATAACATGAAGGTTGAGATCGACCACAATCTGGAGACAAGCCACAAAGGCCTGTTCATCATCGGAGACGGCAGCGGCGTCACCCACTCCCTCTCCCACGCGTCGGCAAGCGGCGTGTACGTGGCAAGGTATATTGCTGAGCAGAAGGGATAAGACCTTTCACAGATTTACATATCCGGTATACGCAAAGAGAGCAAAAGACAGTTTACGTCTTTTGCTCTCTTTTACGATTGTCTCTTCACTCTTCCTTGATATAGTTCGTTCCCAGCTTCGCCGGCACGTTGAAGGAGCGCCGCAGCGCCGTCATGATGATGACCAGCAGATACGGCAGTGCGCTGAACAGTTCATTGGGCAGCACACTGGTTCCCAGTGCCTTGACGTAATTGCCCAGGGCATCGCAGATACCGAAGATCACGCCATAGATCAGCACGCCGACCGGATTCCAGTTGCCCAGGAAGCAGATGCCGAAGGCGATCCAGCCGCGTCCGCTGATGATCTCGGAGGTGTACATGCCGACATTGCACAGGGAGTAGTAGGCGCCGGCAACGCCGCCGAGGATTCCCGCGAAACCTACCGCCAGGATCCGGACTCTTCGCACGTTGATTCCGGCGACATCGACTGCTTCCGGATTCTCTCCGCAGGAGCGCAGCGTCAGGCCGTTCGCCGTCCTGAAGATAAAATACGAGATCAGCGGCACCAGGATCCACGCGATATAGGTGATGATGTTCTGGCTGAATACGATCTGCCCGATCACCGGGATCTTCGCCAGCGGTCCCAGCGGAAGCTTTTTCAGCGTGCTCACCTTCAGCGGCGAGGTCGGCGTTCCGAAGATCACACGGTAGAAGAAGGTGCAGAAGCCGGTCATCAGGATGGCGACTGCGGTTCCCATAACGATCTGATGCTGTCCCATGTAGATGGTGGTGAACCCATACAGAAGGGCGACCAGCAGACCCACGATCATCGCAGACAGGAATCCCACCAGCAGATTGCCTCCGCTCAGGTAGGCTCCGGCGAATCCGCCCCAGGCGCCGCCCAGGAAGATTCCCTCTACGGCGCAGACCATCATGCCGGAGCGCTCGGATACCACTTCACCCAGCGCGCCGAGGATCAGCGGCGTACTCATAAACACGGCTCGTGTAAGAAGATTGATAATACTCTGCATCACGACCCCTCCTATACTTCCTTAGTCAGTGCCTGCTTCTTCATGGCCCGGAGTTCGGATCTTCTCCGGAAGAAGAAAGACATCAGGACGAACAGCATGACGAATCCCAGCATCAGGTCGATCACGCTGGCCGGCGCGTCTGTCGAATGGGACAGGACCGTGCCGCCGACCTGCAGGAATCCGAAGAGCAGAGCGGCAAAGATCACGCCGATCGGATTGGCGGATGCCATGATCGCGATACCAATGCCGTAGGAGCCGATCGAGCTCTCAAAGTCCGTCAGCAGCATATGCTGCATGCCGTTGATCTCCGTGAAGCCTGCCAGACCGGCGATCGCTCCGGAGATCGCGAAGGCGATCATGTATTCCCTGACCGGATTGATGCCCGACAACCTTGCGGCATGGATGTTCTGGCCGGTCACGCGGACCCGGTATCCCAGGGTGGTCCGGTACAGGATCAGCCACACCACGATGGCGGCGATCACGGCTATGACGATTCCCAGCGATACGGAAGTGCCGTCGATGATCTTCGGCAGCCAGACCGCTTTCTTGATGGAATTCGTCTTCAGATATTCATGCTTGTCCTCCTGCAGCCAGCTCCCGAGGGAATACTGCAGCAGATAGATCACAACGTAGGTCGACATCATGCTGACCAGGAATTCATTTGCGCCGGCCTTCGCCTTCAGGAATCCGATGATGAATCCGGTCAGCGCGCCGCCCGCCATGGCAGCCGCGCATGCAAGGATCAGAACCAGCGGTCCCGGGATCTTCTCCGCCAGCCGCAGCGAGACTGCGACCGCGCCCATGCACCCCACATAAAACTGCCCCTGGGCTCCGATGTTGTACAGGTTCGCCTTATAGGTAAATGAAAATGCCAGGCCTGTCAGGATCAGCGGCGTTGTCTTGATCAGAATGTTGCCCATGGTGAACTTATCTGAAAAGACACCGGTTACCATCGTCGTAAATGCAAGGGACGGGGAGACTCCCATCAGCGGCAGAAACAGATAGCAGATCAGCAGACCCAGGAAGATCGCAAGGACCGTCCAGAAGATCAGACGTCCGAATTCGCCTCGTTTATTCATCAAGTCTGCCCTCCTTTCAAGCCATCTGCCGCGCCGCCTTCTTCCGCGTTGTTCTCCCGCTCAGGCAGCTCTTCGATGGGTACGCCTGCCATCAGCATGCCGATCTGCTCCGTGGTCAGCTCTCCGTTCCGGAAGATGCCCATGAACTTTCCTTCACAGATAACCGCAATCCGGTCGGACAGCGTGAAGACCTCCGACAGCTCGGTCGATACCAGCAGGATGCTCTTGCCGGCCTCCCGCTCCCCGAGGATGGTCTTGTGCACGTAGTTGATCGCGCCAAGATCCAGGCCTCTTGTCGGCTGATCGAAGATGACAAAGTTCTGTCCCATGTCGACTTCCCTGGCAACGACCGCCTTCTGCTGGTTGCCGCCGGAGAGGGAGCCGATCGTGACGCCCGCATCCGGAGCCTTGATGGAATACTGGCTGATCTTGTCCCGGGTGTACCGGTCGACGCTCTTCCAGCTGATCCATCCGCCCTTATCCCAGCGGTGCAGGTAGCTGGACTTCAGCATCATATTCTCGGACAGGGACATGTCCGCGACCATCCCGTAGCGGTGGCGGTCCGACGCGCAGTAGCCGACGCCCAGCGCGATGTGCTGCGCGACATTCAGGTGGGTGATGTCCTTCCCGTCCAGGGTGATCGTGCCCGAGGTAGGCGTGAGGGCTCCGTAGAGAAGCTCGCACAGAGAATCCTGTCCGTTTCCGGATACGCCGGCCACACCCATGATCTCTCCCGCGTGGATCTCAAAGTTCAGGTCCTTCAGCAGAGGAAGCTCATTTTTCCGCTCGACCGTCACGTGATCGACCTTGAGCCGGACAGCCTCCTTCTTCTCATCATGCTCGGAGCGGCTGAGCACCTCCAGGTCGTGGCCGATCATCAGCCGGGCCAGATCCGCCATCTGGACCTCCGCCTTGCTGACGGTCCCGCTGACCTCTCCATTTCGCATGATCACGATCCGGTCCGCCACCTGCATGACCTCCCGCATCTTGTGGGTGATGAAGAAGACGGAGTTGCCCTGGGCGACGAAGCTGCGGATGAACTCCATCAGGGTATCGATCTCCTGGGGCATCAGCACTGCCGTCGGCTCATCCATGATCAGGATGCGCGTGTTGCGGTAGAGGGCTTTCATGATCTCTACCTTCTGCTGCATGCCGACGGGAAGATCTCCCACCTTTGCCTTCGCGTCAACGCCGAACTGATAGCGGTCGGACAGTTCCTGGACCTTCTTCTCCTCAGCCGCGTAATCGATCTTACCCCTGACGTTGCCCAGGATAATGTTTTCTGTAACCGTATGTGCTCCGACGAGGGAGAAATGCTGCTGGATCATGGAGATCCCCAGCGCCATGGCATCCCTCGGCGTCGTTATATTCTGCTTTACTCCGTCCACCCGGATCTCTCCGGATGTCATGTGGTAGATCCCGTACAGGATATTCATGATCGTACTCTTGCCGGCGCCGTTCTCGCCAAGCAGGGCCACGACTTCGCCCCTGTGCAGAGTGATGCTGACTTCGTGGTTCGCCAGCACCTTCGCAAAACGTTTGCTGACGTGGTCGATCTCTACCACCGGCGGCTGTGCGTTCTGTTTCCGTTCCATATAAGTTCCTCATAATCTGTCTGTCCCCGGGGGAACAGACCCCTGCTGGGTAAAAAAACAGGCAGAGCATATCTGCCCCGCCTGCCTGCCCGGGCACGGACGGCAATCGTCCCCCACCCGGGCTGTTATATCTGGATGTTATGCAGACAGCAGGCTGACACAGTCCGTTACTCAGCCTCGGTCTCTGCCGCTCCTCCGAAATACTGCTCAAAATCAACTTCGCCATTCTCGATCGCGGAGACTGCGTCCACAAGGGCTGCATGGCACTCTTCGCTGATCTGGTCGGTCTCGATGACTTCGAAGACACCTTCCGCGACACCGATATCGGTTCTGCCGGTCCAGTTGCCGCTCAGGATATTCTCGACGATGGTCGGATATACAGCTGCCCAGTTCATGGAGACAGATGCGACTACACAATCAGATTCGCCATTCTTGTCAGCAGAGAATCCGACGAACTTCACGCCCTTTTCCTCAGCTGCCTGGATGGCACCGGAGGTTCCCTCGTTGGAATAGCAGAATACGGTGTCCGCGCCATTGTCGATCATGGAAGACAGGAGATCCTTGGTCGCGGAAACGTCTGTCCAGCTGTCCACGAATGCTCTGGTCGCTGCAGCGCCTTCGATCCCGCGCTCGCCGGCGATCTTGGTCGCCATTGCCTCATAGGTATCCATCAGCTTGACCATCGGGTCATTGGACTGGCCGCCGGTCACCGCGAACTGGCCGTTCTCAGTGGTATAGCCGGCGATGATGCCTGCCAGATAGGATCCCTCATATTCCTTCGGGAATACCGGGATCTGGTTCGGGAAGTCGGAGATCTGTCCGTTGATCGCGCAGAAGATGGTGTCCGGATAATTCTCGGCAACGATGGTTGCGGACTCATCCCACTGGGATCCTGCAGCCATGATCAGGTCATAGCCTTTTTCTGCATACTCTGTGAATGTGGATTCATATTCTTCCGCAGGTACACTCTCAACGACATCGATGGTTACGCCCAGTTCTTCTTCAGCCGCTTTTGCGCCGGCATTGTTCGTTGCGTTCCAGCCCTGATCATCGATCGATCCGGGAAGAAGCAGCGCGATCTTCTTATCCGCAAGATCCTCTCCCGCAAACGCACTCAGAGTCATACCTGCCGCGAGAACTGCTGTCATGACAGCTGCCAGTACTTTCTTCATGTTTCTGCCTCCTTTTCCATATTCTCCCCCCATGGGGTCCCTGAGATTTCCAGACAGCAGAACCAGTGTACATTTTATAGATTCTGCTGTGCCTTACAATAAAATTATACAACCAGACTGTATGCTGTCAAGAAAGTTTGTCTGTTTTGCACAGAAATGCTTCCATCATCCACTCATAGATCTGCGCTGCCGCGTACAGCTCCTCCACCGGGACATACTCGTCTATGGTGTGGGCAATGTTCTCTCTGGACGGCCCCATCCCCAGGCACGGGATGCCCGCCTCGCCGCAGTAATGGCTTCCGTTGGTGCAGAAGCTGTACTTCGTGATCTCAGGCTCATATCCGTGAGACCGGAAGCCCTCCATCACCCGCTGCACTGCCGGATGGTCTCTCTCCAGAAGCCATGCGGGGAAATACCGCTCCGCACGGATCTTCTCTCCTGTATAGCAGGTCTCCTCGCCGGAGGCATAGGAAACATTTCCCTTAAAGGAGGGGTCTTCTTCGTGAAGCTCCTCCAGGATCCTGCGGATCGGGGCAAGGACGCTCTCCTTCGTCTCACCGACAAGGAGTCTGCGGTCATAGGTCGCGCTGCAGTATTCCGGAACTACGGATTTGCCCGGATAGGGCAGAGACTTGATGTCTGTCAGCTCCAGGATCCCTTTTCCCAGGAACTCATGCACGGAGGGCGCCATCGCGTGGATGCGCTCCACAGCCCTGCACATTGCATACGCCGCGTTGACCCCCTTCTCCGGATTGGAGGAGTGGGCGGGAACTCCATAGGTCTCCAGCAGGATCTCCGCCCGGCCTCTCTGTCCGATCTTCAGCTTCAGCTCAGAGGCTTCCCCGATCACCACCAGGTCCGGCTTCAAATCCCGGCTGACGGCTCTGGAGGCGATGCCTTCGAAGCATTCTTCATGGACGATGCCGGCCACGGCCACCCGGCCCGCGAAGTCTCTTCCCGTATCCCTGGCAAAAAAGCCCGCAGCCGTCGCCATGCAGGCCAGGGCACATTTCATATCGGTCGTCCCGCGCCCGTACAGCATGCCGTCCTCGATCTGGGCGCCGAAGGGATCATGCTTCCAGGACTCCGGATCCTGGACGGGAACCGTATCCATGTGCGCGTCGAACAGGATCGTCGGCCCGGGCCGGTTTCCATTGATAATGGCCGTCAGATTCCCGTACTCGTCTGTGCGGACCTCGTCAAATCCGCAGGCGGTATAGAACTCTTTGAGCCTCTCTACGACCTTCTCCTCCTCTCCCGAATAGGAGCGGATCCGGATCAGATCCCTGCACAGATCCAGTACCTGCTGTCTTCTCTCTTCACTAAGCTGCTCTGTCATACCTGGAATCCTCCTCTTCTGTTATACGGACGGCAGCAGGACCTCTCCCATGCCCGCGCCTGTCCATCTGTCCTGTATCACCACCGGCTCTCCCGCCGTAAATACATAGTCAAATCCCCTGCACATCTCCTCCGGATGGCGGAAGCTCGCCCCGGAGCTCAGGTTTTCGAGATGAAATACGCAGATGTCCGCCTCTCTTCCCGGCTCCAGGGTGCCCCTGTCCAGGTGATAGACCGATGCCGGGAGGGACGTCATCTTCCGTACCGCCTCTTCGATGGTAAATACCTGTCTCTCCCGCACATAGCGGATCAGGAATCTGGGAAATGAATCGTACACTCTCGGATGACAGTGCCCGCCCTCCGGATAGATCGCGTCCGAAATCAGGCTGCAGGTCTCGTCTTTCAGAAAATCGATCAGATCCTCCTCACAGCCATAGGTGTCCAGCATCGCGCACTCGCACTGCTCTGCCAGAAGGATGTCATACAGGGTATCATAGGGATCCTGGCCCAGCTCCCCGGCGATCTTAAGGATCGTCCACCCGTCAAAGGGGGCAAACTGACTGGACTTCACACCGGTCACTGCGATGTTCTCGAACCCGGCAAGCTCTACGATATTCTCAAACGCGTCGGAAGGCTTCTTCAGCTCCCGGGTGATCTGTCTGCGGACGGAAGTGTCTGCCAGATATTCCAGAAGCGTCTGCGTCCCCCCGCTCTGGAATCCGGGCGGAATCAGATGCACCAGCTGGGTGGAGCCTGTGATATAGGGATAGGTGTCCATGGTGACCTCCAGCCCCTCCCTGCGGGCCTGCCGGACCATCTCCAGCTCCCTGGCGCAGGTGACTCTCCAGTTGCGCTTCCCGATGCATTTCATATGGCTCAGGTGGAGCGGCGCCTGCAGGGCTCTGCAGACCCGGATCATCTCTTCCACTGCCTTGTCAGAGCCGTCGCCCTCGGTCCGGATGTGGACCGCGATGGCAGTGTCTGTGCCACGAAGAGGCTCCAGGACTCTTATCAGCCCCTCTTCGTCATATGCGTACTCCGGCTCATAGCCCATCCCCAGGCTGACGCCAAGGGCCCCCGCATCCAGGGATTCCCTGATCCTTCGCCGTATCTTCTCCTCGTCCTGACTCGTGAGGACCTGGGCGCCATAGCCTGCCACGCTGGCCCGGACGGTCCCTCCGCCCACCAGCATCCCGGTGTGCACACTGCGCCTGACCCGTTTCAGGCAGGACAGATACGCCTCCATGGAGTACGCAGGATCCGACAGGGGATCCTCCTCTTTATCCGGACGGTCAGCGCCGGTTCCCGGGACTGGCTTTGCCCCGGTGAAGCTTCTCAGGAAATGATCCGTCTCCTGCGCGTGATCTCCTCCCTGCGGCGCCACAGACAGGCCGCAGTTTCCATTTACGACGGAAGTGATCCCCTGCCGGTTGAGCAGCTCATCGTCTCCGCGCTCAAGCGCCTTCCAGTCTCCGTGCCGGTGGATGTCGATAAAGCCGGGCGTGATATAGCCGCCTCCGGCATCCACCACCTTCGCATTGTGCCGGGCGGCCTCTGCCTGGGGATTGTCCCATCCCGGCAGCACAGCCTCGATCCGGCGGCCCTGAAGCAAAACAGAACCCGCAAAACACTCTTTGCCGGTTCCGTCCACGATAATTCCGTTACGAATCAGATATCGCACGGTACGCCTCTCTTTCTCTGCGAAGCTCAGTCTGCAGCATCTCGCCTGTCCAGTAACGGCTGGTGGGAGTCTCCACCGCCTTCAGGCTTATGCGAAGTCCCGTCTCCCGCAGCGCATCCAGAAGGGTATTAAACTGTTTTTGTGTAAATCCGGACATCACGATCATCTCTTCCGTGATCCTCTCCGGATCTGCCGGCCCTGTCTGCGCCGCCGCAGACAGCTCCCTCAGGCTCGTTGTCCCGGACAGCAGGCCCACCGGCACTCCGGCGGAGGCGTCGTCTACCCGCACAGGCTGGATATCCAGCGCCGCGCACAGGCCTTCCAGCGCCTGTATCCTGACCGGGTCCATATGGTATATCAGAAGCTTTGCTGCCATGATCAGACCTCCCGAATCCTCATTTTCCATCCCACATATCCCAGTATGCCCCGGTATCGGGCAGATTCTCGTCTGCCGCGATCCCTTCGCACAGGGCGACGATCCCGGAGCCTTCACGGTAGGTAAGGGGCCTGCCGTGATAGTCGGTGATCCTTCCGCCTGCCTCCTCCAGAATAACACTTCCGGCGGCAAAGTCCCACAGTCCCAGCTTCATTTCAAAATATCCGCCGGCCCGTCCGCTGGCGATCATGCACAGGTTGTACTCAGCGCTTCCGGTGCTTCGAAAGCCCTGGCACCGCTCCTGAAACGCGTAGGTCAGCTTCTGGCTGACGGCAAAGGCGCTCATGGAGAAGCCGGAGGTCCCGGTCAGCATGATATTGTCCGAGAGCCCCTGCCTGGAGGAATGGATCCGGACACCATTCTCATAGGCGCCCTCTCCCCGCTGGGCGCTGAACAGCTGGTCTGTAACCGGCGCGTAGACGACGCCTGCCCAGGGCTGTCCGTCCTTAAACAGTCCGATGGACGTGACATGGGGATGCAGGTTATGGATGAAGTTCGTGGTCCCGTCGATGGGATCGATCACAAACAGGTACCCCTCGGCATCCTCGCTCGTAAACAGGTCCATCCCGTTCTCCTCGCCGAGGAATCTGGCCTCCGGGAGGATGTTTCTGAGCCTCTCTGTCAGGAATTCCTGTACCATCGTGTCATACTTCGTGACAAAATTCGCGCGTCCCTCTTTATTCTCGATCCCAAGCTCCGTTCCGTGGGCCGAGCGGATGATCGCTCCGGCCTCTCTTGCCGCCTGTTCAATCTCATGCACCAGTCTGTCCATATGTCATCTCCTCTGCCTGTCTTCACTCTTCAGAATCGCTGCCGCTCTGAAGCAGCAGGGAATACACCTCTCTCTTCGTGAGCCCGCGGTCCTTAGCCACCGCCTTCATGGCCTCCTTGCGGTCCATTCCGCTCTCCTCATACCTGCGCATATGCTCTTCAAGGGTAAGCTCCGAGCGGACGGCCTCCTGCCGGCTCGCGATCAGTTCCCTGCGGTCTCTTCCCTCGATCACCAGCACATACTCGCCCCTGGGCTCCGTCTCCCGGCAGGCAGAGAGCGCAGCTGCGATCGTGGTTTTGCGGATCTCCTCATGCTTCTTGGTCAGCTCCCGGCACAGACTTATGCTGCGGTCTCCCAGTGTCTCCAGCAGGATCTGCAGCGTCCGTTCAAGACGGTGCGGAGCCTCATAGAGAACGATGGTCCGGGTCTCCTCCTTCAGCTCCTCAAGGACCGCGTCCCGCTCCTTCTTCTCCGGAGGCAGGAAGGCCTCAAAGCAGAACCGCCTGGTCGGCTGCCCCGAAGAGATGAGCGCGTTAACCGCAGCGCAGGCTCCCGGGACCGGAACGGTCCGTATGCCCGCCTCCAGTGCCATCTGCACCAGGACCTCCCCCGGATCCGAGATGCCCGGCGTTCCCGCGTCGGTGACACAAGCGATTGTCTGGCCGGCAAGCATCTTTTCCACCAGGGACTTTGCCTTCGCCACCTTATTGTACTCATGATAGCTGGTCATGGGCGTGTGGATGTCAAAATGATTGAGCAGCTTTATGCTGCCCCGGGTATCCTCCGCCGCGATCAGGTCTGCTTCCTTCAGGACCCGGATCGCCCGGAAGGTCATGTCCTCCAGATTTCCGATCGGCGTCGCCACCAGATATAACGTACCGCACTCAGCCATACAGATCCCGAACCTCCTGTGTATAAACGCCTTTTTCCCGGTAAATGATCAGCGGGCTCTCCACATGGATATAGGGCTTTCCGCCCTTCGCGGCTTCGATCAGCACCATGTTGGCCTCCCGGTCCGCGTAGGGGTGGACCATCCGCATCCGCTTGATCTCAAGTCCGCTGGCCGCAAACGCCCGGAAGATATCCCCCAGCCGGTGCGGTCTGTGGACCATGAACACCCGCCCCTGATAGCGCAGAGCCGACGAGGCGAAGCGCGCCACATCCTGTATGCCGCACAGTACCTCATGGCGCGCGATGGTCCTTGCGTAGTTATCGCCGGTCAGTCCCGCTCCGCCGGTCATGTAGGGGGGATTGACCGTCACAGCATCAAAAGAAGCAGGAGCGATCTGACCGCATTCCTGCCTGATATCATGTTCTATAAAGCGGATACGGTCCTGCTGCCCGTTCATCAGGGCGCTTCTTCTGGCCATATCCACGCATACACTGTTGATCTCGATGCCTGTAAAATGAACTCCCGATCCCATCATCCTGGCATCGAGCAGGATCGGGATCACACCATTGCCGGAGCAAAGGTCCAGGACCTCTGCCCCTGCGCTGATCTGAGGCTGGGCGAATGCGGCAAGAAGCACCGCATCCATGCCGAAACAGAACAGCTCTTCATTCTGAATGATACGGCAGCCGCAGCGCTGCAGATCGTCGATCCGCTCCCCGGGCCGCTCAGTCTCCCTGCGTTCCTCTGTCTGCATAGATCCTCATCTCACTGGTATGCTTCGGTCCATCCGGTGCCTGCGGCTTCTGGCCGGCGCCTTCGCGCATCTCACCGGAGGGACGGCGGGATCTGAAGCGGCGGTGCTTCCTGGCGGCCGCTTTGTCCCCGGACTTCTCGCCGTTTTCCGATGCCCTCTCGGCAGATCTTTCGCCCGATCTTTCGGCTGCCCTCTCAGCGGGTCTTTCGCCCCCCTGCTCCGGCGATCCGGCGGGTGCTCCGGCATCCGTCCTGTGCTTTCTCCTGCGCGGCTTCTTTCTGTGTCCGTCAGAAGGTGCGCCCTCTTCCTGAGCCCCCTCCTTCTTCGGCTTCTGCGCATGTGCGGCTCTGGCAGGCTTTGAGGCGCTGTCGCCCTCCTGGTGTTTCGGATCAGACCTCATCTCCTCCTCCGGAGCAGCTGCGTCCTTCCTGCCGTTCTTCTCGCTCTTTTCTGCCTTGTCAGCCTTGTCGGCCTTTTTATTCGTATTCCTGTTCTTATCCTGCCCCTGGGCTGAGGGGTCCTTCTTCCTGCGCGGCTGGAACGTCAGCTCTTCCACGGAGTAATACTCCAGTTCCTTGGTGTCCCCCTCTTCAAAGAGCACCCTCACCCGCTGACGCAGGACATCCAGCTCCACGACCTTGCCGGTGCGGCTGTCGGCAGTGACTGCCTCCGCGCCAAGCTTCGGCATCTTCGCGTTCAGGAACTCATAGGTCTCCTCTTCATTTTTCAGGCAGCACATCAGCCTTCCGCAGGCTCCCGAGATCTTTGCGGGGTTCAGGGAGAGATTCTGCTCCTTCGCCATCTTGATGGAAACCGGCATAAACTCTCTCAGATAGGTAGCGCAGCACAGCTCCCTGCCGCAGGTGCCGATCCCGCCCAGCATCCTGGTCTCGTCCCGGACACCGATCTGGCGCAGTTCTATGCGCATGTGGAATACAGCGGCAAGGTCCTTCACCAGTTCACGGAAGTCCACCCTGCCGTCGGCGGTGAAATAAAACAGCATCTTGCTGCCGTCAAAGGCATATTCCGCGCCCACCACCTTCATGTCCAGCTCATGCTCACGCACCTTTTCCCGGCAGACCTTCAGAGCTTCCTTCTCCTTCTCCCCGATCCCGGTCATCTGCTCTTCGTCTTCTTCGGTGGCAATGCGGAGCACATCGCGCAGCGGCTGCGCGACCTGATCATCCGCGACCATCTTGCAGCCCGTGGTGATCACGCCGTATTCCGGCCCTTTTGAAGTCTCAACAATTACGTGGTCACCCACACGCAGGGCAAAGTCCTTCGGATCGAAATAATATACCTTGCCTGCATTGCGGAATCTCACTCCTACGATCTTAATCATACTGCTATTATCCTTCAACTTTCAAAAGGGGTCAGTAACCTGACCCCTGACAGTAATTGTTCATTCCCTGCAATTATGCCGCCATGCCGCGGCCTGCGGCCAGTGCCGCCGTCAGATCTTATGAAGATCCTGCAGCGCGTTTTCCGACAGGATGACCTTCATATGCTCCCGGAAGAACTCATCCATGCCGGTTGAGTAATCCATGGGCATCGAATACTCAGAGAGCACATTGCAGATCCGGTTGAACTTCTCCGGATCCGTATCCATCTTTCTGACCAGAAGGTAATAGGCGCCATCGTCCGGATTCTTATAGAGAGAATTCCATCCCTCGTATCCTTCTCCGATCCCCTTTGCGGCCAGGATCACGTTATCCAGCGAGCGGAAGAGGTAGAACCTCGTATACTCGTAGATCTCCTCCGGGGTCAGCTCGCGCACGGCCTCCGGAACGTTCTCATTTTTCTGGTCCTTCTGACGGCCTGCTGCCTTGCCTCTGCTGCCCTGATGTCCCTGGCCTTCAGCCTTCGCGCCGTTCTTTTCTGCGTTCTTCTCTCCGGATCCGGAAGTACCCTGGACTCCGCGCGCCTGCGTGAACCGCTTCAGCAGATTCAGCACATCGTCCGCCCCGGTCAGGGAGTCCGTCAGCGCTGCGAAGGGATTGTCCTTTCCGCCCGACGGATCTGCAGAAAAACGAGAGAACCTCGTATCGAGCTCCTCTGGATCATCCACACGGGTTATGATCAGTACGAGCTGTTCGTGTCCGGTAGGAACCGCCTCGACCATCAGGGGATTGTTGTTGTAATCAAACCCCAGCTCCTCGGCGGCCTTCATCAGCATGTCGCGGAACAGTCCGCGGGCCTTTTCTCCTCCATACACCAGCTCCGAGAGCCGGATCTTCCGGTCCTCGAGATCTTCTTTCGTCAGGATGCAGCGTATTTGTCTGTCATTAATCTTTTCTATTTTCATGAATACCCCACCTTGTTGCAATCATTATAGCGATAACTCCCGTTTTGTAAAGAAGTTTCGGGAAACCTGTGGTAAAATGATTCCCATGAGCCTGTATGAGAAGTTAACTGAATACTGCGCGTCGGACGCCTATCCGTTCCACATGCCCGGACACAAGCGGCGCGGGGCCTGTATGCAGGACCCGTTTACCTTCGATATCACGGAGATCGACGGGTTTGACAACCTGCATCACGCAGAAGGCATCCTGAAGGATGCACAGGAGAGAGCCGCCGCCCTGTACCACAGCAGTGAGACCCATTTTCTGGTAAATGGGAGCACCGCGGGCATCCTCAGCGCGATCCTTGCCTGCGTCCCTCCGGGAGGCCTGCTTCTGATGGTCAGAAACAGCCACAAGTCCGCCTTCCACGCGGCGGGGCTTCGGGATATCAGGACTCAGTATCTGTACCCGGAGGCGGGACTGATCCCGCAGCATGCCGGAGCCGGGGCCGGTTATCCGGCAGATCTCAATGGTCCCATCGACCCCTCCTGTGTAGAGCAGGTTCTGTCCTCAGGCGCACCGCGGCCCTCCGCCATCTTCCTGACCTCACCTACCTATGACGGGGTTGTCAGTGATGTGAAGGCGATCGCCGCCCTTGCCCACCGGTACCGGATCCCGCTCATCGTGGATGAAGCTCACGGCGCTCATTTTGGCATGCACCCGGCATTTCCGCCTTCCTCTGTGTCACAGGGGGCGGACATCGTCATCCACAGCCTTCACAAGACTCTGCCGTCTCTCACGCAGACAGCGCTGCTGCATGTAAATGGTGATCTGGTGGACCGCAGACAGCTGCGCTCGCAGCTGAGCGTCTTTCAGACCAGCAGCCCCAGCTATGTGCTGATGGCTTCCATCGATTCCTGTGTGCAGCAGATGGCCAGTCAGGGCAGGGAGCTCTTTGAAAGCTATGTCCGCATCCTGAAGCAGTTCCGCACCCGGGCACACTTTGCGCACATCGACCTTCCTGAGACGGACGATCCCTCCAGGATCCTGCTTGTGCCCTATCATATCAGTGCCCGGACGCTCTATGACCTTCTCAGGGACCGGTACCGTCTGCAGAGCGAGATGCTCGCTCCCTCTTACGTACTGATGCTGTCTTCGGTCGCCGATACGGAGGATGGCTTCTGCCGTCTTCTTCACGCGCTTGAGGAGATTGACCGGATCCCCCCGCAGGCCGATCCCATTCAGATCCCTGAGGGCGGCGCGCGCAGCGGACAGATCTCTGAGAGCGGCGCACTCAGAAGAACGCACACAGACCGCCCCATCGTCCGCGCCCCGATCTTCCAGGCGCTGAACGCGCAGTCGGAAAAGGTGCCTTTTGAAGACGCGGCCGGCAAAGTGTCTGCCGAGTACCTGTATCTCTATCCGCCCGGGATCCCTCTGCTTGCTCCGGGAGAAGAGATCACTCCCGCCCTCCTGCGAAGCAAAGAGGAACTGTGGTCGGCAGGCTATGAGCTGCAGGGGACCGAAGATCATACACTGACTTCAATCTGGATCATGAAGGAGGATACGCTTTCGTGAATCACATATTCTATCTAATGGGTAAAAGCGCTTCCGGCAAGGACACCATCTATGAGGCCCTGCTCGCCGACTCAGCGCTGCAGCTCTCAGCGCTGATCCCCTGGACCACACGGCCGATCCGTGCCAGGGAGATGGAAGGCGTGGAGTATCATTTTACAGATGAAGAAGGTCTGAAGGCGCTGAAGGCGCAGGGGCGCGTCATCGAACAGCGCACCTATCAGACCGAGCACGGTCCGTGGACTTATTTCACGGTGGATGAAGGCACCAGTGACGGTGATCTTCTCGGGATCGGCACTCTGGAATCCTACCTCCATCTGCGCGCATACTATGGCGAAGGACGCGTAGTCCCGATCTATGTGGAGGTCGAGGACGGCATCCGCCTGGGCCGCGCCCTCAGGCGCGAATGCAAGCCGGGCAACCACAGGTATGAAGAGCTGTGCCGCCGCTTCCTGGCGGACCAGAAGGATTTCTCTGAAGAGAATCTCCGGAAAGCCGGCATCGACCGGCGCTTCTCCAACGACAATGAGTGCGCAGAGTGCATCCGTCAGATCGCTGAGTATATCCGCAGCATACAGGAGGCAGGATAATGGCTTTTCTCAGAGACGTTACCGGCAGCCGGAAGGCTGTCGACCATCTCAGGCGCGCGATCCTGGCAGACCGGGTCAGCCATGCATATCTGATCTGCGGAGACAGTGCTTCCGATAAGGATGTGCTGGCACAGGCCTTTGCCACCACGCTGCAGTGCACGACACTGGCCGGCCGTCTTCACCAGTCATCCATCTCTGCGGACGAGGTCGATGCCTGCGGAACCTGCCGCAGCTGCATCCAGGCCCAGGACCACAATCAGCCGGATCTGCTCACGTGGACCCACGACAAGCCAAAGACATTTTCCGTGGAAGATGCCCGCCGCCTGGTCGCCGATGTTCAGATCCGCCCCTTCAGCAGCACACGCAAGATCTATATCATACCGGACGCGCATCTGATGAACGCGGAAGCGCAGAACACCCTGCTCAAGACCCTGGAGGAGCCGCCGGAATACGTGGTACTCCTTCTTCTCGCAGACTCGGCGGAGATGATGCTGGAGACCATCCGCTCCCGCTGCGTCCTGATCGAGCTGGACTCATCAGGGGCCGTCCTCGGGGAAGAGGCGCTTGAGCTTGGCATGCGCATCCTTCTGACGGTGAAGGAATGGACGCTCCCCCAGATCCTGGACGCGGTCCGCGAGCTGTCGCAGTACAAACTGACCATCGGACAGTTCCTGGACCTGTTCACCTCCTGGTACCGGGACCTTTTGTATTTCAAGGCCGCCGCCGATCCGGACATGCTCCTGCACAGGGATTACGTGTCACAGATCCGAAGCGCGGCCGCCCTCAGTTCCTACGAAGGCATCCAGCGCATCCTCAGCGCTCTCCAGACAGCCGCCGCGCGGCTTCGGGCCAATGTGAACTTCGAGCTGACCATGGAGCTGCTGCTTCTGACCATGAAGGAAAACTGAAGGAAAATAAAAGACCGGCAGTGCGCCTTTGCACTGTCGGTCTCCTGTTTTGTCCGGTCTTCGCGGTCCGCCTGACTCAGGCCTTCTCCTGAAGATAGGTGTTCAGCTTCATAAGCAGAAGATCCGCGTCGATGCCATGGACCATGGCAGCCTCTTCAAGGGTCTCACCCTGGGAAGACGGGCATCCGACACAGTGCATGCCGCCGCTCATCAGTACGCCTGCAAGGCTATAGTCAACACCAAGGATCTCACCGATCGTCATATCTTTTGTGATTTCAACCATTATAGTCTCCTCCGTATGATTATATTGAATCTGAAGGCATTATATAACGCACCGGCGCACAGCGCAAGTACATTTTATGCAATTTAATTTTTCTCTGTTCAACAGTGTTTGATGCGACTTACTTCGGTTATACTTACCTTCCAAAGATTATCTTGTACTAGCTGTATCTGCTGTATTATGATGTTTTCGAAGCCCCCAGAGGGGAGTAAACGTGTTATGTATGGCACCATAAAGTATCACCAATAATTAAGAGGAGGAACTGACAATGGCATATACGATTAGTGATGAATGCGTCGCTTGCGGAACCTGTGCAGAAGAGTGCCCGGTTGGCGCGATCAGCGAAGGCGATGGAAAGTATGTTATCGATGCAGATGCCTGCATTGAGTGCGGAACCTGCGCAGATGCATGTCCGACAGGAGCAATCGAAGCTCCGTGATCGTGAGAAAATTTCTCAATAACGAGAAGACCTGTCCCTGGGGCAGGTCTTTTTTTAGTGGCAGTTCCGGGGGAAATGTCTGCAGAGCATGCCGCCTGATATATCTCTTATTCTTTATGAACCGTTACATATAACATCTATGTGCAATATTTCGCGTCTCATTTTCGTAGCATTTTCCCATTCCGGCGCTCCCGCCCCGGGCAGATGAAGACCAGCCTCCGTTTCTTCCGCCCTTTTCACCATCTCCTCCGCGCGTTCTCTGCGCACATTCACGAATCGCTTAATGTCACATAACTATCGCTTTATGTTTGAGTTATCTGACAATATAATAGCAGTGTCATCCATTATCCGGTCTCTCGGTAATGATACATCACAAAGCACCTCCGCCAGACAGGAAAGGATTGAAGCTATGAAGCATAAAAAGATCGAGCAGATAGGAAGTCACAGGAAACAGTGCAGAGGGATGTATGACCTTCTGCAGGAATATTCCAGCGCAGGCATACGCCTGTGTCTGGACGGGCAGGAGGCAGATCCCGGCCTGGTCGCGGCAACCTGCCTGAGAGAAGGGGTGTCCTATATGATGGACTTCATTCCCGAAAGCGCCGTCTCTCAGAAGATCACCGAGATTGACTTCAACCGCATCGAAGGGCCCGCTCCCCTCCGGCCGTCTGTGCTGGATCAGAGCGGTCACACCCCGGATCCTGCAGGGGATTCTCCCGGCAGCCCGCGCTGGTGCGGATGAGGATACAGCCCGGATCTCCTCCCATCAGACCGCCTCAGGCCGCCCTGCCATGCAGCGTAATCTTACAGGAGTATTCGGGCTTTCTTAAGATTTTCTGCATCGAACTGCACAGTATGTACTGCTATACTTACGGTTAGAAGTTTGTTTTTGATTATGAAAGGATATGCCTGATATGCAGGATGACAAGAACCGTAAGAACAGCACCGGTCTTTCCGAAGGGATGGATGATCTGAATGACGCCCTGATGCAGGCAGACGATGTGATCTCCGAAGCGCTGCGCAGGAAAGAGCTGGAGGATGCCATTGCTGAAACGGACCGGGCGGTGGCAGAGCTTGCCGAGAAGCGCCGAAGGGAAGGCCGGACATACATTCCTCCCATTCCCGCAGAGGAAGAGGAGAACGACAAGGAAACTGCTGATTCAGAAACTGTGGATTCGAAAGCCGTGGATTCAGAAGCCGTGGATTCAGACGCTGCGGACTCAAAAGCCGTGGATTCAGACGCTGCAGATTCCAAAACCAGGCGCTCTGACGCAGATTCCGCAGACGCCGGGCCTGAGGAGTCTGCGTCTGACTCCGGGGTCCGTCACAGCGAGGATACCTCCGGCGGCCGTCCGCAGTCTGCCAGGAAGAAGCGCCCCCGCAGCTCAGGTATGAAGCTGCTCGGGATCCTCCTGCTTGCAGCCGCGGCCATAGCCAGCGTCTATCTGATCCGCAGGTATACACCGACCAACAGGAAGATGTCCTATACGGAATACTTCGGAGACATGGCTGCCAATGAGGCGGCGATCGTCCTTCAGGATCAGAACATCCCGGAGCGGGCTCTGGTCTCAGAGAGCGGTTCACTCTATATCCCCTACGCGCTGGTTCGCAGTTCTCTGAACGAGCGCTTCTACTGGGATGAGACGCTCAATAACGTGATCTTTACGACCCCGCTCCAGACCTATGAGATTCCGATCAACTCGACCTCCTATACGGTGATCGACGGTGCGCTCACCAGCGACCCGACTTCGGAAGCTTCCTATAAGGAGATCATTCTTCTTCGGGACGAGGCCTCCTCGGCCCTCTATCTGAGTCTGGAGTTTATCACTGAATATACGAATGTGACCTACTCCTACGAAAAGGAGACGCAGCATGTATATCTTCGGAGCAGATGGGGAGATACTCTGGTGGCCGAGGCCGCCAAAGATTCTGCGGTCCGTTATCAGGGCGGGATCAAAAGCCCGATCCTGACCAGCCTCAACAAAGGGGACCGGGTCATGGTCCTCGATGAGATGCCCCACTGGCTGCGCGTTCTGACCTCAGACGGGTTTATCGGCTATGTCAAGTCAAACCGCATGTCAGAACCCTCCGAGGTCACGATCCTCAATGAAGGATTTACCCCGCAGGAGTATTCGTCCCAGGCTCCGGATGAGAGAGTGTCGGTCGTATGGCATATGATCTCATCCAAAAATGCGAATAAGAACTTTGAAAATGACACCGCCTCCATGACCGGCGTCACTGCCATCAGTCCTACCTGGTTCTCCCTGGCAGACAATGACGGCAGCGTGGATTCCATCGCGTCTGCCGCCTATGTGAAGAAAGCGCATGCGAAGGATCTGCAGGTCTGGGGACTGGTCAGCGACTTCTCCGCAGACATGGATACCTCCGCCATGCTCGCCTCCACCGCTTCGCGAAGGCGCTGCATCGGGCAGCTGATCCGGTACGCATCGGATCTGGACCTGGACGGAATCAACATTGATTTCGAATATGTGGAGGAGGCCGACGGACTGTGCTTTACCCAGTTTGTCCGGGAGATGTCCATCGCCTGCCGCCGGGAAGGACTGATTCTGAGCGTGGATCTGGTACCGCCATTTTCATTTAATACGTACCTGAACCGCGTTGAGATCGCCCATGTGGCGGACTACCTGATCACCATGGGGTATGACGAGCATTACGCTGGATCCGAAGCAGCCGGTTCGGTGGCATCCCTTCCCTACGAAGAGAATGCGACCCGCACGCTGCTTGACATGGGGATCCCGGCAAAGAAGCTGATCAGCGCCATTCCGTTCTATACCAGGATCTGGTATACCTCTTCGGACGCAGACGGAGCTACCTATGTAAACAGTGAGGAGCTGTCCATGAATTCCGTTGCGGCGACGCTCGATTCCTGGCACCTCACCCCCACCTGGGATGCGGAAAGCTCCCAGAATTACGTGGGCTGGTATACGGATGACGGCGTGCTGTGCGAGATCTGGATCGAGGACGAACAGTCCCTGCAGCGCAAGGCCCTGCTCACCTCCAAATACGACCTGGGCGGCACTGCCATCTGGGCTCTCGGATTTGAGCGAAGCTCCGTATGGAATGTCGTATCGAAGTCGGCAGGCATGACGCCTGAAGAAGCGGCCTCACTGGAGGCAGATCTGATAGAAGAAGCCGCAGCGGCTGCACAGACAGAAGGCGCAGACTCAGCCGCGGCGCAGACAGAGGCGGAGAAAGGATAAAACAGCATATTCAGGGCTGCAGCTCTCTGGCAGTACTTTACTGCAGCTCTCTGTAGAAGGTCGTACCGGCATGTGCGCGGACATAGTTCCCGTGCATGCCGGCTTTTTCTGTATCCTGCATGCCCCGGGCGGCCTTCTCCAGGCAGACGTGCTTTTTCAGCTGTCCCAGCGGCAGCGCGTCGTAGAACCTGGCACGGCTTACTGCGTCGTACAGCTCCTGCCACTGTCCTTTCTGCTCCAGCTCCAGAAAATGCGGGAGTGCCTTTGCCTCATCCAGCTCGTCGCACAGCTCCGCGTTCATTCTCACACGCTGCGATTCATTTCCAAGCAGGGCGGAATAGTGCTTCAGAAGCTCAAGATCCCCTGCATGATACGCCAGGAGGGCCCCTGCCAGGTCATGCCTGAAGTCTCCCTCCGCACTGCGGCATTCCTCTTCATACAGCTTCACAAGATGTCCGGCCTTTTCAAACTGTCCCGCATAGAACAGTCCCTGCACCATGTTGTAGATGTGGCCTTCCCATTTCTTCTGCCGGCCCGCAGACTGAAGTACGGCGCTGTAATAGGACAGGAAATGATCCGGATCACAGTCACGTACCAGAAGGGAGCGCAGCTTTCGCGAGAAGACCGTCCGGTGACCGTAATAGCAGACCGCCAGCAGCACTGCGGCCGCGCCGGCAATATAGGGCAGCATCGTATGTGCCTTCAAAGAAAACAGGAAGAAGACCGCGGCACCGGCCAGGCCGATCCGCAGCAGCATCCCGATCCGGACTGATGCGGCCGCGTCAGCCCTGTCACTCTCTCTGATCTCCCATCCGGCTTCCTGCAGGATCCTGTCCCTGATATCCATATCTTCCACCCTCCCTCTGAAGAACTTGCTGCTGCCATTATACAACGGATCCGTGCCTGCCGCAGGCATTTCGTATGGTAATAATTATAATTTTTACAGGAATGCTGTGGCTTCTTTCGTGCAAATATGCTAAACTTCTGATATCACGTCAATCATTTCATAATAAGGGAGGGAAATGGTATGTCAGTTAACCCTATTGTCACAGTCATTGTGGTTGCCTACCTGCTCTTTATGCTCTGGGTCGGCTGGTATTCTTCCAAGAAGATTACCAACAATGCTGATTTCGTTGTCGCCGGCAGGCGTCTCGGACCGTTCATGATGGCCGGAACTCTTGCAGCTACCGAGATCGGCGGCGGATCTTCACTGGGCGTTGTCCAGAACGGTATGGGCGGATATGGTCTGAGTGCTTCATGGTACATCATCACCATGGGTATCGCTTTCGTGATCATGAGCTTCATCGCCCCGAAGGTAAGAAATACCGAGGTCAAGACCGTTCCGGAGTACTTCCGCAGAAGATACGGCAAGGTCACAGGTCTCATCACCAGTATCATCACACTGCTTCCGCTGATCGGTCTGACCGCCGGACAGTTCATCGCTTCCGCAGTCATCACCTCCACGATGCTTGGCATCAGTTACAAGACAGCTGTCATCATCACCGCGATCGTTGTTACGGTCTACTCCATCATGGGTGGTCTGTGGTCCGTCACCATGACGGATGACATCCAGGTCTTCCTGATCGTAATCGGCATGATCATCGCCATCCCCTTCGCTCTGAACTATGCAGGCGGCTGGGGCAATGTCATGGCCAATGTTCCGGAAGGAACCATGAAGCTGTTCAACGGACCTGACAAGAGCTATACGATCGTCGCGATCATCTCTCTGATCATCATGTACATCGCAACCTTCACGGTCGGCCAGGAAGCGGTTTCCCGTTTCTATGCAGCCCGTGACGGCAAGGCTGCCAAGCAGGGCGCCCTGCTCGCGGCTCTGATCAACTTCATCTATGCGTTCATCCCGACCATCCTCGGCATCATCATGCTCGCTCTGATCAACATGGGCAAGTTCAATGCGGCTGACTTCGAATCCGTCGGCGCAAGATACGCACTTCCCATGCTTGCCGTAGAGACCATGCCGCCTGTGATCGTCGGACTTCTGTTCGCAGGCATCATCTCGGCGACCATGTCCAGCTCCGACTCCGACCTGCTCGGCGCCGGCGCCGTATTCGCCAATGATATCTACAAGCAGGTGCTCAAGCCGGATGCATCCTCCAAGGAAGTCATGCGTGTCACGCAGATCACAATGGCTCTGGTTGGCCTTCTCGGCATGCTGATCGCCCTGTTCAACCTCAGCTCGCTGACAACGATCCTGATGTTCTGCTTCACACTTCGTGCTGCAGGAACTCTGTTCCCCTATGTATTCGGCATGTACTGGAAGGGTGCTTCCACGATCGGCACCATCGCGTCCCTGATCGGCGGAACTGTCGTCGTTGTCTACCTTGAGCAGTTCTCCGCAACCGGCAACTTCCTCGGCTGGAACTGGGGCGGACAGAAGATCATCCCGGGACTGCTGGTCGCACTGATACTCTTCCTGGTCTTCTCCTTCATCTTCCCGCCGAAGAACAAGACCACGGAGCTGGCTCCGGAAGAAGAGTTCTGATCCGCGCAGAACACTACGTAATCCACAATAAATAAAATCCCGGCTGTGAGCGGTATGCCCACAGCCGGGATTTTATTATGTACTCTTATTCAGCGCTGTTTCGCAGTTTCTGACTCACAGTCTCTGTTTCTCAGACAGTCACCTTCATCGGAGTCTGATGCCAGATGTCATCCTCATACTGCTGGATCGTACGGTCGGATGTAAACTTGCCAGAGGATGCCATGTTCAGGATGGCCATCTTCGCCCAGCGTGCCTCATCCTGGTATGCCTCGACGATATCAGCTCTTGCCTTGTCGTAGGACTTGAAGTCCGCAAGGATGAAGTACTGGTCCGCATTGCCGTACTTATTGGTCAGCAGAGAATCGTAGATCTCACGGAACATCTCCATGTCACCGTTGGAATACTTGCCGTTGATGAGCTCCATCAGCACACGGCGGATATCCTGATCGGTATTGAAGTAGTAGTTCGGATCATAGCCTCCGTTGTTCTCGAAGTTGATGACCTCTTCAGAGGACAGGCCGAAGATAAATGCGTTCTCCGCACCGACTTCCTCCACGATCTCAACATTGGCGCCGTCCATGGTACCCAGGGTCGGAGCGCCGTTCAGCATGAACTTCATATTGGAGGTTCCGGATGCTTCCTTGGATGCCGTCGAAATCTGCTCGGATACGTCTGCAGCCGCGAAGATCCACTCTGCGTTGGATACACGGTAGTCCTCGATGAAGACGACCTTGATCTTGCCGTTGATGGAAGCGTCATTGTTGATGACGTCCGCTACGGAGTTGATCAGCTTGATGGTCATCTTCGCTCTGCGGTAGCCTGCCGCCGCCTTTGCTCCGAAGATGAAGGTTCTCGGATAGAACGGCATCTCCGGATGATCCTTCAGCTGGTCATACAGGTACATGACATGAAGGATGTTCATCAGCTGTCTCTTGTATTCATGCAGTCTCTTGACCTGTACGTCGAAGATGGAGCGCGGGTCTACTTCGATTCCGTTGTGCTCCTTGATGTACTTTGCCAGACGCAGCTTGTTCTGATACTTGATATTCATGAACTCCTGCTGCGCCTTCGGGTCGTCCGCGTAGACCTTCATCTTCGCGATCTGCGGAAGATCGGTCGCCCACTCGTCTCCGATATGAGCGGTCACCCAGTCTGCCAGCAGCTGGTTGCCGTGAAGCAGGAAGCGGCGCTGTGTGATACCGTTGGTCTTATTATTGAACTTGTGCGGATACATCTCATAGAAATCCCTCAGAGTCTGTGTCTTCAGGATCTCTGTATGCAGCTGCGCAACACCGTTGACCGAATATCCGGCGACGATCGCCAGGTTCGCCATCTTGACCTGTCCGTCGTAGATGATCGCCATATTGGCAACCTTTCTGTGGTCGCCCGGGAACTTCTTCTCGATCTCAAGAAGGAAGCGGCGGTTGATCTCCTCTACAATCTGGTAGATACGGGGCAGCAGTCTGGAGAACAGCTCGATCGGCCATTTCTCAAGAGCCTCTGCCATGATGGTGTGGTTCGTGTAGGCGACGGTCTTTGTGGTGACCTCCCACGCGTCATCCCACTCAAGGCCTTCCTCATCCAGAAGGATCCTCATCAGCTCAGCGACCGCAACGGTCGGATGAGTATCATTCATCTGGAAGGTTGCCTTCTCATAGAACTTCCGGATGTCTGTATGCGTTCTCTTATAGTGATCGATCGCATCCTGCACGGAAGCGGAGATGAAGAAGTACTGCTGCTTCAGACGCAGCTCCTTGCCGGCATAGTGGTTGTCGTTCGGGTACAGGACCTCGACAATATTCCTTGCCAGGTTTTCCTGCTCGACTGCCTTCTGATAGTCACCCTTGTCGAAGGAATCCAGCTGGAAATCGTTGATCGCTTCCGCATCCCATACGCGGAGGGTATCGACCATATGATTGCCGTAGCCGACGATCGGAATATCATACGGAACTGCCAGTACAGACTGGTAGTTCTCCTGGATGAACTTATTGCGGCGGGTGTTCTCATTGTACTCGACACGGACATATCCGCCGAACTTGACCTCACGCGCATACTCCGGTCTCTTCAGCTCAAAGGGATATCCGTTCTTGAGCCAGTTGTCCGGAGCCTCGATCTGGTAGCCGTTCTCGATCTTCTGCTTGAACATGCCGAAACGATAACGGATGCCGCATCCATATGCCGGATAGCCCAGTGTTGCCAGTGAATCCAGGAAGCAGGCCGCAAGTCTTCCAAGGCCGCCGTTTCCGAGAGCCGGGTCTCTCTCCTGATCTTCCACAGCGTCGATGTCCAGGCCCATGTCTTCCAACGCGGCCTTGACTTCCTTATATGCCTTCAGGTTGATCAGAGAGTTGCCCAGGGCACGTCCCATCAGGAACTCCATGGACATGTAATACAGGATCTTCGGATCGTCCTTCTCCATCTGCTGGGTGGTCGCCATCCAGTCGTCGATGATAACGTCCTTGACGGCATAGGATACCGCCTGGAAGATCTCCTGCTTGCTCGCGTCCTTCAGCGTCTTGCGGAACAGGGAACGCAGGTTATCCTGAACGGACTCCTGAAATACTGCTTTATCAAACTTGGATATTTCTCTTTTCTTTGTCATTCTTACCTCCATAGAGCTGCAGAGCTCAGATCTTCTTTACTGCCAGAGTAACCTTCTCACCATTTACGGTCCATTCCTTTGTATAGGCGGTCTCATCTGCTGTCTCATAGGAAATAGACTCTGCAAGGACTTCCTGCTTCAGATCACCTGCGAACTTCTCCATGATCGCGCGGATCCTGTCGTTGGCCGACTGGAATACGCTGATGTGATCCTGCACTTCGAATCCTGCTTCTTTTCTCATTGTCTGGATCTTGGACACAAGCTCTCTCACGAAGCCCTCCTCGATCAGTTCTTCGGACAGGTTGGTGTCAAGAACTACCGTAAACGGACCATTCTGCTGGCTTACGAAGCCCTCCATCTGAGCGGTCTCGATCAGAAGATCTTCCGCTGTCAGCTCCACGGCTTCCCCATTTACATCGAACTTAACGGCTCCACTCTCATTGAGCTCATCCATCGCGGCATTGCCGTCGACTTCCGCAAGATACTTCCTGATGCCGCCCAGCAGTTTGCCATACTTCGGACCGACGGTGCGAAGCTGCGGCTTGAAGCTGTAGCTGGTGAAGGCTCTCACGTCATCCGTGAACTCGATCTTCTTCACGTTCAGCTCGTCCGTGACGATATCGGCAAAGTACTGGCCAAGAGCCTGCGGGGCCTTGACGAACATGCGGCCGATCGGCTGGCGGTTCTTGATGTTCGCGTCATTTCTGGCGGCGCGGCCCATCACGACAATGCTCAGGACTTCATTCATGGAGGTCTCAAGCTCTGCGTTGATCAGCTGCTCATCCGCCTGCGGATAATCACTCAGATGAATGGACTCGGCTGCAGCCGGTTCCGCGCCGCGGACGATGTTCTGCCAGATCTCCTCCGTCATGAACGGGATCATCGGAGCCGCGCACAGGCACAGGTTCTTCAGTGCCATGTACAGCGTCATGTAGGCATTGATCTTATCCTGCTCCATGCCGTGTGCCCAGAACCTGTCACGGCATCTGCGCACGTACCAGTTGGACATGTCATCCACAAAGGACTCCAGTGCGCGGGCCGTCTCCGGGATCTTGTAGGCCGCCAGGGAATTGTCTGCGTCGCGGATCATGGTGTTCATGCGCGACAGCAGCCAACGGTCCATGACCGGAAGCGCATCCTCCTCCCCTGCCTTGACCCTCTCCAGGAGAGCCTTGTAGCTGTCTGCGTATACAGACGGATCAAAGTCGTCAATGTTCGCGTACAGGACATAGAACGCATAGGTGTTCCACAGTGTTCCCAGGAACTTTCTCTGTCCTTCCTGCACAGCCTTGCCGTGGAAGCGGTTCGGAAGCCAGGGAGCGGAATTGCTGTAGAAGTACCAGCGGATCGCGTCCGCGCCATGCGTCTTCAGCGCCTCGAAGGGATCGACCGCATTGCCCTTGCTCTTGGACATCTTCTGCCCGTTTCCGTCAAGGACCAGGCCCAGGACGATAACGTTCTCATACGGAGACCTGCCGAACAGGATCGTCGACTCCGCCATAAGAGAGTAGAACCAGCCTCTGGTCTGGTCCACTGCCTCGGAAATGAAAGCGGCCGGGAACTGCTGCTCGAAGATCTCTTTATTTTCAAACGGATAATGATGCTGCGCAAACGGCATCGCGCCGGAGTCAAACCAGCAGTCAATGACCTCCGGGACTCTCTTCATGCTGTGCCTGCCGCATTCCGGGCAGGTGCACACAAACTCGTCGATATAGGGTCTGTGCAGCTCTACGGTCAGAGCGTCCTCTCTACCGGACATCTCCTTCAGCTCCTCGCGGGAACCGATGCAGATCTGTTTTCCGCAGTCCTCGCACTCCCAGACCGGAAGCGGAGTTCCCCAGTAACGGTTGCGGCTGATGCCCCAGTCCTGAACATTTTCCAGCCAGTTGCCGAAACGGCCGGAGCCGATCGTGGGCGGAATCCAGTTGACCGTATTGTTGTTCGCGACCAGCTGGTCACGGACCTCCGTCACCTTGATGAACCAGGACTCACGCGCATAGTAGATCAGCGGAGTGTCGCAGCGCCAGCAGTGCGGATATTCATGCTCGAACTTCGGAGCGTCAAACAGCTTGCCCTCATGGTCCAGGTCACGGATGATAACCGGATCTGCCTTCTTGACAAACATTCCGCCGTAGGGCGTATCCGAAGTCATGTTTCCGGTTCCGTCTACGAACTGGACGAAGGGAAGGTCATAGTTGCGGCCGATGCGTCCGTCATCCTCACCAAACGCCGGAGCGATATGAACGATGCCGGTACCGTCCGTCATGGTGACATAATCGTCGCAGGTCACAAAGTGGCCGGTCTTATGCTGTTTTGCCGCAGCCTTTCCTGCTGCCTCGAACAGCGGCTCATAGGCACGGCGCTCCAGATCGGTACCCACATAGGTCTCCAGCACTTCGTATGCCTTGCCCTCCGGGACACCGTTCCTGTCATAGGCGTCTGCGTCGAATTCCACACTCTTCGGATCCAGGCCCTGGGCCACCGCAGCCGCTACCTGGTCGTGGTATGCCTTGCTGACCTCAGCGGCAACCGCCTTGTCCGCCAGCTTGCCGAGGACCTTGTCTGCCAGTGCCTGGGCAAGGATATAGGTGTAGCCGTCCGCAGCCTTCACCTTGACGTAGGTCTCGGACGGGTTCACGCACAGAGCGACGTTGCTGGGGAGTGTCCACGGAGTCGTGGTCCATGCCAGATAGTATACTCCCTCCTCATCGGCCGCCTTGAAGCGTACGATCGCGGAGCGCTCTTTGACCAGCTTGTACCCCTGGGCTACTTCCTGTGAGCTCAGCGGGGTTCCGCAGCGCGGGCAGTAGGGAACGACCTTGAAGCCCTTGTAGAGGAGCTTCTTGTTCCAGATCTCCTTGAGCGCCCACCATTCAGATTCAATGAAATCATCATAATAGGTGACATACGGATTATCCATGTCTGCCCAGAAACCGACCGTGTCGGAGAAATCCTCCCACATGCCCTTATACTGCCAGACAGACTCCTTGCATTTCTGGATGAACGGCTCCATGCCGTACTCCTCGATCTGCTCTTTTCCGTTCAGACCCAGTTCCTTCTCAACACCCAGCTCTACCGGAAGTCCGTGGGTATCCCAGCCGGCCTTGCGGGGGACATACTCGCCCTTCATGGTATGGTAGCGCGGGATCATATCCTTGATGACACGGGTCAGGACATGACCGATGTGGGGCTTGCCGTTCGCCGTGGGCGGTCCGTCGTAAAATGTATAGTACGGAGCTCCTTCACGGATCTTCAGGCTCTTGCGGAAGATGTCATTCTCCTTCCAGAACCGGTTGACATCCTTCTCCCTCTCGACGAAGTTCAGGTCTGTGTTTACCTTTGTGTATCGCATTGTGATTTACCTCCGCGGGCGCCTTTCTCGTCAGCTGCCCGGCATAATTGCATAGATTGACACAGTATCATCGGTCATTATAGGTGCATGCCGATACATGTGTCAATTTGGGAAATCACGAAAAAAACGCCCGATTGTAGGAAACTATCCGTGATTATGGTATGATAGGTCTGTTTGGGAGGATAAATTATGGCTGTGAAGACTGAATTTACATACCCTTCAGGGGATAACAGGACACAGATCCGCGCGCTGAGGTGGGTTCCGGACGAGGGCATCGCTCCCGTGGGCGTGCTGCAGATCATACACGGCATGCAGGAATTCATCGACCGCTATGACGATTTTGCCTGTTTTATGGCATCCCACGGTTTTATCGTGACCGGCTGCGACCTGCTGGGACACGGCGGATCGATCCGGGACGGCAATGAGAACTATTTCGGATATTTCGGGGAAAATGACTTCCTGGAGGGCAATTCCACCGATCCCGCCGGCGAGTTGAGCGGCAATAAGATCCTGATGCGGGATATCCGCACGCTGCAGATGCTCACCCAGGATCTGTACCCGGAGCTTCCCTATTTTCTGCTGGGACACTCCATGGGATCCTTCCTGGCCAGGCAGTATCTGTGCCTGCGCGGCGCTTCCCTGACTGCGGCCGTCATCAGCGGGACCGCCTACCACCCTGCCCCCGAGGCAGCTCTGGGGATGTTCCTGTCGAAGTTTATCGGAAGCAGAAAGGGCTGGTTCTACCGCAGTCCCTTCCTCAATAACCTGTCCCTGGGCTCTCTGAATAAGCAGTTCGAGCCCGCGAGGACCAAGGTGGACTGGCTCACGAGGGACGAATCCATCGTTGATGCCTATGTGGCGGACCGCCGCACGCAGTTTGTATTTACCTGCAACGGTTTCTACACACTGTTCCAGACGCTTCTGTATCTGACCTCGAAGGCGAATCTGGAGCACATGCCCAAGAGCCTTCCGGTGCTCTTTATCGCCGGTGCCAAGGACCCGGTGGGCGGAAACGGCAAGGGGCCCGGAAAGGTCGCTGCCCAGTTCAGATCGCTGGGACTTCAGAATACAGAGCTGAAGATCTATGAGGAAGACCGGCATGAGGTGCTGAACGAGCTGGATAAGGAAACTGTCTATGCGGACGTACTCCGTTTCCTGGAGGATTCAATATGTTAAGAGGCTTATTTGACCTGGATAACCCGTTAATGCGCTTTCTGAGCAAGGTCGCCGACCTGCTGGTGCTCAACCTTCTGTTCCTGGTGTGCAGTATACCGGTCTTTACCATCGGAGCGTCCATGACAGCGATGTATTACTGCTTCTTCAAGATGAAGGAGTCGGAGGATGGCTATCTGACCAGGAGATTCTTCAAGTCTTTTAAGGAGAATTTCAAGCAGGCGACGCTCATGTGGCTGATCCTGCTGGCGCTGTTCTTACTCTTTGCCCTGGAGTTTATGATGTACCGCACAGTCCCGGGAACATCCGGATCCGTCGTGCGCGCCGTCATCCTGGTGGGGCTGATCTTCTGGTTCCTGATCACGGTCTATTCATTTGCCCTGCTGTCCAGGTTCTATAACACGATCCGGAACACCTTCGCGAACGCAGCCCTGGTGATCTTCGGAAACGGCCCCAGGACCATCGGCATTGCAGGAGCGGCGGCTCTGATGGTGGGAATTACCGTGGCCCAGACCAGTACCGTGATCTTCTGGAACCTGATCCTGTTCTGGATCCTGCTGGGATTCGCGGTCAATGCGATGATCAATGTGGAGCTGATGTATCCGATCTTCCGGAAGCTGATGCCGGAAGAGACCGGGCAGGAAAGCACCCCGGACAATGAATTCGTGGTCGATGAAGAGGCAGACCTCTCCAGCCTGGGATACGCTCCCGTGCCGCCAAAGCCGGAGACGGAAGAGATGCCGGCGGATGAGACCCCGGCAGATGCGGTCCCGGCGGATGAGCCCCCGGCAGACCAGATGCCGTCCGATCCGAAAGATCCGGTCTGACTGACATTTTCTTATGACACTGAAAAGCCCCGGCTGCTGCCGGGGCACTTTTATGCCTGCTCCTGCTCTGAACCCTTTAACAGGTCAGACAGTTTTATAAACTCTTCCAATGAGAGGGCTTCTCCGCGCACGGACGGACTCAGTCCCATCTTCTCCAGGGCCTGACGGACACTGTCCTTGCCGCAGGGAACCGATGAATTGCTGCCCAGGGCATTGACCAGCGTCTTTCTGCGCTGCTCAAAGGCGGCCCGCGTTATGGCGATGAAGAGTTCTTCATCCACCGGTTTTACCGGCGGCTCGCCGTACAGCTCCATGGTCACGACCGCGCTGGTCACCTTCGGTCTGGGGACAAAGCTCTCCGGCGGAACGATCTCCACGATCCGCGGCCTGGAATAATACTGGACCGCAATGGACAGAGAGCCATAATCCTTGCCCCCCGCCCGGGCCGTCATCCGCTCCGCGACCTCCTTCTGTACCATGACCGTGACCGATCTGGCCGGAACCTTCTGCCGGAAGAGTCCCATCAGGATCGGCGTCGTGATGTAGTAGGGGAGATTGGCCACGATCTTCAGATCATGCTTCGGCACATATCTGCGGGCCGCGCCGGTGGCTTCGTCCTGCGGCCTGCCGGCTTCATATTCCCTGGCAAGTCCCAGCAGGTCTGTTTTCAGAACATCCTGGTTGATGATCCGCACGTTATCATACTGCTGCAGCGTCTCCTCCAGGATCGGGATCAGCTTCCTGTCGATCTCTATGGCGGCCACCTGGTATGCGGCTTCGCACAGGTACTGGGTCAGCGTCCCGATTCCCGGCCCGATCTCGAAGATAACGTCATCCTTATCTACCCCCGCAGCTTCAAGCGCGCGCAGGATCACTCCTTCATCCACAAGAAAGTTCTGCCCGAAGCGCTTGCGGAAATCAAAATCATGCTGTGATACTACAGCAATCGTATTTTTAGCGTTTGATAATTTGCTCATACTCATATCCTGTATACTTCATGGGCATTCATCTGCAGGATCCCGGCACATTCCTGCACATCCATCTGCTTCAGCTGCGCGATCTTCTCAATCACAAAAGAAATATTGCAAGAGTCATTTCTCTTTCCCCGGTTCGGCTCCGGAGAAAGATAGGGGCAGTCCGTCTCCGTGACCAGGTACTCGATCGGCGTGTCCTCCACCACTCTCTTCAGAGTCTTGGAGTTTTTAAAGGTGATCACACCGCCGATCCCGATGTGATATCCCATCTTCACATATTCCCGGGCAAGCTCACGGCTGCCGGAATAGCAGTGGATGACACCTCCCGTATACTGCCCGGCGTCATAGTTCTCCCGGATCAGATCGAAGGTGTCCTGCGCCGCGTTGCGGCTGTGCACGTTGATCGGAAGACCCAGCTCATATGCCAGCTGCATCTGGGCGCGGAACCATTTCTTCTGAACTTCCTTCTCTTCCACCATCCAGTGGTAATCCAGACCGATCTCCCCGACACAGACTACCTTCGGTCCGCGGCACAGCTCCCGCAGATGCTGCATGGCCTCCTCCGGGCAGGAAAACCTCGCCCATTCCAGATGGCGCCTGTGGAGCCGCTGTGCTTCTTCCGGATCCGTTTCGTCGGTCTCTGCACCAGCCGGCTGGCCATGCAGGTCATACCCCGCATGCTCAAATACGCCCACGTCATCCGGATGGATCCCGCAGCCGGCATAGATGACATCGTACTGCCGCGCCATCTTTGCGGACGCGTCCGCGCCATGCATGGACGCGCCAACGTTCACGGCAAACTCCACGCCGCCCTCCGAAAGTCCTGCTGCCAGAAGTGACTCCCGGTCACTGTCAAAGGCTTCGTCGTCATAATGTGCATGCGTATCGCAGATCATAGGTTTCCCGATCATAGGCCTCTCCTGCTGAGTATGGAAAGCATCCGGAAACCACAGTCTCCGGATGCCCGCCTGATTCGTATCTTTCCTGTTAACTGACCTAGTCAGCGTACCTCAGTCAGCGCACCTCAGCTCCGCAGGATACGGCGCTCTCCGGGCTTACCAGGCTCAGACGGCCCTGGTTGTCCTCCGCGCACAGGATCATGCCTTCACTCAGCTGTCCCGCGAGCTTTGCCGGCTTGAGGTTCGTGATGACCAGGACCTTCTTGCCGACCATCTCCTCCGGTGTGTACCACTGCTTGATGCCGGAGACGATCTGACGTGTCTGCGACCCGATCTTCACCTGGCTGCAGAGGAGCTTCTTGGACTTCTTGACCGCCTCACAGTGAACGATCTCTCCGACCTGGATCTGAAGCTTCGCGAAGTCATCGATGCTGACCTCTTCCTTCTTCTCCACGTCCATGGAATCCTCGTCCCCGGCTGCCTTCTCCTCTTCCTGGGGCGCGCCTGCCGCTTCCGCCCTGGCCTGCTGCAGTTTTGCGACCGCAGCTTCCACATCCTCCGCCTTCAGTCTCTGGAAGAGGATCTGCGGCTGGTCGGTGACCTTCTCATTGGACGGATACTGTCCGAAGGTATCCATGTTGTCCAGGCCGCGCTTCTTCGCATTGAGCTGCTGCAGGATCTTCTGCGCGGTATCCGGCATGAAGGATTCGAGCAGCTCCGCGCCCACCGCGATGGCCTCCACCAGGTTGTAGAGAACCTGGCTCAGACGGTCCTTCGTCAGCTGGTCCTCGCCCTTTGCCAGGACCCAGGGAGCTGTCTCGTCGATATACTTGTTGCATCTCTTGAAGAGGGCAAATACCTCGCTGATCGCATCCGCTACGCGAAGCCTGTCCATCTTCTCCGTGACCTTTGCCGGTGTCTCGAGAACGATCTTCTTCAGATCTTCATCGATGCTTCCGGTCTGTCCCTCGGAAACTACGCCGGAGGGCGCGACCTGGAGATCGGTAACGCCGGTCGCGCATACGACTCCGTCAAAATACTTGTTGGTCATGGAGATCGTGCGGTTCACCAGGTTTCCGAGCGTGTTGGCAAGATCAGAGTTGAAACGCTCCACGCACAGATCCCAGGTCAGGACACCGTCATTTTCAAAGGGCATCTCGTGCAGCACAAAATAGCGCACCGCGTCCACGCCGAAGACATCCGCCAGCTCATCCGCGTAGAGTACATTTCCCTTGGATTTGGACATCTTGCCGTCCCCCATCAGAAGCCAGGGGTGTCCGAATACCTGCCTGGGCAGCGGCTCACCCAGTGCCATCAGGAAGATGGGCCAGTAGATGGTATGGAAGCGGATGATGTCCTTGCCGATCAGATGAAGATCCGCCGGCCAGTACCTGCTGTATTCGTCCGTGGATCCGTCCACGTCATATCCCGCGAAGGTGATGTAGTTGCTCAGCGCGTCCAGCCAGACGTAGACCACGTGCTTCGGATCAAAGTCTACCGGGATACCCCAGGTAAAGGAAGTCCTGGAGACGCACAGATCCTGCAGGCCCGGAAGGAGGAAATTGTTCATCATCTCATTCTTGCGGGCAACCGGCTGGATAAACTCCGGATGTGTATTGATGTGCTCGATCAGACGGTCCGCGTATTTGCTCATTCTGAAGAAATACGCCTCTTCGCTGGCCATGGTAACCGGGCGTCCGCAGTCAGGGCATTTGCCGTCCACCAGCTGGGACTGGGTCCAGAAGGACTCACAGGGCGTGCAGTACCAGCCTTCGTAGGAGCCCTTGTAGATATCTCCCTGGTCATAGAGCTTCCTGAAGATCTTCTGGACCTTCTTCTTATGCTCCGGGTCGGAGGTCCGGACAAAGCGGTCATAGCTGGTATTCATAAGATCCCAGATTCTCTTGATCTCCGCAGAGTTCTTGTCGACAAAGGCCTGCGGGGTCATGCCGGCTTCCGAAGCCTTGATCTCATTTTTCTGGCCATGCTCGTCGGTTCCGGTCTGGAACACGACGTCGTAGCCCTCTACTCTCTTGTAGCGCGCGATCGCGTCTGCGAGAACTGCCTCATATGTGTTGCCGATATGCGGCTTGCCCGATGAGTAGGCAATCGCTGTAGTGATGTAATACGGTCCCTTGTTCGCCATGCTGTTATCCTTTCCGTGCTTTGATGTCCTCTTCATCAATAATATCAGAGCTTCCCATGAATTCACGCCGAAGCTGTGCTACTTTCTTATTTTCAATATAACTGTGGATCCCCAGAAGCAGGAAGCACAGTCCCACGAACCGTGTCAGAAGCGATGCCGTCCCGAAGGGATTGCGGATCGCTTCGATCCCTGCGACGACAAATGCGATGCCGATCACCAGATGCATTGTCCATCTGGTTCCGTGAAACCGCCTCACGTCAAACGCGGTCTGCACCGACATGGTGCCTCCGAAGATCAGCCCGAGGCCGAACAGGAAGGGAAGCACGCTGATCACCACTCCGCAGTACAGGAACATGAACAGTCCTGTGACTACGCAGACCAGGCCGATGGACAGGTCATGGTCCATCATGCCCTCGCCCGCATTGCGCCTGATGTAGCGGAAGATCCTTCCGATCCCGTACACCGCCAGCACCGCGGCGATGCCGTACACGATGATCCTGTTGGTAAGATTCGGCATGATCAGCAGGACCAGTCCTACGATCGCTGTCAATATGCTTGAAACCGATGCCTCCTTCAGCACCTCTCTCATAATCCGACACCCCCTCTGCCGCTTCCTGCGGCTGCCGAATACCCTGCAAAGCCTGTTACTGTACGTCCGGGCGGCAGGCCGCCTCATCCGGATTCTCAGGAAGCTTCTTTGAAACCGTCACCGCCAGTGCCCCGGGGCCGATATGGCAGGAGATCGACAGAGACAGCGGCTGCATGATGATCTGCTTGCCGGGATAGACCTCCCGGATCTCTTCCACCCACTGCTCGACCTCTTCATCCCGTGCGCCGGAATACGCGCCCGCGATCCAGTAGCTGTCCGGCTGTCCCTCCAGGGCAAACCGGTCACGGATATCATCCTCGATCGCCTTGAGCATGGTCGCCTTGGACGCTTTCACGGTCCTGCACTTGGCAAAGGCATCCAGCTTCTCGCCCTGGATCTGCAGGACGGGCTTGATGCGCAGCAGCGTACCCAGGGCAGCCGCCGCAGGTGTCACTCTTCCGCCCTTCTTCAGATACTTCAGGGTCGGCACATAGATGTAGATCGAAGAATCAAACTTCGTTCTCTCCAGATACTCCTTGATCGCCGCTGCATCCCAGCCAAGCTGTGCCAGACGGACCGCGTCCAGGACAGACTGTCTCTGGGTGACGGAGATTCTCTGGTTGTCTACGACCTGGACCCTGCCGTCATAGTCCTCTGCCAGATTCCTGGCAGTCGCACAGGAGCTGGAGAGCCCGCTGGACATCGGAATGTATACGATCTCATCATACTCCTTCAGCAGACTGTCCCAGCGGTCCAGGACCTCTCCCACGACAGGCATGGAGGTGTGGATCTGTGCGTCCGCCTCCAGATGTCTGTAGAACTGTTCCTGTGTGAGGGTGATGTCCTCATAGAACAGCTCGTCATTGATGTAAAACGGCATCGGCAGTACGGATACTCCCAGACCCTTTGCGCAGTTCTGCGTGATCCCGCTGTTGCTGTCAGTAAGGACCGCGACTCTCTTTCCCATATTCATTTCCCCATATGCGCCTGACGCGCCAAAAGCCTGCCGGGGCAGGAACTACAATACCTGTCTGCCTGCTGCGGCCCGTCCCGTACCCTGCAGGGGGCCTGCGCCGACAGAAATCGCTGTTATTCTAGCAGAAAATGAATTCGAGCGCTACATAGAGCGCCCGAATTGTATCATGCAAATATGAAATCTGTCTGAAATGCGCCGGTTTACCCGACCATGAGCACAAACTTGCGCGCCTCACGTTCGGAGCTGACGCACTCGATCTTGGCCCCGAGGCCTCTCAGCTTCTGATCGAAGTTCTCATATCCTCTCTGGATATAGATGATGTCATCGATCATGGTGATGCCTTCCGCCGCAAGCCCTGCGATGACCAGCGCCGCGCCGGCTCTCAGGTCAGGTGCGCTGACACGGGCTCCTGTGAGCTTTTCTACTCCGGAGATCACCGCCGTATTGCCTTCCACCTTGGAGACCGCGCCCATGCGGGCAAGCTCATCCAGATACTTGAAACGGTTCTCAAAGATGCTCTCCGTCACGATGCTCGTACCCTCTGCCATGGACAGCGCGACACCAATCTGGGGCTGCATATCCGTCGGATAGCCGGGATAGGGAAGCGTCTTCACGTTGGCACAGGAAAGCCTTGCGGGAGCCTTCACCCGCACTGCCGTGTCATATTCCTCGATATCGCAGCCGATCTCAAGAAGCTTCGAGATCGTAGCTTCGAGATGCTTCGGGATGACATTCTTCACGAGAACGTCTCCTCCGGTGCATGCCGCCGCGAACATATAGGTTCCTGCCTCGATCTGGTCCGGAATGATGGAATACTCTGTCGCGTGCAGCTTCTCCACACCGACAATACGGATCACATCCGTACCGGCGCCCTTGATATTGGCACCCATGCTGTTCAGGAAGTTCGCCACGTCGACAACGTGGGGCTCCTTGGCACAGTTCTCTATGACCGTTCTTCCCTCTGCCATGGAGGCTGCCATCATGATATTGATGGTGGCGCCTACGGACACGGTATCCAGGAAGATATGGCGTCCCTTCAGCAGCTGCGCGTTGGCACAGATGCTTCCATTCTGGATCGTAACCTTCGCTCCCAGCGCCTTAAAGCCCTTCAGATGCAGGTCGATCGGTCTGGAACCGATGTTGCACCCGCCGGGAAGCGGGACCTCTGCTTTCTTGTACTTGCCGAGCAGAGCGCCGAGCAGATAGTAACTGGCGCGGATCTTCTTGATGTATTCGTACTCGATATTCACATCGCCGATGTCTGCACCGCACAGGACTACACTGTGTCTGTCCCTGCGGTCAATCTTCACGCCGATCTGGTTCATGGCTTCCAGCATGACGTTGACATCTCTGACATCCGGGAGATTCTCGATCAGAACCTCTTCGTCCGTCATGATCGCCGCGGCAAGAATACCGAGAGCGGCATTCTTCGCGCCGCCGATCTCTACTTCACCGCGAAGCGCAGTACCGCCTCTGATTATATATTGTTCCATACTTTTTCCTCTTCAGTTACTAATTATTCCGCCGTCCGGATCATCCCTTAATTCCCCGGTCAGCGTCTCCCCTGTAGCCGCCCTGCCGTATTTCCATCCACTGGATACAGAAGCGGATAATCTCTGCTCACACGACCCTTAACGCATAAGCAAAAAGACAAGCTGATATTGCTCGTCGTCCACATTATACCTATTATTAATCAATCTGTAAACATTTTTTAAAAATGCAGCCCGGCGCAGGCCCCGATCTCCCGCGCGCAGCCGGCCAGATACGTGGCTTTCTGCTCCTGCAGCTCCTCTTTCGTACCGTAGCCGTAGGTGACGCCGATGGAGTCACAGCCCGCCTCCCGGGCACCGATGATATCATACCGCGTATCTCCCACCATCACGGCCTCCCGGGGGCTGATATCCAGCTCCTGCAGGGCTCTTAGGATCAGCTGGCACTTCTGGCTGGATTCATTTTCCATATCACGTCCGGCCACACAGTCAAAATACCCCCGCAGGCCAAAATGTATGAGGATCTTCTCAGCCATGTCCTGCGGCTTGGAGGTGACGACCGCAAGCAGAGCGCCCCTCTCGCGAAGCGTCTCAAACAGGCTCACCATCCCGTCATATATGGTCAGATTATAGTCCTCTCCGCCCGTATAACAGGCGCGGTACCAGACCACCGCCTGCTGCGCGTCCTCCTCGCTCATCCCGCAGAAGGTCCGGAAGGAATAGATTAAAGACGGCCCGACGAACCGGCACAGTGTCTCCTCCCCGGGCACCGGGTACCCCATCTTCTCCAGGGCATAGCGGGCAGAATTCATGATCCCGGGACCGGAATCATTGATCGTGCCGTCCAGGTCAAATAAAACCGCCTTGTACTTCAGCATACTCACTCCTTCTTCTGAGCCGGCAGGATTCCCGCCCTCTCTCACAGCAGATGTTCGTCCAGCAGGATGGTGAAGGGGCCGTCATTGACAAGAGAGACCTTCATGTCTGCCCCGAATTCACCGGTCTGGACCGTGTAGCCGGCCTTGCGGCATTCACTGACGATGTATTCGTACAGCGCATTCGCGTGTTCCGGTTTGCCCGCGTCCGTGAAGCTCGGACGGTTGCCCTTGCGGCAGTTTGCGTACAGGGTGAACTGGGAGACCAGGAGCAGCTCTCCGGAGACGTCGCGAAGGGAGAGGTTCGTCTTTCCCTGGGCGTCTTCAAAGATGCGAAGTCCGAGCAGCTTGCGGACATACAGGTCCGCGGTCTTCTCTGTGTCGCTGTCGCAGATGCCGATCAGGACCAGGAAGCCCCTTTGGATCTGCCCCTTAACCTGTCCGTCGATGGTCACCGAAGCCTCGGACACTCTCTGAACTACAAATCTCATAGTGCCCCTCCCTCAGGCCTGCCCGGTCAGTCTGACATAGGTCGCCTCATGGCCTGTCAGTTCCAGGAACTTCCCGAATACATCCGACGTGTGAAGCTTCAGGGTCGAAGTATTGATGCAGGGATGGGCTCCGAGGTACGGATTCTTCTTCAGGTCCTCATCCACCAGCAGGCGGACCTTCCCCTGGGTGTCATTCATCAGCCCGAGCACGCTGGCGCTGCCCTGATGGCAGTTCATGTATTCCCACATGAATTCCTCCGGACCAAAGGAGAGTCTGGCGGAGCCGATCTGCTTCGTGATCTCTTTCGTCTTAAAGGGCTTGTCGCCGGGCATGAGCAGAAGATAGAAGTCGGTCTTCTGCCGGTTGCACAGGAACAGATTCTTACAGATAGGCGCCTTCAGCACCTTTTCGATCTCCCTGCAGTCCTCCATCGTCTCAGCCATGTCATGGTCCGCCCGCTTGAAGGTGATGCCTGCCCTGGCCAGGAATCGGTAGGTGCGCATCTCCTGCTCCGGACGTCCCGAGGGAAGATCCGCCCTGTCATTTGCCCGCTCCGGCGCGCCGTCATACAGTGTTGTCTTCATGGTTCCATCTCCTGTCTGTTCTCTGTCTTTTGAAAATAAAGATCGATCCGGTCTTTTTTCAGGTCTTCGCCGACCAGGATCACTACGTTCTGTCCTCTGGCAATGTGCGTGGTCCGCACCCCGTCGCGGGTAGCGTTGACCTCCAGCCATCCTCCGTCCCGGGGGATAAATCCCTTGACACGGAAGACCCGCCCGCACTGCGTATCATCAAACAGCTTCCGGGCCGTCTCCTGCAGTTTCGAAGGGGTCATATCCAGATTCATATAGTACACGGAGCCGAAGCCTCCGTCCTTCACCACCTGAAGCCTGGTATGGTCTTCCTGCCTGTATCCGCACCCGGCAAGGACCCGGAAGTCTTCCTCCGTCAGGTCCTTCCAGTCCGCGGTGATCACCTCAGATCCGAATCTCCTGCGGCAGCCAAACCGCTCCATCGCCCGATTGATCCGCTCTATGGTGCGCTCCATCTGTTCCGGCGAAGCCTCCTGTGTCCTTGACAGGACGACCCTCCCGGCGTCTGCCAGCTGCGATACCAGCAGGTACTGCGCCTCTTCGGACAGATCCTCCTCCAGCTTCGCGTCCGCGATGGCGATCACGCTGCCGATCTCATACCAGCGGCTGAGGGGCTCCTCGTACAGCACGTCAAAAAACTCATCCGGATCATAGATGCCCGAGGGCTCGATCAGCACACGGTCAAATCCCTGCATGCCAAGGGCGATCAGCTTTGTCTTGAACCGCCTGCGGTAACAGTCCGGATCTGCCGCGGCCACCATCTCGGTGCTGGCCCCCCGCTCCTCCAGATCCTGGAGCAGCAGCATGTCCACGTTCACGGCGCCGAAGTCATTTTCAATAATACCGATCTTCTGTCCCTGATCCAGCAGCCATCCTGCATACAGGTTCAGAAATGTCGTCTTCCCGGATCCCAGGAATCCGGTGATCAGATCCACCTTTGTCATGTCTGTGCAGCGATCTCCTCCGCAAGTTCATTCAGCTCCAGCCAGCGCTCTTCCTTTGCCTCCAGCAGAGCCTGTGTCTCCTCCCGAAGCTTTGACAGCTCCTCCAGCTTCGTATACTGCGTCGCGCATTCCAGGATCTGCGCGTCCAGCTCAGCGATCTTCTCCTCCAGAGCAGCGATCTCCTCATCGATATGATCGTATTCCTGCTGCTCCCTGTAGGTCATCTTCCGCTTGCGGGACATGCTCTTTTGCTGCGCGTACTGCTCGGAAGAGGCGAGATTGCGCTGTCCGGACGCCTTTCCCGCAGGGCTGCTCTCCCGGCTCTCATCACGGCTCTTCTCGTAATAGTCCGTATATCCGCCTTCGTACTGCTTCAGCACTCCGTTCTGCTCAAAGGCAAAGACGCGGTTCACAATCCGGTCGAGGAAATACCGGTCATGGGACACCGTAATGACGATGCCCAGGAAATGATCCAGATAGTCCTCAAAGATCTCCAGTGTTTCTATATCCAGGTCATTGGTCGGTTCGTCCAGCAGCAGTACGTTGGGCTGCTCCATCAGCACCGAGAGAAGATAGAGTCTTCTCCGCTCTCCGCCCGACAGCGCGCTGATCTTCGCCCACTGCATCCTGGCGTCGAACATGAACTTCTCGCACATCTGGGAGGCCGTGATCAGCCCGTCCGCCGTCCTCACGTATTCTCCGTGATTTTTCACATACTCAAGGACCGTCTGGGTCTCATCCGGAACCACGCTCTCCTGGCGGAAATAACCGATCCTCACGGTCTCTCCCACCGTCACGCTGCCGCTGTCCGGCTCCAGCGCGCCGGATATAATGTTCATCAGAGTCGATTTGCCGCAGCCGTTGGGACCGACGATCCCGATCCGGTCATCCCGAAGAAAGATATAGCTGAAATCATCGATCAGGACACGGTCCTCATATGCCTTGCGGATATGACTGACTTCTATGGTCTTCTTCCCGAGTCTGGTCGTGACAGAGCTCATGGTGAGAGTACTCTGCTCCAGCCGCCTCCGGGCCTCCCGGGAGGCTTCCTGCAGATCCTCGAACCGGTGGATCCTGGCCTGCTGCTTGGTGGACCTGGCCTGCGCGCCCCGGCGGATCCACGCAAGCTCCGTGCGCATCAGGTTCTCGCGCTTGTGCTGGGTGCTGGCCTCCAGTGCCAGGCGCTCGGCCTTCTTCTCAAGATAGGTTTCGTAATTCCCTTCGTAGACGTACAGAGTGCCGCGGTCCAGCTCGGCGATCTTCGTGGTGACCCTGTCCAGGAAATACCGGTCATGGGTGACCAGAAGAAGCTCCCCCCTGAAATGCTTCAGATACTCCTCCAGCCACAGGATCATATCCTGGTCCAGATGGTTGGTCGGCTCATCCAGGATCAGCAGTTCGGCGCCTGACAGCAGCGTCTGCACCAGCGCCACCCTCTTCCTCTGGCCGCCGGAGAGAGTCTCCATCAGGGCGCTGTGATCAGTCATCCCCAGACGGTTCAGCATCGAGCGTGCCTGCGCTTCCTCCTCGGACCCGCTCTTTCTTCCCCGCATCACCACGTCCAGCACCCTTGTGCCAGGGGGATATACAGGGCTCTGGGCAAGAGCTGCGATCGTGACATCCCGCCCGGCGACGATCTGTCCCTCATCAGGCTCGACCGCGCCCGCGACCACCTTCAGCAGCGTGGACTTGCCGGTCCCGTTGATTCCGATCAGGCCGATCCTGTCTCCCGATTCGATCCCCATCGTGACGCCGTGAAACAGATCCCGGGTCCCGTATGATTTTCCTATTTGTTCCAGATTCAGACGATTCATAACCAACTCTCTCTTGCGTACTTGTCTTAAGGATACATTATATACATATTTCCCCGGATGGAAAGCTCTTTCAGCCCCGCCCGTTACAGTTCGCAGGGCAGCCTACATTGCGTCGAGTCTGCGGGCACAATGAAAACACGTCGCCTGCCTTCGCTTTGCTGCGGTTGCATTGCAGCCGCTCCCAGCTCCTATAGAAGCGTGGTCGCTTCCGCGGCTGCAGCAACTTGCAAAGCTCAGTCGGCTTCCTATAGTTTTCATCTGTGCCCACAGAACTCTATGCAATTGAGGGCGGCTGCCCTGCGAACTGTAACCCCGGCCGGCGGGCAGGAAAAAGGCGGCACCCCTCAAAAGGGATGCCGCCTGGTCAGCATCAGAGTACTCACTTCTGGATAAAGTGCTGCAGCTCCCACCCGGACTCGATGCGTTTAAGCAGCTCCGGGATCGGGAGAAGCCCGGACAGGGTGTCATACTGGGTGATGCACATGGAACCGCATCCGGCAGCCACCTTCAGGCAGGTCTGCGGATCCATCCCGTGGCTGAGGGCATACAAGAAGCCTGCGATCGCGGTGTCTCCCGCGCCTGTGCCCGACAGGATGCGGTCCGGCTTGTAGCTGTCCTGGAACAGATCCAGATCTCCCCAGCCCCTGCCGGTGAATACGCCTTCCGTCGCCGCCGCCAGCTCCGGATTGCATTCTCTGCAGTGTTCCCGGAACCGGTCGCCGATGGACACCATCCGCTCCTCTGAAGAAGACAGGAGATAGAGGCCCGCAGCGCCGCATTTGAGCAGCACGCAGCTGCATCCCATCTCCAGGGATTTCTTCGCCAGCGGGCGCACATCCTCCTCCAGAGACAGTGTCATACAGATATCCTCTCCGGTCCTGAGCGCCTTCTCCTGCCAGTATTCATAGCGCTCCCGGTCCAGCATGAATCCCAGCTCTTCGATACTGGGCACAAAGAAGTCCACATACGGAAGGCTCTTTGCCAGAAGGCTTTCCCAGTCCACCTTGCCGGACTCGGAGCCTGCGTCGGGCTGTGCGGTGTCCAGGCTCGTGATCAGCCCGGTCTCCTGCATGGCCCTGTACATTCTGGCCAGTCTCTCTCCGCCGTCCAGATAGAAGGAGCGCATCAAGGCCGGATAGCCGAAATGGAAATACTGCGCCTTCGCAGCCTCCTCCATGTTCAGGTCCTCCGGATAAAAATGATCGTTCGCGCCTGCGTCGACCAGGAAACACCGGTCATTTCCAGGAACTGAGATGACGATCGTATAAGACGTTTCGACGTCCTTCGATACGATAAAGTCAACCGGGGCGCCGCGCCGCTCATATACGTCACGGATCATGCGCCCGAAGGCATCGTCGCCGACCTTCGCAATCAGTGAGACATCCGCCCCCAGCACGTGAAGGGCCAGGCCCGTGTTGGACACACAGCCGCCCGGTGATGACTCCGCGCCTCCGACTTCCCTGAGTTTCCCGGGGCGGACCACATCCTGCAGCGTCCTTCCCCGATAATGTTCTGCCGGAAATGCGGGAGTGATATCCATGGATATGTATCCCGCTGTGATGATCCTGCTTTCAGCCATACTGCTCCCTCTCTTTCTCATCGCGCTCCGGCAGCCTCTGCTGCCGGTATCCTCTCATGGCCTTCGCCGCAGCGCCGCCAGGCTGCAAAACTTGTAAAAAGTATAGCATGAGCGTTCCCTCCAGTCCATGCAGAATCCATGTCTCAAGGGGCACGGGCAGCCTTCTCCTTCGCTCTTTCACAGGCCAAGATAAGTCCTGAGAACCTCCAGACCGGGAACCGGCACGCAGAACTTCTGATTGTGCTTCAGGCATTCCCGGTAGGTCTCTTCGAGATCAAACCACGCCACATCCTCCACCTCTTCCTTCTGAAGGACAAGGCTCTTCTCGTCTATCTCTCGCCGCAGGACATGCACAAAGGCGATCTCATTGTCACAGAACCTTCTGTGGTGGAATTCCTTCTCGTATGCGATATCAAAACTCCCGGCCCGCTCCAGCTCCCCGGGCGCGGCATGGATCCCCAGCTCCTCGCCCAGCTCCCGGACGGCAGACTCCAGGATCCCGTCTCCCGCCTGGATATGACCCGCCGAAGAGGTGTCATACCGGCCAGGAAATGAATCCTTGTTCATGGAACGTTTCTGAAGCAGGACCTGATACCTCCCGTCCCGCTCCCGGATCACCCAGATGTGCGCGGTTCTGTGGCGTATCCCCTCGCGGTGGGCTGTCTCACGGTCGACGGTCTGCCCGGTCGGATTGCCGCAGGCATCTACTATGTCAAATATCTCCAACTTCAAACTCCTTCTTGGGAACTGCCCGGCTCATTTTCCGTCTTTTTTTCGTGGGCGCTGCGGTACGCGGCAATCCTGACCGCGTCTTCGATCTCCAGTGAATGCTCCCCCGCAAGAGACTCGAGATGGTGAAGGAATTCGTGCCGCAGCACTCTCCACATCTCCGCCTTCAGCCTCTCTTCGCTCAGCGAGCCGTACACCCGCATGAAGGAGCCGTAATACAGCACCACAAACCGTCCAAGATAAGGCCTGCGGCGGTATTCCCCCAGGACCACCAGGTCCTCCTCCAGCGCGGCAGGGTGGATGACCACGCCTTCGCGCGCCATGACACCCCCGTCCAGCCGGTGGAAGAATTCCTCCGGCAGCTGCGCGGTCAGCTCATAGGTCAGTTCCTCAAAACGCTCAAAGGTGATCATATTCCTTACTCATGACTGTCCTGTCCCCTGTCGATCTGAAGATCGAACTCCTCGGGCATAAACCTCGGACAGACGCTCTCCTTGGTGGCAATGACAGATGCGGCAAGCCGGGTGCCGATCTCGCAGGAATTGCGAAGCGACTTCCCGTAGGTCAGCCCTATGGCGACTCCGGCAAAGAACGCGTCCCCGGCTCCCGTGGTGTCGATCACTTCGGTTTTCTGGGCAGGACAGAATCCTGACTCACCGCCCTGCTCTGCAAAAACAGCGCCTCTGTCTCCCAGGGTCACGATCATTCTCGGGATCTGGGCCTGTTCGATCCGGCGCCTGAGGGTCTCCTCCAGAAGCTCCGGTTCCATGCCCTCGTAGTCCTCCGAAAACAGGATCCCCGCCTCCTGCTCATTGCAGACGATGCACCCCGTCTTCTTCAGAAGGTCTCTTCTCTCCATCGCGATGGACATGTTGGAGACCACGGCGTAGATGGTCTTGCCGTATTTCTCCGCCAGGCGGAAGGCCTTCTTCAGGATCGACGGCTCCATATCGATCTCCACGATCACACTGTCCGCGCCGGAGATAATCTCATCCCCCTTCTCATCCAGGATATCCCCGATCTCTGACAGGTCCGGTCTCTTGGAGATCGAACCCACCACGTCTCCGTTGTTGTCAAACAGGGCAAGCCAGGTTCCCAGGCCGTCCTCGGTCCGCCTCATGTATTCCGTGTGGACCCTGTGATGCTGCAGTTTCTCGATCACGTCGGCCCCGATCCCGCTCTTATCCACCAGGCTGACAAAAGTAGGCTCCAGTTCCACATTGGCGATGTCCTCCGCCACATTGCGCGCGACCCCGCCGTGTACCTGTACCACACGCCCGGCATTCCTGCCGCACGGAATATACTGCGAGATCGGGTATCCTTTGATGTCTACAAATGAAGCTCCCATAACTACGATGCCTGTACTCTTCGCCATATGATTCCCTCTTCTTAATCACTGTGCACCCGCCGGAAACCTCTTCCGGATGATACTGCCTTTTCTTGCACTATACTCTGTACAGACAGACGTTTGCAAGTATACAAATTTTATTTGGCAAACGGAGAATTTTGGAGCAGAATATAGTCAGAACACAAGACGGTATCCCACTGATACCAGATGAAGCACGGACAGGAGGTTCTTTATGGAGGTTCTGTGTATCGGACTGGCCGTTATGGATATATCCGCAAGGCCCATCAGCCAGAATTCGGTCTGGCAGGAAAAGCAAAGTATTGACGAGATCTCCATCCAGCTGGGCGGAGACGCTGTGAATCAGTGTGTCTATCTGAAGAAGCTGGATATGGACTGCGGCCTGAATATCTGCATCGGGCCGGACAGCACCGGCGATATGCTCGTCGGAGCCCTGAAGCAGCAGGGAGTCGACACCTCCCAGGTCCGCATCCGCCAGGACAGCCGTACCGGCACCTCCCTGGTGATCATCGACGACGCCGGAGAGCGCCGTATCTTCTCCGCGACCGGCGCGGAGAGGCTTCTTCATATGGAGGATCTTCCCTCCCCGCTCCCGGAGGGTCTGAAGGCCATCTCCCTGGCCAGCCTGTTCGGACTGGACTACCTGGAGAGGGACGGACTGGATGAATACCTGAGATCTGCGAGAGAGCAGGGCGTCCTGGTCTTCGCCGATACCATCTATGACAAGTACGGGATCGGCCTGAAGGGCATCGCCCACCTGATGCCCCAGATCGATTATTTCCTGCCCAGCAGCTATGAAGCCGCGACACTGACCAATACCTCCACGCCGGAAGAATCCGCCGCAGTCCTGCGCAGCCTCGGCGTCGGAACGGTCATCATCAAGTGCGGCAGCGACGGCGTCTATGTGGACAGCCCTTCCTTCAGGGGACAGATCCCGGCCATGGCGGTGGACGCGCTGGATACCACAGGCGCGGGAGACTGCTTCGTCGCCTGCTTCATCGCCTCGACCCTGAAGGGCTGCTCTGTAGAAGAAGCCTGCCGGCTCTCCTGCCGCGCGTCCTCCTGGAGCACCCTCTCGCTTGGCGCCTCCACGGCAAAGCTCAGCTGGGATGTGATCGATTCCCTGATGAAGAAATAAGCTTACAGCACGAACTTCCGGCAGAATTCAAGGCCGCTGTCATCCTGCTGTACAAATACGATTCCCTTGTGGCCTGCCTTGTCACGGATATAGGCAATCGCCCTGCTGCGGAGCGCGTCATCCATTCCGCGGAAGGGTTCATCCAGAAGAAGCAGGTCCGAGGGAATGATGCAGGCGCGGATCATGACGACCAGCCTGCGCTCAAGGGCGTCAAGCTCACACACCGGGATGCTCAGCCGCTCCTCAGGAAGAAACTTCACAAGCTCCTCCTTCGCGACCGTCTCCGACAGGCGCTCATTTACCATCGCCACATTCTCAATCGCAGAGAACTGCTCACACAGGCGGTCCTCCTGGAATACGACGCCGGCATTGACGCTGGAGTATTTGTAGTCGCCGAGCAGATTCACCGAGCCGCGGTCCGGCTTCTCCAGTCCCAGGATGATGCGAAGCAGCATGGTCTTGCCGCTTCCCGAAGGGCCGGCGAGAAGCCAGCAGTCATCGGACCCGATCTCCCACTGAATGTCTTTCAGGACCTCTTTGCCCTGGACCGTCTTGCATATATCCTGCAGCTGTATCGTCATCGGTGAGACCCTCCCTTCTGCCCTTTCTGTGTCCCGGCATTGTCTGCCGGGTTCTTTTTATTGAACAGCTTCGACAGACCGGGCATCTTTGCGGGAAGGATGATATATTTCAGCCTTGCCTTCTTCGGAATATGGAACACTTCTGCCATCTCCAGCAGTTTCGGATCAACTTCACCCATGGTATTCCTCCTTCTTTATGAAAAGATCCTGCCGGCCATACAGTGTACGCCGGCAGGATCTGCAGCCTTGCAATGATCTTCGGGGCATGGCCAGTAATACCGCAGTACTCCTTACAGGTTCTTTTTCAGCCTCAGGATATTCTGTCCATCCTTATACTCATATTCCACATTGTCCATGGATTTCTTCGTCATGAAGATTCCCAGGCCTCCGATGCGCCTCCTGGACGCAGGAAGTCCCACATCCGGATCCTCCCTGGCAAGAGGGTCAAACGGAATGCCCTGATCAATAAAGGTGATGATCACAACCGGTTCCTCGGAGACATCGATGCGTACGGTCGCATTTCCCTTACCTGGGGCATATGCATAGTTCGCAATGTTCACAAAGACTTCTTCCGTGGCAATGCTGATCTGCATCCGGGCTTTCAAACTGCAGCGGGTATTCTCCAGATGCTCTTCAATGAATCTCATTACTGCAGGAAGATTCTTCACTGCAGCCTCGATCACCAATTCACTCTGCATTGTCCGCCTCCTTTGTCCTCATGCTGAAGCTTCCGGCGTAGAGCAGCCGGATCACTCGATGGTCAGAACGTCTACAAAACCGGTCACTTCAAAGATCTCCATGACCGTTTCATTCACATGGACCACTTTCATGGAGCCCTGGCTGTTCATGGTCTTCTGTGCCGACAGGAGGACGCGAAGTCCTGCAGAGGAGATATACTCCAGTTTTTCAAAATCCATCACCAGTTCGGTCACGCCGTCCAGTGAACTCTTCAGTTCTGTCTCCAGATCGGGAGATGTGATCGTATCAAGTCTGCCTTCCAGAACAACCGTGAGTGTTCCGCCATCTGCCTTTTTGCTGATATTTAACATGATATACCTCCTTCTTATGGCGGTCGGACCGCCTGTAACCCATATTCTTAATCTTTACTATATCATAAGTGCTACATGCAAACAAATTGACTTTTTATTTTGCCTGGGGAAATACCGCTGTATAATAGGGATAGCACCCGGCAGACGCCATCACACCCTCCCTTTTCAGTCAGGTTCAAGATATGCACAGAACAGATGATGAACGAAATATCCAACTCCAGGAAGCAGACGCCTGGAACGAAGCCGCCCGCATGCAGGATCAGCCGCTTCTGCCCTACCAGCTGTATTTCCTGGATTATCAGCTCTACTCTCCCGGACTGAACATTTCCAACATCACCCTCTCATGCAGGATTCCTGCCAGGAGCGTCGATGTGCAGGCTCTGAAGAGAGCCGTGGACAGAGTCTTCCATCATTATGCCGTCTTCGGCACCGTTTTCACGTTCAGCGACGAGGGAGAGCTGGTCCAGCGCTATTGTCCGGAACTGGTTCCCGATGTCCGGATCCTCCACACAGATGAGGATACCTATCTGTCCCATTTTAAACCGGACTTCGTGAAACCTTACAGGATGATGGACTCCCTTCTGTGGAGGCACCAGATCCTGGTTACGCCGGAACATGTCTATCTGATGGTGGATCTTCACCACTCGATCTCGGACAAGGGTTCCTGCATGAACTTCTTTCGCCAGATCTTCCAGGTTCTGGAAGGCGGACAGCCGGGCAGAGACTATTACTATCTGTACCTGAGCCGCCATGCCCGGATGCTGAGATCCCCGGCCGCCAGGAAAGACCTGGAACTGCTGAAGGAACGGTACGCGGGAAACTGGTCCGGGATGCCGAAGCCCGATCTGGAGTCGCGCGCCAACGCCAATGCCCGGAGCATCCTGCAGTCCGATCATCCCCTCGGATTCTACAGGGCTGCCGCAGACCGCCGCCAGGTCCCGCTGGGCAGTGCGCTGTGCAGCGCCGCTCTTCTTGCGCTGAGCCGCTACAATCACGTAAGCAGGGTGCAGATTGCATGGGAATACCATGGAAGAAAGGAAAACTGGGAAAAAGATCTGGTGGGCATCACGCTGAGCGCCTTTCCGATTGCCATGGACTTTGATACCCTGACGACGCCGGAAGCCATCCTGCAGGACGCAAAAAAGCAGAGCGATCTGGGAAAACGCCTCAGCGAATACTCCTACGCTCTGCACGGTATGTCTCCCTGCCTTCACGAACACATGGCGGTCTGTTACCTTCCCGGCAATGACGACCCCGGCAATCTGCCGGAAGGAAGTGAAATGTGTGTATCGGTCGATGCTTTAAACGGTATGATGGGGCTCGCCCAGATCCTGATCTGCGAAAACGGGCCGGACGCACCGCTGACAGTCATCTGCGCCTACCAGAAAACACGCTACCGCCCGGAGAGTATGGACACCCTGGTGCGGCTGTTCCTGGACGCGCTCAACGAACTGCTCAATACAGCGTGAAATCTCCCGCAAGCTTTCTGCATTTTGCAAGGAGCCTGCGCCGTCTCTCGCTGACAGCCTTGGCGTTGATTCCGAGGATCTTGCCAATCTCCTCATTCTTCATGTTCTGGAAATAGATCATGGTCGCAAGTTCTCTCTCCTGTTCGGAGAGCAAGGAGAGGATGCGGTAGACCTCTTTCTCATCATCTTCCTTCAGAACCTTGTACTCATCTTCATAAGAAGGCTCGATGTAGCTCTCATCATCGTCCAGTGACGAATGGTTGCGGATACTGCTCTTGCGATAGTCATCGATCAGGGTATTGCGGGCGATGTTTGTCAGCCAGGTCCGCACGGATGCCCTTGCGGGATCAAACCTTTCGTAGTTGGTCATGGCCTTCAGAAAGGTATCGCTGACCAGATCCTCTGCCCGTTCCCTGTGCAGGATCTGTCCATAGATATAATTATAAATATCCGAGAAGTATTTCTCGTATACAACTTCAAATGATTCGTTTACAGCTATTGTCCCCATTGATTTCCCTTATTCTGTTATCTGAATACAAATAGATGAATACAGAAACGCCCGAGGCGTTCCTGAAAATACTATCATCGTTTTTCCGTCAATACAAGACTGCATCTTTACAGACGCTGCCGCTCCACCATCTCTGCAAAGAGCCCGTTCTTCTCCATGAGTTCTTCGTAGGTTCCCTCCTCCAGCACTTTCCCGTCCCCCAGATAGAGGATCCGGCTGCAGCTGCGGATTGTGGACAGGCGGTGTGCGATTACGATCCTGGTACAGTGGAGTTTGTCCAGCGCCTGGGTGACTTTCTTCTGCGCAATGTTGTCCAGTGCGGAGGTTGCCTCGTCAAAGATCAGGATCGCCGGCTTGGGTGCGATCGCGCGGGCGATCATCAGACGCTGCTTCTGTCCTCCGGAGATTCCGCCCTGTCCTTCCGAGATCATCGTATACATGCCCATGGGCATCTCACGGATATCGTCTGCGATGCAGGCAATCTCCGCCGCTTCCCAGGCTTCATCCATCGTCAGAGACGGCGCGGAGATCGCGATATTGGCATAGATCGAATCGTTGAACAGTCCGCCGTTCTGCATCACCGTTCCGATCCGGCGCCGCAGAGACTGAAGATTGATCTTGTCGAGATTCCTGCCGTCATAGAAGATGCCGCCCTGTTCCGGCTTCTCAAACCCAAGCAGGAGACGCATAAGAGTAGACTTGCCGCAGCCCGAGGGCCCCACGATGGCTACATACTCACCGGCCCTGATCTTCAGTGACAGATTGTCGATGATCTTCGGGCCGTCCTTCGTATAGCGGAAGGTGACATTGTTCAGTTCGATATTTCCCTTCAGGCTGGTGATGACCTGCCCCTTATCCTGGGTCTCGGGAACCGTCTTCAGAATCGGGGAGGCCATATCCAGGACCGGTTTGATCCGGGCAAATACCAGTGCCACCGATACCAGGGACGTGAAGGCTCCCATGACCATGCCGTACGCCTGGGTGAAAGACATATAGTCCTTCATGCTGACAGCGCCTGCCAGGGCGATGGCATACAGGACAATGGCTCCGCCCAGCCGGATCGCCTCATTGATCACGGTATTGATCTTCAGGATCATCGGCGGATTGTACTGCAGATGCGCCGACCGGTTGTACGATGCCGCCCAGTGTGCAAAAGACCTCTTCTCCGCGCCTGCCAGGCGGATCTTCTGGATTCCGTTCACCAGGGCATACGCAAGTCCCATCGTCTTTGCTTCCTGCTCCATGATCTTCTTCTGCCGGGAGGTCTCCAGAACCATATTCAGGACAGACATTCCCACCGTCAGTCCTATGATCACCAGAGAGGGAAGCACCAGCACCGGGGCGTAACGGAAAATATCCAGGATGTACAGCAGAGACACCAGGGAGGTCAGTCCCGAGGAGAGCACCGCGTTGACCAGCGTCGAGCACAGTTCGTTGACCGACTGCATCCTCGAGGAGAGGTCACCGGAGCTGTACTCTCTGAAAAATGCGGAAGGCATGGACAGCACTCTCATCATGGCCGCGGATTCAATGCTCAGCTCGAGCCTTGTCTGCACACAACCGCTGATCAGCTGTGTGCCGGTATGGATCACCAGCTGGCTGACCTTGACGCAGATCATAAAGACTGCCATGGCAAGCAGCACAGAGGCATTCCCGTGCTCCAGCACGGAACCATACAGCATATTGGTCAGTTTCGGGAGCAGTTTTCCGACCAGTGTCGTCATCAGTGTGACGGCAAACACCAGTATGAAATCCATCGGTCTCAGACAGCTGAGAACATAGGTAAACAGCGCAGGGACCGACAGTGCTTTCTGGGGGAACGGGCGGTAGAAGCAGTATGCGTTCTTCTTCAGGCGGCCTGCCGTAGACCGGCTGACCCACCAGGACTGTCCCGTGGATGAGTCATAGCAGCGGTAGCCTCTCAGCCCGGAGGGGATCAGCGCTACCGGCGTGTTGTCTTCCTCCAGGAATCCCAGAAACGCTCCGGTCGCGTCACGCTGCCATCCTTCTTTCAGTTCGACTGTCCTGTACATCACCCCCTGCGGGTGCAGGATGTATTCCATCTGTCCGGACAGTGTCTTTATGGTATCCGGAGCCTCATTGTACTTGAGGTGATAGAAGCGCAGGATCCGCTCCAGGGCGCTGCCTGTCAGAGCACGATCGTCCCGGGTGAACAACGTTCTCCCCATGACTGATCCTGCTGCATCCATCAGGGCTTCCCTGAAAACCTGATCATCTTCGGCCTTCCTCTGCCGGATCTGTTCGTCAAACCAGCTCAAAGATCTTCTCCTCCAGCTCTTCCTTCCGTAATCATTCGTTCGTTACCAGAGAGGTGTACAGTCCGTTCATCGCGTAGAGTTCCTCATGCGTGCCTCTCTCCGCCACTTTTCCGTGATCCAGCACGATGATCTCGTCGCAGTCCCGGATCGTCGACAGACGATGCGCGACGACGATGCATGTGATTCCTCTGTCCGTGATCGCACGGATCGCATTGTACTCCGTCTTGGCGTCCAGAGCCGACGTCGCCTCATCCAGGATGATGATCGTCGGATCCTGCGCCAGGACTCTTGCAAGTTCCAGCCTCTGGCGCTGACCGCCCGACATGTCATTTCCGCCCTCCGTCAGACGGCTCTCATATCCGCCTTCGCGCTTCATGATGTCCTCATGGATCTGGGCGTCTCTGGCAGCCAGTATAACTTCATAGTCTTCGATCGAGCGGTCCCACATACGGATGTTTTCCCCGATCGTATCTTCAAACAGGATAATGTCCTGGTCCACGACTGCAAGCGACCCGGTGAATACACTGCGGTCGATATCGCGGATCTTCTTTCCGTCGAACAGGATCTCTCCGCTCCAGGGTTCATAGAGCCCGGAGATCAGCTTCGCCAGGGTGGACTTGCCGCAGCCCGACGCTCCGACGAACGCGATCCTGCTGCCCGGCTTCACGTGCATGCTGAAGTTCTCGATCAGCGGCGGCTTCAGCTTCGCATATCCGAAGGTCACATTGTTGAGATCAATATTCCCGGAGAGCTTGGCATAGTCGACGTCACTGTCACTCTCTGATGCATCCGCCAACGCCTGGGCTTCCATGGCCGGCGCGTCCGGATATTCCATGACATCCTCGATACGCTCCATGTTGGTGCGCATCTCCTGCAGCATCTGTCCGGCCGACACCAGACTTGTCACAGGGGCCATGAACGAATTCAGGAAATACTGAAAGGCCGCGATCATACCGACTGTGAACTGTCCCTTCATCGTCAGGTAGACGCCCAGTATCATGATCGCGACATTGGTGGCTTCCGACAGCACGGAACTGAATACCGTGAAGGCTATATTCAGTCTCTCATAGTGAATCGACTGCTCATTTACAGCCGCCTGCAGTCCGGACCAGGTGCGGAAATACCCATTCTCAGATCCGCTGGCCTTGATCGTCTCCACCATGCGGATTCCGTTCATGGTCATACCGGTCAGCTTGCCGCTGTCGCGCTGCTGCACACGGGTGATGTTGACCCTCTTGGATGAGAGCACGAAGGAGTTGATCATATTGATCAGCATGCAGCTGACTCCGACCACGGTCAGAAGAAGGCTCTGCCGCACCATCAGGATGAAGTAAATGACCATCATGCCGGTGTTGAGCAGAAGCGGGGCAAATGTGTTGACCAGGGTTCCGGCGATGCTGGCATTGGTTCCCTGGCGCTGCAGGATATCACCGGACATTCTCTGAGCGAAGAAGTCAATGGGAAGACGAAGCACCTTCCACATGTAAGTCATGTTGCCGATGACGGACATCTTGCCCTGTATGCGAAGCATATAGATCGCCTTGATCCATGTCAGAATCAGCTGGATGACAGCCAGCACCACCAGCACTGCCAGGAACGGCATGATCCAGTCCTTGTTCCGTCCCGGAAGCAGCCGGTCCATGAAGATCCGATTGGTCGCCGGTTCGATCAGCTGGAAGAGGGCACTGATCAGGGAGATCAGCATGACAAACACGAAGGCTGACTCTGCCCCGGCCATACGCTTCTTCGCAAACTCCAGCGTGCTCTTGCGCGTACCGGAGGGTTCAAAGGACTCTCCCGGTTCCAGCAGGATGAATACCCCCGTAAAGGATCTGTCAAACTCTTCCTCGGTGATGACAACCTTGCCGCGGGCGGGGTCATTCAGATAGACCTTGCCCCTGGCAAATCCGTCCAGCACGATAAAGTGGTTGAACTCCCAGTGAATGATACAGGGAAATGTTCCGTTTTCCTTCAGCGCGGCGGGCTCCGCCTTGAATGCGGAGGCACTCAGGCCATAACTCCTGGCCGCCAGCATGATATTGAGGGCATTGGATCCGTCTCTGGACACGCCGCAGTCCTTGCGGACCTGCTCCAGGGGAACCCATTTCCCATAATATGCCATCACCATGGTCAGGCAGGCAGCACCGCATTCCAGCGCTTCCAGCTGCATGACAACCGGAACCCTGGCAACGCCTCCGCTTACCGGCTTATTCATTGTTGCGCTCTTTGTTCTCATGCACAGCCCTCATCACTTGTCCGCAAACAGCAAAGAGATCGGTTTCAGTTCGTCCGTCACGACCTCCGCACTGTAGAATCCGTCTTTCAGAATCGTATCACAGGTCAGAACGACCACATTTTTGCCGGCGCTCAGATATCCCGTACTGTACAGTTCCGGGTCAGAGGAGCTGTCAAGCGTTTCGGTCGTTGCGTCTCTGGGATCCGCCTCCATGTTGATGTCGCCGATAATGATCTTAATCTTGTCGGGCTCCTTTTTGGCGGCGTCCGTTTTGCCGACTTCTGTGTTGCCGGTACCTGCATTGTCAGTGCCTGCATTGCCGGCCCCCGCATTGTCGGCTCCTGTATTGTCGGCTCCAGTATTGTCAACGCCTGTACCGGCGGCTGTTTTGCCGCCGTTCTTGTCAAACATGCGCAGATCGTCCTGGAGGACGAAGCAGTACAGCGTGCCGTTTTCCACTTTGGCAGGAACCGTCACTTTGGAAACCAGCCGGCCGAATGTGCCCCAGACCCCAAGGCCCGCAAGGAGAATGATCAGCCCAACCAGCACGATCCAGACTCCCGGTCCTGTCACATGCAGATACCCCGTGAGCTGTTCAGGCGCAGAGAGCTGTTCCATTGTTTTTTCTCTGAAGATCTTCTTTTCACTGCCTGTATTCTCCAACTGCAGCCTCCTTTATTCTCATCTTCTTTTCCCGATGTAGTGCAGACACATCATGGTCAGATCATCAAACTGCGGCGCATCTTTCACGAAGCTGCGCACCGCTCTGTCCACAGCCTCCAGCAGCTGCGCCGGCGTTCCGTCCGATACGGAATTAAGCGCGTCCAGAGTCCGGGCCGTTCCGAACATCTTCTCCTCCGCGTCCACGGCCTCCGGCACTCCGTCCGTATACAGAAACAGCCTGGATCCCGGTTCCATCGTCAGTTCATACTCCTGATATTGTATCCCTTCGATCCCGCCTATGACAAATGCATGCCGGTCTTTGTACAGTTCAAACGGACCGCCGGCTCTCTGAAGGATCGGGTATTCATGTCCCGCGTTTGCCGCCCGCAGCTGCCCCGTTTTAAGATCAAGGACTCCCAGCCAGACTGTGACGAACATTTTCTCCCTGTTGTTTTCGCAGATCTTCTCATTGACCGTCTGAAGCGTCTGGGCAGGGCTCATTCCGCTGAGGACACAGTCCTGGATCATCATCGTCGAGCGCATCATGAACAGGGATGCCGGGATCCCTTTGCCCGACACATCAGCAATGACCATTCCGAGATGATCCTCATCGATCAGAAAGAAATTGTAGAAGTCCCCTCCTACCTCCTTGGCCGGGGTCATGCTTGCATAGATGTCAAAATCCTCCCGGCCCGGAAATGCCGGGAACGAATTCGGCAGCATATCTTCCTGAATGCTCGCCGCCACGGACAGCTCTGCGTTCAGGCGCTCCTTCTCGGTCGTGTTGACCCGGATCTCCTCCATATAGCGGTCCAGTTCCTGCACCATCGAAGACACGTTGTCCGCGATCAACTCCAGTTCATTTCCGCAGTTGATCGCCTCCAGAGCACTAACTGCCGCAGCACCGTCCTTATCTTTCTCATAGGCTTCGATGATCCGTCTCTCCTCACGAAGCGGCAGTGCGATCTTCCTGTGGACCAAAGCGCCGGACCGCAGACATACCATCACCAGCAGGAGTATGGAGACGGCCAGGATCCCGATGGACGGATTGACGGCATTGTGTATCAGGTCCCTCCAGGGAAGCGACACGCCCACGATCGCGACCATTTTCCTGTGGGAGTAGACCGGGAAGAAGTAATGGACCAGTTTGCTGTCCGCCCCTCTCTTCAGGGACAGCTCCAGCCGTCTGGAGGGCTGTCCGGTCTCCAGGATCTCATCCAGGATCGGATACACCCCTTCCTGATAGGGGCCGGTGCTCCCCAGTTCGAATACATCTCCGTTCTCACTGATGCGGAATTCATTTTCCAGCGTACCCGTGACATAGAAGAAGATCTGATCCCCCCGTTTCACGAAGCTGGTGAGGTAGATGGGGTTGTACACTCTCTTCAGGAAATCAAAGGTGTCGCTGAGCCGGTTGTAGCAGATCTCCGCCAGCAGTTTCTGTCCTTCCGCATCGAGCGCAAGCGCTTCTTCGTTGGTGATCAGACGAAGCTCGATGGAATCTGTGATCTTCTCCGAGAGCTGTATCTCCTTCTGCTCGAACAGCGCCGGATCATCATAGAAGAGCTCCATCTCATCATAGTGTTCCTGCCAGTATGTGATCAGGAATGAGAGACACTCGTAGTCTTCCAGTTCGCTTGCCGTTGTCTCCCCCAGTTGTCTTGCCTTCTTGAACCGGTCATGAATAGAGTGACTGAGCGCATACAGAAACAGGAATATGGCATTGATCAGGATCAGCACGACGACAAACAGGATCATCGGCCGGGTGATCTGATCCGCGATCGTCTGTCTCTTTTTCGGTTTCTGTTTGTTCATAACCTTATCCAGCCCTCTGTATTACTTCTTACTTAAGCTGTACACCGTAGATCATGCAGTTTCTGGTTCCTACCACCAGCCGGTCATTGTAGACTGCCGGGGAGGCTTCTACATTTCCGTTCATCTGCATCTGTGACAGGACCTTACCGGTCAGTCCGTCCAGCATGAACACTTCACCCTGGGAGGTGCAGTAGATCACGACACCGCTTCCGTCCGTATTGTAAACGCACACGGGAGAGGACCATGCATAATAGGCCTTATGCTCCCAGACGACCTCTCCGGTTTTCTTATCTATGCAGGACAGTACGCCCGTGCTTACGGAATCCGTCATGGAGACGGTGACATAGATATAATCTGACAGATCATGCTTACCAAGAGCAATGGTCGACTGAACACCGCCGGACACACCGTCCATGGTGGTGCAGTTATAGGGTCTGCTCCAGATGATCTCCCCCGTCTCGGCATCGATCTTCCAGATGGGGATCTCCGCCACGCTGGAGCTGCGCCAGCCCAGATGGAAGGACGTACTGATATACAGATACAGATGCCCGTCCTCCACCGACAGCACCGGTGTGTCATTGGTATCATCCAGGACATCCTGCACCCATACCAGCTCCAGGGTATTGAGGTTCAGGCACATCAGGTTGCCGCCATTGTCGGCTATAAACATATATCCGCCGTAGACGCAGGCACTGTCCTCCATGCCCCACCAGTAGGTGCTGGCGTTGGAACGGGTTCCGTTGTATCTCCATTTTACAACATTATCCGGAGCGATCGAGAGCGTCCCCGCCTGCGGATCATAATTCGTATTCAGCTTGATCAGGTACAGGATCCCGTTCTCTCCGGGATAGATCAGCGTATCCGTCTCAGCATCCACCAGAGCGGAGGAGTCAAAGAAGCTCAGCGCGCCGCGCAGAGAAAACGGATCCGCACAGCCGAAGGTATACATGACCGAGCAGTCCAGCAGGTTGATGATAAATGCCTTCGCCGTCCCGTACATGGGGCTGTTGATCCCGGCGCCCAGGTACATGATCGGATATCCTCTCGGATCCAGGGCGCCCGCTCCCTTGAAGGTGAATCCGAGGACCATCGGGTCGCGGGTCTCCTGGCCTGTTTCCAGATCCAGGAAATAAATATTGCCGTCCATCGTGGCGTAGATGACCTCAACCAGGTCATCCTTCGCCTTCGCCCAGTCATACATATTCATGTGGGCCTTGACTTCGGCGGGCCACTTCATCATCAGAGGCTGGCCGGTCCAGCCGCTTCCGGACCACTGGCCCAGCGAGCTGCTGCTCTTGGTCCAGGAATCGCCGAAGGCGTGCTCTCTCATATTTGCGTAGCCGTAGGCCGGCCTGTCGCGGAAGTTGCTTCCTCTGAAGGTAATGATCCCCTCCACGTCCGTATAGTCTCCGGGCATTCCGAAATCGATCTGCCCCGCAGGCTGATAGGAGGATGTGGAATCCAGATCCAGATCATTGATCCGAATGTTGGTAAAGCTGATCAGGTTGGACGGAAGCGTCGCGTCCGTACTGTGCGGTGAAAATGAGGGCGCCGTCTCCACTTCCTCTGCAGCCTCCGGGAATGTCTCCGGCTCTGTCTCGATCGCCTCTGTCATGATCGGTACAGCGGGGGCCGGCGTCTCGACATCTTCACTGCGCCCCTGGCGCAGCACCATGATGACCAGCACAACGGCGATGACAAGCAGGGCCCCGAGACCTCCGAATATGAGAAGGGAAGTCATGTCCCTTCCGCGGCCTCTTCGCCGGGCAGGGCTTCTCCTGCCCGCGGCGCTGCTGCCTGCACTGCGGTGCGCTCCGGCGGTTCCTGAAGCGCGGTGTGCTCCGGCGGTTCCTGCCGTGCGGTGCGTCCTCGCAGATCCTGAAGTACGGCGAACTCCCGCAGTTCCTGCCGTGCGGTGCGTTCCCGTTGTCCCTGAAGCGCTGCGGCGGACGGTTCCGCTTCCGGTCCCTGTCCTGCGCTGCATGCCTGCTCCGGCAGATCCTGCCGTGCGGCGTGTCTGCGCGGCCCCTGCCGTTCGCTGCGTCCCCGCAGTCCCTGAAGCGCTGCGGCGGACGGTTCCGGTTCCTGCACTGCGCTGCATGCCTGATCCGGCGGTCCCAGTCGTGCGGGGTGTATCGGTGTGATAGGGCCTGGTGCTGCGGCGGACCTCTCCTTCAAGCGGCGTCCGCCTGCTTCTGTCGTCTGTCATGATGCTGCCTTTCTCTTACATCCGTGTGATATACGGATTGCTGCACTTTATTTGAAGTACTGACGATCCTGTGGATTTCAGTATATCTCAGATATCCTCTCTCCGTACCTGTTTCTCATATTTTCTCAGCGCTTTATCCCAGTGCGCATACTTTGTATCCCCCCTGTGATCTTCCAGGGTTCCAAGCGCTGTGAGATATTCCGTCAGCCAGCCGGTCGCCTTGACTGCACCTGCATGGTTCAGGTGATCTCCCCCGTCACAGGTATCATGTGACCAGTCGATCCCGATCCTGTCCTGGGCAAGATTCGCATCGATATAATCACAGCCGGACTCTTCTGCCAGGCTGCTTATGCCGTTGTGTCGGCTGTAATTCCAGTAAGCCCGGTTCGGCGCACTCACCAACACCAGAACAGCGCCGTGCGAGTCGCAGAGCTTCCGGATCCTTCTCATATACTGCCTGCAGGAAGCGGGCACAGACTGTGCCTCCTCCGTCTTCTCCATATGCTCTGTTTCAGGCGCGGGAACGATCTTCGTGTAATACCTGTACCCTTTGTAGTCCTTAGTTAAAGTATACGCCGGTCTGGACATGAAGTCTTCCTCTCTGAGAGATTTCCACCGGTCATGATACCGGAATACAGGAAAAACAGACGACAGGAAACCGGTCAGCAGGCTAAACGGAGTAATCTCACGGTATATGCTGTCTGCCTCCAACAGCACGACCTTCAGATCCTGCCTGCGAAAAGCCCTCTCAAGCATGACCAGTGTGTAATCCAGCGACTGATCATTGGTTCCGCATATGTAGGATGTGATTCCCGTTTCTTTCCATATCTGAGGCGGTATCGTGGATGTGTAAGAATAGCTGTCCCCTACCATCAGCACATCGATCGTCTTCTCCGGCTCCCCCAGGATCCCGTTGGCATACTCCTCTTCCATCCCAGCCTGCGGCGTATTGTCCTTCGGGACGAATACGGCGGAGACCAGACACAGCAGGAGCGCCAATCCTGCAAAAAAGATCACCGCAGTGACGCATCTTTTTATGTATAGCCCTTTGCTGACTGTCATTTTCTACCTCTGTTTCACACTATGCTGCCCTCTGCTGATGTCAGAACCCCGCGTAGATCGGGTTGACCGGAAGATAACCCTGCCCGTACGCGCCGAATATCACGATAAACAGGATCAGCGCATATCCTGCCGCAAGCCGCACTCCCAGGTTCCTGCCTGCGAGATGCTTCCGGATCTGCAGCCCGCGCTCCTGTACAAAGCCTGCAGCAAACACGATCCCCAGAGCCACAAGCACGATGATATAATCCTGCCGGTCCATCCCCATCGCAAACAGCGATCCGTCCCGGAACGTATCCAGCGTAAACTGCATGCATATCTTCTTCAGCATCCCCGCCGCCTGCCGCAGGGAGAGCGCGCGGAAGATCAGTTCTCCGACGCATACCAGCAGGAAGGTCCGAACTGTCTGCAGGATCCTGTAAGGGATATGGTCCCTTTGGATGTGCAGCTTCTCCGCGATCCTTGCTGCGGGCGGAGCGAGCAGGCTCCCGGTAAGGATGAGTGCAAAATGATACAGCCCGAACACTATATAATGCCATCCGGCTCCGTGCCACAGCCCGTTGCACAGCCAGACACAAGCAAGAGCGACACCTCCCGCAAACAGCGGTCCGTAATGGTTCCCAAAACGCTTCCTGGCCCTGGAAGTGAGCTTCTTAAGCGGCTTTGAGACAGAGAGTGGGTAAAAAAGATAGTCCCTGAACCATGTCCCCAGTGTGATATGCCACCTGGCCCAGAATTCCGATATCGTCCTGGAGAAAAACGGTCTCCTGAAATTCTCCGGCATCTCGATCCCGAAGATCTGGCCGGTCCCGATCACCACATCCATGGTACCGGAAAAATCCATGTACAGCTGCACCGTATAGCACACAACAGCCAGCGCTATGACACATCCGTCGTATGCCTCATACCCGGAGAATACATTTTCGATCAGCAGGTTCAGGCGGTCTGCAACGACCGTCTTCTTCATCTGTCCCCACAGGATCCTCTGCGTGCCCTGCGTGAGCGCGTCATATCGGATGCGCGGCGCCTCCCACAGCCGCATCGCCGTATCTTCGTACCGGCAGATCGGCCCCTCCATTATCTGGGGAAAGAAGCTCATATAGAGCGCGATCCGCAGAAGATTGCGGTCCGCACGGATCTTTCCTCTGTGTACATCCAGAAGATAGGATGCCGCCTGCATCGTATAAAAAGAGATACCGACAGGTGCGGCAAACACAGGGCGCGTCAGTTTCACGGGCAGATGAAGCACACGCAGGAGCACATTCAGGTTATCGGAAATAAACGGCGTATATTTCACCGCCAGCAGGATTCCGATATGCAGCACAACACCCAGTATACAGACGTTCCGCAGCCTTGCCCGGTAACGGCCCCTGACAGTCTTCTTCTCCTGTTTCTGGCATACGGCAAGTGCCGCCTCCTGCTCCTCCTGTACCTTTCCGAGCCACAGCCCGAAGAGATACACCAGCAGGATCGACAGCAGCAGATATACGATCAGCCTGCCGCTGACCGCCCAGAAAAATACCCAGCTGCACAGCAGCAGACTGAGCCGGCGCAGCTTCTGCGGAAGAATCAGATACAAGCCCACACTGAGCGGCAGGAGGACCAGCATATATTCTACAGAAAAGTACGACGACAGATGAAACATGCACTTCTACCCTTCATGTTCTTTGATATTCATTCTCTGAGTGTAAAAAACACATTGTATCGTACATCCTTTTGAGGTAGAAATCAATGAGCCACCATACCTGCGGGCTCTTTACGCTGCGTCATGAAGACGGTTTTCCTTGCCGGTGCTGAATCACGATGATACACGCACAGACCAGGGCCAGCGCGGCCAGATACTGCATGAGCGGAATATCCATCGGCTGCCTCACCAGCACGATCCCGAGGATCACCCCGAACAGCGGCTGCAGGAACATGAAAACAGCGATCTTCGAGATCGGACAGGTCTTCAGCAGCATTGCCCACAGCGAGTAGGCGGCAGCAGACAGGCATGCCAGATACAGCAGCACGCCGAAGGCCCTGATCCCCTGCGGCTGCAGCCGCCCTCTCAGAAGCAGACCCACCAGGATCATCACCGCTCCGCCCGTGATAAACTGCCATCCGTTCAGCGTCACCGGATCCTCCCTCTGCCCGTACCGCTTGATCTGTCCCGCGCTCACTGCGCAGCTGATCATAGACAGCAGCAGGGCGCCTTCCCCGGCCAGAGATATCCCGCCGCCAAAGCCGTCCGCTCTCCAGTTCATCACGACAACTCCCAGTACGCCCAGAAGGCCTCCGGCCCATTTCCTCCGGTCCATCGTCTCGTAATGAAACACGTAGCTTGCGATCAGGATGGATACAAAGGCACCCAGACCTGTTATGATCGACGCCTTCACACTGATCGTATGCGCCACCCCGATGTAGAACAGCACATACTGGCCGATGGTCTGCGTCGCGGCAAGCTTCAGGACGCAGGGAAGGTTTTCTCTCTTTGGCAGGGCCGCCCTTCCAAGCGAAACCGAACGGATCAGTACGGTGATCCACCCTGCCAGAAAGAACCTGCAGCCTGCGAACAGTATCTGCGATCCGCTCTGCCCGGCTCCGATCCCGAACAGCCTGTATCCGACATTGATAAAGGGGATCGCGCTCCCCCACAGAATATTACATAGTATTGCAATCGGTATATATCCGTATCCGCGCTCTGCGGCGCCTGTATCTGTTCTCACTGCTCCGGTATCCATTTCTTCATTAATTCAAGTACGCAGCCGGCATACCATCGCCCGGCCGCGCGGCGTTTCATCCGCCTGAAAAATATCATACCAGAGTTTGTCTCCCTGTTCCATACGAATCCCCCGGAGGTTGTATGAACGTTCTCGGGGCCTTATAATATGAATACAGTACAAAACGATCCGTTACCTACACAGAGAGGGGTATTGATATGAGATCAGTCAAAGAAGTATTCAAGATCGGACGCGGTCCTTCCAGCTCCCACACCATGGGTCCGGAGAAAGCCGCGCAGATCTTCAAAACGGAGCATCCGGACGCAGATGCATTCCAGGTCAGGCTGTACGGGTCTCTTAGCAAAACAGGAAAAGGTCACGGCACCGACCGGGTGCTCTACGAGACTCTGGCGCCGTTTCCCACGGAGGTGATCTTCTGCAAGGAGACACCGGAGGATGTCACCCATCCCAATACGATGGACTTTACCGCCCTTAAGGACGGGCAGCCCGTGGATGTCATGCGGGCAGAATCGATCGGCGGCGGCGATATCCGTATCCCCGGACGAGAAGAAAGCAGGGGTGAGGAAGTCTACCCGGAGAATTCATTTGCCGAGGTTCTGGAGTTCTGCCAGTTCCGAACTCTGGACCTGGCGGAATACGTAGAGCTGACAGAAGGGCCTGAGATCCGCGACTATCTGCGCGTTGTCTGGGAGCAGATGAAGACCACGATCCGGGAAGGTCTGGAGACTGAGGGACTGCTGCCCGGGCCGCTGAAGGTAGAGAGGAAAGCCAAGAAGCTGTATGATTTCAGGATGGAGCATGACCATCCCCAGGTAAGTGAGACCCGGCTGATCTCCGCGTACGCATTTGCCACCAGCGAGCAGAACGCAGACTGCGGTACGGTCGTCACGGCTCCGACCTGCGGCTCCTGCGGAGTGGTTCCGGCCGTATTCAAATACGTCCAGGAGCAGCGGCACCTGACGGACGAGCAGATCGTCTCCGGTCTGGAGGTCGCGGGCCTGATCGGCAACCTGATCAGACACAATGCCTCCGTCTCCGGAGCCGAGTGCGGCTGCCAGGCAGAGATCGGATCCGCATGTTCCATGGCGGCAGCCGGACTGGACTATCTGTACGGCCTGTCGACCAACCAGATCCAGTACGCCGCAGAGATTGCGCTGGAGCATCACCTCGGGCTGACCTGTGACCCGATCCTTGGCCTGGTCCAGGTTCCCTGCATCGAGCGCAATGCCGTCGCGGCAACGCGCGCCATGAACGCCTGCAACCTTTCCTATTTCCTCTCAGAGACCCAGCGGATCTCATTTGACATCGCAGTGCGTACCATGTATGAGACCGGCATCAGCATGAATAAGCGGTTCCTGGAGACTTCAGAGGGCGGACTTGCCAAAATGTACGGGCGCAGAAACACCATGTGAACCAAGAGGGATCTGCTGCCGGACGGCATCCACATAGTCCAGATCAACCTCTGCCCGCAGGATCCCCTCCCGCTCGTCCAGCTCCCTGACGACCCTGCCCCAGGGATCGGTCAGGATGCTGTGGCCATAGGCAATATAGGAAGCCTCCGCATTCCTTGCGGGGGAACAGCCCAGCATATAGATCTGCTGATCCATCGCTCGGCTTCTGAACAGGACCTCCCAGTGGGCAGGTCCTGTTGTCATGTTGAAGGCAGCCGGGACGAATACCATCCGCACGCCCATTTTCCTCATCTCAAGGAACATCTCAGGAAAGCGTATGTCAAAACAGATACACACGCCCATTTTCCCGAACTCCGTGTCAAAGACCGTCACCGAATCTCCGGGCGACAGCACATCCGACTCCCGGAAATACTGTCCGCCCGGAACATCGATATCAAACAGATGGACCTTCCTGTGCTTCGCGATCCGGCCCCCCGCGCGGTCATATACATACGAAGTATTGTAGATCCGCCCGTCCGCGCCACGCTCCGGGACCGAGCCCCCGACCAGATATGCATGGTGATCCTGCGCGATCTTCGAAAGCTCCCGGCAGACCTCCCCTTCTTCCTCCTGGGCAAACACCGGAAAGCAGCTGTTGTCATAAGGGCAGGTGAAGATCTCGGGAAGAACGATCACATCCGGCGCCGGGTCCTTCGCTGCAGCACTCTCCAGCATCGCTCTCACCTTCTCCAGGTTCTCCCGCGGTGATGCGAGGGTTCGCATCTGCACCGCCCAGACTGATGCCTTCATTGTTCCTTCACCTGCTTTCCGGTCATATGCTCGACGCGAAGAGCCAGCACCACTGCGCGGGCCGCATTTCTCTGCATATCCCCCTCGATCTCCTCCTCCGGCATATATTTATGGGCCAGAAGCCGCAGACACCGGTCATGCTCCTTCGGATCCTCCACCTCGCTGATCCTCCCGAAGGCGATCACACTGGTGACGTGGAACCACCACGAACCCTCCTCCGGCACCGGTTCACTGAGAACGCAGAAGGACACCTTGTCATGCTTTCTGACCGCATCGAGCTTATGTCCCTCCTTCGCGCAGTGGAAGTAGATGAAGCCATCCTCATATACAAAATCCATCGGCACAGTATAAGGATATTCCCCGTCCCCCAGCACTGCCAGCACGCCCCTCTTCGCCGTCCGCAATATCTCGAGACAGACCGCATCCTCCGTCTGCTGCCGCTTTCTTCTCATCTCTCGAAACATAAAACCTCCCTCCCGGTCTGAGCATGTACCTGCCGCACAGACCCGGCAAAACATTTCCGGCAAATATTTCCGGCAAAACTTTTGCAGCCAATGCGTGGATTTATCCGCGCCGCTGCGTATAGATATCTAGAATATATCATATGGCCCGGCCGAATTTCAGATGAACTTAATCTTTGGCTAATGAAATAAACACTATTCAGACATATTTGCCCTATACACTGCTGCTATATGAGACGCGCGGTACAGATCAGGGGTTTCAAACCAGGGGAGGTAATCAGAATGCGTACACAGATGAATCAGATGGAATACTACGAGACCGAAGGGATCCGTTTCATGGAGGACGGAAGAGATGAAGCTGCCCGGGACTGCTTCCGGAAGGCGATCCTTCTTGGATCCGGTCGTGCGATGACCTTGCTGCAGTACCTGGATATGAACGTAACAGACGAGGACTTCCGGGATCATGAACAGGAAGAGGATCTCTTCGATTATGATCTTCAGCCTTTGTTTCGTGTATCCCATGCCCGCAGAGCCCTGAAAAAGGCCTGCAGAAATGTCCGGGATAACCTGGAAGCAGCCGCCGATTCCGTAGCCTGGGGCATGCGGGTCGCGATCACGGGCAAGCCGGTCACCGGCAGGATCCCCATGTGAGCACCTTCAGGCAGTATAAATAATAACAGATGAACAATATATAAGAATCCCTGTCTCCTTCTTGCGAGGAGGCAGGGATTCTCTGTAATTATGCAATACTCTATTTTCATCAATTCATTACAATCGCTCAGCCCGCGCACGCGTCCAGCGCCTGGGACAGATCCGCGATCAGATCTTCCTTATCCTCCAGGCCGCAGGACATGCGGACCATCCCGGCCGGCACTCCGGCCGCGATCAGTTCTTCATCATTCATCTGACGGTGCGTACTGGTTGCCGGATTCAGGCAGCAGGTACGCGCGTCCGCAACATGGGTCTCGATCGCCGCAAGCTTCAGATGCTTCATGAACACTTCCGCCATCGGGCGTCCGCCGGACAGCTCGAAGGAGACCACGCCGCAGCCGCCCTTCGGCATATACTTCTTCGCCCGCTCATAGTAGGGGCTGGAGGGAAGACCGGAATAATTCACATGCGTCACCAGCGGATGCGCCTCCAGGAATTCGGCAACCGCCTGCCCGTTCTCCACATGTCTGGGCATACGCACATGCAGGGACTCCAGTCCGAGATTCAGATAAAATGCACTCTGCGGAGACTGCACGCACCCGAAGTCGCGCATCAGCTGGGAGGTCGCCTTCGTGATAAATGCACCCTCCTGTCCGAACTTCTCCGCATAGACGATGCCGTGATAGGAATCATCCGGCGTCGTCAGCCCCGGGAACTTCTCCTTGTGGGCCATCCAGTCAAAATGACCGCTGTCCACGATCGCGCCGCCTACCGCGGAGCCGTGGCCGTCCATGTATTTCGTAGTGGAGTGGGTTACGATATCGGCTCCCCACTCGATCGGCCTTAGATTCACCGGAGTCGGGAAGGTATTGTCCACGATCAGCGGAACACCGTGTCTGTGCGCCGCAGCGGCAAATCTCTCAATATCCAGGACCGTCAGCGCGGGATTCGCGATGGACTCGCCGAATACCAGCTTTGTGTTCGGGCGGAATGCCGCGTCCAGCTCCTCGTCCGTTGCGTCCGGAGACACAAAGGTAGACTCGATGCCCATCTTCGCCATCGTGACCTTGATCAGATTGTAGGTCCCTCCATAGATGGTGGAGGATGCCACGATATGTCCGCCGCATTCACAGATATTGAACATAGCGAAGAAGTTCGCCGCCTGTCCGGAAGAAGTCAGCATCCCTGCGCAGCCGCCCTCCATCGCGGCAATCTTGGCCGCCACATGGTCGCAGGTCGGGTTCTGCAGGCGGGAATAGAAGTACCCGGAGGTCTCCAGGTCAAAGAGCTTTCCCATATCTTCACTGGTATCATATTTAAAAGTAGTGGACTGGATGATCGGGATCTGGCGCGGTCCGCCGTTCTCCGGAGTATATCCGGCCTGCACACACTTGGTTCCTGTTCCATACTGCTTCATTCGAAGTGCCTCCTTACTGCCTGTGTAATATGCCGTGAATGTGCATATTCATGCCATCTTTTCCATAATACTACTTCCGCCCTGATCCCGCCACACATTCCTGCTGCGATGCAATAAATAGACATTCCGAGGGATGTCATTTATAATGTATCTGCAGTCTTGTTGAAACAGGTTTGCGCAGGGAGGATACAGAATTATGAAACGTTCGCAGATCAATAAAGTAATCAAAGACATGGAGGCGCTGCTGCAGGAAGAGCGCTATCATCTTCCCCCATTCGGATCCTGGACCCCGTCAGACTGGGATTCCAAAGGCCATGACTATGACGAGATCCGTGACAACATGCTCGGCTGGGACGTCACGGACGGAGGACTCGGCCGGTTCTATGAGGAAGGCTTCGTGCTCTTCACCGTACGGAACGGAAACCAGCTTCGCAGCGACGAATATCCGAAGCAGTACGCGGAGAAGTTCCTGATGATGTATCCGGGTCAGAAGTTCCCGATGCACTATCACATCTTCAAGACGGAAGATATCATCAACCGCGGCAGTCATCCCTTCGGCATCCGCGTATATAACGGAACCCCCGACAGAAAGCTTCTGGATACGGATGTGACCGTAAGCTGCGACGGACACCGGATCACGGTGCCTGCAGGAACGGTGATCACCCTGGGCCCCGGCGAGAGCATCACCATCACGCCCTACCTCTTCCACCGTTTTGAGGTAACGCCGGACTGCGGCGGCATGATTCTGCTGGGTGAGGTCTCCCGCTGCAACGATGATAACAACGATAACTTCTTCTATGATGAGATCGGCAGATTCCCGAAGATCGAAGAAGATGAGCCGCCCTACAGGCTGCTCTGCAATGAATATCCGCCCGCTCCGTAATCTGGCGCGAAGCAGACAGATCAGACAGAACCCGCAATAATAAAAAGCCCGGAACGGCGCGATCCTGTATGCAGGAGGTGCAGTTCCGGGCTTTTTTATTTAAGTACTTCAGGCACGCCGCCGGCATGCCCTGACCCATCTGCTACAGCTTGCTCTCAGCCAGCACCCACTCGAGAGATCCGGTGGAATGCACTCTCAGCCAGTCTTCATTTGCCATGATATTGACCAGCGTCTCGGCCATCACAAACTCATTCAGATAGGAATACCCCTTCTTATGCTCCTTAAAGAGTTCCGACCCCTTGAGACTGCCGCTGCAGTCCAGCACACAGTCCGCCAGCTCGGACGCCGGAGACTGACTGTGGGCCGTGATCACGATCACTTTAAGGTTTTTCTTTTTTGCCAGCTTCATCCCGTCGAGCACCCGCTTGGAGGAACCCGACTTCGTGATTGCCAGTATGATATCATCCTCGTCCGCAAGGCTGATATGATTGATGAACCGCTCCGGCTGCAGATCGCTGGTGCACCGCACGCCCAGCCTCTCCAGACGGAATCCCAGATAAGATGCCACATTGGTCGTATTGCCGACTGAGATAATGTGTACCGTCCCCGCGTTTTTCAGCCAGGAGATACACTCCAGCAGCTTCTGTGTCTGAAGGCCGCGCCCGATCGATGTGATGGTCGACACGTATCCTTCAAATAATGACTGCAGTACATCCTGTGAGCTTGCGCCGGATGAGTCCTGAGACTGCATCCTTCCGACGTCCCTCGACAGCGCAAGCCGGAACTGATAATAGCCGCTGTAGCCCAGATGATGGCACATTCTTATGATCGTTGCATCGCTGACACCACTGGCCTTCGCCAGTTCTGAGACATTATACTGAACTGCATCGTCTATATGTTCCAGAACAAAGTCCGCTACCTTCCGCTCCGCGGGAAATATCGCATCGTACATCTCGCGGATGACATCTGATACTTCTCTGTCAACAACGCAGATCTCTTTCAATTAATACAACGCCGCCTTTCCGGTTGTCTGGAACAGATCCAGTTTATGCTTCGCCACAACCTTCATCGCTTCGATGCAGGGCGGCTCGATCTCATTGGGCTCTCTCAGACCCTTGTCCTGCAGGACTTCACGCATCTTCTCGAAATAAGCAACCTTGATATCGGAGGAAATATTGATCTTATTGATGCCGAGGGTTACGGATTCACCGATCTCCTTGTCCGGGTTGTTGGAACCGCCGTGAAGGACCAGCGGGATATCGACCTTGGCTGCGATCTCCTTCAGGATATCCAGCTTCAGCTCCGGCTTCATGTTCGCCGGATACAGGCCATGGCAGGTTCCGATCGCGACTGCAAGAGTGTCAACACCGGTCGCCTCGACAAACTTCACCGCGTCGTCCGGATCCGTGTAGATGATCTTCGCGGAGCCCCCTTCCAGATCTGCCGGGTTGGTGGAGCCGATGGTTCCAAGCTCAGCTTCGACAGATACATTTGCGGGATGCGCCGCCTCAACTACCTTCTTCGCGCCGGCGATATTCTCCTCGAAGGGAAGCGCAGCGCCATCAAACATGACAGAGGTAAAGCCGCTCTGGATTGCGTAGATGATCTTTCCGAAATCACTGCAGTGATCCAGATGGATACAGACCGGAACCGGAGACTTCATGGCACGCTCACGCACACCGACTACCAGATCAGGACCGGTGAAGCTCAGCTCGTCCGGATGGATCTCGATGATAACCGGTGAATTGGTCTCCTCGCACAGATCCATGATACCGATGAACATCGACCAGTCGCTGATGTTAAATGCAGGTATGGCAAATTTGTGCTCCTTTGCAACCGCCAGGATGTCCTTCATATTCATTAACATGTTACAATTCCTCCTTATGTTTGTGTAATTATGCTGCAACAGCTGCCGTTATTCAGAAACAGAGCTGCACTCCGCCTGTAAAACAGTCTCCCAGGCCGATCGTGTACTTGGGACGGTCCAGAGCGAATGTCGGAACGACGATCACATGATCCTTCAGGGAACTGTTCTCGATCTTCTCCTGATTCTCCAGTCCGACACTGCTGAGGGGCCCCTCCAGGATCTTCCGGATCTGGGCGTCATTCGCGTATTCTCCGAACGCGGCCCTCGCGGTAGCCATCAGTGAACCGTATGCCATCCCGCTTTCAATATCCAGTCCGGTCCGGTCCCCCACAAACATGGCGTAATCCTTCGTGTGAACGATAATGCCTCTCTTTATCCCGAATTTGTCCAGCAGGTATTGTACTCCATTTACGCAGGAAAATATATCATCAATTTCAATCGGAAACTGATACATCTCCATCGTATACTGAAGCTCTTCCTCGTTCATGCTCATGATATCGACATGAGGGTACATTGTCTCGATGCACAGCCTGCGCACATCCTTGTCGTGATAGTGCGCGTCTTCAAAATAAACGATCCCATCAGGATTATTTGCCCGGTATTTCTCAACATGCTCCCGGATTCTGGCCAGCCTCTGTGTAAGGACCGCCGGGTCCAGTATGCAGTTGAAGCTGGACAGAACATTGCTGCTTACCTGCCTGGCATGTTCCTCGACCCATCCAAGATAGTTCTCATCCAGCGGAAGTGTGACGTTGATCGTATTGCGGGTCAGGATCAGCCGGTTGGACGCAGGGATGACCTCCTCCTGGCCGCCCAGGCAGATCCGGTTTCCCTTCTGGAACTGGATGATCACATGGGTCTCCTGCGGATTGATCCCCTTCACATCCTGCGCGCCGCCGAGTTTTCCGTCTGCGAGCGGGACCCGGATATTCGGCGAGATCAGCTGATCCAGCACTTCCTTTGAGTCATCCGACAGATGAACGATGGAGCCTGCCCCGAGCCTGTCCAGTGCGAGGGCAGCCTGCACGGCCGTTCCTCCCATCGCGTTTCTACAGGGGAAGCTTGCCCGGATCAGGTCCGGATCCTCTATGTCCACCTCACCGCCGATCCCGTGAAGGCAGAAATAAACGATCGTCTCCAGCAGCTCCCGGACATTCCGGATCAGCTTTGCCGGTTTCATTTCCCGAAGGATCCCGTCCGGCAGATGTTCTGCGAGCAGCCGGTTCAGATCCCCGGCGGTAAACTCGGGGACCAGATCCAGATTGCTGGAATAGCCCAGAGAGGTATAGACACCGTCCTTATTTCTCCGGGCAATCCTGTCCTGGAGTCCGTTGTAGATATCAAGCATTTTCTCACATGTCATCATTTGACTGCTCCTGCCGTCATGCCGGCGATGAAATATTTCTGGAAGAACAGGAACAATACCAGGATCGGCAGTGAGCCGAGAACACTCATCGCCATCATCTGGTTCCACTCATATGCGTGCTGGCCCATCAGCAGGTTGATTCCGACCGGGACCGTACGCATGTCATTGGTCTTGGTCAGTGTCAGGGCGAACAGATACTCGTTCCATGCCTGCATGAAGGTATACATGCCGACCGAGATCAGGCCCGGGATCGCTGACGGGATCAGGATCTTCCACAGCGCGGTCCAGTGGGATCCGCCGTCGATCATGACCGCTTCATCCAGCTCCTTGGGCATGGTGTTCAGATATCCCGTGACCATCAGGATACAGTACGGAAGCGTGAACACCAGATAGGTCAGGATCAGCGCCCAGTATGTATTGTAGATCCTCAGTGTAACGATCAGGCTCAGATACGGGATCAGAAGCGTGATCGGCGGGACTGCCTGCACGGCAACGATGATCGTATTGATCGCGCTCTTGCCGGGGAAATTAAACCGGCTGAATGAATACGCCGCCATGATGCCGATAAACAGCGTGAGTACCACGACAAGCGCCGAGATCGCGTAGCTGTTCATAAAGAACCGCACCTGCTCCGGATTCTGGAAGATCTTGGCGTAGGCAGTAAAGCTGAAATTCTCCGTGATGAGCTTTGGCGGGAATTCGAAGATCTCCGCATTGGTCTTAAATGAGTTCGACAGCATCCACAAAACGGGGAATCCGGCCCAGACCGCGCCAAGGATCAGGAGCACGATGATAAGTACCTTCACAGGTTTTTTCTGCTTTCCTATCATAGCTTATTCCTCCGCTCTCTGGTGTCTTACATAGAAGATACCGATGATCGTACACAGGATCAGCAGGATCACCGCACCCGTAGATGCCATCGAATACTGATATTTGGTGAAGCCCTGTTTGTAGATCCAGGTACTGACCGTCTCCGTCGCGTTTACAGGACCGCCGCCGGTCGTCATCCAGATCAGTGCGAACTGCTGCAGAGTCCAGACGAAGTCCAGCATGATCAGGCTGATCAGGATGGGCTTCAGCTGCGGGATGGTCACTCCGATAAATGAGTGGACCGCATCTGCGCCGTCCAGCGCGGCAGCTTCATACAGATCCGGTGAGATTCCCTGCAGTCCCGCAAGGATACTGATCATATAGAACGGATAGCCGGACCAGATATTGATCAGTGTAACGGACTGCAGCGCGATATCTCTGGATGCAAGGAACGTAACCTTTTCCGGTGAGATATGGAACAGCAGGATAAAGTAATTCAGCACACCGTTGGGATCCAGAAGCATGCGCCACGTGATCGCGATGACAGAAGCCGTAAACATCCACGGAAGAGCGTACACCGCACGGAAGATCCCCTTCGTCCTGCTGCTGAGGTAACGCGTGTTCAGGATCATGGCAAAGACCATGCCGATCACCATATGGGCGATGATACTTACGATGACAAAGAACAGCGTATGTCTGATCGCGTTCCAGAAATCCTTGTTCTTCAGGACAGTCACATAATTCGCAAGCCCGACGAACACCGGATTCTTATTGGCGATCACATTGTCATACAGAGAATAGTTGATAACCATAACGATGGGGATCACGAGAAGGATCATCATCAGTATGATCGTGGGGAGAAGATACCCGTATGGAAGTAACTTCTTTTTTGTTCTTGCACTCATAGACAGGCTGCACCTCCTCTTTCCGGCTACCTGTTTATCTCCACTTATTTCAAAGGGGGCGTACAATTCTGTACGCCCCCGGTCGCATCTCAGTTACAGGGCAGGCAACGTACCAACCGCCCTATTCTGTTTCATTACACGCAGGATATCCGCAGTGTCTTTAGTTGTTATACGCAGCGTCCCATGCTTCCTGTGTTGCTGCAAGCATATCATCTACAGATGCGGTATCGCCGTCGAAGTAGAGGATCAGCTGCTCGTTCATGCTTCTCATCAGGTCTTCAGCCGTCGGAGCGCCGGTGAACTCGTTGATCGCATAGCCTTCCTGGAAGATCTCGAATGCCTTCAGGAACAGCTCATCGTTTGCGGAATAATCCGGCTCTGCCTTGGAGTTGCCGGGGAATGCATTCGCAAGCTGTGCAAGCTTCGCGTTGACTTCCGGGCTCATCATGTACTCGACAAATGCCATGGCCTCTTCCTTGTGCTCGCAGTTCTCGGCAATGCCGATGCCCCAGCAAGCAACGTCGAGTCCGCTCTTTCCTTCATAAGCGTCCTGCTTCGGCATCGGAGCATATGTGAAGTTGAGGTCCGGGCTCTCGTTCTTGATGGTGGTCAGATGGGAGATACCGTCAACCATGAATGCAAGGCGGCCGTTCTCAAACTCATTGACCATATCCTGCTCATGCATTGCTTCCACGCCGTCAGAGAGATATCCGTTGTCCTTCATCTGCTTGAAGTATTCCACAACATCCTTCAGAAGAGTGTTGTCGGTCAGAGCCGGCTTGCCGTCCTTCAGAAGGGATCCGCCTGATGCCCACAGCCAGCTGCTGAACTGGTTCTGGATGCCGTTCGGTGCTTCCGTGTTCAGCGGGATGCAGTATGCAGCCTTGTCGGTGTTCTCCGCGATCTTCGCGCAGGCATCCGTAAATTCGCTCCATGTAGCCGGGATCTCTTCTACGCCGGCTTCCTCAAGGATGTCAAGGTTGACATACAGAGGATAAGCGAAGTTGACAACCGGGATCATGTATGTGTTTCCTTCGTACTTGATCTGATCAGAAAGCTGGGAATCATCATATCCGTCCGCTGCCATCAGCTCGCTCAGGTTTGCAATGGCTTCCTGCTTCGCGAAGTCATAGACCCATGATCCGTCCAGACCTACTACGTCAGCCATGGTGCCGGTTGCTGCGCCTGCCGAAACCTGCGTCTTGGTGTCCGCATACGGATTGCTCAGCAGCTCAATTGCCACACCACTCTGCTCTGTGAAACCATCAACGATCTCCTGCAGTGCGCCATCGGGAAGCTCTACGCCCCACCACTGCTGGAATTCAAGAGTAACGTCGTCTGCAAATGCAGCCGTTGCCATACCTACGGTCATAGCAGCCGCGGTTATCACAACAAGACCCTTCTTTAACCAACTCGTCATCTGTGCACCTCCAAAAAATGAAATTTCACGGTTCTGAGAGCGTTTTGCAATGTTTTGAGCATTCTATGCTATTTTCGCAGAATTTTCGCCCTCTTTATGTGGCATTTTCAGTATAGGTACGAAATATAATTTTGTCAATAAGGGAACGCAAGGTTGTTTAAATATATTTTTCTGCAATAAAAAAGAACCGGTTCAGGCTGTATCATACAGCCTGAGCCGATTCCTCGGATGCCTCTTCATCCATTTCCGTCTCCGGAGCCAGTTTGAGGAACCATTCCTGGTCCATGATCTTCACCTTCTCAATGCCGTCCGCACTGATCTGGCAGTTTTCACCCGCTTTGATCTGGGTGAACGGAGGATTGCCGCCCAGCAGGAAGTCCAGAACTTTGCCAAAATCGAACTCGACTCCCAGCTTCTCCATTATCTGGTCCAGATCGATATCCGGATTGTTCTCCAGATCCAGCTCTGCAAGAGACATCAGGCTGTCGGCCAGAGATCCAAGATCGATCCACTTGCCGAACAGGTACGCCGCAGCACCGAAGCTGTCCGGGACCATGCTCTCCCCGTTTACCTCCAGTCGGAGCAGAACCGGGATCGCATATCCGGGCTTGCACACCATGTTGATGGTAGTGCCGTCCTTACCCGCATAGCCCGTGCCGGTGTGAGCGATCGAGCCGAAATATTTTCCGGACCATTCAGCCAGCTTTGTCATCATATCAGAAGATGATTCCTCTTCAGCCCCTGCTTCGTCTGCTTCATCAGTCAGTCCGCCCAGGACGATCTCCAGCAGCTCATCGAATGCGGTCGCGTACTCTCCTTCGCCTTCCAGGATCGAGTTGATTCTGCTCTGGATCTCCTCAGGATCCAGGCTGAACACATAGAGTGCCCAGTTTCCGTCATTGAAGTTCTCCGTATCCGGAAGCTTCAGGGTGACCATGGATTTGTCCTCCCCGACGGATGAGGGGAGCTCGTCGGAGCCAAGCTTCGTCGCGTCGATCGCGTCCGCGAGGGCTCCTTCATACTTCTGCATTCCTGTATTCTTCAGTACCCAGGGAAGCAGTTCCTTCAGCTGTTTATGGTCTGTACCGGGGACCATCGAGCAGTCCGCCGCAAACCAGAAGCTGCGCGCTTCATCCAGTGTCATCTTGCCGTCATTGCACAGACGGTATGCCACATTGTTGAGCAGTGAGGAATTCGTATGAACGCCTCCGAGGTCGTTTATTCCGGTTCCATCCTTGACATTCTGTACATAGTACAGATCCCAGGAGTATTCCGGCTGCATCGAGCTGTGCGGATCACTCATACTCCGGATCACGCCCATCTGGCTGCCCTCACCGAGGTTCCATTCCGTATCCTCTGTATCACCTGCCATCATCTGGCAGATATTGCCTTGAATGTCACTCATGGCCTCGTTGATCGCGCCAAAGTCATTCACATAGGCATTGTACGTCATCACAGAGCCCGTCACACAGTGTGTGAACTCATGAGCCAGGACATCCAGACATCCGCTCAGGTCATTGACGCTGCTGGAAAGGAATGTCTGCCAGCCATAATAGCGGCCCGCATACGCGGCATTGTCCACCGGATTATGATCCTGGTCGCAGAAATCCTTCAGGATGAGCATCGGTGTCTCGAGGCCGTCTCCGCCTTTCCAGCCGATCTCATTGTAATAATCCCAGGCACGGCAGTAATTATACAGAGCCAGCAGGCTGTTGCTGTCCCAGCCGGTGTTGTCCGGGCTGGCTTCCATCACCACATTGCCTTTGTTGTACAGAAACTCATAACAGTCGGCAACTGCGATCTTGCGCTCAATATTGCCAAGATAGTACATTCCTGTACGCTTATCACGCATCAGCGTGACCGTGATCTCCTTCTGGGTTCCGTCAGACATCTCCACAGTGCCGGTGTACTCTGCAGGCTCCATGAACTCGAACGCATAGGACGCGTCAAAGCCCGTGTTTCCCGCTTCATCTCCCGGGATCACCGTGGGCAGGCTGTAGAGATACTCCCCGTCCATGGACACATAATGCGCCAGGTAGGGAAGATCCGAATTCTGCTCCTCGCGGCCGGAAGTATTGTTGGTATAGACCACCCATACAAAGCGGCTCTCTTCCACGCCTTCATACTCTGGATCCAGTTCCAGATTCACCGGGAGAATGATCTTTGTGGTCATTCCGTCAATGATCTGGGCCGCACCCGTCTCCAAGTCCGCACTCTTTTTCTCTTCATGCTGAAGTACGATGCTCTCTGCTTCCTCAGCGCTGATCCCCTCGGATGCCTCTTCATCCGGAAGATTCCGTTCCACACTGCAGACCAGGCCAGTCATATGATTGTCCGCATCCGTCACGACCTTGATCGCTCCTCCGGATACCGTTGTATCCGCGTACATCTGCTGGAACACATAATAATGGTTGCCTGCGGTGTCATTGAACGTGCGCCATGGTTCAAACTGCATCCTTGAATCGCCTCCAAGAATGTCTGTCAGGGAAGAAACCACCTTCGCGGCATCCTCCATGTTCTCTACAGGATTCTCGCTGAGGGTTCCTTCGATGAAGTAAACATTTCCATCCTTCGTCTTGTGGACTTTCGCACTGCCGCCGTTCAAAGCCTGGATGTCCTTCATGGTCAGCTGACCGTCGGACACTGTCATTGCGCTCTGCACGGCAGCAGGTGAGATGGAATTCATCCCGCCCCCGGTACCTGAGGCGAATGCTGCTGATGAGTGAAGAAGCATCGCCGCAGCAAGCAACGCTCCTATATACTTTTTGTACTTCATATATTGTTCCTTTCTATATATTCAGTTTTCAAGTTGTAATTCAATGTAATTCAAACCACATTCGTGTTACATCTTGATATACGAAGGACAATATAAGCACCCATGCAGGACATAAAATTATCACATTTGCACAATGCCTCCGGCCTGTCCGCCCATGGCACGCTGATCCGGGGAAATAAACACAAAAAAACAGGGGGCAGTTTTTACACTGCTCCCTGCGTAAAGGGTACGATCCTGTCTCACTTCCCGTCCGGAAAACTGGTAAAGAACTGGTTCTCCAGTTCAGGATAACCATACTTTTCCTTCGCGTCGGCGATCGCTCTGATCATAAAGCTCATATTGCGGGCAAGGTTTCGCATCGTCTGCAGACCTTCCAGGTCCTTCTTCACGTCCTCGGCGCTGAACCCGTGAACCTGATTCCAGTAAGAGGAGGACGCCACCGGCATGCTGCTGATCGTGAAATACTTGTTCAGCACATCGAAGCTCGCCGTATTGCCGCCTCTTCTGCAGCTGACCACTGCAGCACCCACCTTCATCTGTTTGGAGAAATGTGTGCTGTAAAACAGTCTGTCCAGAAACGCGAGGAGGCCTCCGTTCGGGGAGCCGTAATACACCGGACTTCCCACCACCAGACCGTCAGCCGCCTCAAACTTCGGCGCTGTTTCATTTACAAGATCATCAAACACGCATCTGCCCGCTTCACTGCACTTGTTGCAGGCGATGCATCCGCGGATTCCTTTTGACCCCACCTGGATCAGTTCCGTCCCGATCCCCTCTGCGTCAAACACCCTGATCATCTCTTCGAGTGCCGTCGCTGTACATCCATGCTGGTGCGCACTTCCGTTCAGAAGCAGAACCTTGCTCATTTTCAAGCCTCCTTTTTCTTCCTGGAGATCCGCCTGCTCTGTGTGATCGCTCCCGCCGGACATACCAGGGAGCAGAGCTGGCATCCCACACATTTTCTGCCGTTCAGTCTTACGGTCCGTGTCTCCTCGTCAAATACGATCGCCTGATGGCCGCCGTCACGGCAGCTCAGGAAGCAGCGTCCGCATCCGACGCACTTATCCTTATTAAAGACCGGGAATACAACCGTATCACGCTCCAGCATATCATTATCCACCACACTGTCAAGTCCGCATCCGATCAGCTCGCTGACGGAGTGATAATTGCGCTGCGCCATGTAGATCTTCAGACCGGACAGCAGGTCGTCGATAATACGGTATCCATATTCCATTACGCTGGTCGTGATCTGCAGGCTCCCCGAGCCCATCAGGATGAACTCCACCGCGTCTCTCCAGGTCACGATGCCGCCCATGCCGCTGATATGAAGCCCCTTCAGGCTCTTTGCACCTGCAAGGTCCGAGATAAAGCGAAGGGCGATGGGTTTCACGGCCCGTCCGGAATATCCTCCGACCATGGTCTTGCCATGCACCGACGGATAACCGACCAGGGTGTCAATGTTGACTCCGGTGATCGACTTGATCGTGTTGATCGCGGCGATTCCGTCCGCACCGCCCAGTCTGGCCGCTTCGGCAGGGACTGTGATATCCGTGATATTGGGCGTCATCTTGGCCAGGATCGGGATCCGGGTTCCCCTTCGGGTCGCTTCCGTATACCGGCGGACTGTCTCCGGATCCTGTCCGACGTCAGAGCCTGTTCCGTGCTCTTCCATATTCGGGCAGGAGAAATTGCATTCGATCACGTCCGCGCCGGCTTCCGTTACCTTGCGGGCAAGATACTCCCACTCTTCCTCGTTTCTTCCCATGATAGAAGCCACGATCACCTTGGTGGGATAGTTCTTCTTCAGCTCGCGGAAGCATTCCAGATTCTCCTCAAGGCTGTGGTCTGACAGCTGCTCGATATTCTTGAAGCCGTACCAGTCACCCTCTGCGCTTCGCACCGTCGAGAATCTGGGAGAGGCTTCGTGTATATCCATGAGACATACCGTCTTAAATGCGACGCCGGCCCATCCCATCTCAAATGCCCTTGCGCACATCTCATAATTGCTCGCAACGACAGAGGACGACAGCAGGAAAGGATTCTCCAGCTTCACGCCGCAGATATCGCAGGACAGATCCACCTGATCCGCCCCTTCAGTACCCTCCAGGTACACTCTCTGTTCATTCAGTTCATCCAGCGCCCTGGCAATCTCGACACCTGCAGGACATACCTCCTGTGCCTCCTTCACCCAGGAAGGATCATAGTCTTCCGGGAGCAGGCGGGCTGCCTCCTCCACGTTGTCGAATCTCAGTGCTCTCAGGATCCGCGCAGGGTCACACTTGGTACAGGCCCTGCTGCACGGCGCATCATGGCACAGAATGCAGGATCCATAGGTTTTTCTCTGTTTCATAATACTCCTTTCTCCCTTACTGCCTTCCGGATCTCACCGGGGCAGTAATTCACTCTCGATCACCGGTATCAGGCTGCGGTCCGCAGGAAGCCAGTCAACGGAATACAGTGAGTCACCTGTCAGCCAGCGGCTGTCTTCAGCCTCCAGCAAAGTCAGCTTCCCGTCCAGTATACTGCACCAGAAACAGTCCATGGACAGATGAAAGAGCGGATAATCATACTCAATGGTATCGATCAGGCTTCCCACCTCGATCTTCGTATCCAGCTCTTCCATAATCTCGCGCTCCAGAGCCTCACGGGCAGTTTCCCCGGGCTCGATCTTGCCGCCCGGAAATTCCCATCCGTCCTTGTATTCTCCATAGCCACGCTGTACTGCGAATATTCTGTCGCCGCGGCGTATCACTGCTGCCGCTACTCTGATGACCTTCATCACTGCGCCTCTATTTCTTGATATGAATAATATGCAACCTTACCGATATTATACCATACACTTTCATATACGGAAGCCGGCAGCAGGCTCCACGCACACTTTAAAACATGGTTCAGCCATCCCTGACCTGCCGCAGCTGTACAGATATCCGCCGCTCACTAAAAAAAGTTATGCTTTCATTCTCGCTGTACTTCTGCTATACTATCCATTGTCTCAATTTGAGACAGCAATATCTGATCCGGCATGTTTCTGTAGCTCAGCAGGATAGAGCGTCCGCCTCCTAAGCGGAAGGTCGTGGGTTCGAATCCCGCCAGGAACGGTAATCAAAGAGCGGGGACCGAGGTAATCGGTTCCCGCTTTTCTGTATTCCTGTTTTCTTCCTGATGAATCGCAGCCTCTTACTGCGCGTTGAGGCCCTTGCTCTCCAGGATGTCCCTGTACTGGGCATTGTCTTCTGCTTCCCATCCTTCTTTTTCGGACGAGATAACCTCACCGGTCTTCATATCAAACTTGTACTCAAACTTCATCTCGGTCGGGAACATCGCGCACAGCTCATACACGATCCTGCCATCCTCGTATTCCATACCGTACTGGTATTCAACAAGATCCGTCTCTCTGTCCTTGGCACATTCCTCGATCACTTTGCTGGAAGCCGGCATTACAACGATCTGAGTCTCGTCTGCTTCATAATCGAAGAAGTTCTGATTCTCCTTCAGCAGTGCTGCGTAATCGGCATCATCTTCAGCCTCCCACGCCTCAGATTCCTTCTTCTTGATCTCTCCGGTCTTGTCATCGATAACGTACTCGTACTTCGCTTCGCCCGGGACAACGAACTTGATCTCATAGACCGGCATCCCGTCTTCATAGGTACGCATCTGCTTGCTGAACTTCACTGCATCCTTCTCCAGTCCTGCATCCTCCAGTGCGGTCTGCACCGCATCCGCAAAGCTGACTATCTTTTCCTGTGAAGCTTCGGTCTGTGCGGTCTGCCCTGATGTCACGCATCAGCCGGTAATTTTCCTGTGTAATTTTCCGCGGACACTTTCCTGCGGATGGTATTCAGTACTTTTTTCTTATTTCTCACCCAGTCCGGAGCGATCAGAAGATCCCTCGGGCCGTCTCCTGTCATGCGGTGGATCACCATCTCTTCCGGAAGGAGGCGCATACTTTCCGCCACCAGATCCGTATATTCCTCCATGGACAGAAGCTCAAAGGGTTCTTCTTCATAGATCTGCGCAAGCCGGGATCCTCTGAGGATATTCAGCATCTGGATCTTGATCCCGTCGGGGGCGGGATGAAGATTGGCCAGATAGCGGATGGTCTCCAGCATGTCCTCTTTCGTTTCGGACGGCAGACCGAATATCACGTGGACGATCACCTCTATCCCCGCATCCTTCAGCCTGACCAGGGCGTCCTCAAAGACAGAGAGCGGATAACCTCTGTTCATCCTGTCCGCGGTCGAATCGTGCATCGTCTGCAGACCAAGCTCGATCCAGACCGGCTTGATCTCATTAAGCTGCCGCAGCATATCCAGTATGTCCTCCCCCAGGCAGTCCGGCCTCGTCCCGATGGAGAGGATCTCTATATCATCCCTGCGGATAACCTTCTCATACAGCTTCCTCAGCACCTCTGCATCGCCATATGTGTTGGTAAATGACTGAAAATAGGCAATGAACCGGCGGGCATCTGTCTTTAGCCGGATCCGGTTCTTTGCCTCTTCGAGCTGTGTTTCCATGTCTGCTGCTTTTGCGGCGAATTCTCCCGATCCTCCCTCCGAGCAGAAGGCACAGCCTCCGTATCCGATCTTCCCGTCACGGTTCGGGCAGGTACATCCGGAAGACAGGGATAACTTATACACTTTTTCGCCGTACTGCTTTTTTAAGACATCTGAAAGGTATTTCATAGGTATTGCTCCCGATCGTCCGAATCTCCTGGCTGTTGAAAAATCCCCGGCAGAGCCGGGGACTGTTTCTTATAAGGTTCTTATATAGTTCTTATAAGGTTCCGAGTGCCACTTTCATCATATCCGTAAACTTCTGCTCTCTCTCCTCCGGAGTCGTGATCTCTGGAGCGACGAAGCTGTCGGAAATCGTCAGCAGGCATGCGGCATTCTTTCCGAGCACCTTCGCATTGTGGAACAGCGCAAAGCTCTCCATCTCAACGCAGCAGCAGTGATTGACGTCCACAACTTCCTTCAGGTAATCCGAGCTCTCCCTGTAGAAAACATCGGAGGAATGGATGATGCCTTCATAGAGCTTGATCCCCTGCTCCGCGGCGCTTTTGCGGATCGCTTCGTTGAGCTGCTCAGAAGCAGCCTGGATCTTCTGTGTGTCTCCGGACTGGGTGTATGCGAAGCTGGATTCACTCCAGGCTCCGGTCGCAAGGACTACGTCGAAGATCTTCAGCTCCGGAATGTAGCTCCCGGCGGATCCCACACGTATGATGTTCTCTACATCATATTCCTTGTACAGCTCATAGGAATAGATACCGATACTCGGCATGCCCATTCCGCTTGCCATAACCGTTACCGGCTTGCCCTGATAGGTGCCGGTATATCCCTGCACTCCGCGGACATCGTTGACAAGGACCGGATTTTCAAGGAATGTATCCGTGATGAATTTGGATCTGCGGGGATCGCCCGGCATGATCACGGTTTTCGCAATCTGCCCCTTCTCTGCCTTATTATGTGGTGTAGACATAGTGTACTGCCTCCTTCTTTTTTTCTTTCACTATAGCACACTATCCGTCATTATTTACAGAAATGTTTTGAAAGATGTTGTTTTTTTATATTTTTTATCCAACAAACTGGAGGTTCAGTACCATGATCTCGCTGTCGCATCCGACACGAAGGGGCGGGCCGTAGAAGCCGACCCCGGATGTGACGATACTCTGAAGGCTTCCGAACTGCTTGATTCCATAGTTATTTTCATTGAATAGCGGTGTGATCAGGGTTCCGGGGAAGATCTGACCCGCATGAGTATGTCCGCTCAGCACCAGATCCGCTCCCATTTCCTCCAGATGGCCGAAATCCACCGGTTCATGCTCCAGAACGAATACGGGCCGGGTCGTATCAATATCCTTCATCAGTTCAGAAGCTTCCAGCCTCTTGCGGGTTCCGTCCCCGGTCTTCTCCCCGTCCTCACGGCACACCAGAACGATTCCGCCGCCGGCCGCGTCCACGACCTCGTCCGACAGGATCTCAAATCCCAGTGAATTGATAAATGAAACCACTTCTTCACTTCTGTACGCTTCGCTGATACTGGTCATCGGGAAACCGCCCAGCAGCGGCTCCTCCACATCGTGGTTCCCATAGACCCCGTAGGATCCGTACTTTGACTTGATCTGCCGCAGAATCTGCGCATAGGTCTCCGGATTCTTCAGCCCCACATACGTACTGGTCAGAAAATCTCCTGCTGCCATCACCAGGTCCGCGTCCTGCTCATTGATCAGATCCACCATGCGCTGCATGGTCTGCGGTCTGGAGTTCACGCTCATGTGAAGGTCCGCGATTAGAACCACCTTCAGAGAATCCTTTTTCTCTCCGTCGATCACCAGCGGCTTATCGACAGATACCGTAAACTCATGCACCTTGATATCCACCGCATGGATGATACCATACACATTCAGGATAAGAGCGGCCAGCAGAGTCCCGATGATCAGTCCCCGGTGCACCTTTTTCCAGCTGCTGAGAATGCTCCCGATCACACCCCAGAATCCACGGCCTCTTCCTGAACTGACACGTCCGTACACAAACATGGGAAAGCTGACAAACATTGCCAGAAGCACGCTGATGCCTCCAACATAGAAAAAGATCCCAAGCCAGAGATTGCCGATCGCCGCAAGAGAAGACTGCACTCTGCTCTCCGGAAGGAAGCACCCCAGAAGAGAGGGAAGTGATGCCAGGACGATCGCAGCCAGTAATACCCAGTGCATCTTTTTATTCTTCCGGTATCTGTCAGATGCGCTGCTAAGCCACAGATTCCATACAGCAAATAAGATCAGGTGAGCCAGTACATAGACCGGCGGAATGATGTAAAAATACATGCTGTCATTCTCCTTTTGATGCAGTCTTACCGGAGTGTGAGCCTCGCTCAAACACTGTCTCCCTGGCTGAGCAGATCTTATCCGCAAGTGTGATCAGCCAGGCTTCCTTCGTAGACGGAACATGAATCAGTGTGAGCGGCCACATATGAGTGCGGATCGCCTTTTCCGCCTTCTCCGATATCTGAAAGTCCCTGCGGGCATTCTCCGCCGCAATCTTCGGATGATGATACCCGTGCAGCCTGTCCCCCTGCGTATGCCAGTCATAGAGATAATAATCGTGAAGATATCCGGCTTCCACCAGTGCCTGCTCATCCGCATGCAGATGAAGACGGCGGTTGAGTTTAAACGCGCATCTGGCAACATCGATACAGTGCTCATGCGTGGTAATGGTACCGTGCTGGATAAAATCCCGCATGCGCATCGTTCTCTCATCCTCCGACAGCCGTCTGACCAGATCCTCAAAGTCCTTCTCTTCCTGCCTGTCAAGACGGGTCGTTATGCCTCTTTTATGTCTGCTCATTCCTGTCCTCCGGACCGTCTGTCATAACCGTATTATTATAACAGGTTTTACAGTACAGGCACAAATGGAGTCCCGGAATTATCCGGGACTCCATGTTTCAAAGCTATCTGTTTTGGAACTTCCTGTTATGAATTCGATTTCTTGTCAAAATGAGAAGAAGATTCTGATACGGCGCCCTTTGATATGGCTCCCCTGCCATACCGTGTCTGTACACGCTTCATCATGGCTTCCAGCTTCTCTTTTTTCCGGAGCGCCTGCTCTGACTGCTTCCGTTCTTCTTCCTTCCTGCGGCGCTCTGCTTCCTGTTTCTCCTGTTCCCTCCTGCGGCGCTCCTCTTCCTGCTTCTCCTGTTCCTTCAATGTCTGTGCCCAGGAGAACAGGTCCATCTGCACATAGCTTCCGTCAGACAGGTTGGTGCAGCCGATCCCTATCAGGCGAAGTCCGTGTCCGGCGGCAAAAAAGCCCTTGTCTCCGAACACCATGTCTTCCATCAGTTTCTCGGACTCTCTCCGGATCACCTCTGCATCCCTTGTGGGAGATAACAAAGTTACCTGCCTGGAGTGTCTGCGAAAGTCTTCCGTCTTCACATTGACTCCGACCGTCTGGGCATAGACGCCCGCCTTCTCCATGCGGGACGCTACCTTCCTGCTGAGTCTTCCTATGATCTCCAGTCCCAGCGTCCTGTAGTTCTCATTAGTTATGTCTTCCGCCGTTGTCTCCTCGTTGGAATAGCTCTTCGCCTTCTCCCTTTCTGTTCTGACAAGAACGGAGCCCCTGCCGTTGGCACTCTTCCATATATAGAGTCCCGCTTTCTCTCCCAGGTTCGCCTGCAGGATCGGAAGGCTCATTGCCGCGGCCTGTCCGATGGTCTCGATCCCCATCTCATGCAGGCGCTGTGCCGTTGCCTTCCCGCACCCGTGAAGCTCTCTCATTGGAAGCGGCCACAGTTTGGAGGGCACTTCTTCCGGAAACAGCGTATGCACCTTGTCCGGTTTTTCGAAATCACTGGCCATCTTTGCCAGCAGCTTATTGACAGAGATCCCGACATTCACCGTGAAGCCAAGCTCCCTGTACACTCTCTTCCGGATCTCATGCGCTGCGTTCAACGGCCACGGAAGATCTGCAGACTCACTGCCTTTCAGCTTCCCCCGGCTCTGTGTCATATCCAGGTACGCTTCATCGATGGAGGCCTGCTCCACAAGATCCGTATATTCCCGGAGTATATCCATCAGCGCATGGGAGTACCTGCGGTACACCGCAAAATCAGACTTGACCAGTACCAGAGCCGGACACTTCTGAAGTGCCTTGACCACAGGTTCCCCGGTCTGCACTCCATACTTTTTAGCGGGGATCGACTTGGCGGTGATGACCCCGTGCCGGGTCTGCACGTCTCCCCCTACCGCCGAGGGAATGGTGCGAAGGTCCACAGCCTCCGGGTCATCCTCCATCTTCTTGAGCGCAGACCAGGACAGAAAGGCAGAATTCACGTCCACATGAAAGATACAATGTTCGTCCTGCTTCCATTCATGCATAATCTGTCACCCTGAACTGTCTGGCTGCCGGTTTCCTCAGACCTTCACTTCTCCGGCCAGAACCTTCTTATAGTCCTCATAATTCCTCTTCAGAAGATTCGGCGTATCGAGACTGTAGGGACATCTGGAAACGCAGCGCCTGCATTCGATACAATTCTCGATCTTCTTCATCTGCTCCTGCCAGTAATCATTCAGCCAGTCCTGAGACGGCGCTCTTCTCAGCATCAGAGACATCCTGGCACAGTTATTGATCAGGATCTCTGACGGACATGGCATGCAGTATCCGCATCCGCGGCAGAACTCCCCGGCCAGCTCGCTTCTTTCCTTCTCTATATAAGAGCGGATCTCATCCGTCATCTCAGGTGTCTTTTCAAAATAAGACAGCCACTCCTTCAGCTCCTGTTCCCTCTGGATCCCCCAGATCGGAAGTACGTTCGGCTGCGTCTGGATAAAGGCCATCGCAGCCTCAGAGCGCGTGATCAGACCGCCCGCCAGTCCCTTCATGGCTATGAATCCAACGTTATTCTCCGCGCAGAGTCGCACCAGCTCCATCTCCTGCTCTGCAGCAAGATAGCTGAAGGGGAACTGCACGGTTTCATACAGCCCGGACTTCGCGGCCTCCAGCGCGACAGCGATCAGATGCGCGGTGATACCGATATGACGGATCTTTCCCTGCTTTTTTGCCTCCAGCATGCACTCATACAGTCCGCTCTCGTCCCCCGGTCCGAAACAGCGCGGCGCACAGTGCAGCTGATATACGTCAATATAATCCGTGCGAAGCATCCTTAGAGAGGTATCCAGGTCCTTCCAGAAATCCTCCGCCGTCTTTGCCTGTGTCTTCGTGGTAATATACACCTTATCCCGCATTCCCTCAAAAGCGGCTCCGACCTTCTCCTCGCTGTCTGAATAGGCACGGGCCGTGTCAAACAGGCGCATACCGCCCTCATATGCAGTTCTCAGCAGATTCACTGCCGTTTCTTTGGAGACACGCTGGATCGGAAGCGCCCCGAACGCATTCTGCGGTACTGTAATGCCTGTACGTCCAAGTGTAATATTTCTCATGATCAGATCTCCTCCTTCTGCCTTAACTATACACAATCTGCCGGTTTTTTTCTCATTTATTTTCCATATGAAAATGACAGTTGCCTGCGCAGTTTTTCCTATGCTATGATTGTTTCATCCCAGATTGTATCTGATTACATTTTGTACAATATAAGTTAATCTGAGAAAGGAGTCCTTATGGCAATAAAAAAAGCTGTGCCCGGTTCAGGCGGAGACAGGTATGTTCCCTACAGTGAACGCACCGGCAATGAATCCGTTGTCTTCTTCACGAGAGATCTGTCTGAAAAGGGACTTATCAAAATCTACGACAAGGTCAGCAGCGTCCTGGAGGGAAAGGTCGCGATCAAGCTCCACACAGGAGAGCCTCACGGTCCGAATATCATCCCGCGTCCCTGGGTGAAGCATCTGATCGAGAACAGACTTCCGGATGCCCATATCATTGAGACCAATACCTATTATCCCGGCGACCGCTACACCACGAAGCAGCACCTGGAAACCCTGAAGATCAACGGATGGAACTTCTGCGACGTAGATATTACCGATGATGCCGGAACCGCTGAGCTTCCTGTCCGCAACGGAAAATGGTTTGACACCATGTCTGTCGGAAAGAATATGCTGAACTATGACAGCATGCTTACGCTGACTCATTTCAAGGGACACATGATGGGCGGCTTCGGAGGCTCCAATAAAAATATCGGTATCGGCTGCGCGGACGGACGTCTCGGAAAAGGATGGATCCACTCCGATACAGGCCTGCAGAATCAGTGGGACATCAGCAAGGAGACACTGATGGAGCGGATCACCGAATCCACCAATGCCACCATCGGATTCTTCGGCGAGCATGTCTGCTACATCAATATCATGAGAAACATGAGCGTCTCCTGCGACTGCGAAGGTGTCGAAGCCAAGCCTGTCACCGTACCGGACGTAGGCATCGTTGCCTCCCTGGATATCCTCGCGGCTGACCAGACCTGCGTAGATCTGCTGTACGCCCTCCCCGAGGAGAGCAAAAAGGATCTGGTAGAGCGCATCGAGTCAAGGCATGGCCACCGCCAGCTCTCTTACATGAAGGAGATGGGCATGGGCAATGACCGCTACTGCCTGATCGATCTGGACCATGACGAGAAGGTCATCACTGCCGCCGAGGCGGTGGAAGGGATCTCCGGAAACTGGGTTCCGGACCAGTGGAATGATTCATTTAAAAAGATCAGCCGCTGACGGCTGACCTTTTACAGATCACATCTATGATTTTTATCGGGAAGTCTGCCCTTTATCCGGGATAAGGACTTCCCGATTTTGCTGTACTGCGGACCGTAAAATTGACCCTGCCCTGCAGCCATACGGTTCCCTTGAACCGTCTGCCCACTTCCGGCTCCCCGCCAAGATCCGCGCGGTTGATGCAGACATCAAACTGCATCCCGTTGCACAGAACAGTCAGGATCACGATCTCCTCTCTGGAGATCTTATTGATCTCCGTCCGAACCTTCTGGATCCTGCCAAGGATCCTGTACTGGTCACTCTCCATCCCATAGGGCATGAAATAACTGTCTACGATTGACAGAATATCCTCCTGCAGCACGCGCCTCTGGAGCATGGCATACAGGTCCATGTCCTGCAGCGTCAGCAATTCCATTGCCTTCTCACTGCCGGATTTTGCCTCGGCGACCGTCCGGACCCTCTTGTCGTAATATTCTTTCTTCTTATTGTCCGGATCCTCTTCTTCCAGGACCGGCAGCAGGACCAGACCGCTCAGGGACAGCGCTGACAGCGTCGTCGTGATACGGCCCTCCTCCAGTCTGCCCAGCTTCAGCTCTCTGCGGTAATCACCCGGATTCTGAAGCGCGAAAATGAGAGACATGCCCACTCTTCCATCCTCCAGAACCCCTGTATAGGAATCCCCGGAAGCCCGCACCTGGATCGCCACATTCTCCTCACTGGTGATCCCCCTTCCGGTCAGGTACGGAAAATAATTGATCCGGTGAAATCCGTGAGAATCCTTTTCTCCGCATACGCGCAGTCCGAACCCCGCCCCGCAGGACCGGGAGATCTCCAGAAATGAAGTCGTCGTATCCCTGCCGATCACAGAAACCAGGTTGTCATAGTTTCTGTATACACTGTCGAGCAGAACTCCCAGCTCATATTCAGTTAGATACTCATCGGAAAAGCCGATTGCCCTGAGGTATGAATGCATTTACGGAACCAGTACTTCCTTGCCGCCCATGTAAGGCTGCAGTGCCTTGGGGATGGTAACACTTCCGTCCGCCTGCAGGTGGTTCTCAAGGAACGCGATCAGCATACGCGGCGGAGCGACACAGGTATTGTTCAGTGTATGCGCAAGATACTTCTTTCCATCCTCACCCTTGACGCGGATGCCAAGTCTTCTTGCCTGGGCATCTCCGAGATTGGAGCAGGAGCCTACCTCGAAATACTTCTTCTGTCTCGGGCTCCATGCCTCGACGTCAAGAGACTTCACCTTCAGATCCGCAAGATCGCCGGAGCAGCACTCCAGTGTGCGGACCGGAATCTCCAGGCTTCTGAAATAGTCAACGGTATTCTGCCACAGTCTGTCATACCACATGGGCGATTCTTCCGGTTTGCAGACGACGATCATCTCCTGCTTCTCGAACTGATGAATGCGGTACACACCTCTCTCCTCGATTCCATGGGCGCCCTTCTCCTTGCGGAAGCAGGGGCTGTAGGAAGTCAGTGTATACGGCAGCTTTTTCTCATCGATGGTCTGGCCGATGAATCTTCCGATCATGGAGTGCTCACTGGTACCGATCAGGTACAGATCCTCTCCCTCGATCTTGTACATCATGTTTTCCATTTCCGCAAAGGACATGACGCCGTCCACAACTGCGCTTCGGATCATGTAAGGCGGAATTACATAGGTGAATCCGCGGTCGATCATAAAATCTCTTGCGTAGGACAGGCAGGCGGAATGAAGTCTTGCGATATCTCCGATCAGGTAATAGAATCCATTTCCTGCCACTCTGCCGGCAGCGTCCATATCGATTCCGTTCAGCTTCTCCATGATCTCCGTGTGATACGGGATCTCAAAGTCCGGCACGACCGGCTCGCCAAATCTCTCGATCTCCACATTCTCGGAATCGTCCTTGCCGATCGGAACGGAAGGATCGATGATGTTCGGGATGACCATCATCTTTTTCTTTAGATCTTCCTCAACAACTCTTTCATTCTCCGTCAGCTCGGCAACGCGGTTCTGATTGCGGACAACCTCAGCCTTGGCATTCTCTGCCTCCTCCTTCTTGCCCTCTTTCATCAGCTTTCCGATGGATTTGGAGATACGGTTGCGGTCAGCCTGAAGAGCCTGCAGCTCCTGCTTGATCTCACGGTTCTTCTTATCCAGTCCGATCACTTCATCAACCAGAGGAAGCTTCGCATCCTGAAACTTCTTGCGGATATTCTCTTTGACAACCTCCGGGTTTTCTCTTACAAACTTGATATCTAACATAATAGTCCTCCTCTTAACAGCTGTATCTTCTGTCCGATACAGGATTACTGCTCATGATTCTCAAATGTCACAACCGCCTGTCTGAGCGCTTCCTTCTCTTCTTCTCCAAGCTGGATATAGGACTCACCCTTAACGATCTCTTTAATATAGGTATAACAGCCTTCCTTGCTGTGAATTGCGTTGATCACAAATCCTGTATTATTCATATCCAGCATCGCGAGCGCAAAGCTCATGCGGCCGCCGACGTCAGAAAACGCATCATACTTGACGATTCCGGTCTTCATCGGTGTCCGGCTCATCATCTCACGAAGCCGGATGATCTCCTGTGCCTGGTTCTTGCTCTGTTCCGCGATCCGGTCCACCTCAATGAAATTGCTTTCAAAGGCCCTTTCCAGTGAAACTCCGTCCTTGCCCCTCATGAAGATCTTATACCTCTTCATGAAACGTGAAAGCTTCATGGATATGCTTGCAAGGTAGATCAGTACAAAGACCAGGATCACCATCAGTCCCAGTATCAGAAGACCCGGATCAAATCCAAGTCTGTTCAATATAGAATCCTGCACTTCATCACCTCCCCGTCTCACCATGCGGTGTTTTCAGCAGATCGCACAGGCGATCCAGTTCATCTGCGGAATAGTACTCTATCTCGATCCTGCCCTTCTGCGCACTCTTCGGGGAGATTGAAACCTTCGTCCCCAGAGTCAGCTTCATGGCCTCTTCCATTCCCGCATACACCGTCTTCAGTGTTTCACTGACAACCGGCTTATTTTCAGGAGCAGGTCCTTCAAGCAGTCTGCGCACAAGCTTCTCCACTTCGCGCACGCTCATTTTCTCATCAAAGACTCTCTGCGCCGTTTCATACTGAAGATCAGGATCCTGGATCGCAAGAAGCGCTCTGGCATGACCAGTTGTCAGCATCTCGCTTATTACCATATCCTGCACTCTCTGGTCAAGATTCAGAAGACGGACCGAATTGGCGATCGCAGCTCTGCTTCTCGAGACTCTCTGCGCAACCTCATCCTGACGCAGATGGTACTCTTCCATGAGCTTCTTATACGCAAAAGCCTCTTCAATCGGATTGAGATCCTCTCTCTGGATATTTTCGATCAGAGAGATCTCCATCGCTTCCTTATCCGTGTAATCCTTAACGAGAACCGGGATCTTCTTCAGCCCGGCCAGTCTGGATGCCCTCCATCTTCTCTCACCGGCTATGATCTCATAGTAATCATTCTTCTTCTGAACGATCAGCGGCTGAATCACACCAAACTGCCTGATGGAATCCGCCAGCTCCTGCAGCGCGTCATCATCAAAATTCTTCCTGGGCTGTTCCCTGTTCGGCTCAACCAGATCGATTGAAACCTCCAGAGGCTCATTCTTTATAACAGTCTGGAAAGCCGCAGACGCTGCACTCTCCGTGCCTGCTGCACCTTCTGTGCCCGCTGCATTTTTCGCGATCTCAGCACTGTCTGCATCTATACCAGCTGCTTTTGCAATATCAGATGCTGCGCTCTCTTCCTGCAACACTCTATTAGTGCTGTCTGTACTCTCCGCAGAATTCTTTACGGTTTTTCTTCCGGCAGTCTTTGACGCAGCCTTTCCGGTTGTCTTAGCCAGACTCTTACTTCTGCTCTTTCCCGCTGAAGCGGAACTCCTACCCTTATTTGCAGAGCTTTTTCCTTTTGCTGCTGTCTTCTCATCAGCTCCAGACTTATCTGCCGCGCCGGGCGAAGCAGAGATCAAAAGGTCAATTCCCCTCTGACCAAGTCCTCCTCTTTTTGGCATGTTCTGCTCCTCTCATTTTCTGGTTCATACTGTGCCTTAACGAGTTCTCTTGTAATGATACCGGATCACCTTTTTGGCCAGAGCATCATATGCTCTCGCTCCGGTTGAACGAGGATCATATTCGATAATCGGCATTCCGTAGCTGGGAGCTTCCGCCAGACGAACATTTCTCGGTATCACTACCTTATAGATCTTCTTATCTGTATTCTGCTCAACATTCTCTACAACCTGAGTAGCCAGCTTGGTTCTGCTGTCATACATCGTAAAGACGATTCCCTCGATCATAAGCTCCGGGTTCAGTCTTTCCGAGACAAGCTTAACCGTCTGCATCAGCTGGGCGAGACCCTCCAGGGCATAGTACTCACACTGGAGCGGGACAAGAACCGTGTCTCCCGCACACATCGCATTCAGTGTAAGGATATTCAGTGATGGTGGACAGTCAATAATAATGAATTCGAAATCCTTCTGGATATATTCGAGTTGCTTCCTTAATATATAGTTTCTGTCCTCTGCATCTGACAGCTGGATCTCACAGGCAGCCAGATTTACATCGGATGGGATCAGAGAAAGCTTCGGACGGATATCTCTGACGATAGCATCCTCTATCTTCGCCTCTCCCAGCATTACATCGTAGATATTCTTTTTGATCAGATCCCTGGAGACATCAAACCCACTCGACGTGTTACCCTGCGGATCCATATCGATCAGCAGGACTTTTCTCTTTCTTGCGGCCAGACATGCGGCCAGATTGATGGCTGTAGTCGTTTTACCAACCCCACCCTTCTGGTTCGCTATAATAATAGTACGATTCATTATTTTATACTCCTTTACAATGCATTCACTACTATACCACAGCTTAAAGATTGAAAAAAGAGATATTCTATTAAAATCGACTTTGTTTCACGTGAAACATTTTATTTTTCTGCTTTTGCTTTCAGATTACTGCTATTCCTTTCTATTGTTTCACGTGAAACACTATAACTGACAATTAATTCTAATATATCTATCTAATCTCCCTGTGTTTCACGTGAAACATTTATCCTATTATCTCACTATCTGTTTGAGGCTACTCCTCATACTATAGATCCATAAACTCATCCCTGGGTATAATTACGGTTGTTACAGAATAAGACTATTCTATAATCGTAGACAAATAAATGTTTCACGTGAAACACAGAAGGGACAAGTTTCTCATCCCTTCTGCAGAATCATCTCCCGCCAGAATGATTATGTACATTCAAAGTCCTCACAACACTATTCTGATCAGAACTTAGAATAAACTATCCTGTATAGAGGAGTGCTTTGTTTCACGTGAAACATTTAGAAATAAAGGATGAACAACAAATCACATGATTTGTCTGTGGTAGATGAAACTAATTTACTGTATAATTACCTTATTGCAGATCATTACAACAGTCATACGCATTTCAAACGTGTATGGAGGTATGAATATATGTCACGCTTTACAGAACATATCAAGACCCTTATAAAGCTTGATACCTTCGCACTGGGTATCATGCACCTTTCCAACAGCTTTATCAATTCGATTGCTGCAGGTAAGAATATGCTCAAACCCGGCGGCGGTAAATACTATACATGGAAACATGGAGAAGTCTTCTATCACAGATACGGAGCCGGCGACCCGCTGGTTCTGATTCATGATCTTCATCCGGCTTTCAGTTCTTATGAATGGAATGAAGTCGTTGATGCACTGAGCATGGATCATACTGTATATACCATAGACCTTCCCGGCTGCGGCAGATCATCCAAGAAAAAGATGACCTATACGAATTATTTCTATGAACTGTTTCTGACGTCCTTTATCAAGGACATCGTTAAAAAGAAATGTACAGTCATCGCAAGCGGTTATTCATCCTCCTTTGCGATCACCACAGCTGCCCACGATGAGTCTCTGATCGATCGAATAGTCGCAGTGAATCCAAAGAGTCTGAATGCCCTGATGCGCACACCCACCAGGCGGTCCAGCGCAGCATCTATCCTGATCGCCCTGCCGGTTATCGGAACCAGTGTATACAATATGTCTCAGTCCAGGAGTAATATAGACTATGCCTTCACCGAGAAATATATGTATAATCCTTTCCGCTCCAAGAACAGATTCACAGATGCTTTTTATGAGGGTGCACACTTCAATGAGGGAAAAGGAAAATATCTCCTTGCATCCATCCAGGGTAATACGATGACGGTCGATCTCAGCAAGGCTCTCAGGAAGGTGGGAGAGAAGCTGTGTATCATCTACGGTGAAAAGGCTGAGAACGCAGAGATGATCGCGAGTGTCTATCAGAAGGAGGATTCTTCCCTGAAAATACAGGCTGTTCCATCAGCCGGCATGCTGCCCCAGATGGAAAACCCATCAGAATTTATCGCTGCATTCAACAGTCTGGGCTGACTGCACATCCAAAGACATTCAAGGGGAAGTGTTTATATAATATTGATAAAAGGCCGAGGTTCACACCACATGAACCTCGGCCCTTCTATTCTTTTTCCCGGAAGATCAGTTCAGAAATATACTGAGATCACTGCAGGGGTTCCCTGGAAGGAGTTCCTGCCTTTCTCGGATATTTCAAAGGTGTAGCCTTCACCTTATCAACTATGACAAATGATCTCTCCAGATCGGTTTCAGGAAGGGGAAGAGTCTTAACACCTTCCGACCTGCCTCCCAGGATTAAGAATGCTCTCTTTGAATCCTGGTATTCCGTATCGATATTTGTCGATTTGTATGATATAAATCTGCCGCCTGTTCTGACAAAGGGAATGCAGTATTCACTCAATGAGGAAAGATTCGCCACAGCTCTCGACACTACAAGATCATACTTCTCACGGTATTCCTTCCTGTGTCCGAGCTCCTCTGCTCTGGCATGAACCGCACTGATCTCCTTCAGCTGCAGCGCTTCAATCACCTCATTGAGGAAGACGATGCGCTTGTTCAGTGAATCCGCAAGGGTAACACGCAGCTGCGGAAACGCGATCTTCAGCGGAATTCCCGGAAAACCTGCCCCTGTACCAAGGTCAAGTACGGTCAGACTCTTCCCGGACAGATCCACAACCCTGCATACCAGGAGACTGTCGAGAAAATGCCTTGTAAGTACTTCTTTCCACTCTGTGATGGCAGTGAGATTCATCACCTTATTCTTCTCTGTCATCATCTCATAATAACAGATAAACTGGCGAATCTGTTCATCTGAGAGCTCTATATTCAGCTGTCTGCATCCATCGACAAGTGTCGATATATTATAATTATTTATATCTATATTCATCGATATAATAGCTCCTGCACATTTTCTTACAGTCTGTTATTGCCTTTCAGATAAACCAGAAGGACCGAGACATCGGCAGGATTGACTCCCATCACTCTGGATGCCTGGCCTATGGAAGACGGCCGTACTTCCTTCAGTTTCTGCCTCGCTTCATTTCTAAGGCTGGGAACCTGATCATAGTCGATGTCATCCGGGATCTTCTTCTCTTCCATCTTTCTGAACTGTTCGACCTGTCTTTCCTGCCTGGTTATATATCCCTCATATTTGATCTCTATATTAACCTCTTCCTGTACATCATAGGGAAGCTCAGGCCTGTCCGGATCAATGGGAGAAAGGGATCTGTAATCAAGCTCCGGTCTTCTGATCAGTTCCGCCATGGTAGCGGATGTGGAGAGCGGTGTACTGCCAAGCTCTGCCAGACACTTCTGTATCGCGGCTCCTGCCCCGACTCTCAGGGATTTGACTCTTGCTATCTCTTCACGGATCTGTTCCTTCTTTTTCAGGAACCTCTGATATCTCTCCTCAGGGACCAGTCCGCAGCGGTATCCCTTTTCCAGCAGTCTCAGTTCAGCGTTATCCTGCCGCAGAAGAAGCCTGTACTCTGCGCGGGATGTCATCATGCGGTAGGGTTCATGATTCTCTTTCGTGATCAGATCATCAACCAGAACGCCTATGTAGCCCTCTGAGCGGTCTATAAAGAGTCTCTCCCTGCCCAGTATCTTCATGGCTGCATTGATACCGGCATACAGTCCCTGCGCGGCCGCCTCTTCATAACCGGAGCTTCCGTTAAACTGACCGCCTGAATACAGGCCTGGAATCTTCTTAAACTCAAAGGAAGGAGTCAGCTGCAGGGCATTGATGCAGTCATATTCGATCGCATAGGCCATCTTTACGATGCGTGCGTTCTCCAGGCCAGGCACAGTCCTGTACATTCTAATCTGGACATCCTCCGGCATGCTGCTGGACATCCCGTCGATATACATCTCATTGGTATCCCTGCCCTGAGGCTCGACAAATACCTGATGAGACGGTTTATCGGCAAATCTGACCACCTTATCTTCGATGGACGGGCAGTAGCGCGGACCGGTTCCCTTGATCTGTCCGGAGAAGAGAGGAGAGCGGTCCAGATTCTCTCTCAGGATCCTGTGGGTCTCTTCATTGGTATGGGTCAGATATACCGGCATCTGCTCGATCTGTACCGACGCAGGATCGGTCTCAAATGAAAATGGAACTACGGGAACATCTCCATCCTGCCGGACCATTTTCGAATAGTCAATGGTCTTCCCGTCCATTCTTGCAGGTGTTCCCGTCTTAAACCGGTACATCTCGATTCCGTGCTCTTTGAGTGAGTCGGTCAGGAAAGCAGCTGACTGGGTCCCGTTCGGTCCGGTCGCAACCGACACATCTCCATAGATACAGCGGGCGTTCAGGTAGGTTCCGGTACACAGAACGGCAGCCTTGCAGTGCCAGAGCGTCCCCGATATGGTGGTAACTCCGGTCAGCCGGTTATTTTCATCCGTAACGATCCCGGTAATTTCCTGCTGCCTGATCTGAAGGTGCTCCTGTTCTTCCAGTGTATGGCGCATGAGAGCAGAGTAGGCCGCCTTGTCAGCCTGAGCCCTCAGTGAATGGACTGCGGGACCCTTCGACTGATTGAGCATCTTGCTCTGCAGAAAGGTTTTGTCTATGCACCTGGCCATCTCTCCGCCCAGTGCGTCTATCTCTCTCACCAGATGACCCTTGGAGCTTCCTCCGATATGCGGATTGCAGGGCATCATGGCGATCGATTCGACGCTCATGGTAAATACCACCGTCTCAAGTCCGAGCCTTGCACAGGCAAGGGCCGCCTCACATCCGGCATGACCTGCACCGACGATCACTACATCAACATGTTCTTCTATCATTCGCTTATTCCTGTCTGTATTGTACCTGCTTATTTACCCATGCAGAAGCGGCTGAAGATCTCATCTGCCAGATCATCCCCGATCTCTTCCCCGATGATATCACCCAGTGCCTCATAGGCATCCATGAGATCAATGGAGAAGAAATCCTCGCTCATCCCGTTCTCAATGCTTTCTTCCACTTTTCTCAGACTCTCCTCCGACCTCTGCAGAAGAGAAGTGTGGCGCATGTTCGTGATCACAACCTCATCATTCCACGACAGTTTACCACGAAAGAACATATCTTTCAGCATTGCGACCAGTTCGTCAAATCCTGTTTTCTGCCGGGCAGAGAAGGAGAGTACCGGAACCCTGCAGCCTTCTTCTCTGTCCGCGAACAGGCCTCGGATATCCGACTCATCAACTACCGTATCAAGATCTGACTTATTCAGTAAGACAATTGAACTCCTGCCTGCCAGAAGGCTGCAGATCTGCCTGTCATTTTCATCAAGAGGCACCGAGGAATCAACGATCCACAGCAGCAGATCCGCTCCGGCAGCACTCTGTTTTGCTCTCTCCACACCGATCTGCTCCACCAGGTCATCCGTCTGACGGATTCCTGCCGTATCCGTGATCAGAAGTGTGATGCCCTGAAGATTGATGGTCTCTGTCAGCACATCCCTGGTGGTGCCGGCGACATCTGTCACGATGGCTCTCTCCTCACCGATCATCAGATTCAGCAGGGATGATTTCCCTGCATTCGGCTTTCCTACTATGACCGTCCTGATCCCTTCCGTGGCCAGCCTGCCGTCCTGTGCCGTATCGATCAGACGGCGGATCTCTTCTTCCCATCCGCGAACCTGGTTTCCAAGTTCTTCAATGTGAGAAGTAAAATCAAGGTTTTCCGGATCATCCAGAGAGGCTTCGATATGGGCGATCTGATACAGGATCTGAGAGCGGAGAGCAGTGATCTTCTCATACAGAGATCCCCGCACCTGACTTACGGAGTTTTTAAGGGCATACTCATTTTTCGCCTCGATCAGATCCATGACAGCCTCTGCCCGCGAGAGATCGATCCGCCCGTTCAGGAAAGCCCTTTTGGTGAATTCTCCAGGCTGGGCAAGGCGGATCGGAACCTCAGTACTGCAGGAGATCACGGCATCCAGTACGCGGCGTACGGCCAGCACTCCTCCATGACAGTTGATCTCTACGGTATCCTCCGCCGTATAGGACCTGGGTGCTCTCATAACACTGACCAGGACTTCGTCGATCACCTGTCCGTCCTTATCGCAGATCGTTCCGTAATGGATCGTATGGGAAGGAACTTCACAAAGCTTTGTTTTTCCCTTTGGTGAATGATATACCATATCAGCGGCACGGACAGCATCCGGTCCTGAGATCCTGACGATTCCTATACCGGCCGCGCTCATGGCAGTCGCAGCCGCGGCTATCGTATCTTCGCTTACATAACCCATATACAACCTCCGGCATACAGCCTGCGGCAGCAGACTGTTCTCTACCGTTTATGATAATCCGAATATGTAAAAAACGGGAGGCCATCTTATGATAACCTCCCGACTGTCTCATGCCTGTCCGCCAGACCGGATCTTATTCCTCTGTGAAGGCATCACCGGTATTGTTTGCCGAAGTATCCGGAATCTGTACCGGCTCGATGTAATCTGTCATATCACCGGCAGACTCTCTGTTGTGTCTTCTGGATCCTCTGCGGTCCTGACGGCCGCCTCTTCCTCTGGAATTGCGGTATCCGCCTCTTGAACGCCTCTCTCCGTACTTACGCTCCAGAGCATCCAGGTCAGCGTCCTTTTTCAGAGCTACGACCACCTTGCGGTTGGGCTCTTCCCCTTCACTGTAGGTCGTCACGAACGGATCTCCCTGAAGCGCGGAATGGATGATCCTTCTCTCATAAGGATTCATCGGCTCCAGATATACGCTCTGACGGCTCTTCTTGACCTTTACGGAGATATTCTTGGCAAGGTTCTCAAGGGTTGCCTTGCGTCTCTCCCTGTAATTCTCCGTATCCAGCTTCACTCTTACATAGGTAGAGCTTCCCTTGTTGACCACCAGGCTGACCAGATACTGAAGGGAATCAAGGGTCTGTCCTCTCTTGCCGATCAGGATGCCCATATCGTCGCCATTCATCTGGACATTCAGGACTTCTCCGTCATAGGTGCTGACAAGGTCAACATCCATGCCCATCGCCTGATATACATCCCTGAGGAATCCTTCCGCCTTCGCGATCGCTTCGCTGGGATCTTCAAGAGGTCTGATCTCTCTTTCTCTCTTTCTGGGAGCTTCCGCAGTCTCTTCAGCCACTTCTTCAGAAGACTCTTCAAACGCTTCCTCTGCGACCTGCTCTCTGACAGGTTCTTCTTTGGAAGATGCAGCTTCCTCTTTCTTCTGAGCTTCTCTGAGGGCAGCTTCCTGCGCTGCTTTCTTCTGTTCCTCAGCTCTTGCCGCTGCTTCCTGAGCGGCACGCACCGCGTCTTCCTCAGCCTTGATCTTTAATCTCTCGGCCTCAAAATCCGCCTCATCCTTGGCTCTTACTTCGATCACCGCATCCTTTGCGCCGATCCCGAGGAAACCTTTGGATTCATGCTCTATTACCGTATAAACGATCTTGTCACTGGTCACGCCAAGTCTGATGGTTGCGTTTGTGATCGCATCCTCAAGGGTTTTGCCGCTGACCCTGATCAATTCACTCATTTCATTATTCCTCTTAATAGTATGGACTTTTCACAATTACTTCTTGCGGTGAGACTCATTATACTGAGATACCATATTCGCCTTTTCAGCCAGAGATCCGGGACGGTAATCCTTCTTCTTCTGCACTGCCTCATCCGATATGTTCCCGACTTCCTTTGTGAGCTTCTTGGCTCTCTCAAGTCTGGTCTGAGGACGGTTCTCTATATTCTTGGTATTGATAGCCGCATTCTGAGTGATCTGGGAAGCCGTCACGCCCCCCTTCTTCTCCATTTTCTTCTTGTTCTTCTCCATATTTTTCTTGAGAAGCTCAGTCATATCGACCTTCTCAAGATGCTTGTTGATAAACCATGTCTGGACCGTACGCACAACTGCGGACATGATCCAGTAGATGCCCATACCAACCGGGAGAGTCAGACAGAAGAATGCAGACATCAGCGGCATGACGTTGTTCATGGTCTTCATCGTACCGGCCATCTGGTCGGAACCTTCCGGCTGCGGGTTGCCTGCCATGGAAAGCTTGACGGAGATCCACTGGGTAAAGGCTGCAAGGACCGGAACCAGGATTGCGGCGATCACAAGCCACACGGAAGCATGCTCTCTGACGATATTCATCGGTGTATTCGCAATATCCAGTCCGAGGAAATTGTTCATGCCGCCGATCGTTTTCTGCGTGCTGGAGATAACACTGCCCAGTTCAGGGAACTGCTCCGCAAGTCCTGTCCAGTTTGCAGGACGGAACTTATAGAGCGTATCGATGATCGTATTCTCTGTGAAGCTCTTGGTGATCGTGGTTGCCTGTATGGAAGTGGCGATCTCTTTGAGATATTCTTCCGCACCGGAGGTTGTCAGAAGCTGTCCGGCCAGTGATGTGAATACATCCTTGACCTGTGAAACATATGCCGGGACATTCATGATCACGCGGTACAGCGGGAACAGGATAAGCATCTGGATCACCAGCTGCACGCAGGAGCCGGCAGGGTTCACGCCGTATTTGGCATAAACCATCTGGGTTTCCTCATTCATGCGCTGCATGGAGACCTGATCCTGCTTTCCCTTATACTTATCGCGGATCGCATTCAGTTCCGGGTTCATCAGCGGGGTCATTCTGGAGAATTTCTGCTGCCTGTAGGTCAGCGGAAACATCAGCATATAGATGACGATGGTGAACAATATGATTGCAAGGCCGATATTCGGAATATTGATCGCTACAAGAATTGCGAAGATGCCGCTCATTACGTATCCGAGCACTGTAGCGATCGGGCCAAGAAATCCACCGCTCTTGGTAAGTAAACTCATTCGTCTGTCCTCTTTAAAAAATGAAATTACGGTACCGGATCATATCCTCCGTGCGAAAACGGATTGCAGCGGAGTATCCTCCATCCGGCAAGTATCCCGCCCCTGACTGCACCGTATTTCTCGATTGCCTGCAGAGCATAGTTGCTGCAGGTCGGATAATACGGACAGCGGGTCGTTTTAACCGGAGACAGATATTTCTGATATTTGTGAATGGACCATAACATGATCTTCTTCATATCTGTGCCTCCGTATGGCTTTCGATGATTTCTGCTCTTCTTCCCAATGAGAGCAGCGCGCGTTCAATAGTAAAGAAATTGCTTTCTTTCGCGCCGGGCCGGACCAGAACGATCAGGTCTATGCCCCCAACGAATTCTTTTTCATGTAGACGATAGCTTTCTCTTACAAGCCTTGTCAGGTGATGGCGGACTACGCTGTTTCCGACCTTCTTACTCACGGATATACCGATCCGGTTCGTATCTCTGTCCTTTACCCTGAGAACATAGAGAACCAGCGTACGGTTCGCGATGGACTTTCCATTCTGATAGACGACTGAAAAATCCCGGGTCTTTTTTAAACTTTCCGATTTAATCATTTTTTTACCATAAATAAAAAGAGTTTCGAATCGGAACTTCGAAACTCTCCTCAACCCTTCTTATGCGGAAAGAACTTTTCTTCCCTTGGCTCTTCTGGCCTGGAGAACTTTTCTGCCGCCCTTTGTGCTCATCCTGCTGCGGAAGCCATGGACTTTTGATCTCTGTCTCTTTTTCGGCTGAAATGTCATCTTCATAGAACTGCACCCCCTTCACTTCCCAGTAATCTATCTTAATGGGTTTCTGTATCCCGCCATATTTCGAGAAAACATCGCTCTAATTATATTCAGATGATATCAACGAGTCAAGGATAAAAGTTCTCCACATTATTTTCCACTGATACGGGAAAACCTGTGGAGAAGTCGTTTATCATCCGTTGATAACTTCTGGAAATACAGTATTTATCAGATTTCTGATTATCCACAATGTTCATCTGAGGCGATTTGAAAATCGTCGGACTTTTTTATAGAATTACTGTGATATTGTGTTGTCTTTGAGAATAGCAGGGTTAACTATGGAAATCAGCAAAGAAATATGGAATGAAATCCTTCAGAGTGTAAAGAAGGAATTTGACGTGACAGACGTGGCCTTCCGGACCTGGCTGCAGCCTCTGGAAGTACACGGTGTAAGGGATAATACAGTGATTATCCTGGTTCCCACAGGTCAGATGGGAATTGACTATATATCCAAGAAGTACGTATTTCCCCTGAAGGTCGCGGTCGCAGAGATCACGGGAACAGAATACGAGATCGGTTTTATTCTTCCGGAAGAGGCAAAAGAGGATAACCTCCGCAGCGGACAGGCCGCCAGGATCGAGATCCCGGGCGGTGATCCGAAAGTGAATATGGTTCTGCTGGACGCAGGACTCAATCCGAAGTATACCTTCGAGAATTTCGTCGTTGGATCCAATAACAAGTTCGCGCATTCCGCGGCTGTGGCTGTGGCAGAGTCTCCGGGACGCATGTACAATCCTCTGTTTATTTACGGAGGACCCGGACTTGGCAAGACCCACCTGATGCATGCCATCGCAGGTCATATTATATCGACACAGCCAGAGAAGACCGTCCGGTATGTTTCCTCCGAGACCTTCACCAATGAGCTGATCGATGCTCTGAGAACTTCCAATAATATATCTCTGATCAACAGCTTCCGGCACAGATACCGCAGCATCGATGTTCTGCTGATCGACGATATACAGTTTATTATAGGAAAAGAATCAACTCAGGAAGAGTTTTTCCACACCTTCAATGAACTGATCGGAAGAGAAAAGCAGATCATCATCTCCTCGGACCGTCCTCCGAAGGAATTCGACACACTGGATGAGAGACTGCGCACAAGGTTTGCATCTGGTCTTCTCGCAGATATCCAGATGCCTGACTATGAGACCAGGATGGCGATCCTGCAGAAGAAGGCGGAGATGGAGAGATATTCCATTAATAATGATGTCTTCCAGTATATCGCCACCAATATCAAGTCAAACATCCGTGAGCTTGAAGGCGCTCTCACCAAGCTGATCGCCCTCAGCCGTGTGGAAAACAGGGACATCACCATAGAGCTTGCGGAAGATGCCCTGAAGGAATTCATTTCTCCGGATGAGAAGAAGGAGATCACTGCAGAGCTTATCCTCAATACGGTCGCGGAGCATTTTAATATCCCTGTACAGGATATCAAGGGATCCAAGCGTAATTCCGAGATCGTACAGCCCAGGCAGATCGTGATGTATCTGTGCCGCAATATGACCAACATGTCTTTCAACTCCATCGGAGACGCTCTGGGGAAGAGAGACCACTCCACAGTCATATACGGTATTAATAAGGTAGAGGATGATATCAAGCAGTATGACGAATTCCGCAGGACTATTGACGTGCTGAAAAAGAAGATCAGCCCTTCGAATTAAGGCTCTGTTTGATAAAATAATAACTTTTCCACTGAATTATCCACTTTTCCACCGTTTAAACGAGTTAATCAGTTGGGAATACGGTTGATGAACGATCAGGTTCTGATCCGGAAAGAGGGATCGTTCTTCCCGGATCTTCGAACGGTCTGTGGATAGATGGATGGTTTTCCTGTTTGAACAATCTTGTTCTCCAACAGGTTTTCCAGTCGAAAAATGCTGTGGTCAGGAAGGCTGAAGCCATATTTCCACCTTTCCACAGGCTATAATAAGAATAATACGGATCTTGTTTTTATTTATTTGTATGAGGAAGGCGATGATGGTATGAAGATCACAGCGAAGAAACAGGAACTGTCGAAATCTCTGAATATTGTTCTGAAGGCAGTTCCCTCCAAGACGACCATGAACATTCTCTATTGCGTTCTGATCGATGCGACGGTTGACACGATCAAGCTTACCGGCAATGACATGGAGCTTGGCATCGAGACTGAGGTAAAGGGAACCATAGAAGAGAGAGGTCTGATCTGCCTGGATGCAAAACTGTTCTCCGAGATCATCAGAAAGATGCCGGATGCGGATATTACCATAGAAACTGCACCCAATTATCAGACGACCATTACCTGTGAGAATTCTGTATTCAATATCGTTGGCAAGGACGGAACGGAATTCAGTCCACTTCCCTCTGTGGACAGAGAGAATCCGGTGATACTGAACCAGTTCCAGCTGCGTGAACTGATCCGCCAGACCCTGTTCTCGATCTCGCCCAATGATGCCAACAAGATCATGACGGGTGAGAATCTGCAGATCCATGAAAATGAGCTTCGCATGACGGCTCTGGACGGACACCGCATCGCGATCCGCCAGCTGAATCTTGAGTCCTCCTACGAGGATTATGAGGCGATCATCCCCGGAAAGACGCTCAGCGAGATCAGCAAGATCGTGTCCGGAGAGATCGAGGATGAAGTACGCGTCTACTTTACCAGAAACCAGATTCTGTTTGAGATGGACGGAACCCTGGTGGTATCGCGCCTGATCGACGGAAAGTATTTCCGCATTGACCAGATGCTGTCCAATGACTATGAGACGAAGATCCGTGTTAAAAAGGCAGCTCTTATGAGCGCTGTAGACAGAGCCATGCTCTTTACCAGTGAATCTGACAAAGGAACTCTGGTACTGACGATCGCTGCAGATTCCATGAATCTTTCGATTCGTTCCTCGGCAGGCTCCATGTCCGATGACGTAGCAGTGGAATCTGAAGGAAAGGAACTGAGGATTGGATTCAACCCGAAGTTCATACTGGATGTACTGCGTGTAATAGACGATGAAGAGATATCCATCTACTTCCTGAATTCCAAGGCGCCCTGCTTTATCAGGGATGACGCGGGATCCTACATCTACCTGGTACTGCCGGTCAACTTCGTGTAAGATATCGCCCAGTCTCCATGCAAAGACCGGACGGCACATTTATGTGCCGGTCCGTCGTTGCATGAGAGACGCTAACACACATCGAGTGCCGTGATGCGAAGCAGCACAGGAGGCACTCGATGTGTGTCAGCATCGTGGGAGCTGCGAAGCAGCGAAGCGATGCGCAAGGCGATATCTGCAGATAAAACATGCTAACACACATCGAGAGGATTATTATGAAAGATTTTATACTGCGCGCAGGTGAAGATTACATCAAGCTTGGCCAGCTTCTGAAGGCTGCCGGGCTTGTTGATGAAGGATCCGATGCCAAGCATGTGATCGAAAATGAAGAAGTTACCGTCAATGGTGAGGTCTGCACGATGAGGGGCAAGAAGATCCATGATGGTGACGTGGTAGGTTTTGAGAGCGAAGAGATCCATGTACATCAGCACGCTTAAACTGGAACAATTTCGAAGCTACGATGGTCTGGAGCTGTCATTTTCCAGAGGGACCAATCTTTTTTACGGAGATAATGCCCAGGGGAAGACGAACATACTCGAGGCCATCTATTTTTGCGGCACTACAAGGTCGCACAGGACTTCCAGAGACAGAGAACTGATCCGTTTTGATTCCGATGAAGCCCATCTTCGGATGGAGATGTCGAAAAAAGACATTGATTACAGAATCGATATGCATCTTCGCAAATCCAGGGCGAAGGGGATCGCAATCAATGGGATCGCGATCCGGAAGGCGCAGGAGCTGATCGGGCTCGGTCATTTTATATTCTTTTCTCCTGAAGATCTGGGAATCATCAAAAATGGTCCCTCTGAGAGAAGACGGTTTCTGGATATGGAGCTGTGCCAGCTGGATCAGGTGTATGTATCCGCGCTGGCAGCCTACAATAAGGTCCTGGTCCAGCGAAATAAGCTCCTGAAGGATCTCTCCTACAGACCGCAGGATGCAGATACGCTGGATGTATGGGATGAACAGCTGATCAGGTATGGTTCTTCTCTGATCGAGGCAAGGGAGCGGTTTGTGCGCAAGCTGGGGGAGATCATCGAACCGATCCACGAGAAGCTGAGCGGCGGCAGGGAGAAGATCTGTGTCGGCTATGAGAAGAATGTCAGTGTGGAACAGTTTGCCGGGAGCCTTGCCCGGAGCCGTGAGAAGGATCTATATCTCAAATCTACAGAGACCGGCCCGCACAGGGATGATCTGAGTTTTACCGTGAACGGAGTCGATATAAGACATTTCGGTTCCCAGGGACAGCAGAGATCGGCCGCTCTTTCACTGAAGCTTGCGGAGATCGAGCTTGTGAAGGAGTCGACGGGGGATATTCCGGTTCTTCTTCTTGATGACGTGCTCTCAGAGCTGGATACAAACAGGCAGCATTATCTTCTGGATTCTATCGGCAGGATCCAGACTTTCATTACCTGTACGGGACTGGAGGAATATGAGAACAGCCCTGTGCAGATCGACAGGATCTTCCGCGTAAGTGACGGTAAAGCAGTCTGCGCGGACGTTTGATTAGGGAAATCAAAAAGGATGTGGTATAATACATCCAAATGTTTACTTTTTTTCGGTTTTCCGACTATGTGTATCAGACAGTCAGACGATGAATGTGGAGGAAATATGGGAACTGAGACAAACACCGAATATGGTGCTAATCAGATACAGATTCTTGAAGGTCTTGAGGCAGTACGGAAAAGACCCGGTATGTATATCGGTTCTACTTCAGCAAGAGGATTGCACCACCTGGTCTATGAGATCGTAGATAATTCGGTCGATGAGGCTCTGGCTGGTGCCTGCTCTCATATAAAGGTCAATATCCATCCGGATAATTCCATAACGGTCCTGGATGACGGACGCGGCATTCCTGTCGGAATCAATGAGAAGGCGGGCAAGCCTGCGGTGGAGGTCGTATTCACGGTCCTTCACGCCGGCGGCAAGTTCGGCGGAGGGGGATATAAGGTCTCCGGAGGCCTTCATGGAGTCGGTGCTTCTGTTGTCAATGCTCTGTCCGATTATCTGGAGGTACAGGTCTTTCATGATGGAAAGATCTACCAGCAGAGATATGAGAGGGGCAATGCGAAGTATGATCTGAAGGTCGTCGGTGAATGTGATCCTGAAAAGAGCGGGACACAGGTCACCTTTTTGGCAGACAGTTCTATCTTCGAGACTCTGAATTATGATTTCGATACTCTGAAACAGAGGCTCAGGGAGACAGCCTTCCTTACCAAAGGGCTGCGGATCACCCTGACGGATGAGAGGGTCGAGCCCTGGAAGGAGAGGTCCTTCCACTATGAAGGCGGCATCCGTGAATTTGTCCAGTATCTGAATAAGGGCAAGACGCCGCTTTATGAAGATATCATTGACTGCGAGGGCGAGAAGGACGGTGTGCTCGTAGAGATCGCGATGCAGCACAATGACGGATACAACGAATCCACGTATTCATTTGTCAATAATATCATTACGCCGGAAGGCGGAACGCATATGACGGGCTTCCGCAATGCGCTGACCAAGACGTTCAATGATTACGGAAGGGCGCAGAAGCTTCTCAAGGACAGTGAGGAGAATCTGACAGGCGATGATATCCGTGAAGGTCTCACCGCGATCATATCCGTGAAGATCGGAGAGCCGCAGTTCGAGGGACAGACGAAGCAGAAGCTGGGCAATTCCGAGGCCAGAGGCGCGGTGGAAAGCCTGCTGAGTGAGAGTCTTACGATCTATCTGGAGCAGCATCCGCAGATCGGCAAGATCATCATAGAGAAGTCTGTCATGGCCCAGAGGGCCAGGGCCGCGGCGAGAAAGGCCAGGGACCTGACGCGCAGAAAGAGCGCGCTGGACGGTCTGAGTCTTCCCGGCAAGCTGGCTGACTGCACGGATAAGAATCGTGAGAACTGTGAGATCTTCATCGTTGAGGGAGATTCCGCAGGAGGATCTGCCAAGACTGCGAGAGCCAGGGCAACCCAGGCGATCCTGCCGCTTCGCGGCAAGATCCTGAATGTGGAGAAGGCAAGACTTGACCGTATACTGGGCAATGCCGAGATCCGGGCCATGATCACGGCCTTCGGAACGGGAATCCATGAGGATTTCGATATCGAGAAGCTTCGATATAACAGAATCATCATCATGACGGATGCCGACGTAGACGGAGCTCATATCGCAACGCTTCTTCTTACGTTCTTCTACCGGTTCATGCCTGAGCTGATCAAGCAGGGCCACGTATACCTGGCGACACCTCCGCTGTATAAGCTGGAGAAAAATAAAAAGGTCTGGTATGCCTACTCGGATGAGGAGCTGAACAATATCCTCGCCGAGGTGGGAAGAGACCAGAACAACAAGATCCAGCGCTATAAGGGTCTGGGTGAGATGGATGCGGAGCAGCTCTGGGAGACGACCATGGACCCGGCAAGGCGTATCCTCAAGAGAGTCTCGATGGATGATGATGACGAGTCCTCGATCGATGTCACATTTACGACGCTTATGGGAGACCAGGTTGAGCCCAGACGTGAATTCATTGAAGAGAATGCCGCAAGGGTCAGAAACCTGGATGTATAACAGGAGCAGAGAATGGACGACAAAATATTTGATCAGATTCAGGAAGTAGATCTGCAGAAGACAATGGAGGAATCCTATATCGATTATGCGATGAGCGTAATCGCCTCCAGGGCGCTTCCGGATGTCAGAGACGGTCTGAAGCCGGTGCAGAGAAGAGTTCTGTATTCGATGATCGAACTGAATAATGGTCCTGACAAGCCGCACAGAAAGTGCGCGCGTATTGTCGGCGATACCATGGGTAAATATCATCCCCACGGAGACAGTTCCATCTACGGAGCTCTTGTCTATATGGCTCAGGACTGGTCCATGCGGTATCCGCTGGTAGACGGGCACGGCAATTTCGGTTCGGTGGACGGCGACGGCGCCGCGGCCATGCGATACACGGAAGCGCGTCTGTCGAAGATGTCCATGGAGATGCTGGCGGACATCAACAAGGATACGGTCGATTTCGTTCCGAACTTCGATGAGACGGAGAAAGAGCCCACGGTTCTTCCCAGCCGGTTCCCCAATCTTCTGGTAAATGGAACCACCGGTATCGCAGTCGGCATGGCGACCAACATCCCGCCCCACAACCTGAGAGAAGTGATCGACGCGGTGGTGAAGATCATCGACAATCGTGTGGAGGAGGACAGAGAGACCTCGATCGATGAGATCATCAAGATCGTAAAGGGTCCCGATTTCCCGACCGGTGCCGAGATCCTCGGCAGGGCCGGCATCAATGAGGCATACCGCACAGGCCGCGGGAAGATCCGTATCCGTGCTGTCACGGATATCGAGACGCTCCCCAACGGAAGAAGCCGTATCGTGATCACGGAGCTTCCGTATCTGGTCAACAAGGCAAGGCTGATCGAGAAGATTGCGCAGCTTGTCCGGGACAAAAAGATCGACGGTATCACCGGTATCACCGATGAATCCAGCCGTGAAGGAATGCGCGTCACCATTGATATCAGAAGGGACGCCAGCGCCAATATCATTTTAAATAAACTGTTCCTGCATACTCAGCTTCAGGATACCTTCGGCGTTATCATGCTTGCGCTGGTCAATAACCAGCCGAAGATCATGAACATCCTTGAGATGCTTCAGTATTACCTGAAGCATCAGGAGGAAGTGGTTACCCGCCGCACGAGATATGAGCTGAACAAAGCGCAGGAGAGAGATCATATCCTGCAGGGACTGCTGATCGCGCTGGATCATATCGATGAAGTGATCCGGATCATCCGCTCGTCCGAGACGGTACAGATCGCGAAGAATTCCCTGATGGAGAAGTTCGGTCTGGATGACGCGCAGGCCCAGGCAATCGTCGACATGCGTCTGAGAGCTCTGACAGGTCTGGAAAGAGGCAAGATCGAGGCAGAGCACCAGCAGCTGCTGAAGCTGATTGCGGAGCTGACCGCGATCCTGGGAGATGAGAAGCTTCTTCTCGGTGTTATCCGCAAAGAGATCCTGGTCATCCGGGAAAAATACGGTGATGACCGCAGGACCAAGATCGGATATGATATCGCGGAATTTGACGCGGAAGATCTGATCGAGAGAGAGGATATCGTTATCACGGTCACCAAGCTTGGCTATATCAAGCGCATGAGCGAGGATAACTTCAAGGCCCAGAACCGCGGCGGAAGAGGCATTAAGGGCATGCAGACACTGAAGGAAGATTACATCGACCGTCTGCTGATGACTGACACGCATGCGGATCTTATGATCTTTACCAATAAGGGACGTGTCTATAAGCTCAAGGCATATGAAGTGCCGGAGGCCGGCAGGACTGCCCGAGGCGTTGCAATCGTCAATCTGCTGCAGCTGCAGCCTGACGAGAAGCTGTCTGCAGTGATCCCGGTGGGTAGTGATCAGGAGATCTCGGAGGACGGATATCTGACCATGGCGACCAGAAAGGGTCAGATCAAGCGCACGCTTATCTCCGAGTACGCCAACGTTCGCAAGAATGGTCTGATCGCTATCTCGCTGCGGGCAGACGATGAACTGATCGCTGTCGAAGCGACAGACAGTGAGAAAGAGATCCTGATGGTCACCAAGTATGGCCAGTGCATCCGCTTCAGGGAGTCTGACGCCAGGGCGACCGGCAGATCCTCCATGGGTGTGCGTGGAATTAACCTGATCGACGGAGATGAGGTCGTCTCCATGGTACTGGCCGATGAGGCGCCGTACCTGCTGTTCGTATCCGAGAAGGGTATGGGCAAGCTGACGGATGTGAATGAATTCCGTGTTCAGGGCCGCGGCGGTAAAGGAATCCTGTGTTACCGGATCCTGGACAAGACCGGCAATATCGTCGGTGCGATACCTGTAGAGCAGGACGATGAGATCATGATGATCAACACGGATGGCATCATCATCCGCATGAGCTGTGAGAACATCTCTGTACTGAGCAGAGTCACGTCAGGCGTCAAGCTGATGAGGATTGACGGTGAAGATGTCGTGGTTTCGATCGCGAAGGTAAGAGAGACGGTTCCGAAGAACGAGTACGATGAAGAGGATCCTGACGGGTCGGATGAGGAAGATACTTCTGAAGAAGACGGTTCGCCCGAGGATGCTGCAGGAGAAGAAGAATGAAAAGGTTGAGCCTTTATGCAGCGCTGCTTGCTGCAGTGCTTGGCCTGAGCGGCTGTGAACTGCTGGATCAGGCTGTTTCGAATACGGGGACAGCAAAGGAAACACAGGCTCAGTCAGAGCAGTCCGTTGCGATCGATACGGAAGACGGGATTCCGTTTATAGAGACCCAGGCTGAGAATGATTCCACAGAGTCTGATCTCACTGCTTCGACAGAGAGCGAAGCAGAAGCAGATTTTATGGTCGTTCCGGATACAGAATATGCTTCGGAAGCGGCAGCCGAAACAGAGGCGGAGACGGAGGCAGAGAGCCTGCCGGAGCCTGTCAAAACAGCTGTAGCGCAGGTGATCAGCAGCCATGAGGCTGCCGGAGAACACTGGGCTGTCGGATATGAGGATCTCGAGACCGGCGAAGTGTGCGGATATCATGATTCGGATGTCATGCAGTCCGCCAGCGTGGTGAAGCTGTTTATCATGGGCGCTGTGTACCGTTACATGTGCTATCCCGAAGAAGGGGAGGAGGTCATCCCCTTCGGGGAAGAATATGACGGACAGCTCAGAGAGGTCATCGGGAAGATGATCACTGTGTCAGATAACGAAGCCTCGAATCTTCTGGTCGACCGTCTTGGCGGAGGAGACTTTAAGAAGGGCGCTCAGCTGGTTGCAGAATTCTGTAAGGAAAACGGATATACCGGAACGTCCATCGGAAGAAGATTCCTCGAATCCAATCCGACCGGTGATAATTACACGACGGCGGCAGATACCAGGAAGTTCCTGTCGGATATCTATCACGGAAAGCTGATCAATGAAGAGGCATCTGCCAAGATGCTGGAATTCGTAAAGGGACAGACCGTGAAGCACAAGATCCCCGCAGGGCTTCCGGAGGGCTTTACCAGCGGCAACAAGACCGGGGAGATGCCGGAAGGCTACAACCTGGGCTGTATCGAGAACGATGTGGCGATCGTATTTCCGCCGGAGGGCATGGGAGAAGGCTATGTCCTGACCGTTCTGAGCAATGACCTGGCAGGAAGAAATAACGAAGCCGGGGAAGCAATCAAACAGATATCCTCGCTGACCGCACAGTGGTATCAGCAGAGCAGATAACTAAAAAACATGTAATGCACTTATAAGGAGGTATGGATTATGAAATACATTTCTACAGATAAAGCACCCGCGGCGATCGGTCCCTATTCCCAGGGCATCATTGTCAACAATATCGCTTATCTGTCGGGACAGATCCCGGTAGATCCGGCAACCGGAAATGTTCCGGGCGATACCATCGAGGTACAGGCAGAGCAGAGCTGCAAGAATGTCGGAGCGCTTCTGGAAGAAGCGGGAACTTCATTTGAGAAGGTATTCAAGACAACCTGCTTCCTGGCAGATATGGCAGATTTTGCCGCTTTCAACGCGGTCTATGAGAAGTATTTTGTCAGCAAACCGGCACGCTCCTGCGTAGCGGTCAAGGCCCTTCCGAAGGGTGTGCTGTGCGAGATCGAGGCTGTCGCGGTTATTGAGTGAATCTGATCGTTATGCGGCAGCAGGACAGACCAGCCGCCGTATATTCCGGAGATGCAACAGAATTCAGTTTAAGTTGCATTTCAGACAGAATCATGGTACACTGGCTTCGTCGTGAGATGATCACGGCGAAGCTTTTTGCTTATCTGCTGGGGAGCAGAATAATCATTCAAGGGGAGTAACATGAAGAATCTGAGTCATTTCCGTAAGGATCATTTCTTACCTTTTTCTGTGCGCGCAATTGTATGTCTGTTCATGACAGCGCTGCTTCTGGCCGGCATGACCGGTTCCGTATTCGCGGATGACGAATATATCCCGGATGAATATTATGAACCGATCCAGTCCAATGACGTGGAGGGATGGCCGCAGGGACAGGCGATCCAGGCATCTGCCGGCGTCGTTATGGATATCGATACGGGGGTCGTTCTGTATTCCAAGAATTGCGACCGCCAGCTGTATCCCGCATCCATCACCAAGATCCTGACCTGTCTCCTGACGCTGGAGAATGCGGATCTGGATGCTGTTATGACCTGTTCTCCCATTGTTTATGAGCTGGATGAAAACGCGTCGAATGTGGGCTTGTCCGAAGGCGAGCAGATGACGATCCGGGATGCGCTGTATACTCTGATGCTGGAGTCCGCGAATGATACGGCAAACGCTCTGGCGGAGTATGTCGGCGGTTCGATGGAAGGCTTCGCCCAGATGATGAATGACAGAGCTGCCGCTCTGGGCTGCACAGGCAGTCATTTTTCCAATCCTTCAGGTCTGTCGGCGGATGATCACTACACGACGGCTCATGACTATGCCTTGATCGCGGCAGAAGCGTACCGCAATGAAGGATTCAGGACGCTGTGCTCGACGGTGAATTATGATGTGCCTCCCACGAATATGTACGAGGAGACACGGTATCTCCAGAACCATCACCGGATGCTGATCGGCGACAGTGATTATTATACAAGCTGGTGTACCGGCGGTAAGACCGGATATACGGAGAAGGCCTGGAATACACTGGTCACGTATGCGGAGAGGGACGGAAAAAGACTGGTCTGCGTGCTTCTTCACGGAAACGGAGCGGATCAGAATTATCTTGAGACGATCGACCTTCTCAACTACGGCTTTGACAATTTCCAGAATGTCAGTCTGTCAGACGGCTACAAAGGCAGAACGATGGCCCAGGCAATGCATGTGAATTACCTTGGCAAGGCTGCGGTTCTGGAGGCGCCGGAGCTTCAGCAGACGATCTCTGAATTCACCGGCAGTCCTGTCGTGACCGTACCGAGGGAAGCAGATATCTCCGCCATCGTCGTATCACCCGCCTCCGATGAAGCGGTTCCGGGACAGGCGAAGAGGCTGAACATCACATATCATACCTGGCCGGTGGGAGGCTTAAGCCTGACGGTCCCGACGGTGAATCTGTCCATGACCTATCCGTGGCAGAGAGCTGTCCTGGTGACGATGCAAGGCGAGAGCGGCGATAAGGAAAATAATATTGCGGATACGAAGGAAGTCGTATGGCAGAATATCGGTGAATTTGTAAATGAATGGTACGCGAAGGCTCAGGAGTTTGTCGCCAGCAACAGGACGGCAGTCATACTGACGGTCGGCCTTCTGATCATCGTCCTGCTGGTTCTTCTTCTGGTCCTCCTGCTGCAGTCCTCCAGAGACTACCGTTCCAGAAAGAAGATGAAGGCTGCCAGGGAAGAGGCGATGCGCCGTGAGGCGGAGATCGATGCGAAATCCGCCCTTGAGATCGAGGAAGAGCTCAGAAGGGCCATGGCGCAGGAGATGGAACAAAGATCCAGGGATGACTGGATGGATGATCCGAACCTCGAAGATCTGGATCTGCAGAAGAGAGGTGACCGTGAATGAACTGGGTCGCCCCGATCAAAGATGAAGAAACCCTCAGAAGATACGAAGAAGAGCTTCTGAGCCTTGATGTAAAATATTATATTATGTTCCGGATCGGAGTCGGGACCGGGATGCAGGTTCAGGACATCCTGAAGCTGAAGATCGGCGATGTGCGGGACAGGGATTCGATCGTCGTATATCTGGGCACGCATAAGGTGAAGCGCTCCTACCGGTTTGACGAAGATCTGAAGAATGTCATAGAGGAGTACACCCGGGGCAAGCCGGATGACGCCCCTCTGTTCAGGGGAATGAAGCAGAATCCGGTGTCCAGGGAGCAGGCGTACAGGGCCCTGAAGAATGCCGGGACCAGGATCGGCCTCGGGACGATCGGAGCCCAGACGATGCGGAAGACATTTGCCTGGAAATATTATAAGAACACAGGAGATATCTATTACCTGACGAATCTCCTGAATCACGCGTCCCCCTCTGTCACGTACCGCTTTATCGGGGAGAAGCCCCGCGTGGATACGATCGCCTCCAGGATGACTCCGGAGGAGAACATGCGCTCGCGCAGGAAGCTGTTCCAGGACAGGGCAGGGATCGGCCGCATGGAAGCGGTGAAGGATCTTATGAATCTGCTGGAAGAAGAGATGGACAATCCCATGAACAATGACGCGTTCTACGGAAGGGTCGACACGCTCCTGACAGGCATGGAGGATCTGATCCGGGATTTTCATATGGATATGTAAAAAAACTCTGCAGAATAGCTGTTATTCTGCAGAGTTCTTTTTTTCCGCCTGACGGTGGAATCTGCGCTTCGCGCGCAGGGTATCCTGTTTTTTCTTAACCAGATCCATCTCCTGGGGTGTGATCGGTCTGGTCGTTTTGACAGCGAACCAGTCTCCGGAAGCGTTCTGTCTTATTCTTGCCTTTCCCTTCATCAGCCCGTGTTCGGGGCATTCGGCGACGCACAGATAATTCCTTCCATTCTCGGAGAACCACCGGATCTTCCGCCGGATTTTGTTGTCGCAGACGTGGCACCTGGTGGAGGATACGACACGGTCTTTCATGACAGCATCTCTTTCATGAAATGATTTGGATATGAACTTGGTGTAATTCCGGTACCGGATCAGGATCTCCTCGCTTCGCCTGGACGGGGTGATGTAGGTGTCCACAGAGGAGAATTCTTCCAGCGCCTCTTCCGGAAGCATCTTCACGATCCTGGCGGTATAGGAAGCGTCGGCAAAGGCGTCGTGGAATTCCATCGTTTTATCCAGGTTCAGATAGTCGACAGCCCATTTCAGCGCCCTTCTCTGCTTCCCGTCCTCATGGACATAGGAAAAGATCTTCTGTATATCCCGGAAGATCAGGGGAAATGGGAAGGGCCAGTGTCCTGTCAGGTAGCCGTGATCCATGTGCCAGCGCACATTTCTCTGAAGCTCCGTCAGATCGCCGGGACCCCAGGTGCAGAACACGGGACCGGGACCGCACCAGATCAGAAAGTCCGCAAAGACCTGCGGGAAGGTTCGTCTTCCCTGGAAATCATCCTCCGTCATATGGATGACATTCCTTGTCATATAATGCAGCTTTTTATACAGGATGGGACGGATGGTCTCGTGAAATGTTCCGAGCTCATTAAAAGAAGGATCCAGTTTTACCGCTCCGATCTCAATGATCTCGAAGGGCATCTTCGGGTCTTCCTGTTTTTTTCCATATGGGCACTGATTCCATTCCAGATCCATTACGATGTAATTCAACGGTTTCCGCCTTTCCTGTATATAAAACAGATCATGGTACCTTAACCGGATGTTTCATTCAGTATACTCACAGAGTCTGTTTTCGTCAATTTGCTCATGAATAATGCGAAAATTCGTCAAATCAGATATATAAAAAAATGAATTGGTTTTTTCTTGTTAGAATGCACGTGGGTTCCGAATAAATTTTGTCTAAGTCATCAATGGTGCGATCTGGCCGCCTGCGGTATACTCATTCCAGTTGTTGATGCGGCGGGAGGGTTCTGCCGCGGCACAGATCGGTTATTTTGGAGGTTATATAATGGCAAGCTTATCTCTTGAACACATTTGCAAAGTTTACCCGAACGGCTTTGAAGCAGTTAAGGATTTCAATCTTGAGATCGCTGACAAGGAGTTCATCATTTTCGTAGGACCGTCCGGATGCGGAAAGTCCACCACCCTTCGTATGGTTGCAGGTCTTGAAGAGATCTCCTCCGGAACACTGAAGATCGGCGATCGCGTTGTTAACGATGTAGAGCCGAAGGATCGTGACATTGCAATGGTCTTCCAGAGCTACGCTCTGTATCCGCATATGACCGTTTATGATAACATGGCATTCTCTCTGAAGCTGAGAAAGACCCCGAAGGATCAGATCGACAAGATGGTCCGCGAGGCAGCCAAGATCCTTGACCTTGAGAAGCTCCTCGACAGAAAGCCGAAGGCTCTGTCCGGCGGCCAGAGACAGCGTGTTGCTATGGGACGTGCTATCGTACGTAATCCGAAGGTCTTCCTTATGGACGAGCCGCTGTCCAACCTGGATGCCAAGCTCCGTGTTCAGATGAGAACTGAGATCTCCAAGCTTCATCAGAGACTCGGCGCTACCATCATCTACGTCACCCATGACCAGACCGAGGCTATGACCCTTGGTACCAGAATCGTCGTTATGAAGGACGGCGTTGTCATGCAGGTCGACACCCCGCAGAATCTGTACAACAAGCCGGCGAACCTGTTCACCGCAGGATTCATCGGATCTCCGCAGATGAACTTCCTGGATGCGAAGGTTACTCCGGATGGAGGACTGGATCTGGGTCAGGCCGGCAAGGTTACTCTTCCGGCAGAGAAGGCCAAGAAGCTGCTTGACGGCGGCTATGCCGGCAAGACGGTTGTTATGGGCGTTCGTCCTGAGCATCTGAATGATGATCCGGAAGTCGTTGCAAAGAGCAATTCCGTACTCGATGCGAAGATCGAAGTTTACGAGCTGCTTGGTGCAGAAGTATTCCTGTACTTCACCATCAACGGCGCTAACATGACCGCTCGTGTCAATCCGAAGACTGACGCAAGAACCGGATCCGAAGTCAAGTTCGCGATCGATGTTGATAAGGTTCATGTCTTCGATAAGGAGACCGAGCAGACCATCACCAACTGATCAGATGGCTGAATTGATCTGAAACATGAATTACATGGACCGTCCCTTCCGGGACGGTCCACTTGTTTCATACGGCGTTGTATCATACAATAATGATACAGAATAAAAGAAATGAGGTCAGGACAGTTATGATTTCGAACCAGACGATCAAGAATTCTATTGATAAGCTGAAATCGATCACGAAGATTGATTTTTCCGTATGGGATCTGGAGGGCTATATCGTTGCCTCTACACAGGCGAAGGAGTCGGTCGGTTCCGAGACGGTTGTCCAGTTCGCCCAGTCACCGGCTGACAGCCAGGAGCTGCAGGGATTTCATTTCTTTAAGATAAGGGGTGAAGAGGAACCTGAATATATCCTGATTGCCAGAGGCTCCGGCGAGGATGTCCATATGATCGGACGGATCGCCGTCAGTCAGCTCCAGGATCTGATCATTGCCTACAGAGAGAGGTTTGACCGCAACAACTTTGTCCAGAATCTTCTGCTGGATAATCTTCTGCTGGTCGATATCTATAACAGGGCGAAGAAGCTGCATATCGAACCCCAGCTGCGCCGTACGGTCTTTATCATTGAGACGAAGCACGAACGTGACAATTCCGCGATGGAAGTGATCCGGAGCCTGTATGGCAGTGAAGAGGGCAATCTGATCACGGAGGTGGATGAGAAGAGCATCATCCTGATCCAGGCGCTGGATGAGAAGGCGGTCTATGAGGATCTGGAGGACACTGCGGCTACGATCCGCGATACGCTGAACACAGAGGCGATGATCGATGTCCGGGTTGCCTGCGGAACCATCGTGGACGAGATCTCACAGGTTTCCCGCTCCTTCAAGGAGGCCCGCATGGCGCTGAATGTAGGCAAGATCTTCTATTCCGGACAGCGTGTGCATATGTACAATACCCTGGGGATCGGCCGCCTGATCTATCAGCTTCCGGAGAATCTGTGCCGGATGTTCATCAAAGAAGTTTTCACAAAGCAGCAGCCGGAGGAATTCGACGAGGAGACGCTCTCTACGATCAAGATGTTCTTCGGAAACAGCCTGAATGTCTCTGAGACCGCAAGACAGCTGTTTGTGCACCGCAATACTCTGGTGTACCGTCTTGAGAAGCTGTCCCGCTCGACCGGGCTGGATATCCGCTCCTTTGATGACGCAGTCACATTCAAGATCGCGCTGATGGTCGAGAATTATCTCAAGTATCTTGAGAAGCATTCCTGAGCAAGGCTACAAAGAGCCTGCGGTGTATAGATTCGTCTGACATACTGTGGAATTTGTTTCCGTCAAGGGTAAAATTGCCCTTGACGGTTTTAAATGGCTAACGTATAGTATGAGCGTTAATATAATAATTTGCTTTTCTCTTATTCAGAGGCGGCGGAGGTACAAAGGACCTGTGAAACCGCGGCAACCCCGTTTTACGGAAGGTGCCAACCTGAGCGAGATATCTCGAACAATAAGGGGATTCATTCAGAATCGTTGAGTCCGCTTTGTGCGGGCTTTTTTCTTACAGAAAAGATAAAAGAAAAGCAGATGTCAGATGGCTGTAATCGGTTCAGCCGGAAAGAGAGTAGATATGGAAAAGTTACTGTTTACATCCGAGTCCGTCACAGAGGGACATCCGGATAAAGTCTGCGACGCAATCTCTGACGCGATCCTGGACGCGGTCGTAGCGCAGGATCCCATGAGCCGTGTCGCCTGCGAGGCCATGGCCTGCACGGGATTTGTAGTTGTCAGTGGTGAGATCACTACGAAGGCAAATGTCGACTATCAGAATATCGTAAGAGATACGATCCGTGAGATCGGTTATGTCGGCGGAGATATGGGCTTTGACGCTGATTCCTGCGCAGTCTTTGTTGCGCTCGACAAGCAGTCTGCCGATATCGCCATGGGCGTCGACAAGGCTCTGGAGGCCAGGGAAAATCAGATGACGGACAGCCAGATCGAAGCGATCGGCGCCGGCGACCAGGGTATGATGTTCGGCTATGCCACCAATGAGACGGAGAGCTACATGCCCTTTGCGATCGATCTTGCCCACAAGCTGTGCCTGCAGCTGACCAAGGTCCGCAAGGACGGCACACTGAAGTATCTCAGACCGGACGGAAAGAGCCAGGTCTCTGTAGAATATCAGGATGGAAAGCCGGTCCGTCTGGAAGCAGTTGTCCTGTCCACTCAGCATGACGCTGAGGTCACACAGGAGCAGATCCACGAAGATATCAGGAAGTATGTGTTTGATCCGGTACTTCCAAAGGATATGCTGGATGAGAATACCAAGTACTTCATCAACCCGACCGGCCGCTTCGTGATCGGAGGACCGCACGGGGACGCAGGTCTGACCGGCCGCAAGATCATCGTCGATACCTACGGCGGAGCCGCAAGACACGGCGGCGGAGCATTCTCCGGCAAGGACTGCACGAAGGTTGACCGCTCTGCGGCATACGCTGCCAGATATGTGGCAAAGAATATTGTCGCGGCAGGGCTCGCAGACAAGTGCGAGATCCAGCTGTCCTATGCCATCGGCGTCGCGCAGCCGACCTCGATCATGGTTGACACCTTCGGCACCGGAAAGGTCGCGGATGAGAAGCTGACCGACATCATCCGTGAGAACTTTGATCTTCGTCCGGCAGGAATCATCAAGATGCTTGACCTGCGCCGTCCGATCTACAAGCAGACCGCAGCGTATGGACATTTCGGAAGAAATGATCTGGATCTTCCCTGGGAGAAGCTGGATAAGGTCGAGAATCTGAAGAAGTATCTCGCTTAATCAGTACAATACCGCCCCGGAGCCGTGAAAGCGCTCCGGGGCAGTTCTTATGCAGGGGGAATCATGCGGATCGAATACGAAGATGATGAGATCATCGTGGTCTATAAGGAAGCGGGGCTTGCGGTCCAGTCGGGCAGGACATCTTCCAGGGATCTGGTGAGTGTGCTGAAGAACCATCTGGCGCAGGAGAGCCGCTCAGCCGGTCAGGCACCGGATCCGCGCCAGGCTGTGCGGGGAGCGGAGCCCTATCTTGGCATTGTGCACCGCCTTGACCAGCCGGTGGAGGGGCTTCTGGTCTTTGCGAAGACGCCCGGGGCGGCAGCCCATCTCAGCCGCCAGGCAGCAGCGAAGGGAAGCGCTGATCCGGATCACCAGGAGGCAGCGAAGGGAAACTCTGGTCCGGGCCGCCAGGCAGGCGCGAAGAAGGGGAAGAAGGAAGTGCCTGCCATGGAGAAGATCTACAGGGCTGTGGTCCTGCTGGACAGGGAGGCATATCCGCTGGCCCTGGAGGGCAGGAAGAGAGAGATCCTGCTGACGGACTGGATCCTCCGGGACTATTCCGGAAATACGGCCATGGTAGTGGAGGAAGGTGTCAGGGACGCGAAGAAGGCGCAGCTTTACTTCCGGACTCTGGAGATGAAGGACGGCAGAGCGATGGTGGAGATCCGTCTTCTCACCGGACGGCACCACCAGATCCGGGTCCAGATGGCACACGCCCACATGCCGCTTGCGGGAGACCGTAAATACGGCGGCGGAGCCGGGGAGGACGGCAGACTGTGCCTGTGCGCGGCCCGGCTGTGCTTCACGCATCCCGGGAGCGGACGGAGGATGGAGTTCACGGTCACACCCGGGTTTTCATTATAAAATTTGGTTTTATCACATCGAGTTGCCTGCAATATAAAAAAATGGTATCATGACATCATTACTGAATCGGGATGGAATCTGATAACGGAGCAGGATAGCATTGCAGCAGAAAAGGGAAGTGAAGGTTCTTCTTGCTGACAGCTTCAAAGAGCTTGTTCAGGAGAAGCCCGTGGAGAAGATCACGATTAAAGAGATCACGGATCGCGCAGGGGTGATTCGTGTCACTTTCTATAACCATTTTCAGGATAAGTATGAGCTTCTGGAGTGGATCTGCCGTGAGGAGATCGTGAGTCCGACCAGGATCCTGCTTCAGAACAATATGCGCAAAGAAGCGGTCATGTTCATGTTTACCGCCCTTCTTAAGAATAAAGAATTCTACAGCCACGTTGCCCACACGCAGGGACAGAATTCATTTGCCAGCACCGTCCGGCAGCTGATCGCCGAGACGATCGAAGAGTATTTCATGTCCAGCGAGTTCGGGAAGCATGAGAAGTATAACTGGCTGACTGCGGGATGGGTCGCGGATTACTATGCGATGAGCCTGACCTATATCCTGATGAGCTGGATCGAGAAGGGCATGAGCGTCTCCCCGGAGGAGATGGTGGACATCTACGAGTATGTGGCGGCGCATTCGCTGATCGATCTGCCGAAGGGCTTCTGACAGAAGGCAGAGGAGAGGCGGCACATTTTTTCAGAGTTGTATATCCGTAAGCGACACTTTTTTGGAAGTGTCGCTTTTTTTTTACACATTGCCGAAACTGGTTATACCAACTTTTCTTTCCTGAGATTAGTTTAGGTCTCAGTTAAAAAGAGAAAGGAAGAAAAGTAATGGAATCTCATCGGTTCGGTAAAATCGTTGTGAAAATGAGATATGTGATCCTGATCGCCAGCATACTGCTGCTGATCCCCGCTGCGCTGGGGTATCTGCATACGCGGATCAATTATGACATGCTGAGCTATCTTCCGGAGGACATCGAGACCATGAAGGGACAGAAGATCATGGTCGATGAATTCGGGACAGGCGGATTCTCCATGATCGTCTGCGAAGGGATGAAGAACAAAGACGTTCTGAAGATGAAGGAGAAGATGTCAGAGGTACCTCATATCGAAAAGATTGTATGGTATGACAGCATTGCTGACATATCGATACCGGTAGAACTGTTCCCAGACAGGATCCGCCGGATCTTTCTGAGTGAGGATGGGAACGCGACGATGATGGTCGCGGTGTTCGATGTGACGATGTCATCTGACGAGGCCATGGAGGCGGTCCGCTCGCTCAGGAAGATCGCAAATGAGCAGACCTTCATCTCCGGCATGACGGCTGTCGTGGAGGATACCAGGGAGCTTTCGGACAGGGAGGCGCCGGTCTATGTACTGATCGCGGTGATCCTGTGCACGATCGTGCTGATGCTTACCATGGATTCATTTCTCGCGCCGCTTTTCTTCCTTCTGTCGATCGGATTCGCGGTGATCTACAACCTGGGGACAAATATTGTGTTCGGCCAGGTTTCTTATGTGACGAAGGCACTGGCTGCGGTACTGCAGCTGGGCGTAACACTGGACTATTCCATCTTCCTGTGGCATTCCTACGAGGAGCAGAAGACTCTGCTTGCACAGAGCAGGCCGGACGAATGTGACAAAGACATGAAGCAGGAGGCTATGGCAGCGGCGATCAGTGCCACGCTCTCCAGTGTGGTGGGTTCCTCCGTCACGACCATGGCGGGTTTCCTGGCACTGTGCTTTATGAGCTTCACCCTCGGCAAAGACCTGGGACTGGTCATGGCCAAGGGTGTCCTGTTCGGCGTAGTGGGCTGTGTTACGGTACTGCCCTCTATGCTTCTGATCTTTGACCGGGCGATCGAGCGCACTCACCACAGGGCACTGCTTCCGCAGTTTAAGAAGATCCCGCGGTTTGTACAGAGATTCTATCCGCTGCTTCTGATCGCATTTGCACTGATCTGGATCCCGGCTGTAAAGGGGTACTTCAATACCCAGGTCTACTACAATCTGGATTCCACTCTTCCTAAGTCCCTTCCCTCGGTCACAGCGAACCGGAAGCTGTCGGAAGACTTCGGCATGAATACGACACAGATGATCCTCGTCCCTTCAGATATGGATCCGGAAGCGGTATCTGAACTGTGCGGAGAGCTGAAGAAGATCGACGGCATCAAGTCGGTGCTTGGGATCGACGCGCTGATCGGGAGCGAGATCCCAAGAGAGCTCCTGCCCGGGGAGATCCTGCAGGTGTTTGAAAAGGGCGGCTGGCAGATGCTCCTGATGATGAGTGAGTATAAGACCGCGTCACCTGAGGTGAACCGTCAGTGCAGTGAGATCACCCAGGTGATCAGCCGGTACGACAGCAGGTGCATGCTGGTAGGAGAAGCAGCCTGCACGAAGGACCTGATCGAGATCACGAACCATGATTTCAATACCGTCAACTGGGTATCCATCGGAGTGATCGCAGTCATTATCCTGTTTGTGTTTAGGTCTGTCTCTCTGCCGGTCATCCTGGTCGCCGCGATCGAGTTCGCAATCTTCATTAATATGGGAATCCCGTATTATACGGGGACGACCCTTCCGTTTATCGCATCGATCGTTATCGGTACGATCCAGCTGGGCTCAACCGTCGATTACGCGATCCTGATGACGACACGGTACCGGACGGAACGGGCGTCCGGAAAAAATCGAAAAGAATCGATCTGTATTGCGCACTCCACGTCGATCGCTTCGATCCTGGTATCCGCCTTCAGCTTTTTTGCGGCAACCTTTGGAGTGGGACTGTATTCAGAGATCGATATGATCAGTTCCCTGTGCACGCTTATGGCACGCGGGGCGCTGATCTCCATGGTCACTGTCATATTCATACTGCCGGCTCTGCTGTACGCCTTCGACCGGGTGATCCTGTATACATCCCTCGGGTTCAGGCCGAAGAAGCAGACAGATATATCAGGAACGGCGGTTCATTCGCGGAATGTGGTTCATCAGGGAGGGAATCTATGATGTCAGGAATAAAAGATAAAAAGAATGAAAAGAACAGAGGAAATATGAGAACTGCGATCAGGAAGATGACTGCGGTGGTGACTGCAGCAGGACTGGCCTTCAGCATGGCGGCAATGCCGGAGGCAGGTGAGCGGGCCACTGGGGAAAATGCGGCCGGTGATGGCGTACAGAAGGAGGAGACGGTCTACATCTTCACAGATGCCTCCGGCAGACAGAAGTCTGTCGTGATCTCTGACTGGCTGAAGAATACAGGAGCGCTCGGGACCATTGCAGACCGATCTGATCTGGAGAATATTGAAAATGTGAAGGGGGATGAATCCTTTGCCAGGGATGGCCGGGATGTAATCTGGAATGCCTCCGGACATGATATCTACTATCAGGGAGAGAGTACGAATCAGCCTCCGGTGGACGTCCGGATCACCTACACTCTTGACGGACGGGAGGTTCAGCCTCAGGAGCTGGGCGGCGCGTCCGGACACCTGAAGATGCGCTATGATTATGTAAACCGCGCAGCCACAGAGGCAGAGATCGATGGAAAGAAGGAGACGGTCTATGTACCGTTCGGTGTGATATCAGGCTGCCTGTTTACGGACGGCTGCGCGTCCAATGTAACCGTATCCAGCGGCAAGGTGCTGGATGAAGGCGGCAATGTAGCCGTCGTGGGGCTTGCATTTCCGGGTCTGAAGGACAGCCTGAAGCTGGAGAAGAACCAGGATCTTCGATTCGAGGAGCTGAACATACCACAGTCCGTGGAGATCGAGGCCGACGTTGAGAACTTCTCGATGGAGATGAACATGTCTCTTATCCTGGATGATGCGCTGGATGAGGTGCTGGGGCTGTTCGATGCCGGAAGTGATCTGGATCAGATCACGGAGGATGTGGACAAGCTGGAAACCGCATCCTCGGAGCTGGCCGAAGGGTCGGAGGATCTGTATGAGGGCATGACGGAGCTTGATGAAGGTGCCGGAAGCCTGGATGAAGGTGTGAAGAAATATACGGAAGGTGTCGGCAAGGCGTACGGCGGCTCGAAGGACCTGAAGGACGGTGCTTCGAAGCTGGACACTGGCGCAGGAGAACTGGCTGCCGGCGCTAAGACACTCCACAGCGGCGCTTCGACGCTTGACAGCAGGACGGGAGAGCTGACCGGCGGCTCGGATGCATTGTCCAAAGGTATCGAAGCAGTCAGGACTGCGGTCACGCAGCTGGCGGCCGGTATGAAGAGCCTTGGCGGCGGCGTGAAGAAGCTCAGTGAAGGGGCAAAAACCCTCTCTGACGGAGCGAAGAGTGTCTCGGGTGCTGTTGACAGCGCGGATAAGGGTGCTGCCGCCCTGAGTGAAGGCGCCGGCGCTGCTGATGACGGTGTGGGCAGGATCTATGCTGCACTCAGCGGCAGGGAAGACCTCGCGTCACTGAACACGGAGGAGAGCCGTCAGAAGCTGGAAGCATCCTCCAGGCAGTTTGAAGCCCTGCAGAAGGGACTGGACATGCTCAGCGCCGATCCGTCTCTGCTGACCTGTGATCTTTCGGACGCAGACAGCAGGATAGACGCTCTTGTCACCATCGCGAAGCTGAACGGCACCGAGATCGACAGGGCAGTTCTTATGCAGTGCATCCTTACGGCGAAGGCAGCTCCGAATACTGCAAATGAGACAGCTCCGGCAGACTATACGGCAGCAGAAGCCGCGGATATAAGTCAGGCGGCAGAAGGTGTGCAGACAGACAGCACAGTCAGTCAGGAAGCACCGGCAGACAGCGCAGCCAGCCAGGAAGCACCGGCAGGGGAGACAGCGTCCCCGGCAGCAGATGAGATGCCTGCCGAGACGGCGCCGGTTCCGGAGGAAACAATGCCGGCAGCGTCCTTCGACGCAGACAGTGCTGCAGCAGCGAAGGAATCGGCAGCGACTGCGAAGAGCCAGGCAGAATCGGAAGTCCAGTCGGCGCAGGAGAGCGTGGCGGCTGCCCAGACCAGCAGGCAGACGGCAGAATCTGAGGGAAGCAGCGCGGCAGCTTCCTATCAGGCTGCATCCGATCAGTACCTGCCGGATGTGAATAACCTGATCGCTGCCATGAAGAAGACACCTCTTACCGCTGAAGCAGATTCGATCAGTTCGATCGTGAGCCAGGCACAGAGCGTGGCAGGTTCATTTACGCAGGCACAGTCTGATTATCAGAGTGCGTCCGGAAGCTATGAGAGCGGGGCACAGTCCTATGAAGCAGCAATCTCTTCCTATAAAGAAGTGATTCAGTCCTATGAAGAACTTGTGGCCCTGTATGAAGCTGCGCTGGAGAGCCAGGGTGAAGCAGCTCTGGAGCAGGCAGCTTCGGTGCAGACGGAGCAGACACAGCAGGTGCAGCAGGTACAGCCTGAGACCGGGCAGATGGAGGCTCCGGTGCAGAGCGGACCGCAGACAGTACAGGCAGCGGCAGCAGGCGCTGTATCAGCAGACCTCGTATCAGCAGAGGCCTCATCCGATTATACGGCGCAGGATGTGGACCGCGGACTGGTCTATATGCTGACCGCCGGCGGGATCCAGGCAGGACTGTCTGCAGAGGAGGCTGCCGCAGCGGCACAGGCTAAGGCCGGCGCTCTGATCAGCGGCACGCAGCAGGCAGTGTCACAGCTGCAGGCCAGTAAGTCCATGCTGATGGGAATGGCAGGGATCAACTCCGATGAGGATCTTGCTTCGGAAGGTACTTCTGAAAAGATAGCAGAGGGAAAGCAGACTGTATCCGGCCTGCAGGATCTGGTCAGGCTCGCACAGGGTGTACGGGATTCATTTTTCGGAGAAAATGGTCTGATCAGTGCGCTTTCCACTCTGAAGAACGGGACCTCAAGCCTGAGCGGCGGTACATCTTCCCTGGCAAAGGGTCTGCATACACTGAATGAGAATATGCCTTCTCTGACGGGAGGGGCTCAGGAACTGTCTGATGGCGCAGCAGCACTGAGTGAAGGCTCTTCCACACTGGAGAAGGGAACGTCAGAGCTGGATCAGAATATGCCATCTCTGAAGAGCGGCGCCGACGCGCTTGGAAATGGGATCAAAAAGGTAGCTGCCGCAATCTCAAAGATTGCAGGAGGATCGAAGACTCTGTCAACGGGAGCAGATACTCTCAAACAGGGAACTTCTGCCCTGGATGCCGGAGCAGGCCAGCTTCAGGCAGGTCTTGGAACGCTGGATGAGAACAGTTCTCAGCTGACTGACGGAACAGCAGCACTGAAGGATGGAACAGGCAAACTGGTAGAAGGATCCAGTAAGCTTGCGGACGGTATGAAGAAGTTTGATGAAGAGGGAGTAGGCAGGATCGTTGCCCTGTTCAACGGGGACCTGACGGTGCTTATGGACCGGATGGAAGCTTTGAAGGATGCTGGAGACGGCTACAACAGTTTCTCCGGAATTGCAGACGGTATGGACGGCTCTGTCCGGTTTGTGATAAAGAGTGATTCCATATTGCCGGATAACGCATCGTGAGCATGTACTGCGGCATACCAGAGATGGTATCCGCAGTAAGAGCCTTTCTCTATATCTTGAAAGGTCCGGAAATGCCCGAAAATGGTGTGCAACCCGTCAAGTAGACAATTAAAAAAACAAATAGTTTTTCCTGCCCGGTATTACTGCCGGGCAGTTTGAGTGTGTGAAGGAATTTCTGTAAATAGGATTTCCTGTGATAGGATTTATGCCTGACAACCTGTAAAAAGCAGTGTTATCGGCCATCAGGCGGTTGCTT
>CACXAT010000001.1 GCA_902765725.1 uncultured Lachnospiraceae bacterium | reverse complement strand
AACACCCACATCGGTACGAAAGATAATATCAAAAACAAAATGATACTGTTTCTTGTCTCTTTTTCCATTATGTGTTATCACCCCGTCAATTCCGATTTGGTTATCTCTTTCTCAGAGTTTCTTCATCATCCAATATGCATCAATATAGGAGCCATCTGCATATTTCATGTTATCAGGAAATGTACCAAACTTTTCGAATCCCAGCTTCTTATACATAGCAATGGCCTCCTTATTCTCCGCCATAACTTCAAGCTCTGCTTGCTCGTAACCTACGCTCTTCGCAACATCAAGTACAGCCTGAATCATAGCTTTTCCTATACCGCATCCACAGTATTCTTTGTATAGAGCAATTGCAACATCACACCTGTGGCTGTATCTTTTATATGGGGCAATGCTCATAAGAGAGCAGTTACCAATATGCTTACCATTAAAAAACGCAACAAGCATGAGCTCACGCTCCGCATCTATCTTAGCCTGGATGAACTGCTTTTCTTCTTCCTCTGTGATTGTGATTTCTTCAGGTTCTCTGATAAGATAAGGAGTCTCGGCACTGGTTATTCTCAGATACTTTATAAGTGCTGTTGAATCTTCCGGTCTTGCATTTCTTAGTATTATAGTTCTTCCAAGTTTATCCTTAATTGAAATTTCCCCAAATTCCATTACTCTTATATCTCCCTTACAAATCCTGATTTGTTGGTATTTCCGATTTTATTCATCATCATCCAGAAGCTCATCAAGCCACATGATCTCTTCAAAGGATAGCGAACGATGCTTCATTTCCTTTTGCATCTTCTGGTAGGTTTTGCTGTCCACTTCGACAGTCCGCTCCTGAAGAACCTTCTTTTTTCCCAAAAGGCCCTGTTTCTCCGTTTCGACCATCATTTTGACTTTATGCTTCATATACGCCTCCCTGCATTGGTAAATGGAGTTACTGAGACACATCGATACCTGGAAAGAACGCATCATACCTTAGGATAATCGCGTGAGAAAACGTTGGGACTATGCTGCACACTTTGACTGATAAACTGAACAGCATCAACAGTGTGGATTATGTCAGCCATCTTCAGAATGGAAGCAGCAGCTGCCATCAGGAAGGGGAGAGGTTTTTGATTTCGACAGTTCATTCTCGGAGATTACTTCGAGAAGATCTGAGTCATATAGGATCACGGAAACATTAGCATCAAGATTAACAGGCCGGTGAGCGGTACATGCATCAAATAATACCCGGCGGTTAGTCAGAAAACTCAGTTTGGAATATGCTTCCAGCCGCTCGTATATCAGATCCAGATAGTGCTGATTCAAAGTACCCTCGATCACGGCAGGGCTTTCAGATGATGGTATACAGATAAAATCCCAGTGAACACAGGGAGCCTCACCGACAAGAAGCTCAAAATCGCAGGGGATTTGAGGCTCACCGACCGGTATCTGGCATGTGGCCTTAAGGCAATCCATATTTGCAAGAACGCAGGCACGTGCTTTTTTTATGTCCTGCATATCTGTTTCCGGAAGAGTTTTGCCGTCAGGTATGTCTAGGTAACCGCAGCAGGCCAGAAGCTCTTCATACGTCACGTTGTTCTGGGCCGCACTGGCAATAGCGGAGAGCGTGCTTTTCCTGGGAGGCGACAGGAGAGTGCCGTTCAGCCTTCGGGATACCTGATATCTGGAGATACCGACCTCTTTAGAGAATTCCTTTGCACTGCGGGTTCCGATTGCCTTTTTCAGGAGAACTGCAAACTGTCTGGGATCAAATACGTCCATATCGCTCACTCCTTTCAGTAAAAAGGATAGCATAAGCGCAATGGGTGGTCAATTAAAAGCCCGAAGACAACGCAATTCAGGAGCGGTACAGTATGACAATACGCCCAAAATAACGCAATTGTAACAATATAACGCAACTAATAATTGACAAAACGCAACTTTGAGTATAGTGTGGAATGTGTAGGAGGGGAGTATGGGCCGGTATCGGATGGACAGAATAAAGGACGGGGGAAAGACATACTATATTATCCGCCATACGGATGATATGTCGCTCGTGATCGCTCCGACAAAGTATTTAAAGCATAAAACAAAGTCAAACAGGTCACCGAATACTGTCCGCAGGATTGCGTTCTCCCTGACGGTATACCTGAGTTTTCTCGAAGAGAATCATCTTACTGTTGGCGATGTGCTTGAAATGAAATACGACCGTCAGCATGTCCACTTTACGGACTTTCTGGCCTATGTCAAAAGCGGACAGCATACGGATGGAAAGAGTATAACATGTCCTGCAAACACAACATGCAATACCTACCTTCGGGATGTATTCGGCTGGTTTCAGTTTCTGGAGCTGCAGGATCAGACCCATGGAAACCTGAAGGTTCTTGAGAGCCATGTGGTCACCTTCACCAATCCGATCGGGCTGAGATTCTCAATGGTAAGAAGATCCTTCAGGGGCTATCTGAAGGAAGATGAGCACATAGGAAGGACGATAGAGAAAAGTTCCATTGAAGTACTTCTTGAGAATTGCACGAACATCAGGGACAAGGTTTTGCTTCTTCTGCTTGCAGAGACCGGATTTCGGATCGGCGAGCTTCTGGGCGTAAAACTGTCATCTGATATTGATATCGGCCGGCGCCAGATAAAGGTCACCTTCCGTGAAGACAATGAAAACAGCGCAAGAGCAAAGAATGCCAGTCAAAGAAGGGCACTGATCAGCAAAGAAACCTGCAGAGTTCTTTTGTGCTATCTGTCCATGTACAGGGACGTTTTAATGAAGTCGGGGTATCTGTTTGCTGCTCTTTCCGGGAAAAATGCTGGAAAGCCCCTGAGAATCAAAGCGGTGTACGCGATGCTTGAAAGACTTGAGAAAAAAACCGGCATTGAGGCTACTCCCCATATGCTGAGGCACTATTTTGCCAATGAGAGAAGAAAAAGCGGCTGGGACATACTGCTGATCTCGAATGCGCTGGGCCATAAACGGATTGAAACTACGCAAAGATACCTGAACATAGCAGGAGAGGAACTGGAAGAGGCCTCCCTCGCCTACTTTGAAAGCCAGAAGGATCTTCTTTCGGTGGACGCTCTTTTGTAAGGGGGGTGATGGCATGGCGCAGTTATCCTTCCTGTATTCACCGCAAAAAGACAAAGAGATCCTGAAAGAGGAGCTTTCTGCAGGCTCCCTTAAGGGAAAAGACCTTGATGCGGTTTTCTCTTTCCTTACTGGAAATGGCTGCACATCCCTTCTGGATGTGGATTTTGAAACGGTTATCTCCTGGCGCTCTTATGTCAGGTCACTGCACTTAAAAAAGCAGGCAGCTGAGCACTATATGGGGCTTTTGGAAATCTCCATGATGCATTTCCTGGAGCCGTCTTTCCCGGAGCTTTGCCGGGAAATTGATGAAAAGCATCATTTTTCCAGAGCCGAAAAAAACAAGGTAAAAGCGTTTTTGATGATGATGGGGATCAAAAGCCTAGCGAAGATTACCTACCACACACGAAAATCGTATGAACGGTTTCTTTTATCCTGCGATCTGGAAAATCCCAGGCGGTATTTGAAAGTTCTGGACCAGATCAAGCTTTCCAGCATCAGGGCGGAGAATGAACTAAGACCGTTTCAAAAAAAGCAGTTTAGCTACAGAAACGAGGTTTTCTACCTTGGCTATCATCCGGACTATGAGACGGCAATGGAGTTTTACTATGTGCGAAACAAGGAAGAACTTGCTTTTGACTTTTCAATTGATGCGCCGGCAAAGCTCAAACACCAGATCTTTGAGATGCTCAGTCACTGCCTTTTAATCGGCGCGAAAAGGAAAAACCTTCGTGAGATGTACATTGTACCTTTGAAACTTCTCTATCTTTACTGCGCAGGTGCCGGCATTCCAGATATCGAGGCAATGGAACAGGAGGATGTGGATGGATTTAAAAAAAGCCTTCAGGGAAAATGCGGAACAAAAACAAAGGTTTACATGCAGATTATAAATTCCACCAGAAGATTTTTGTTTTTGTCATCACCAAAGACCAACTGGGATGCCAATGTCTGGTATATGGACCGGTTTACCTTCAAACTTGATCGGCTTAACCCTGCATATCATATCGGCCAGTTTTCCTTCTGCACGATAAAAGATAAAGAAAACCGGGATCTTTTTAAGTCCTTCATGAAAAACCTGATCGGAATCAGCCACAGAGCCCTGAACACGGTGCAGGGAAAATACACAGATATCCGGGTGTTTCTTCTGTTCTGTGACAGGATGGGGATTAAGGCAAAACGAATTACTCCAGGGCAGATGGATGCCTACATGGACCATCTTGATGAAAAGGGAAACGGCAGCATCACTTTCAACAAACACCTTAATGCTCTTCTTTCCTTCTATGGATACCTGGAGGCGAAAGGGGAGATTTCAAAGATTCCATTTCAGGGCGAGTACTACCGGAAGAAGGAGTATTACCTCCATAATGACCGCACACTTGGCAGGGATCTGCAGATGGACATTCTTGGAAAGCTTAACCTTTTCCCGGAGCACCTTCGCCTGATGTGCATCATTCTCTGGGCGACCGGTCTTCGCATCAATGAGGTATGCACGCTCCAGGGAGATGCTTTTTCGTTTGAAGACGGTGACACCTACCTTAAAACTATGCAGTATAAGCAGGTTCTTGAAAAGAAAATCCCGATCCCGTCTGTGCTTTACAGGGTGATGAGCGATTACATCGAAAAAAACAGGATCGGAAATGACGAATATATCTTCAAAAACAAGAAAGGCGGCGCCTACTATGCCTCCACTTTCCGCTCTCAGATGCAGAGATTATGCAGAGCGTATGGGATCGGAGAAGAGGATTATGTATTCAGGCCTCACGATTTCAGGCACACTGTCGGAACAGAGATGTTTGACTTTGGCGTATCGCTGCAGGCAATCCGCGACTACCACGGGCATAGGAATGAAAACATGACAAAGCAGTACATCGACTATATGCCAGCAAAAGTGAACCGGGCAAATAAGGAATACTTCAAAGACAACCTTTTGCTTGGAGCAGAAGAGGGGGAGGAATGAAGATCAGTGTAAAGGACCTTGCCTGCTACAGGAAACTAACAGAAGAACAGCGCCAGTATGCGCGGATTGGCACGGATACCTGTTTTATCATTCCGGATACTTTTTCGGACAGTATCAAGACGCTGCTTTATGACTATATCATCCATAGGGGAGAAGTCCTTGCGCTTGGCAGCATGCGGTCAGAATACTGGGCATTTAACAGGCTCTGCGAGTTTTTCCTTGATAAATACCCCAACCTTGGCGCCCTGACCCAGATACCACAGCGGGATATGGAAAGATCCCTTCGCGTATGGATGATAAAAAAAGGATATGCCACAGCCAGTATCCACAACCGACTTAATCAGGAAACACCGGAGCTTAGAAAGTCGCCGCTTATACATTTCCTGAACCGGCTGTACCGGTTTGGCTTAAGAAAAGAAGAAAACACAGAGATGGAAAAGGATGTCTGGGAGATTGATAAGCTTCCGTTTTGTGTACGCAGCAACCCAACACAGAGCATACGAAGAATAAACTTCCAGGGAATCTTTCAGGAGAAGATCCGCAGTGAAACAAAAACGGCGGTTTCCATTACCATACGGTACCTTGCCCTTACGACGATCCTTCAGCAGATCAGGGCAATGAACCGGCTGTCTTCATTTTTAAAGGAGAGTTTTCCGGATGTCGCGTCCTCACGGATGCTGAACCGGGAAATCATTGAGCAGTATCTGATATTCCTTAACACAGAAGAAACTGGAAAAAAGTGTTTTCGCTCAGAGCTTTCCAGTTTAAAAAGCTTTCTCGATACGATAGCGCTGTCTTTGGATGAGCCATCATTAAAAACGCTTTTTCTTCCGGGCGATATCTCAGAGCGTGGCAGAATCTCAGGATACAGGGCATATACAGACAGCGAAGTAAAGACATGGAATGATGCGATGAAAAAGCTTCCAAGCCAGGTGGCGCGGGTGATGGTGATCCATCAGCTTCTGGGAAACCGGATCTCTGAGACGCTCACGCTGAAGCAGGACTGCCTGTGCATACGAGGCGGAAATCTGAAGGTGAAGGTCTTTCAGGTAAAGACACAAAGAACGATCTATAAGCCTGCAAATGATATGGTCAAAAAGCTTATTGAAAAGGCAATAGAGGAGACGAATGAAACATACGGAAAGCGGGAATACGTCTTTGTAAGCAGCCGCAATCCGGACAGTCCCATGACATATGAAACGGTTCAGTACCACCTGATGAAACTGATTCTGCAGGAGAACCTTACAGATGAACATGGGAAAAGATACGGCGTAGGAACCCATGCATTCAGGCATACCATGGGAAGGAAACTTACGCAGATGCATGTGGATGACAAGACGATCGCAATGCTGCTGGGGCACTCGGGAATCTCCAGCGTAAACAGATACAGGAAGTTTGGAAGTCGCGCTCTTGCCAATGAAACAAAGGATGTGCGAGGAAGCAAGGACCGTATCCTGAAGCAGGTTATGAGGGGGTGGGAAGAGAATGAAGTATGACAAAATGGTCGCGCGAAACCGGGCTGTCAGCAGGGAAAAGGTTGCCCTTGCAAAGGTGGCAATTGGGGAGCTCCTTCGGGAGAATGAGGCGGTCACAGTTGTTTCTCTCGTGCAGAAAACCGGGCTTTCCAGGGAGTTTTTCTATAAAAACGAGAAAGTCCGGAACTGTCTTGCCAAGGCAAGGGAGCAGCAGAGAGACCAGATTTTCCAGCGTCCCCAGAAGGCACTTTTTGACAGGGCGATGGAGGCGCAGCTTGAAGAAACAAAGAGACAGCTAATAAGAGAGCGGAAAGATAAGGAAAAACTTGAGGAAGAGGTATCCAGGCTTCAAAAGGCACTGAAAAAGAAAGACATCAATCTTCTTCGGAAACTGTAAACGCGCTCGACTTAAAGGAGGCTTAAGATGATTATTCTTGCACTTATTTTTGGAACGGTTTTTTTGATTCCAGTTGCAGCGTTTCTGACGATCAGTATCGCGAACATCATGATGGCAGATACTCTGGTTATATCCGTTTTGTCAGGGGTTCTGCTTCGTGTCGCCCTTCATCTGCACCCGGTTTTCTGTATTCTGGCCTCAGCTGCAGTTTTTGGAGGAATGACGTTCCTCTATATGAAGGAGAAATGGTTTTCTGCTTTTGAGCTTATATCAATGCTCTTCTGGGGGTATCTTGCTGGTTTCATCGTCCATGACCTGTCTGGTGGTGACAGGCTCTGGACCTGGCTGATCGGCATGAGCGTATGCGCACTCAATTATATACTTCATGAGTTTGAAAGGCACAGAATGTGTACAGGATCATAAATATCAACGGCATAATACATCATCCTGACTAGCGGAATTCTCTTGCTAGGCTCTGTTTTTTGGTCGGTCTTTTGCTATACTTCTGGTAGGAAAGGTAATATATCCTTTGATTTTTATGGCAAGTAAATGATGCCGGAAAGGTGCAGAGTATCTCATCAGACATAGTACAGGGAGGATGACAGAATGAAGTTCGGGATGAGAAAGCCAAGCTTAAAGAAAAGTATCAAGGCTAGGACAACAGGGAAATGGAAAAGGCGGATCAAACGCGCGATAATTCCCTGGTATGGAAAAAGGGGAACAGGATGGCTGCATCCCAAGAGGAAGCTGTATAACAAGGTTTACAAAAAGACCACATTTAGCATTTTTGACCTGTTCAAGTAAAAGGAATAGGCTGATATGCGTTCCATTTTAGCGGGCAGCAGAGAAAAACTGGCAGAATAACAGAAGGTTAGAATCTGGGTATGAATGATTTAAGCGGAAAGATTGCCGTTGTCACAGGCGCCAACTCCGGTATGGGATATGCTACGGCAGCAGCTTTAAGTGATGCCGGCGCACATGTGATCATGCTCTGCAGAGATAAAGAGCGCGGGCAGGATGCCCTGCTAAAGCTTAAGGAAGATCCTCACCGCAGCCTGGATCTTATCTTATGCGACCTTGGAGACTATTCCTCAATCCATGCGTTTGCAGAGGAAGTAAAAAGAAAGTACAGGCATATTGACATTCTCGTAAATAATGCCGGCTTTATATCGCTTGATCGGCAGGAAACAAAAGAAGGCGTTGAAAGACAGTTCGGGATCAATCACCTGGGACATTTTCTTCTGACAATGAAGCTATTATGCCGTATGAAAGAAGGATCCAGGATCGTGAATGTGGCCTCCGGAGCCCACAAAGCAGGCCGCATCCACTTTAATGATATAAACCTGCACAGGGGGTTCAATGTCATTACAGCTTACTCACAGAGCAAGCTCGCAAACGTGTTGTTTACAAAGGAGTTATCCTTGCGCCTGAAAAATAGGGGGATCACAGTGAACTGCTGTCATCCTGGCGCAGTGGCAACCAACATGGGCGTTGACAGGAAAACCGGTTTTGGAAGGGCCATAACCAGGATGCTGAAGCCTTTCTTCCTGACTCCGGAAGAGGGAGCTAAGACTGCCATCTTCCTGGCATCTGATGAATCCGTCAGAAATATAACCGGGGAGTACTTTTACAAATGCCAGATCGCACAGTCCTCCAGACGATCGAGAAACCCTTATCTTGCCCGGAAACTGTTTCATCTCAGTATGAAAATGACTGGAATTAGCAATAACAGGACACAAAGAAGAACCAGAAAGCAAGTGTTATAATTTGTTGGAGTGGCGGCTGAGGATTTTGGAGGTTTTGAGATGGAAGCATACCTTATTCCTGTTGTTTTAGGGATTATCCTAATAATTCTAGGAATCCAGAATATGAGAGGGAATATCTCCTCGCTGCATAGCTACCATCGCAAAAGAGTGACCGAGGAAGATAGAGTTCCTTTTGGAAAGACTGTCGGGACAGGTACTATTTTGATCGGATGTTCCTTAATCCTTGAGGCCGTTTTTCGGCTTGCAGCTATTATGATGAAAATCCCGATCCTGGAAACATTTGCGACAGTGGTCATCGCCATAGGCTTGATCATTGGCGGTGCACTGATCTTTTATGCGATGATTAAATTCAACAAGGGTCTATTTTAAATATGCTGAAAAGCGTACTATTTACGCCTGCTTATAACTGAAAATATCCATCTGCTACGGGACAGAGCCATCTGAAGAATCAGCCAGTTCTATCTCAGGCACTATTTCCGGTTTCCTGCCAGATTCTTCTTTCAGTCTTGCCTGGGCTTCCCTGTATGGGCCAGCAGTGTCACGCCTCCGATCAGGACATTCATCACAAAACAGAAGGAACAGATCATGGGCAAGTTGTATGCAGCGTTTGCCTGTCAGGGCGGCTCCGGTGCAGAAAAAGCCTTTACAAAACGTGAGCAATGTCTTGGCGCACCGATTCTTAAGACACTGATCCTGATCGATCCAAAAGACAAGCCGGATGGGGAGAATTCCGGAAAGGTCCGCATATTTTGTGAAGAGCTTCGGTGAATTAAGTCAATAGACAGAAGACAGAGTGAACTTCATTTGTGAGCACCTTGCGACTCGGCTTCGCAAGGTGTTTTTTGATGGAAATAAACACAATACACACTGGGTATTGTGTTAGAAGCCAGATTCTATGCGGGTTTCCGTAATCTTAGTGGAGTTATTGGTCGTACTCATTTCTCTTGTGGTCATCTTCAAGAAGCAGGTGACCCAGATCGTCAAGGACATCCTGACCAAAGCGGCCAGTGACGCAAATGGAATCTGATAAGGATGTCTGCATTTCCTGATGTTTCTCACTGAATGAAGGAGGGCGTATGCCGAGACAACGTGCTGTGATCACGATTTTCTTCAGCCTGCTCAGTGTGGTTTTTCTTGCAGTTTCCTTCACGGTTACGGAGGCGGTCCGTGTGGCCGGAGCCCGTGCTGCGTGCGCGAATGCTTCAACGCTGGGACTGTGGTCTGTATTCTCCGAGTATGACAACGATCTGCTGGAGGAGTATGGCCTTTTTGCGGTCAATGGCGGAAACGGCGGATCGTCTGTATCGAAGGAATATCTTCTGTCCAGGCTGAGCGGGTATGTCAGGGAAAATGAAAATGGCACGGCGGATATAAGCGGCAAGCTGCCGGGGCTTACGATGGATCCCTGGAAGATATCTGCCTCAGAGCAGCAGGTTGACCGGTACGCCCTTCTTACAGACGGAGGAGGCAATTATTATTACCAGCAGGCCGTCGAGTATATGAGAAAGACTGCCTGGGCGAATGCGCTCGGGAAGCTGGAGGCGATCTACAGTGATTCCCAGAAAGTCAGGCAGGCGGAGAGCGAGTTTGAGGCCAGACAGGAGGAGGTCACCAACAGCATGAAGTCCTTTGACCGGGATATGGAAGCGGCAAGGCAGGAGCTGGGGACGTCTTCCGGAGATATCATCATCGTAGCCGAGGGGGAAGAGGCCGAGCGGCTGCGAAGGGCCGAGGAAGAGGGCCGTGAGAAGAATCCTCTGGAGAAGATCGATTCACTGCGCAGCCGCGATGTGCTGGAGCTGGTCCTGGGAAAGGGGAAGGTCTCGACGCGAAGACTGCAGAGTGAGAGCCTGTTTTCGAAACGACGCGCAAATCAGGGGGCGATGATTCTGGATACTCCGAGGGGAGGCAAGACGGACAATCTGCTGTTTTGTGAATATCTGCTGGATCACTTCAGGAACTGCTCTGACCGTTATAACAGCAGTGTTCTGAATTATCAGTTGGAGTATGTGATCATGGGGAAGTACAGCGATGAGCAGAATCTGAAGAAGATCGCGAAAAAACTGCTGTTTCTGAGGGAGGGAATGAACTATGCGTTTCTGGTCTCCAGCCCTTCCTGCAATGCGCAGATCAGTGCCCTGGCGATGACTGTGGTGGGATGGACCGGGAAGCCTGTGCTGATCGAGGTATTCAAGCATGCGGTCCTGCTGGCCTGGGCGTATGGCGAGAGTCTGTTTGATGTCCGGATCCTGTTTCACGGAGGGCGCGTGCCGCTGAAAAAAGGCCGGGAGTCATGGAATGTTCCGCTGGAGAATCTGATCAGCCTTGAGAGTGATCTGAAGCGCGCGGACAATGTGGCAGCAGGCGGAACGACAGGCCTCAATTATGAAGATTTTCTGCGGATCCTGGTGAATCTGACGCCTGTCTCGAAGCTGAGGAAGCGGTCTCTTGACCTGATCGAGCAGAATATCCGGACAATAGACGGGAAGTCATCCTTCCGCATTGACAATTGCGTGGTCGGAATGACAAGTAAGACAGACTGGGAGATCCCTGCGGTATTCGGGAAGGTCCCGGCTGCCCTTCTGGGAACCCGGGCCGGAGCCTATCACACGAAGGTGGAGGGCGGATTCGCCTACTGAGTGGTTTTTACTTGAGAGCGGAAGAAAGATTCTGTGCGGAAAGTGAGGTGAGAAAGGATGTTCCCGCACTGCACAAAACCCTTACAAAATAAAAAGAAGGCGGCTTTACTGAGTCTCCCCTCCAAACCTGCGAAGGTGCCAGCCTCCGCAGCTCATGCAGGCCGCCGCAAAACCTCTGAACACCGATTACAACATCATATCAAAACCCATACTCACATCTTTTGTCGATTCAAAAAGTATTTCAGAAAGGAAAGCGTACTCTCTCCAAAAAACAAAAGGCAGTGTCCGGGAACATCCTTTCTTGCCTCATTTTCAGGCAGCCTGACTGTCGAGGCGGCGATCGAGCTTCCGCTGTTTTTTGTACTGATCATGATCGTGCTGCAGTATGCGGTGCTCTGCCGCGCGTCTGCCCAGTTTTCCGGACTTATGACGACCACTGCCCAGGAGATGGCGATGGCTGCGTATAAGGAGGAGTACGGGGACGCAGACGGCCTGATCCGGGCTGCTCTGTCGGATGCCTGGGCCTCATCCCAGGTGATTGGCAGGGCGAAGGACAGCGATGCCGTAAAAGGGGCGTCCTTCGTGAATTCCTCTTACCTTAAGGAGGGGGATATGATCCGGCTGGTCCTGACGTATCAGGCGAAGCCGAAGTATTCACTGATCTCGCTTCCCTTTACATTCTTTGTACAGAAGGCAGTGGTGCGAGGCTGGACCGGTGAGCGGGGTATATCGGGAGGTGCCGGACAGGACGGTGGGGCGGATCCCCTCAGGCAGGTATATGTCGCGGATACAGGAACGGTCTACCACACGGACCCTGGATGCTCTCACCTGAAGGTAACCGTTCTTCCGACTACGAAAGAGGGGCTGAAGAAGGCCAGAAACAAGAGCGGGCACAAATATAAAAAGTGTCCTCACTGCGGCCGATCTTCAGGCTCCGGCCAGTTTTATATCGACCCCTACGGAAACCGGTGGCATACCAGCCTGTCCTGCCCGGCACTGAAGAGGAGCGTGAATACGGTATCTCTGGATGAATGTGATCATCTGCGGGAGTGTGCCGACTGCAAAAAGAAAAGGGGAGGATGAAGGATGGTTTTCGGAATTGCCGCAATCTGTATGCTGGTACTGCTTTCGGTCAGTGATCTGAGGAGCCGTACGATCCCGGTACCGCCGGTACTTGTGTTTGCGGCCGTGATGGCGGCGGTGCATCTGGCTGCGGGAGACCTGACAGGGCTGCAGATTCTTGCCGGAACTCTCCCGGGGCTTTTTCTGCTGACGGCTGGCCTGGTCTCAAAGTCTGCCATCGGTACCGGTGACGGCATCACGGCAGCTGCCTGCGGGGCGGCCGTCGGTTTTTATTCAGAGCTTGCGTCTCTGACGGCGGCGCTGCTGCTGTGTTCTGTGTTTTCCGTTGTGCTGCTGATCCGGAAGAAGGCCGGGAGAAAAGATTCCCTGCCATTTCTTCCGTTTCTGACTGCAGGGCATATTCTGGTGCTGATCTCGGAGGTGCGGGTATGAGAAAAACAGCTGCCAGGGCGAGTTTCACGGTTGAAGCGGCCATGCTGATGACGGTGATCCTGCCTGTCCTGCTCGCCCTTATCTATCTGGGACTGTATCTGCATGACAGGGGAGTTCTGAACGGAGCGGCCCAGGAGACAGCAGCTGTCGCGGATCTGAACCACTGGAAGAAGAGCGGCAACTCCAATCTGGCAGGAAGGGCGCGGAAACTTGCGGACAGAACCGGACCGTCCGGCAAGGCGGAGGCTTCCGTGAGCGTCTCTGACCATCAGGTCACTGCGGCGTACAGTGCGTCGATGAAGCTTCCGGGGCTCCTCCCAAAACTGTTTGGGAAAGGTACGCTGGATACCGGGGCGCAGGCGCAGAGGCCTTTGCTGAAGCCGGCGGATACAATACGGAAGATCCGCGGCCTGGAATATGTGAGTGAGATGCTGGCGGAAGGCTGAGCGGCAGAGAGATGCCGGAAGGAGACCTGGGGTGGAAAAACGACTGGTGAAGAACCTGGATCGCATGTATCTGGTGTTTGAAACAGAATATATCGATGAAAATGAATATATTATCCAGATGGCCCTGCAGGGAAATCTGCCGTCTCTTCTGCCGCTGAGCATCTCAACGATTGACGGGAAGAAGATCCTGCGGGCGGACGTGACAGGCTGTACGGACATTGCGTCCCGCTACCGGGCGGTGCAGATGACGGGCGGTGATATCCGGAAGATCCTGATGGCAGTATATGATGTGATACGGAAACTTCCGGGTTATCTTCTGGACCCGGGAGATCTGTGCCTGGAACCGGAATATGTATTTCTGGGTCCTGACGGGGACGAGATCCTGCTTACATATATCCCTCATTTTTCAGAGTCGGGTACGGATACGCTGCCCGTTCTTGCCGAGTTTTTCCTGAAGAAACTGGACCACTGTGACAGTGCGGCCGCAGGCCTTGCCTACGGGCTGTTTGACCGCGTACAGTCGGAGAACTATATTGCCGCGGACGTCCTGGCAAAGCTGCTCCAGGGAGCGAAGGAGAGTATTCAAAGCCAGAGCCCCGGGCAGGTCTTTGAACAGGGGACGCAGAGAGCCCCGGGGCGAGATCAAGGTAAAGAACAACCGAGAGGTCCGCGGCGAACACCCGGCAGAGCACCACAGAGAGAATCACAGCGAGACTCCGGCAGAGCGCCGCAGAGAGACTCACAGCGGACGCGGGGACAGCAGCAGGAGCCGGGATCGAAAAAGCATCTGGAAAAGACAACGTCCGCCCGACGCAGACATCCGTCGTCAAAGGGGAGGAAGGGAAGACCGCCGGCGTATACTAGAGGCACCAGAAGCACCAGAGGCACCAGAGGCGCCAGAAGCACCAGAGGTACCACAAGCGCAGGGAAGCGGGGACTTAAAAGATTTCTTCCTGCCGGGATCATCCTGTCCGCCGGGACTGCAGCGATCCTTGTGTTTCATATGGATCTGACCCAGATCGGCGGGATGGGCTTTCTGAGCGCCGCTTTGATATGGCTCACCTACAGCAGTGTTGAGAAGCGCAGGTCAGAGATCCATAATGTCTGGGCGGATGAGGATGATCCGGGAGATGACGCTTTTTATCAGTCTCTTTTAAAGCAGGTTTATGCGGAAGACTTCCGGGAGGCAGAGCCTCCCGATGACAGGCCGGGGCCTGCTGAAGTCCCGCTAAGAAGCGGTCCGTGCCTGATCAGCCTTCAGCCGGACCTTAGCCCGGATATCCCTCTGTCTTCTTCGCATATGCTTCTTGGAAAAAGCCGGCAGAAGGCAGATGTCATACTGCCGGATGACACCGTCAGCCGTGTGCATGCCAGGATCGAGCATAAGACGGACGGATTCTATGTCAGCGACCTGTACTCAACCAACGGGACCTGGCTGGGGGAGCAGCGGCTGGAGAGCGGCATCGCGGTGCGGCTGAAGGAGGACGAGGTACTGCAGATGGGAGAGCTTCGTTACAGGGTATACACAGGATCTGCAATGAATGCACAGTAGACGCATACTGAATGCACTCTGACTGTGCATTGACTCTGCACATTGCAGGGAAAACGTGATATCATAAGTACATTATGAGTGATTTTTCAGCATTTATCAAAAGCAGACAAAAAGTGAATCTGACAATGGCGGCGGTCAACATCCTGGTCTTCATCGTACTGGAGATCCTCGGTGATACGTCCAACCCGTCATTTATGCTTGCGCATGGAGCGTCGTATGCGCCGATGGTCCTGGAAGGGCAGTACTGGAGGCTGTTCACCTGTATGTTCCTTCATTTCGGGTTTGAGCATCTGGCATACAATATGTTCAGCCTGATCTTCCTGGGGGATATCGTCGAGTCCGTCATGGGACCTGTCCGCTATCTGATCCTGTACATCGTTGGCGGACTGGGCGGGAATGTGGTCTCGCTGATGCTCAGCATGAGGAGCGGCAGATATGCGGTTGCCGCCGGGGCTTCCGGAGCGATCTTTGCGTGTATGGGAGCGTTTTTATACTTTGCGCTGAGAAACCGGAAAAGATTCGGAAGCGGCAATATGCGAAGACTTGGCATGATGATCCTGCTGATGATCATGCAGAGCCTGGTAGATAAAGGTGTTGACAATGCAGCGCATCTCGGGGGCCTTGCCACCGGCTTCATTCTGGCAGCGCTGCTGTATCATCCGCAGAAACGCTCTGTACGGAGGATCTTATAAAACCTGTGGAGATTCATTTACGAGGAGGTAACAGAACATGAAAGATTGTAACTGCATTTTCTGCAAGATCGCGAACGGCGAGATTCCTTCCGCCACACTGTATGAGGATGATCTGTTCCGGGTGATCCTGGATCTGAATCCGGCGGCGAAGGGGCATGCCCTGGTTCTTCCGAAGGATCATTACGCGAATCTGTTTGAGATCCCGGAGGAGGTTCTGGGCAAGGCTGCGGGTGTTGCGAAGAAGGTCGGTACCCGCCTCTACGAGGGACTGCATGCGGATGGATTCAACCTGGTCCAGAATAACGGCGAGACTGCAGGGCAGACGGTATTCCATTTTCATATGCACCTGATCCCGAGATATGCAGGCGACACGGTGTCCATGGGATGGAAGCCGGGCACACTTACGGATGAAGACAAGGCACAGATCCTGGATCTGTTTGAGTGATCTGCCAGAGGAAGCTTCCGGAGAAAGCTGCTCCGGAAAGCGAAGAAGGATGGGTATAGGGCTATGAAGCTTGCGATTATCGGAACCGGAAAGATAGTACATGAGGCTCTGAACGCGCTGACTGCGGTGGACAGTATCCGCGTGCAGGCGATCTATGCCCGCCCGCACAGTGCTCATACAGGAGAAGAGCTGGCCGCGCAGTATGGGATCCCGGAAGTCTATACGGACTATGACAGGCTGCTGGCGGAGGCGGATGTGGACACGGTCTATATCGGACTGGTCAACAGCGCTCATTTTTCCTACACGAAGGCTGCGCTGCTGGCCGGTAAGCATGTGATCCTGGAGAAGCCGCTGACGTCGACTCTCGAGGAAGCTATGGAGCTTGGAAGGATCTCCAGGCAGACCGGCTGCTATGTGCTGGAGGCGATCACCAGTCTTCACAATAAGGTTTTCGGCCATATGAAACGGGAGCTGGAGAATCTGGGACAGATCCGGATCGCCCAGTTTACGTTCTCCCAGTATTCCAGCCGGTACGCAGATTATCTGAACGGGAAGATCGCTCCGACCTTTGACCCGGAACTGTCCGGAGGGGCTCTTTATGATATGAACCTCTACAATATCTATCTGGCAGTCGGGCTGTTCGGGGCCCCGGAGGACGCGGCGTACTATCCGAACCTCGGTTACAACGGGGTGGATATATCAGGGATCGCTGTCCTGTCTTATCCTCAGTTCAAGGCAGTGTGCATCGGAACGAAGGATTCGGATGGGCCCAACGCGGCAGTGATCCAGGGTGAAAACGGGTGGCTGCGCATGGAAGGCAAGCCCAATGTGGACAATGACCTTGAGGCGGCTGTCGTCCGGGGGGCATCGGAGGTGCCGGAAGGCGGTACGGAGCCGGGAACTGTCAGACTCAGTGCGTCGGGAAGCGTGGACCGCTCATTTACCAGACGGCATTATGAGGCAGGGAAGGTCCATCACCGCATGTGCGCGGAATTTGAGGACTTTGCGCGGATCATAGACGGGAAAGACCAGGCGGAGGCAGAAGACCTGATGGAGAAGAGCCTCGCAGTCATGAAGGTGCTGGAGACCGCCAGAAAGTCCGCGGGCATTCATTTTGGATGCGATGCCTCTTGACAAGAGAGAGGGGACATTTTATTATCAAAAACGTGCTAGGGGAGCGAAAGCTGAGAGAGTACAAGTTACTGACCCTTATTACCTGATCCGGACCATACCGGCGTAGGGAAGCAGTCAAAATAAAGAATATTTTGATATGCTTAGATTCCTCCTGCATGCCAGGAGGATTTTTTTTTCAGAAAGGAGAATTGTCATGGAAGCAAGTGTAGCAATTCAGACACTGCCGGCGGCACCGAATGATGACGAGCTGTGCAGAATCGTTGACGAGGTGATCGATTACATCAAGAGTACCGGTTACAACTATTATGTAGGTCCTTTTGAGACCACGATCGAAGGGCCCTATGACGAGCTGATGGACATCGTCAAGGAGTGCCAGCATATTGCGATCAAGGCCGGTGCGCCGTCTGTCGCGGCATATATCAAGGTCAGCTACAAGCCGGAAGGTGAGGTTCTCTCAATTGAAAGAAAGATCGGAAAGTATCACAGCTAAGCTGCCCGCAGTGATCGCTCTGGCGCTGATCCTGTTCTTATGGTGGCTGATCTGCGCTACGGGCATGGTACCCTCTTATATGCTGCCCTCCCCGGCAGATGTGGTTCGGGCGTTTATCGTCGATTTTCCGAATCTGATGTATCACGCGAAGACTTCCCTTCAGGAGGCCGCCTACGGCCTTTTGATCGGAATCGGACTTGCCTTTGTGATCGCAACGGTGATGGACCGTTTCCGATGGCTGGATCAGGCGCTGTCGCCGATCCTGGTCATCACTCAGACGATCCCGACCATCGCGATCGCTCCGCTGCTGGTGCTGTGGATGGGGTTTGGAATGGCCCCGAAGATCACGCTGGTGGTGATCACGACCTTTTTCCCGATCGCGGTCGGCCTGCTGGAAGGTTATCGCTCTGTGGACGCTGATGAGATCAGTCTTATGAGGGCGATGGGGGCCGGGAGATATCAGATCTTCCGGTACGTGAAGTTCCCTTCGGCGCTTCCGCACTTCTTCTCGGGCCTGAAGATCTCTGCGTCCTATGCAGTGGTCGGCGCGGTCATCTCCGAATGGCTGGGCGGCTTCGAAGGTCTGGGCGTGTACATGACAAGAGTGAAAAAAGCCTATGCGTTTGACCGGATGTTCGCAGTAATCATACTGATCGTAATCATAAGTCTGCTTCTGATGGCTCTGGTGGATCTGATCCGGACTGTCTCCATGCCGTGGACCGGCGTGAAAGCAGCAAAGAACAATGGAGGGAAATAAAAATGGCAGGAAAAACAATCATGGCACTGGCACTTTCTCTGACGCTTGTGTGCGGGATGGCTTCCGGCGCCTGCGCGGATGAGACTGAAGCGAAGGAACTGACCCCGGTCACCTTCTGCCTGGACTGGACGCCCAATACCAACCATACCGGTGTATATGCCGCCCAGGCCCTTGGTTATTATGAAGAGGCCGGACTGGATGTCTCCATCGTGCAGCCGCCCGAAAATGGGGCTGTCCTGATGTGCGCGGCAGGCCAGGCGGAGTTTGCGGTGGATGCCCAGGATACCATGGCTGCTTCTCTGGATCTGGAGGAACCGCTGGGCGTGACTGCTGTCGCGGCTCTGGTGCAGCACAATACTTCCGGAATCCTGTCCAGAGCAGGGGACGGCATCACCTCTCCGAAAGGACTGGCAGGCAAGGTTTACTCTACCTGGGAATCTCCCATCGAGATGGCGATGATCAGATACTGCATGGAGCAGGAAGGCGCGTCCTTTGACGATCTGAAGCTGATCCCCAACGATATCACAGACGAGCCGGCGGCACTTGCTGCCCACCAGACCGATGCCGTATGGGTATTCTATGGCTGGAGCGGAGTCAATGCCGGGATCGAAGGCGTGGACTGCGATTACTGGAACTTCAGCGACATCAGCCCGGAGCTGGATTACTACACCCCGGTGCTGCTTGCCAACAATGAATTCCTGGAGAAGAATCCGGAGACTGCGAAGGCATTCCTGGAGGCGACCCGCAGAGGTTATGAGTATGCCATCGAGAACCCGAAGGAAGCTGCGGATATGCTGATCGAGGGTGACTCCACCGGTTCCCTGAAGGGATCTGAAGAGCTGGTATACGCCAGCCAGGAGTGGCTGTCTGCGAAATATATCGATGATGCTAAGCAGTGGGGCGTGTTCGATCCGGAGCGCTGGGATGCATTCTATGGATGGCTGTATGAAAATGAGCTGACCGCCCATGATCTTCGCACGATGGGATACACCAACGATTACCTGAACTGAAGCTTCTGGAAGAGTACAGGATTGCCGGAGGAACTATGGAGGCACTGAGCACACAACATATTACGAGGTCCTTTTCAGGACGGGTGATCATACAGGATATCTCGATCCGGCTGAAGGAACAGGAACTGGTCTCTCTTCTGGGCGTGAGCGGTTCCGGTAAGACGACCCTGTTTAATGTGATCTCCGGGATTCTTCCGCCTGACAGCGGCAAGGTGTTTCTTCACGGCGAGGATGTGACCGGCAGGCCCGGCCAGATCAGTTATATGCTGCAGAAGGATCTTCTGCTGGAGCATATGAAGGTGATCGACAACGTATCCCTTCCCCTGAGACTGAAAGGAGTCAGCAAAAAGGAAGCGCGCCTGCAGGCAGATCCGCTGTTTGAGGAATTCGGCCTGGAAGGGACGCAGCAGCTCTACCCGGCTGCCTTGTCGGGAGGCATGCGGCAGAGAGCAGCTCTGCTGCGTACGTATCTCGGGTCCCGGGGCGTGGCGCTTCTGGATGAGCCGTTCAGCGCGCTGGACACCATCACGAAGGGCCAGATCCACACCTGGTATCTGGACATCATGGAGAAGATCCATCTGTCGACGATCTTCATCACACACGATATCGATGAAGCGATCCTGTTGTCGGACCGGGTCTATATCATGACCGGATCCCCGGGACAGATCAAAGATGAGATCGTCATAGACCGCCCGAGGAATGAACGGCAGGGATTCAATCTCACGCCTGAATTCCTGTCCTGCAAGAAAAACGTGCTGCAGGTGCTGGGAAACCGGTAATGGGAAGACTGGACAGACTGCATAAAAAAATACCCATCACACCTGTTTGCGGCAATCATAATGACACCTCCTCATTGACACTGATTGTTGAATAGTGCTAAAATTATGCCATCTTTTACAATCAACCTGATCAACAGTCACAACAAGGAGGAGATGCCATGAGAAAGTTAGCAACAATCATTATGGCTGGTGCCCTTGCAGTTACAGTGATGGGCATCACTGCGAACGCAGACGAGATCAAAGTCTGGGTTGCGGACAATGTGGTGGATTTTACAAATGGACAGATCGAAGCCTTCAAGGAGGCGAATCCGGACTTTGCAGATTATGATTATGTTGTTGAACCCGTAGGCGAAGGCGATGCGGCAGGCAACATGATCACGGACGTTGAAGCCGGAGCGGATATCTTTGGTTTTGCGCAGGATCAGATCGCCCGCCTGGTTTCCGCAGGCGCGCTGATCGATGTGGAACCGGAGAATGCAGAGAAGGTAAAAGCGGAGAATGACCCGGGTTCTGTGGCTGCAGCTACTGTAGGAGAAACGCTGTATGCGTATCCGCTGACCTCGGATAACGGCTATTTCCTGTATTATGACAAGAGTGTCGTGACCGATCCTTCCAGCCTGGAAGCAATCATTGCAGACTGCGAGGCAGCCGGCAAGAATTTCTATATGGAGATCAACTCCGGCTGGTATCAGACGGCATTTTTCTTTGCCACCGGTGCAGATCTGACTTATGACACGGACAATGACGGCAACTTTACCGCATGCAATGCCAATTATGCTTCCGATCAGGGACTTGTTGCTCTGAGAGAGATGGTTGAACTGAAAGCATCCCCGGCATTCCAGAACGGTTCCGCGGCAGGAGAAGCAACGAATGTCGCTGCGATCGTGGATGGCACCTGGGACGCAGGCGCAGTGCAGGATCTCTTCGGCGATAATTACGCCTGCGCAAAGCTTCCGACCTTTGAAGGCTCTGATGGCAAAACCTACCAGATGAGCGGCTTCGGCGGCTTCAAACTTCTTGGCGTAAAGCCGCAGGAGGATGAAGCGAAGCTGGCTGCCTGCGATGCTCTGGCAGCATGGCTGTCGGGAGAGGAAGCTCAGATCGCCCGCTTTGAGGCAGTCGAATGGGGCCCCTCCAATCTGGCAGCACAGGCCAGTGACGCAGTACAGGCCAATGAAGCGCTTGCAGCACTTGGCGAGCAGCTGCAGTACACGATTCCGCAGGGACAGTATCCCGGCGATTACTGGAGCCTTGCAACATCTCTCGGCGATTCCATCATCAGCGGCGAGCTGTCCAAGGACAGTTCGGATGACGATCTGCTGGCTGCTCTTGATAAATTCCAGGAGACCTGCTTATCCTACGCACAGTAATAATATGACCTTGATACAGCGGTGGGGCATTATGCCCCGCCGTAATCATTCGGTCTGCTGACAGCAGACCGCATATGCTGCGGAGGTGAGAGATGAAAACAGAAAACAAAAACGCTGCAGCGGGGGGATTCTCCGCATTAGGCAAGAGCATATCGCAGATTGGGACGACATTTGCGGAAGGTGACTGGAAAACGCGGCTGTCGTACCTCATTTTTGGTTTTGGACCTCTGGCAAGAGGACAGATCGTAAAGGGGCTTGGTTATCTCGCGACAGAGATTGCATTTATCCTCTATATGGTCTTTTTCGGAGCGGATTACCTGAGCAAGATTACGACATTAGGTACGGTTGAGACAGCAAAGAAAGGCCGGGTGACTGTATATGGCGACAACAGTTTCCTGATTCTTCTGTTTGGTCTGCTGACGATCATCCTGATCGGCGTCATTATCCTGATCTGGTATCTGAACATCCAGGAAAACCGCAATGAAGAACTTCTCCTGAAAGCCGGCAAAAAACTTCCGTCTAACAGGAAGGCTCTGGGATCGCTTCTGGACACCAATTTTGACAAGACCCTGCTGGCGCTTCCGACACTGGGGATCTTTGTGTTTACGGTGCTGCCCATTCTATTCATGATCTGTGTGGCCTTCACGAATTATGATAAGAACCATCAGTCACCTTCGAACCTGTTTACCTGGGTAGGGCTGGAGAATTTCAGCAAACTGTTTTCCTTTGGCAAGGCAGGCTTTGGAAGTACTTTCCTGACCGTTCTGCTCTGGACGCTGGTCTGGGCGTTTTTTGCGACCTTCCTGAACTATTTTCTGGGGATGGGCGTGGCGATCCTTATCAATAAGAAAGGAATCCGCTTCAAGCAGCTCTGGCGGACAATCCTGGTTCTGACGATCGCCGTGCCGCAGTTTGTTTCTCTGCTGTACATCTATAAGATGTTTGCCAACGACGGCCTGGTGAACGGATATCTTCTGAAATGGGGCTGGATTACTTCTCCCATTCCTTTCTGGACCGATCCGATGCTGGCAAGAATCACGATCATCGTGGTAAATGTATGGATCGGCATCCCGTACATGATGCTGATCGCCACCGGTCTTCTGATGAATATCCCGGAGGAACTGTATGAAAGCGCCAGGATCGACGGCGCCTCTCCGTTCCAGATGTTCTGGAGCATTACGCTTCCGTATATGCTCTTTGTAACGGGACCATTCCTGCTGACACAGTTTACGGGCAACCTGAACAACTTCAATGTAATCTATCTTCTGACCAAGGGACAGCCACAGTCCATGCGGCTGACAGACCATGCAGGGCAGACAGATCTTCTGGTCACATGGCTGTATAAAATGACTGTCACGGACACGAATTACAAGATGGCGGCCGTGATCGGAATCATGGTCTTCCTGGTGACCGCTGTGGTTTCGCTGATCGTTTACAACATGCTGCCGTCTGTAAAGGATGAAGGGGGGTTCCAGTGATGAAAGAGAAAGATTCAGGATCCATGAAACGAAACCGGTTGATTGGAAATACCATCACATACATCATTCTGATTCTGATGAGCATCATATGGCTGTTTCCGTTTTTCGGACTGATCATGCAGAGCTTCCGGTCCTATGATTCGGCAGTGGAGTACGGAGGAATGGTAGACTATATCATTCCGAAGCATTTCTCTCTGGACAACTACAGATTCCTGTTTTCCGGAGAGACCAACTATCTGCTCTGGTATAAGAATACACTGATCATCGCCATCTTCGTGTCAATCCTGCAGACGATCATTATTCTGTGCGTGAGCTATGCGCTCTCCAGAATGCGCTTCAGGGGCAGGACCCTGTTGATGCGCTTCTGGCTGATCCTGGGAATGTTTCCGGGCTTCCTGACACTGATCTGTCTGTATTTCCTGCTCAAGCAGTTTGGGCTGACACAGGCAGGAGCGGTTCCGGGCCTGATCCTGGTTTCCGTGGCAAGCTCCGGTATGGGATACTACGTGTGCAAGGGATATTTTGACACCCTGCCCATCGCTCTCGATGAAGCAGCGAGAATCGACGGAGCCACGCGTGCACGTATATTCCTGGAGCTGACCATGCCGCTGTCCAAGCCTATTATCATCTATACTGCGCTGGTAGCTTTCATGGCTCCGTGGTGCGACTTCGTAATGGCTTCCTATATTGCCTTTGGTCATGACAAGAGCTACAACGTAGCTGTTGGTCTGCAGAGGTGGGTGTGGACGAATGACTATCAGGGATATTTCACCAGATTCTGCGCAGGCGGCATCCTGGTTGCGATCCCGGTGACATTGCTGTTTATGTTCCTGCAGAGGTACTATGTGGAAGGTGTCACAGGCGGCGCCGTCAAAGGCTGACGACAAACGCATCCGCGCTTGCGGGCGGTCATCTCTTCAGTATGGCGACAGCAAAAGGAGGAAGGGTCAGCTGTCCTTCCTCCAGCAGGACTGGGTCCGCCGAAACACGGAGGCAGTCTGCCAGAGTCAGGAAGGAATCCTTCCGGGAGGAAAGATCGACCGTCTGAGTTTCTTCGGAGGCGTTGAAGAGAATCTCGATGGATTCCTGATCGGTGTCGCTCCTGCCTGAGCTGGGAACTTTTCGATATGCGCCGACCGTGTCTGATTCCAGGTCCGGGATGGGGATCACGATCCCGTCCCGGATCACATGGTTTTTATTACGTACCGCGATCGCCTGTTTTGTATAATTCAGGACAGAGAGCGGATCTTTTTCCTGCTCCGCGACAGAAGGGAATTTCTGCTTGATGGAATCCATACCCTCCGGACCGGTACACATGCCGGTGGCGGAGGGATTCTCTGTATCTTCCGGCACCCACATCATCGGAGCTCGTTTATTTTCATCCTTGCCGGAGCCTTTCATGCCGATCTCGTCTCCGTAATAGAGAAATGCATTTCCGGATATCATCAGATTCAGCCCCAGTGCAAACTTTGTCCGGCTGCCGTCATCATAGGCATAGTATCCGGCAGAGCGGTCCAGATCATGATTGGTGTAGAAAGGAGCGTTTACATAGGAGTCACTGAAGGAGACGAACAGCTCCTGCTCTTCTTTCAGACTGTCCGTAAACTGCTGCGCAGGCACTTTTCCCTTGACGGTTCTGGCCAGCAGGCCTTCTGCCCCTGCATAGGCAAAATCAAACATGGAGTCCACGCCGGAAGCGTAATACGCGGCGTAGAGGCTCTGATCCATCCATGCCTCACAGACGATGTAGGGCGAAAAACTGCCGTCGGCATCCGGAAGAGCTGCAGCTGACTCGTCAGCTGCTTTTTTCAACCAGCTCAGAAAACGGATATTCTGATCGTCATTGCCGGTGTAGTAGGATGTCACAGCGTCCAGCCGGAATCCATCCACGCCTTCCCCAAGCCAGAAAGAGAGGATCGCGCGGATCTCGTCACGTACTGCCTCGCTGTCCAGATTCAGATCCGGCATGCCTTCCCAGAAGCGGGCTTCATAATACCAGGAGGTATCCGGAAGCTGTGTATAACCGGATTCCGGAGTCTGCGTGAAATGATAGTAATCCAGCTTCGGACATGCACCGGTATCTGCCGGCGCTCCATCGGGAAGACTCTTCAGATACTCCGCGGCTTCCAGGAACCAGGGATGCTGCGAGGAAGTATGGTTCAGCACGAGATCCGTGATAACGCGGATCCCCCGCTCATGACAGTCCCGAATCAGGGCTTCAAAATCTTCCAGAGTTCCATAGGCAGGATCGATTGACATGTAATCCGTCACATCGTATTTGTGGTATGTCGGAGAAGGACATACCGGCATAAGCCAGATCTGATCGAAGCCAAGTCCCTGGATGTAGTCCAGTTTGCTTCGCACACCGTTGAGATCTCCGATCCCGTCTGCGTCAGAGTCACAGAATGAATAGACAAAAACCTCATAGGTCGTGCGGCACCGCTGGTCTTCCATATGGAGGGTGTTCTTAGACAACGCGTCTTCGGAAATGTCTTCGGAAGCGCTGCAGAAGGCTGTACCGCAAAGGCATAAGGAACACAAGAATGCTGCTGATAACGCTGCCGCGGCGCGGACAGCATGCCGGTTCAGTCTGACTGGAAACGAATACTCTGCCATCATCATAATCCTCCTCTGTGTTCATCATAGCATGAAAGGATCGGGAGAAAAAGCGGGCAAAAAGAATGGCATCATATGCTGCTTTTGTGATATAACACAGGGCAGGAGAGACGTATATGAAGAACAGAAACCATCATCAAAACCGCTATGAATACCTGACGCAGACGCCTGTGCCGCGGCTGATCAGCCGCCTGGCGGTGCCGACGATCCTCAGCATGCTGGTGACGGGCATCTATAACACGGCTGACACATTTTTTGTGGGGCGGATCTCCACACAGGCGACAGCGGCGGTCGGCCTTGTGTTCTCCGTGATGGCTGTGATCCAGGCGATGGGATTCTTCTGCGGGCAGGGTTCGGGGACCTACCTCTCCCGTATGCTTGGCGCCGGGAAGAGGCAGGAGGCAAATGAAGCTGCAGCGACGGGCTTCGCCCTTGCGCTGATCCTGGGCGTGATCGTCGCGGTCCTGGGAAATGTGTTTGCCGAGCCTCTGGGATATGCGCTGGGAGCAACGCAGACGACGATCCGTGATACACTGCTCTATATGAGAATCATACTGATCGGCGCTCCGTTCATGATGGCGCAGTTTGTGGTCAACAACCAGCTGAGGTTCCAGGGAAGCGCAGTCTACGCGATGGTCGGCCTTCTGTGCGGGGCTGCCATCAACATCATCCTGGATCCGCTTCTGATGTTTGTGTTTCACATGGGGGTTGCGGGAGCTGCGATCGCGACGGTATCGGGGCAGCTTATCAGCTTTGTGGTCCTGCTGATCGGAAGCGCGCAGGGGGACAACATCCATCTGAAGCCCTCCAATGTCCGTCTGAACGGGCATTACCTGAAGGAGATCATCAATGGCGGAAGCCCCGCCCTGGCCCGGCAGGGACTTGCGGCGATCGCGACACTGCTGCTGAACCAGACCGCCGGACAGATGGGCGGCGACGCGGCGATCGCAGGGATGTCCGTCGTGACCAGAGTCCTGATGCTGCTGTCCTCCGCCCTGATCGGATTCGGACAGGGCTACCAGCCGGTGTGCGGCTTCAACTACGGCGCCGGCCTGTATGGCCGTGTCAAAGAAGGGTATTTCTTCTGCGTGAAATACGGGACGATCCTTCTGACCGGCGCCTCTGCCGTGTGTCTTGCCTTTGCGCCGCAGATCATCGGCATCTTCCGGGATGACCCGGAGGTCATCGCTGTGGGCTCCGTGGCACTGCGTGCACAGGCGATCTCCCTGCCGCTGATGGCAACCATTGTGATCACCAATATGATGCTTCAGTCGACCGGGAAGGGACTGAAGGCATCCATCGCATCCTCTGCGCGCAACGGGATCTTCTTCATTCCGATGATCCTGATCCTTCCGAGGGTATTTGGTCTGTTTGGCGTAGAGATCTCACAGGCGGTCGCGGACGTACTGTCCTTCCTGCTGGCGATCCCGTTCGCGGTCTCTGAGCTGAAGAAGATGTAGCGGGGAAGTGCCGGATGAGATGGTTCCATGAAGTATGTACAGCAATTCGATGAGGAGCCGGCCGGAAGGACGGCTTAGAATAAAGGAGGTAGAAAGATGAAGATTACATTTTTTGATGCAAAGGGATACGACAAAGAATCCTTTGACGCGATCATCGGTCAGTATCCTGATCTGGAACTGGAGTACTGGTCGGCGGAACTGAATCCGAAGTCGGCATCTTATGTGACGGACAGTGAAGCTGTGTGTGCATTTGTCAATGCCGATGCCGGAGCCATGACAATGCGCGTTCTGGAGAGCCGCGGCGTGAAGCTGCTTCTGATGCGCTGCGCAGGCTACAACAATGTGGACCTGACCGCCGCGTCTGAGTGCGGCATCACGGTCATGCATGTGCCCGGATATTCTCCGGAGGCTGTTGCGGAACATGCCATGGCACTTGCCAGCGCCGTCAGCCGTCACATTCACAAGGCGTATATCCGGGTCCGTGAGAATAACTTCTCGCTGCAGGGACTGGTGGGCGTCAACTTCCACTCCAAGACCGCCGGCATCATCGGCACCGGCAAGATCGGCGCCGCTATGGCCCGCATCTGCAGAGGCTACGGCATGCGGGTCCTGGGATATGACATGTATCCGAACAAGGACCTTGATTTTGTGGAATATGTCACGCTGGATGAGCTGCTGTCACAGAGTGACCTGATCTCTCTGCACTGCCCGCTGATCAAGGAGACGTACCACATGATCAACATCTACACCATCAACAAGATGAAGGACGGCGTGATCCTGGTCAACACCTCCCGCGGAGGCCTGATCGACACGGATGACCTGGTGCGCGGCATCCGCGAGCACAAGTTCCTCGGAGTCGGCCTGGATGTCTATGAGGAAGAGCATGACAATGTCTTTGAGAATCATGAAGATGACATCATGATGAATTCGACTCCGTCCAGACTCCTGTCCTTCCCGAATGTGATCATCACCTCGCATCAGGGATTCTTTACGGAGGAAGCGCTGGGGGCGATCGCGTCCACCACGCTCAATAACGCGAAGGGTTTCCTGGCCGGAGAAAAGACCGGGACCGAGCTGAATTAAAAAAGAAGCCGGCTGTCTGAATCGAAGCGTGGATTCTCTCCCTCCTGTCCGTATATGTAATCAGAAAACAGCAATGAATTAGCAGTTGCGATTACATATATAAAAAATCTGAAGGAAGGAAAGAAGATATTATGATCAATGCAATGAAGAAGACCTGGTTCAGGATCTGGTTCAGAATGTAATATAAAGTACGATTTAAAATGTATAATAAAAGGCCGGCATCGCTGCCGGCCTTTTTTCATGCTGTGCTGCAGTTTCTGCTGTACTGATCTCTCAGCTGTGCTGCAGTTTCTGTTTCAGTTTTTCTTACTCTGCTTCGGTCTCAGCAGCGCCGCCCATGAAGGTGCCGTCGACCATCTGCTGGATGTACTCAGCATACTTCGCCTGAACATCTTCCGGAACGACATCCTTGTTCAGCTCGCCTGCGGAAAGCACGCCATTCTGCAGAGTGCCGTACAGGGTCTCGCCGCCGAAGGTGCCTTCTTCCACTGCCTTCATGCTCAGCTCGATCAGGACGGAGTTGTCTGTGACCTGGCTGCCGATGACGCAGTCGTTCTGGCCGAGCAGATCTGCCGGCTGTGCGATATCGTATACTTTGATGGCGCCGTTTGCTTCATTTGCCTCGTCGATGGCCTGGCGGGCACCGGAGTCAACTGCGGATGCATCGCCGAAGAATACGTCTGCGCCCTGATCCATCATGGCCTTTGCGAACTCGAGGCCCTTGTCGGATGCGGAGAAGTCACCGGAGTAAACCGGATCCAGTACGGAGATGGTCTTGCCGTTTTCCTCTGCTACGAAAGCAGCGGCTTCGCCGTAGCCTGCATACTTGGCAAGAGTGGTATCCAGCTCCATGCCGCCGATGAAGGCGATGGTTCCGCTCTCGGACATCAGACCTGCAAGAGCGCCTGCGATCCATCCGATCTGCGTAGCGTTGGGAAGAAGGGAGGATACGTTGCCGTTTACAGCCTTTTCAGGTGTGTCTGCGCCGCCGTTGAGCAGAGCGAAGGCGATGTCCGGATACTCTTCCGCTGCCTGCAGGACTGCGTCGGTGTACTGGTTGCCCGGAGCATAGATCATATCAACATCCAGGTCACAGTAGGATACGATGGTGTCATAGTATGCGGACTGCGCGATGCTGTCTGAATACATGGTCTCCCATCCGGTCTTTTCAGCCGCGTCAATCATTGCGTTGTAGCATGCCATGCCCCAGCCGCCGTCAGAGATGCTGGAGTCGCAGATCATGGCAACCGTACGAGTGTCGTCTGCGTGTGCCGTGAAGGTCGGAGCCATAGAAGCGATCATAGCACCTGTGACTACCATTGCAATCAGTTTTCTGTTCATGGGTACCTCCTTTTTTTAATACCTTCTGCGAGCTTCTTTTGATGCAGTGAATCTATAGGTTACGCATCCATACCGGCTTTGCAGGATCTGCGAAATGAATACAGATGCGAAACTTACCATGCTTATTTCCGATACCTGAAACGGGTTTAAGGAATCAGCGCTCTTCCTTGCGGTAAGGCTGCCCGCTGCTCTTGGGGCCGGCCTTCTTGGCACCGATGAGGGCAAGGACTACGATGGTGGCCACATAGGGGATCATCTGGAAGAACTGGTACGGGAGCGTATTGTTGACCAGCTGCAGACGGATCTGAAGAGCGTCGCAGAAGCCGAAGAACAGGCAGGCGATCAGCACGCCGGCAGAGCTCCACCGGCCGAAGATCACTGCAGCCAGAGCGATGAAACCGCGGCCTGCCACATTTCCATCCACATAGGTCTTGGAATAGCAGGTGGTCAGGTACGCGCCGCCGATTCCGGCAAGGGCGCCGCAGATCACACAGGACAGATACTTGATCCCGATTACATTGATTCCGAGTGTTGCCGCGGCCTTCGGATATTCGCCGACGGCCTTATAGTTCAGACCGGACTTTGTCCGGGTGAAATAGATCGCAGTCAGGATGATCAGGATATATGCCAGGTAGACCATCGGAGTCTGGTCAAGGAACAGGTTGACCAGGAAGTTGTTGCTCTTGATGCCCAGCATGCTCTTGAGGGTACCCATCAGACCGGCCTGCACCAGCTCGCTTCCGGATCCGAAGTAGACCCTGTAGATGAAGGCTGCAAGGGCGGGAGCGAAGATGTTGATGGCCATGCCGTAGACGATCTGCTCTGCGCAGAGGCTGATCGTCGCATAGGCAAAGATCATATTGACCGCGATGCCTGCCAGTGCGCCGGCCAGTACGCCGAGAAACGGATTGCCGGTGATCAGGCTGATCAGAAATCCGGTCAGAGATCCGATGGCCGCGATCCCTTCAATACCGATATTGACCAGTCCCGCGCGCTGGGAGTAGAGCTCTGCCAGGGAGAGAAAGATCAGCGGGGAAGCCATTCTGACACTTGCCAGAATCAGATTTGCCATAAATGATCCCATATTCACGCCTCCATTCTAGCCTTGCGTGCGAACCGGCTCTTGAATTCCGGAAGCTTCACCATCGCCATGCCGGCAACGGTAAAGACGATCACGAGTGCCTGGATGATATCGGATACACTGGTGGGAACGCCGGTTGCTGTCTGCATGGTGGTGGAGCCAACACGCAGAGCCGCAAAGAAGATCGCCACCAGGATTCCTGCGAGCGGATGCAGGCTTGCGATCAGCGCCATGGCGACGCCGTCGAAACCGTATCCGGCTCCGAAGCCGTTGATCAGGCGAAGCTGAGTGCCGAGAAGCTCCAGGGCACCGCCAAGTCCGGCGATCGCTCCGGAGACGACAAAGCTCATAAGCAGGTAGCGCTTGACATTGAAGCCATTTACCTTTGCCGCCGTCATGTTCAGTCCGACTGCCCGCAGCTGGAAGCCCGGGGAGGTGTAGAACAGGAAGTAGAAGATGACGATGCCGGCAATGATGGCAACGGGGAATGCGATGGTCGCCCGAAGGCCCAGGAAGGACGGAAGCCGGGTCTGATCCGGTACAGCAACGGTCTGCGGAACAGAGCCGTCACGAAGCCAGTTCGTATAGACGACACCCATCAGGAGCGTTGCGACATAATTGAGCATGATCGTGATGATCATCTCGTTCTGTCCGCGGTATACCTTCAGCAGACCGGCGATGGCCGCCCACAGGCCGCCGCCCGCGGCGCCTGCGACCGCGCACAGGAGGATGGCGGGAACTCCGGTCAGGGGGCTCTTCGTGGCGATGTAGCAGGCCAGGATGGAGCCGATAATGAACTGGCCCTCACCGCCCAGGTTGAATACGCCGCAGCGGTATGCGAAGCAGGCGCACAGGGTCGTGAAGATCAGCGGAGTTGACCGGGAAAATGTAGTTCCCAGATTTCGTACATTTCCGAAGGCACCCTTCCACAGATACCGCATGGCGTCTGCCGGGCTGGCACCCAGGGCTGCGATGATGATGCAGCCGATCAGGAAGGAGACGATGATGGAGAGCACAGGAACGATAACAAGTGCCCCAAAGTCTTTATTTTTCATTCTTCGCGCCACCTCACTTTCCTGCCATTGCCAGAGAGATCTCTTCGATCGGCGGATTCTTGCCGGAATACTCGCCCATGATCTGTCCCTCAAACATGACCAGAATCCGGTCAGAGACTTCCAGGATCTCATCGAAGTCCGCAGAGATCAGCAGGACTCCGCAGCCCAGATCTCTCTGGGCGATGACTGTATCGTGGATAAAGCGGGTCGCTCCGATATCCAGTCCTCTGGTGGGATGCACCGCGATCAGAAGATCCGGGGAAGCCTCCAGCTCTCTGGCCAGGATGACCTTCTGCTGGTTTCCGCCGGACAGATTTCTGGCTTCCTGATCGACGGAAGAGCAGCGGATATCGAACTTCTTCTGCATCTCGAGGGCGTACTCCCGGATCGCTCTTTTCTTCAGATGAAGGCCATTGGCATCGGAGAAGCGGCTGTCCTTTGTAGTCTTCAGGACAAGGTTGTCCGAGACGGACATGTTGCCGACCAGTCCGGCCTTGTTGCGGTCCTCCGGGATATGGGAGACATTCTCCTGAATGAATCCGTTCGGATCGAACCGGCCGACTCTGGACCCCTTCAGATCCATGGAGCCCTCCTCTGGCGCGATATTGCCGGTGAGCAGCATCGCAAGCTGGCTCTGTCCGTTGCCGTCTACTCCGGCGATGCCGACGACTTCACCGCGCCGTACCGTAAGAGAGACATCATTCAGACCATTGTGTTTGGAACTCTTGTGATAGCTGACATGGCTCAGGACCGCGACTGCGTCGCCGGCGGATTCTGCCTTGACATACTGGGAAGGCTTCAGCTCGCGGCCGATCATCTTATTGGCCAGTTCTTCACCGGTGACATCACCGATGTTGACCGTCTCCACGGTCTGTCCGGCGCGAAGAATGGTGACACGGTCGGATATGCGGAGGACCTCACGCATCTTGTGGCTGATGAAGATGACACTCTTGCCTTCTCCGGTCAGCTTATGCATGATCTCGAAGAGACCTTCGGCCTCCTGGTCGGTCAGGGCTGCAGTGGGCTCGTCCAGAACAAGTACGTCGCAGCCGCGGTAGAGCGCCTTCAGGATCTCGACTCTCTGCTGGGCGCCGACCGCCAGCTCTGTGATCTGCTGGTCCAGATCCGCATCCAGGCCGTACTTGCGTGAGAGCTCCATGATTTCTGCCTTGCGCGCGTTCTGATCGATAAAGATCCCCTTCGAACGGGTGTCGCCGAGAATGATATTCTCAAAGACCGTCATGGCCTCGACAAGCATGAAATGCTGATGCACCATTCCGATTCCAAGCTTTACTGCCTGGGCGGGGGATTCGATCTTCACCTTCTGTCCGCGTACGTAGATATCACCTGCCGTAGGCTGGTAGAGGCCGAAAAGTACGTTCATGAGCGTACTCTTGCCGGCTCCGTTTTCACCCAGCAGCGTATGGACCTCGCCGGCGCGCACGTCAAAATTGATATCCCGGTTGGCATATACCGAGCCGAACTGCTTCGTGATATGCTCCATTCTGAGAACTTCTTTAGCGGCTGTCTCAACGGCCATGGCATGTCACCGCCTTTCCTGAAAAAAAAGAAGCAGACAGAGTATTGTATAGAAACTCCGCTGCTGCCTCCCTTCTGTAGATAAACTGTCGGTCAGTGGCCTGCTCGAACAGGCATACTTATTATATTAATATAAATTAATATTATAGTTATAGCAATGAAAAGTCAATGAAGGTATAGGGCAGGAATAAATGAAATGTACAGGTATTATTTGACAGAAAATGCGACAGAAGATACTCTGGTATCAGCACCGGGAAGAACAGGAGGGACATCATGGATTCAGGTTTTGTTGATTCACTGCAGCTGATCATAGGCATCTATCTTCTTTATATGGGGATTCGGGGGGAGAATCTGGGAAACCGCCTGAGCGGCGTCCCGGATAAGCAGGAAGTGAAGGAGCCCAGGGCGCTGCGCGTGCTCTACATCATCGGCGGTGTGTTCGCGCTGTCGGATTTTGGGATCTGCATGCTTCGAAACTATATGTTTACGGTGGAGCAGACGCAGAGCGGCGTATCCGTGACGCAGAACTTCACCCTCAGTGCGCTTCCGTTTCTGACCTATGAGCTGATGAACAGCGTCAGCAAGGTGCTGTCCTTCCTTGCCCTTGCCGTGCTGATCGGGTCCGCTGTCTGGCTGTTCGTGCTGAGCAGCCGGTATGAGAAAAACGGAAACTGACAACCATCAGTAATTTACTTCCATCAGGGTAAGGCCTGACGCGGGAGCTGTATGACAGGCAGCTCCCTTTTTCTGTGCCTCCAGGATCTTCAGGATGGCGCCCTCAGGCGCTCTGTGAGAGCCGACCTCCACGAGCTCTCCGGTCAGCAGCCGGACCATATGATTCAGGAAACCATCCCCGTAATAGTCGAGAATGATCGTGTTTTCATCAGGGCAGGTGATATTGATCCTGGTGATGGTGCGGACCGCGCTCTTTTTCATCTTCAGTCCGCAGAAGCTGGTAAAGTCGTGGGTGCCGAGCAGGGCCCGGGAGGCACGCAGCATCGCGTCTGTATCCAGATCCTCGCCATACTGCCACAGAAAACGGCGGTTTACCACATCCGGGTAAGGCGCTGTGCGGATGCGGTACTGGTACCATTTGGAGCTGGTGAGATAGCGGGCATGGAAACGGTCAGAGGCACGGGTGATCCTGGGGATGGCGATGTCATCCGGCAGATAGTGATTGAGAGCCTCCAGCAGCAGGGCATCCTGCGACTGGATCTGCCAGGAGCGGACAACCTCTCTCTCCGGAGCCTGGCCGGCCCGGGGATCTGCGTACAGGGAGGCGGCAGCAGACTGTGCCTGCGCTTTTAGGGCGGCATCGCTCCAGGAAGCCTTCATGGAAGGAAAACGGTCAGCGAATGCGGCGACGCTGTCCTGGGGAGCGCGGAAATTCGCCACCTGCCCCAGTGCATGCACTCCGGCATCGGTTCTGCCGGCACCGAAGACTTCTATGTCCGTATCGAGGAGCCGGGAGAGGAGAGTCTCCAGCTTGCCCTGGATCGTATTGTCGATCCTGGGCTGTTTCTGCCATCCCTTATAGCGGGTCCCTTCATATTGAACTGTCATCTTGTAATTGATCTGATGCATATCCCGGCCTGCTTTCTTCCTTAACAGATAAAGATAGAGCAAATATAGCAGAGTTCATTTTCACTGACAACCGCGGCGGGAAGGTCAGACACGGAATGAAATGAAAATTGTGAAGCAATTGTGAAACATTCTGAAAATTAGCACTCGCCACTTGACAGTGCTAGCAACAAGAGTTATAACACAGTCAGAAAGAAGATAAGAGCACAGGAAATGAAATGATGATCCGGCTCACTTCTCGAAAATACACAAATAACATCCAAAGGAGGATATAAATTATGATGATGGTACCGAGACTTTTTAATGACAATCTGTTCGACAGCTGGTTTGATGATGATTTCTTCTGGCCGGAATTCAGGAGAGAGGCCCAGAAGCCCGAGAAGAAGCTGTATGGCCACAGGGCTGCGGCGATCATGAAGACCGATGTGAAGGAGACCGAGAAGGGTTATGAGGTTGACATTGATCTTCCGGGCTTCAAGAAAGAAGACGTTACCTGTGAACTGAAGGATGGTTATCTGACCATCAGCGCACAGAAGAATGCCGAGAATGACGAGAAGAATGATGAGGGCAAGTACATTCGCAGAGAGCGTTATACCGGAAGCCAGAGCAGAAGCTTCTATGTCGGAGAGCAGTTGACAGAAGAAGATATCCACGCATCCTTTGAGGATGGCATTCTGAAGCTCTCGATTCCGAAAGAGGAACAGAAGGCAGTGGAAGAGAAGAGACACTTTGTTCAGATCGAAGGCTGATACCGGTCATCTCCGGGACATAGCCGATCGCGACTACTAAGAAGGATGCGGCCCGGGAGAGATCCCGGGCCGTTTTACCGTAAGCCAGTCACGCAGTAAGGAGGTGAGGGAGAATGAGCGCGAAGAGAGACTACTATGAGGTTCTTGGCTGCACCCGCGGCGTGTCAGACAAGGACCTGAAGAAGGCATACCGGAAGCTGGCCAGAAAATATCATCCGGACAGCAACCCCGGCAATAAGGAAGCAGAACAGAAGTTCAAGGAGATCAGTGAGGCGTATGATGTCCTCAGTGATCCTGAGAAGCGCAGGCTGTACGATCAGTTTGGCATGGCCGCATTTGATGAGAGCTCAGGCGGCGCCGGCTACGGGCACTATAGTCAGGATCCCTTCGGGCAGGGGCCGTTTTCGGGCAGCAGCCCCTTCGGGAGCGGTGCGTTCTCCGGATCATCCGGGGCAAGGTCCTGGTCGGATGGCAGCGGAAACTATCATACATGGCAGTTCAGTTCGGATAACCCGGGCATGAAGGACATCTTCAAAGACCTGTTTGGGGACAATATACACTTTGAGTCCGGATCCGGCGGTTTCCGGGAACCGGAGCGGCTCGACCTGGAGAAGAACCTGCACATTCCATTTACGACCGCTGTTTTTGGCGGCGAAGTCAGGGTCTCCACGCCGGACGGGAGCGTCATGCTCACGATTCCGCCCGGATGTCAGTGCGGCAGGAGAATGCGCCTTGCGGGCAAGGGAAAGAGAAGCGCTGCTGATCCGAAGATCAGGGGCGACCTGTACGTGATCATCCAGATCACGGTCCCGAAGGATCTGAGCGCGGCAGAAGTCCGTAAGCTCAGAGAATATGAGCATCTGAGAAAACAGAAAGGGACAGGCAGCCATTCGGCGGCATAAAAAAGCCGGATAATAAAGATAAAAATGAAAATGAAAGGCAGCGGACTGCACTCAGAGTACTGTGCAGCCGCTGCCTGTTTTGCATAAAATGCATGATAGGGAAGGCCCTCAGGAGAAACCAAACAGATTCAGCCCGGTGACCTCATCATATTTCCTGCCAACCTGTCCGTCCAGTACGGTGACGGTAAGCTCGCAGGTGCCGGAGATGCGGCAGGCAGTCAGATGGCCGCCGCGGATGTTCATATTGTCATCGCACAGGTTGATGTGCAGGTGGAGATAGGGCTGCCCGTCTTTCTGCGTGATGCTTCCCACGATCGAAGAGATCTCCTGTTCTCCGAAGAACTCTCTTCCTTCAAACTGATGATCCGCAACCCTGTAGATGCCGACCTTGGCATAGTCCGCCGCCCCCAGGCCGCTGACAGATCCCAGAAGGATATGTTCCGCCTGGCACATTGCAGTCAGCGACTCCATCACTTCTTCCCCTCTGTCGATCCTGACAAGATAATGATCTCCAAACCTTCTGTATTCCATCTCCATACCTCCGAATCCTGAAACTGAGGTTACAGTTCACAGGTCGGCCAATATCATCAGCGTAGAGTACTGCGGGCACAGATGAAAACCATAGGAAGCCGACTGAGCTTTGCAAGTTGCTGCAGCCGCGGAAGCGACCACGCTTCTATAGGAGCTGGGAGCGGCTGCAATGCAACCGCCGCAAAGCGAAGGCAGGCGACGTGTTTTCATTGTGCCCGCAGACTCGAAGCAATACTGGCTGACCTGTGAACTGTAACAAACCGAGTCCGCCGACATTGCTGATCATACGCCGGACGGAATCCTTCTCTGTGTATCATACTACAGTTTCAGCTCCGGGTGGTACCCTGTGAATGGTGATTGACCATGACCGGACAACCGTATAAACTTGATGCGTATTGCCAGAGAAACAGACAATGCCCGCAAACAGGGAAAAGGACAGGGAGATACAGGATGAAGATACTGATCGCATCGGATATACACGGGTCGGCTTACTACTGCAGAAAACTGCTGGGTGCTCTTGAAAGGGAAGGCGTACAGCGCATGCTTCTGCTGGGAGATATCCTGTACCATGGTCCCAGAAATGACCTGCCGGAGGAATATGCCCCCAAAGAGGTGATCGCGATGCTGAACCCTCTGAGGGACCGGATCGTCAGCGTTCGCGGCAACTGCGAGGCGGAGGTGGATCAGATGGTCCTGGACTTCCCGGTGCTGGCGGATTACTGCCTGTTGCCGGTGGGGGATCATATGATGTTCTGCACCCACGGGCATATCTACAATGAGGAGCATCTGCCGCCGATGATGCCGGGGGATATCCTGCTCTATGGACACACCCATGTGCCCAGGGCGGAGCGGATCGCAGATAAATGGATGCTCAATCCGGGTTCCGTATCGATCCCCAAGGGCGGGAGCGCGCACAGCTACGCCGTGCTGGAAGAGGGCATCTTTACAGTGAAGGATATGGACGGCGCGGTCCTTCTCAGGGCGGACCTGCTGTGAGGGCGGATGCTGCCGGAGGCTGAGTGGTCACCGGGAGCGCGGATTCGATATAGAGATATGAGGAGAGCGGAGTAATTATGAAGATACAGATACTGGAACTGATCGAAGGCGCGAAGAAGGCAGAGGGTCTGAGTGTAGTGATCGACGTATTTCGTGCATTCACCACGGAGTGCTACTGCTTTGACGGCGGCGCGAAGGTCTGCTATCCGATCGGAAGCATGGAAGATGCTTTTGCGCTGAAGACTGCCCACCCGGACTGGGTGCTGCTGGGAGAGCGCGGCGGCGCGAAGGTAGAGGGCTGCGACCTGGGCAATTCTCCATGGGATGCATCCAACTATGATTTTCAGGGAAAGACGATGATCCATTCCACCAGCGCAGGGACGCAGGGGATCGTGAACGCGGCCAGGGCTCATGCGTCAGAGATCATAACAGGCAGTCTGGTGAATGCTCGCGCGATCGCGGAGTATATCCGCGCGAGGGATCCGGAGACGGTCTCTCTGATCGCGATGGGCAAGGCCGGCATAGAGAGAGTTCCGGAGGACCTGCTTGCAGCGGAATACATCAGGGCACTTCTGGAGGGGGCTCCATTTGACATCGACGGACGCATCGACTATCTGAAGGACCATGGCGGAGAGCAGTTCTTTGACCCGGCGCAGGCACATATCTTCCCGAGGGAGGATTACCCGCTGTGCGTTGCCTATGACCGGTTCGGGTTCGTTCTGCGTGTGGAATACGGAAGTGGGGAAACGGAAGATATGGCAGAAGGACTCAGGATCTGCAGAGTGGATCCGCCCTTTTGCGCGAAGTAATATGGATACATGGCTTAAAGCATAAAGATACAGAAAGGGGAAGACAGCATATGGCATGTACAACGATACTGGTAGGAAAGAAAGCATCCTATGACGGCTCCACAATGATCGCACGCAATGATGATTCCGGTGCCGGAAATTATACACCCAAGAAATATGTAATCGTGAAGCCGGAGGATCAGCCGCGGACATATACGACGGTGCTGTCCCACTGCACTGTGCAGCTGCCGGAGAATCCCATGCGCTATTCGGCGGTCCCGAATGCTGTAGAGGGAAAGGGAATCTGGGCTGCCTGCGGAGTCAATGAGAAGAATGTCGGCATGACCGCGACGGAGACGATCACTTCCAATGAGAGAGTCCTCGGAGCGGATCCGCTGGTGAGATATGTGGCCGGCGGCGACGGCAGGGAGGAAACGCCCGGAGGGCTCGGTGAGGAAGACCTGGTGGTTCTGGTGCTGCCTTATATCTCCAGCGCAAGGGAAGGCGTGCTCCGGCTGGGCTCGCTCCTGGAGCAGTACGGTACCTATGAGATGAACGGGATCGCATTCTGTGACCAGGATGAGATCTGGTGGCTGGAGACGATCGGCGGACATCACTGGATGGCACGCCGGGTTCCGGATGAGTGCTATGTGGTGATGCCGAATCAGCTGGGGCTGGATTCATTTGACCTGGAGGATGCCCTGGGAGAGGGCAGAAATTATCTTTGCTCCAGTGACCTTCGGGAATTCATCGCGGAGAATCATCTGGACCTGTCGCTGGCCGGAGTCCTGAATCCGCGGGACGCCTTCGGAAGTCACGATGACGCGGACCATGTCTACAACACTCCCCGCGCCTGGTATATGCTCCGCTATTTCAACCCGCACACCTGTGTGTGGGACGGTCCGGACGCAGAGTATACGCCCCTGAGTGACGATCTTCCCTGGTGCATGGTGCCAGAGCGGAAGATCACGGTTGAAGACGTGAAATATATACTGTCCTCCCATTATCAGGGAACACCCTATGATCCCTATCTTGCCTACGGGGATAAGTCCATGAGCGGGGCTTACCGGAGCATCGGAATCAACCGGACTGATTTCCTGGGAATGGTCCAGATCCGTCCGGATCTTCCGGAAGCGTGCAGGGCTCTTCAGTGGCTGGCATTCGGCTCCAACGCCTTTAACGCCATCGTGCCCTTCTATCCCAATGTTTCGCGCACAGAGGACTACCTGTCTTCCACGACCGGAACCGTTGAGACGGATACCTGGTACTGGACCAGCCGTCTGATCGCGGCCCTGGCAGATGCTTCCTACAAGAAGAGCCAGTTCCACATCGAGCGCTATACATTTGCGGTGCAGTCAAAGGCGCGGCAGGTCATCAATCAGACAGACCGGGAGGTGACCGGACTGCTCAAGACGGGCGTGGAGGATCATGCCGGGCAGGATGAAGTCGAAAAGATTCTCCTTGCAGGCAACGGGAAGATCGCGGACATCCTGAAGGAAGAATCGCAGAAGGTCCTGAAACAGGTGCTGGATGAAGCCAGCAACCTTATGAAGAATCAGTATTCAAGGTCGGATGTGTGAGGATATGGATAAGAGTGAAGTCCGTCATCTGGTCGCCCGGAGGAAAAAGGAATACTCGGAGCCGCAGTTTGAGCAGATGAGCCGGAAGATCACTGTCAGACTGCAGGCTCTGCCCCGCTTCCAGGAAGCGGAGACAGTCTTTGCCTATATGGACATAGCCGGCGAGGTGAGGATGAGGGAGTTCATCCGAAACTGCTGGGAGGCAGGGAAGAGAGTCGGCGTCCCGAAGATCATCCCGGATCCGTCCGGGAAACGCCCGGGAGCATCCGGAAAGATGAGGTTTTACCGGATCGACTCCTTTGACGAGCTGCAGGAAGGGATGATGCATATCCCGGAGCCGGACATGGAGCGGTGCGAGTGTCTTGATCAGGAAGAAAAGGCCCTGGTCATCATGCCGGGCGTTGCCTTCGACACAGACCGCCGCCGGATCGGATACGGCGGGGGCTTCTATGACCGGTATCTGGCCCTTCACCCGCAGCACCCAACGATTGCCGTGGCATATGAATTCCAGGTCTTTGACAGGATACCGTCAGATGAGCTGGACATCCGGCCTGAGATGGTGGTGACGGAAGACAGGATGATGTAGATATTATAAAGAACGGATTATAAAAGCTGCAGGGTGCCTGAGCATCCTGCAGCTTCGTCATCTCATGAGGTTTTCCGGTGCAGACTGCAGGCTGTCCTGCCTGTCTGCCGGAGCCGTAATTGATCAGTAGTTCTCTGCGTGCACTTCGAAGTATGCCTGCGGATGCGCGCATACCGGGCAGACTTCCGGGGCCTGGGTGCCGACTACGATGTGACCGCAGTTTCTGCACTCCCAGACCTTGACTTCGCTCTTGGCGAAGACTTCCTGCATCTCGACGTTGTGAAGCAGTGCACGGTAGCGCTCTTCGTGCTTCTTCTCGATGGCAGCCACGCCGCGGAACTTCTCTGCGAGCTCATGGAAGCCTTCCTCATCGGCGGTCTTTGCGAATCCGTCGTACATATCGGTCCACTCATAATTCTCGCCGGCAGCTGCGGCTGCGAGGTTCTCTGCGGTGGTGCCGATTCCTTCCAGCTCTTTGAACCACATCTTTGCATGCTCTTTTTCATTGTCAGCCGTCTTCAGGAAGAGAGCCGCGATCTGCTCGAATCCTTCCTTCTTGGCCTTGGATGCGAAGTAGGTGTATTTATTTCTTGCCTGGGATTCACCGGCGAATGCCGTCTCGAGGTTCTTTTCCGTCTGTGTTCCTGCATATTTGTTTGCCATGGTATCTTCTCCTTCTCTGCCGGGGCAGTTTGTTCTTCAGGTGTTCCTATAGTGTAGCATAGAGTTTTCAGGGGGTCGACAATCATATATGTGCTAAAAGCAATTATATACTTTGCAGATACACTGCGTTGGTTTGGACTAACCGCTCTGAGTAGATACTGACCGGAGTTTGTACTTGGATGAAATAAAATTTCTGTTATAATGAGACACGGCTTTTGTCTCCGGCGGGAAGATCAACTGCCTGAGGCGGCCTGAAGAGTGATTGAAAGGAATAAGGAATATATGAATATCGTACAGACGATTGCATCCGAGCTCAGCATCCAGACCTGGCAGGTGGAGGCTGTTATCAAACTGATCGATGAGGGCAATACGATCCCCTTTATTGCCAGATACCGCAAGGAGGCCCATGGCACGCTGGATGATGAGCAGCTGCGGACCTTGGATGAGCGCCTTCGCTATCTGAGAGCGCTGGAAGACAGGCGTGCAGTGATCCTTGCCTCCATCGAGGAGCAGGGCAAGCTGACACCGGAGCTGAAGAAGCAGATTGAAGAGGCGGCTACCCAGTCGGCTCTGGAGGATCTGTATCTTCCCTACCGTCCGAAGCGCCGCACCAGAGCGACCATCGCGAAGGAGAGGGGACTTGAGCCTCTTGCCCAGGAGATCCTGGCGCAGGAGATGAAGGTTCCGGCAATCGAGAGGGCGGCAGACTTTGTGAATCCCGAAAAGGATGTGAAGGATGCTGCAGCGGCACTGCAGGGAGCCGGGGACATCATCGCGGAGAGTATCTCCGACAGCGCGCAGATCCGTGCGATCATCCGCGAGAAGACTTTCGAGGGTGGAGTGATCGTATCGGAAGTGAAGAAGGATATGGAGCAGCCGGAGTCCGTGTATGCTCAGTATTTCCACTATGAGGAAGCTGCTTCGACGATCCCGGGCCACCGGGTGCTGGCCCTGAACCGCGGTGAGAAGGAGAAGGTTCTGGGGATCACTGTCCGTGTGGATGAGGATGAGATGATCGGAGCCATCGAGAAGCAGGTCATCCGGCAGGACAGCCCAGACTGCGCGAATACGCTGCAGGTGCTGCAGGATACCTGCGCGGACGCGTACCGCAGACTGATCGCCCCCGCCATCGAGAGGGAGCTTCGCAATTCGCTGACGGAGAAGGCGGAGGACGGCGCGATCGACGTGTTTGGCAAGAATCTGCGCCAGCTGCTGATGCAGCCGCCGATCGCCGGCAGAGTTGTCCTGGGATGGGATCCGGCCTTCCGTACAGGATGCAAGATTGCGGTCGTGGACAGTACGGGGAAGGTCCTGGATACGACGGTCGTCTATCCGACGGCACCGACGACCCCGGCGAAGATCGAAGCTGCGAAGCAGACGATCAAGAGACTGATCGCAAAATACAACGTAACGCTTATTTCCTGCGGAAACGGTACGGCGTCGCGTGAGTCAGAGCAGGTGATCGCCCAGATCCTGTCGGAGCTGAGCGATGCGGGGATCAGCCAGAAGGTCCAGTATGTGATCGTCAATGAGGCAGGCGCATCGGTCTATTCGGCGAGCAAGCTGGCGACAGAGGAGTTCCCCGAATTCGACGTGGGACAGAGAAGCGCGGCATCGATCGCCCGCCGTCTGCAGGATCCGCTGTCCGAGCTGGTCAAGATCGATCCGAAGTCGATCGGCGTCGGCCAGTACCAGCATGACTGCGATCAGAAGAAGCTGGGCGAGAAGCTGGAGGGTGTGGTCGAGACCTGTGTCAACCAGGTCGGCGTCGACCTGAATACGGCCTCCTATTCGCTTCTGGAATATGTATCCGGCATAACGAAAAAAACTGCCCGCTCGATCGTTGAGTGGAGAAATGAAAACGGCAGATTTACGGACAGAAGACAGCTTCTGAAGGTTGCCGGCCTGGGACCCAAGGCTTACCAGCAGTGCGCAGGCTTCCTGCGGATCCGGGGCGGGAAGAATCCGCTGGATATGACCGGCGTACACCCCGAATCCTATGAGGCTGCCGGAAAGCTGCTGGAGAAGCTGGGCTACAGCCTGGAGGATGTGGAAGGCGGAAAGATCCGCGGACTGAGCGCTCAGATGAAGGACCGCAGGAAAGCGGAAGAGACGGCTAAGGAACTGGGTACCGGAACGGAGACGCTGATCGATATCGCTTCGGAGCTGGAGAAGCCGGGGCGCGATCCCAGAAGCGACATGCCCAAGCCGGTCCTTCGCTCAGACGTGCTGAACATGGAAGACCTGAAGCCCGGGATGATCCTGAAGGGAACCGTCCGGAATGTGATCGACTTTGGTGCATTTGTCGATATCGGAGTACACCAGGACGGCCTTGTCCATGTCTCCCAGATGAGTGATACCCGATTCGTGAAGCATCCCCTGGATGTGGTCTCCGTCGGCGATATTGTCGAGGTGAAGGTGCTGGCGGTGGATCTGGACCGCAAGAGGATCTCCCTGACGATGAAGCTTGGGGAAGATGCACCAAAGCCGGCCAGAAAGAGCGAGGGTCAGGAGAGCAGCGACAGAGGACGCGGCCGCCGGGACGGTGGTAATCAGAAGACGGAGAGAGGCGGTCACGGAAACGAGAACCGAGGCCGGAATGAGAGCGGCAGCAGCCGGAACAGGAACGGAAGGCGCGGAAACGAGGGCGGTCTGGATATGTCCGCTCTGCTGAAAAAGTGGAGCTGAAGAGAGGTCCGTCGGAAAGAAGGCAGACATGGCAATCTGTGATACCTGTGCATACCTTGAATATGACGATGAATTCGATGATTACATCTGTACCATGAATCTTGACGAAGACGATCTGGCAAGATTCTATTCATCGGACGCAAAAGAATGTCCGTACTACCGCAACGGTGATGAGTATGCGGTAGTACGGCATCAGGCAACGTAATCAAATAAAAGCATGAAAGGCGTTAGCCATCTGCACAGGAAGGCGTCTGCTCAGGATTCTCTGGAATTAAAGAGGTTGTCGAGATATTCGCACATCTCGAAGACGAGTCCGTCGCAGTGCTGCTTTCTGGGGATTCCTGCTTTGGCAGAGGCGGCGAGCAGATTTCTGCACAGCTCATCTGAGTGCTTCTGCTTAAAGGTGCGCAGCAGCTCGGAAGCTTCCTCTTTTCCGTATCCTGCCATGCCCAGGATCATGTAGGCGGAGGCAAGCGTCCCGCAGATGGATCCGTGATGCATGCCGCCTCCGAACAGGAAGCCGAGATCCATTGCCTTTTCCTTGGTGATCCCGGAGACATCCGCAAAGGGGACAAGCAGTGACTGGGCGCAGTTGTAATGCGGCTCGACGGTAGCGCGCAGCTTCCGGACTTCTTCCATATGATTCATATCGCATCCTTACAGCCCGCCTGTGTGCGGGCTGTATTCCTTTCCTGTGTATATTTTCCAGAGTGTATTTTCTGCGTGTATTGTTCTGCGTGCTTTTTTCGGCGTATTCTCAGGACTGACGGCCGGAGTCGTCAGAGGGGACGGGCGGATACAGCTGTCCCTGGAAGAAATGCTTTCTGCATACGGTGATATAGGATTCATTTCCTCCCATCATGATCTGTTCGCCGGTCCGGACCATCTTGCCGTCCTTGACCCTTGCGTTGAAGACGGCCTTCTTGCCGCACCAGCAGACTGTCGGAACTTCTTCCAGACGGTTCGCCAGCTCGAAGAGACGCTGCGAACCCTCGAAAAGGTGACCGGTAAAATCCGTCCGAAGTCCGTAGCAGACGACCGGGACATTCAGCTCGTCCACGATCCGTGCAAAGACATCTACCTGGTGCGCGGACAGGAACTGTGCCTCGTCCACGATCAGGCAGTCGATCTTTTTATAGTCATCGGATCTGCCGGTAAACCATTCATTTTCTGCCTTCTCCAGGAGATCCTCCACAAACTCACATTCCGCGCTGATCCCGATGCGGGATCGGATCGTCTTCTCGCCGTCGCGGTTTTCGATCTTCGGCTTCAGGATCAGGGGATTCTGGCCCTTTTCCAGATAGTTGTAGCGCACCATCAGTGCGTTTGCTGTTTTGGAACTGTCCATCGTCCCGTAGCGGAAATATAGTTTTGCCATATTCTGTATCTGCCCTTCTATTCTGTTTGATCAGCGACCGAGATATTTCTTCACCTGCTCGCCGGCTTCCCGGGAGAGCTTCTCCTCGTCAATCCGCGCGAGGTGGCCGTTCTCGACCGCCACTTCTCCATTTACAATTGTGTAATCGACGGCGCCCTTCAGTCCGACGGTCCCGAGGACCGACTTGGGATCGAACATCGCGCCGACCAGTTCCAGACGGTCTGCCCTGACCAGGAACAGATCCGCGCATTTCCCCTTCTCGAGGCTGCCGATCTCTTTGTCCCTGCCAAGAAGCCTTGCGGAGCCCATGGTGGCCATCTTCAGGATATCATATCCGGAAGGAGCCTTGTCGGATGAGTTCAGGCGGTGCAGCAGGTAGGCAACACGGATCTCTTCGAGAAGATTGGAGCCGTCATTGCTGGCGCTGCCGTCCACGCCAAGACCGACCGGAATGCCCATCTCCAGCATCTCCGGTATGCGGGCGATGCCGGAAGACAGCTTCATGTTCGAGATCGGGCAGTGGCATACGCCGGTGCCGGTACTGGCAAGAAGCTGAAGCTCCTCTGTATTGAAATGAATGCCGTGGGCGTACCACACGTCATCGCCGACCCAGCCCAGCTTCTCCATGTAGGCAAGCGGCCTCAGGCCGACCTTCTCGAGGGTGTAGTTCTCCTCGTCCTTTGTCTCGCACAGGTGGGTGTGCAGGCGGACATGATACTGGCGGGCAAGGATCGCGCTTTCCCTAAGCAGGTCCTCAGAGACCGAGAAGGGTGAGCAGGGAGCGAGTGCGATGCGCTTCATGGACCCGAAGGAATTGTCCTGGTATTTCTCGATCAGGCGGACAGAGTCCTTCATGATCTCATCGACGCTCTGGACTACGCTGTCGGGCGGAAGTCCTCCGTCCTTTCTGGAGCGGTCCATGCTTCCCCTTGAGAAATGCATCCTGACGCCCAGGTCGCAGGCGGCCTGCCACTGCGCTTCCAGCAGGTCACCGCCGTTTGCGGGAAATACATAGTGATGGTCAAAGATGGTGGTGCATCCATTTTTCACAAGCTCTCCCATGGCAGTCAGGGATGCGAGATATTCCGTTTTTTCAGTCAGGTTCTTCCAGACCTCATACAGAGCGACCAGCCAGTCGAAGAGCTCCAGGTTCTGGACCTCCGGCAGGTTGCGGGAGAAGACCTGATACAGATGATGGTGCGCGTTGACAAGCCCCGGATATGCGATCATTCCCGAAGCGTCGATCACACGGTCTGCTTTCACGTCAAGGCCCGGACCGATCTGGCTGATCAGTCCGTTTTCACAGAACAGATCTACCTGCTGCAGCATGGAATCAGATGCATCACAGGTAACAATGGCATCAAGATTTTTGATAAGAAGAGTACCCATAATTATACCTCCGGTCAGCACAGATATTTCACGGCACTCATCCGGGGGTACCGGACCATCCGGTCTTCCGGTCTGAGCGCAGATGTGAACAGAAACAGCAGGCGCGATATACCCGACCTGATGTTCAGACGAGTTGCAGTTATCTGTATCATAGCACATCCGGGAGAAAATAACAGAAAAAAAGGGAGTCTGACAAATAGTTTTGCCAGTTCTTATTCTTTACTCCTGCATGCCCCCGCGTGTCGCGAGCCAGTAGGCAGACATGCTCTGCCCGGGCTGCTCGGTCACATCGTCATCCAGATAAGTGCCAAGCCCTGCTACGGCCGGGTCCCAGCTGCGGGCAGATCCGATGCTGTCAAACTCCACCTCGGCATACCAGAACTGAGAGGGAAGCCCCTGGTCTACCAGATTCACCTCCAGGGTATGTCCGTCGGGCAGCGCATAGGCCCTGCGGACCTTCCCGATCAGGGGACTGCCGATCATTTCTTTCAGCTCCTGGTACTTCTCCACGGGAATCTCCAGCTCGATCTCCTGCCGGGCAAGCCTGCCTGCCGACTTGAAGCAGAGGACGTATTTGACCTCGGGAAGGGTACAGCCCTCAGATGCACCGGCACGCTCCTCCCTGCGGATCCGGACGATCGGAACAGTCGCGTGCAGATAGCCCTGCTCCTGCATCTCCGTATACTGAAGCACCAGAGAAGCATCCGGAACCGACTCCTCCGGCCAGCCGTCAACCATCCATTTTCTCTCAATCTCCATAAAGTCCTCCCTGCAGACAGTCTGTGTCAGCTATACTTACATTATCGAACAGAGCCGCTTCGGACACAAGAAAAAAATGTTCCCTGTGACCATACGGCCTCCGTTCCCGTCATACAGGATAAAGGAACCAGCATACTGCGTGAGACGAAGCAGGTGACAGGCATCTGTCTGAATGTAAGGAGGAGTGATTATGAGAAACAGAAAGATGGTAATGGGAAGCGCTGCGGCCGCAGCGGCTGTGCTGATCGGTCTGGTGTCGGTGTACGGGGCTTCCTCCCTCGTGGAGCCGGGAATCGGGCTGATGACGGAATCGGAGACTGAGGAGACGGAATCAGAGACAGAAGAGACGGAGGTCCTCTTCAACCTGCTGGATCAGCTGACCAGCGCGGACAGCGGGAAAGCCATGCAGGAAGAGGTGATGATGGAGGCCGCTGTCGACGGCGGCTGGATGGAACCGCCGCAGATCAGCTGGAATACGGAACAGTATTCTACGGTGGGAGAGACCGGGTTCAGAACAGTGAAGCAGTATCCGTTCTCTACCTTCGGCATGGATGTGGATACGGCTTCCTATGCGCTTCTTCGCCGGAACATTCTGGACGACACGATGGACTGGATGCCGGAGGACGGGATCCGCATCGAGGAGATGATCAATTACTTCAATTACGAATATGAGGCCCCCCGGGGAGAGGATACCTTCTCGATCACAGCGCAGATCGCGCCGTGCCCCTGGAATCCGGATACGAAGCTGCTTCTGGTGGGACTGCAGGCAAGAGATATCCCTGCCGAAGAGATCCCGGACCAGAACCTGGTACTCCTGGTCGACACCTCGGGATCCATGTATGAAGCCCAGAAGCTTCCGCTGGCGGTGGACGCCCTGAAACTCCTGCTGGAGGATATGGATGAAAATGACTCCATCTCCCTGGTGACCTATGCGGGCAGCAGCGAGGTGCTCCTGGAGGGCGTGAAATGTACTCCGGAGGGCAAGGAAGAGATCGCGGCGGCTCTGGACAGCCTGCAGGCTGAGGGCGGCACGTACGGCGAGACCGGTCTTCGGACTGCCTATGACCTGGCGCAGGCATCCTATGTGGAGGGGGCAAACAACCGGGTGCTCCTTCTGACGGACGGCGACTTCAATCTGGGACAGACAGATGATTCGGAGCTTGTGAAGCTTGTGGAGGAGAAGGCAGAGGGCAGAATCTTCCTGTCGATCCTGGGGTTTGGATCCGGCAATTACAATGACGCCCTTGCGGAGACGCTGGCTGATAAGGGAAATGGCAATTACAGCTATATCGACAGTGACATGGAAGCCCGCAGAGTGATGGGCGGTGCCCTCAAGGGGACCCTGAACACCGTGGCGAAGGATGCCAAGATCCAGATCGACTTCAACCCTGCGCAGATCAGGGGCTACCGGCAGATCGGATATGAGAACCGGCAGATGGACGCAGAGGACTTCGAAGATGACACCAAGGACGGCGGAGAGGTCGGAGCAGGGCAGCAGGTGACGGCTCTGTATGAGCTGGTGATGGCGGACAGCGACTTCGAGATCCGCAGCGCGAAGAGCCGGTATGAGCAGACGGAAGCGGGAGCTCCTGACGGAGCGGCGGCCGCAGACGGAGAAACAGCCGATCCGGCCTCAGACGCCGCGAATCCGTCCGCAGGCGAGTATCTGACCGTCAGCATCCGCTACAAGGATCCGGACGCACAGAAGAGCAGGCTGCAGGAGCTTCCGGTGGACGCTTCCGCTGAATCGGAAGAAATGTCCGATAACATGAGCTGGGCTGCGGGCGTCGCCCAGGCGGGCATGCTCCTTCGCAAAAGCGAGTTTGCGGGAGACAGCGATTATGAGAACGTGCGCAGCCGCCTGCGGGAGCTGACCGGCGGAGATGAATTCCGCGAAGAGTTCATTTACCTGCTGAGTCGGGTCGGGAAGGAAGAATAAATCCACGGCCCCCTGCGCTCCGGTGGCAATCCGGATGATCCTGTGGTAACTTAGAAACAGAGGTACTGCAGGTACCATAGATGCTGACAAGGCAGCAGAGGAGGGACGTCATGAGATACAGAGAGCTTGGCAGGACTGGGATCAGGGTAAGTGAGATCGGCTTTGGCGGTGAGTGGCTGGAGAGGCATGAGGAAGAGGAATCTGTCGAACTGCTGCGCTACGCGCATGAGAAGGGGATCAATATCGTTGACTGCTGGATGCCGGATCCGAAATCGAGGGACATCATAGGAAAGGCCATGGAGGGAAGCCGGGAGTCCTGGTATGTGCAGGGGCATCTCGGATCGACCTGGCAGAACGGGCAGTATGTGCGCTCCAGGGACATGAAGGATGTAAAGCCGGCCTTCGAGGATCTTCTGAGAAGACTTCGCACTGACTACGTGGACCTGGGGATGATCCATTACATCGATTCCGAGGAGGACTGGAACAGGGCCATGAACGGTCCGTTCATCGAGTACGTGCATGAGCTTCATGAAAAAGGGATCATCCGGCATATCGGCCTGAGCACCCACAACCCGGTAATGGGCAGGAGGGCAGTGGAGACCGGATTCGTTGAAATGATCCTGTTCAGCATCAATCCGGCCTTTGACATGAGACCTGCCACCGATGATCTGGATTCCATGTTCATCGGATACGACCAGGAAGCATATTCCGGCATCGATCCCGAGAGAGCCTCCTTCTACCATCTGTGCGAGGAGAAAAATGTCGGGCTGACCGTCATGAAGGGCTTCTTCGGAGGCCGGCTGTTCAATAAGGAGCAGTCCCCCTTCGGCGTCGCGTTTACACCGCAGCAGCTGATCCACTACGCACTGACCCGCCCCGGAGTCAGCTCGATCCTGTGCGGCTATGATACGAAGGAGCAGGTCGACGCCGCCGTGAGGTATGAGACTGCGACGGATGACGAGAAGGATTACGCCTCCGTGATCGCGCATGCGCCCCTGCATTCCTATTCCGGGATGTGCACCTACTGCGGGCACTGCCGGCCATGTCCGGTCCAGATCGACATCGCCATGGTAAATAAGTTCTACGATCTTGCCACCGCCCAGGACAGGGTTCCGGAGAGCGTCCTGTCTCATTACAAGGCGCTGGAGCACACCGCATCCGAGTGCATCGGCTGCAGAAGCTGCGAGTCCAGATGTCCGTTCGGTGTTAAGGTTGCCGACCGGATGGCACAGACAGAGAAACTGTTCGGCTGCTGAGGAGCGGCAGACTGTCACATAAATGAGACGTAACATCGTCGGCGAAGCCACAGCAAAAACTGTGGACTTCGCCGATTTTTTCTGCCCATGCCGGATATCCGTGGACAAGAGTGGCAGGCGGGTGCTATAAACAGGCCATTCTCAAAAACGAAAGGATTCCAGACATGATGGATCAACAGAGGTTTCTTGAATGCCGGTCCAGGCTCATGGACCAGCTGGAGTTATCCCGCGATATGCCTGACGATGAGATCCTGGCGCTGATCGACGAGCTGATCGCGCAGACGGATCCTGCCAGGCGCATGCGGTTTTCGGACCGCAGCCAGCTGCGGACAGAGCTGTTCAATTCCGTCCGCAGACTGGATATCCTTCAGGAACTGATCGACGACGATACCGTCACGGAGATCATGGTAAACGGAACGCAGAGCATCTATGTGGAGCGGGCCGGCCGTCTGACCAGGTGGGAGAAACATTTCACTTCCCGGGAGAAGCTGCAGGACATCGTGCAGTCGGTCGTAGCCATCTCCAACCGCGTAGCAAATGAGTCCGTGCCAATCGTGGATGCCCGCCTGAAGAAGGGAGAGAGAGTCAATATCGTCATGAACCCTGTTGCCATCGAGGGACCGGTGATCACGATCCGGCGCTTTCCGGACAGACCGATCAGTATGGAGGACCTGATCGCGTGGGGCTCCATCACAGATGAGGCGGCGGGTTTTCTGAAGAAGATGGTGGAGGCAGGCTACAACATCTTCATATCGGGCGGGACCGGAAGCGGCAAGACTACCTTCCTGAACGCGCTGTCAAACTTCATCCCGGAGGATGAGCGGATCATCACCATCGAAGACAACGCCGAATTGCAGATCCGGGGCGACCGCAATCTGGTGCGTCTGGAGGCCAGGCGTCCCAATGCGGAGGGAGAGGGGGAGGTGACGATCCGCGATCTGATCCGATCCTCTCTGCGAATGCGGCCCGACCGGATCATCGTCGGGGAGGTCAGAGGCGAGGAGACCATCGATATGCTGCAGTCTTTAAATACGGGACATGACGGCAGTCTTTCCACCGGCCACGGGAACAGTCCCAGAGATATGCTGTCCCGTCTGGAGACCATGGTGATCATGGGAATGGAGATTCCGATCGCCGCGATCCGCCGGCAGATCGCCTCCGGCATCGACCTGATGGTCCATCTCTCGCGTATGAGGGACAAGAGCCGCAAGGTACTCGAGATCCTGGAGATAGACGGTTATGACGTTCAGAGCGGAGAGATCCGGACGCATACCATTTTTGAATATCAGGGCCTTGGGGAGGATAAGGACGGGAAACTGACGGGCTGCCTGAAGAAGACAGGAAACCTGAGGCATACACAGAAGCTGGAGCGGGCCGGGATCGCACCGGACCTGTGAGACGGCGCGGGAGGGCCGGTAAAACCATATGAAAAAACGAAGCAGTACGAAGGCTGCAGGTTCAGTCCCCAGGGGCTATCCGCCTGACTATGGTACCTATACATTCAGCCGGAGGCAGCTGGCATGCAATCTGCTGGCCTACCTGGCGCTGGATGCCGTATTTGCAGCTCTGTTCTACCGGTCGGTGATCGCATTTCTGGTCTTTCTGCCCGGTGTCTGGCTGTTTCTGAAGCACAGGCGCAAAGAGCTCAACCGCCGCAGAAAGCAGCAGATCCTGGCGGAATTTACCACAGGGATGCAGATGGTCAACGCCTCCCTGCAGGCGGGGTATGCCATGGAAAATGCATTTCGCGAAGCGACCGCCGAGCTTCGGAAGATCTATCCGGGGGATTCATTTATCATGACAGAATTCCGCTACATTCTCACCCAGCTGGGGCTGAATGTCCCTGTGGAAACACTTCTGAGTGATCTGGGGCGGCGGACGCATATCGAAGACATCATCAATATGGCGGAGGTATTCCAGACAGCGAAGCGGACCGGGGGAGACATGATCGGCATCATCCGCGGCGCCGTCACAAGTATCCAGGCCAAAACCCAGACCCGGGAGGAGATCGAGGCGAATCTCTCCGGGAAGGCATCGGAACAGAAGATCATGTCCGCCGCGCCTCTGGCGATCATCGCCTATACCTCCCTGACATCGCCGGGATTCCTGGATGTCTGCTACCACAACACGCTGGGAATCCTGATCATGTCAGGCGCCCTGGTGATCTATGCTGCGGCGTATCTGTGGGGGCAGAGGATCATGCGGATCGAGGTGTGAGGCTGAGGGGGCAGGCGGAGAGATCAGGCGCAAAAGGACAAACAGACAGAAGGGGGCAGGGAGTGAACTGGAGATCTGTATCAGGAGCAGGGAAGAGAAGACAGCCGGCGGGGAGAAAGGCAGGAAATACCTGCCATCCGTTCAGGACAGCGGCAGAGTGGATCTATGACCGGCTGCAGTTTGATGAGCGCCGGATGAAGCTGGGGCCGGAGCTTACAGAGCTTGGGGGAGGAAGGAAGAACTGCATCCGGGATTATTATGTGCGGAAGATCTCCGGGATGCTGCTTGCGCTCCTTGTGTGCGGCGCTGCTCTGATCGCAGTTCTCGCCGCAGAGACGAGGAAGGACCGCTCGGTTGCACAGGGCTTGCTTGAGCGCCCGGGATACGGGGCAGGGGGCACGGACCAGAGCTTGCATCTGACGATCTCGGGGGAAGATGAATCGGAAGCGGTGGACGTGCACCTGAACCCGAGGCTCTATACGAAGGCAGAAGCGCGAAAGCTTCTGAAGCAGGCGCAGGAGGAGCTGACTGCAGGCCTTCCGGGAGAGAATGCGTCGCAGGACGAGGTCCGATCGGCCCTCTGGCTTCCCTCCGGGCTCCAGGGCGGCGCTGTCAGCACAGAGTACTACATCACGCCGTCCGGCATGATCGGCGAGGATGGCAGTATCATCGGGGAGCCGGAGGAGGAAGGATCGCTTGTGACGGTCCATGCTACCCTGACCTGCCAGGACCAGCAGCGGTCCCTGGAGTGCCTGGTCCGGGTCCTTCCGCCCAGACTGACCGCGCAGGAGACACTCCGCAGGATGATCCGGGAGGCGGTAGAATCTGCGCAGACAGAGAACCCTTCCGATCCGCAGATGAAGCTTCCCACAGAGGTGGACGGGAGAGAGCTGCACTGGTCCTACCCGCAGGAGGGAGCGGTCCGGATGCTGCTGATCCTTCTCCTGATCCTGCCTGCCGCATACTGGGTGCATGCCGATTCCAGGGTGAAGGACCTGGCGAAGGCAAGACAGGAGCAGCTGGAGCTGGACTACTCACAGCTGCTGTGGAAACTGACGATGCTTCTGTCCGCGGGACTTACCATAAGAGGTTCATTTACCAGGATCGCGGCCCAGTATGAGTCTGAGCGCAGGCGTGCGTCAGGGGCTGCGGCCGGAAATACGAAGCACTATGTGTATGAGGAGATGATCCTCACGCTGCGGGAGATGCGCAGCGGTGTCCCGGAGGCATCGGCCTACGAAAACTTCGGCAGAAGGTGCGCTCTTCCTTCCTATATCAAGCTTGGCTCCCTGCTGTCGCAGAACCTGAAGAAGGGATCGAAGGGACTGACTTCCCTTCTGGAGCATGAGGCGGTCCTGTCTCTGGAGCAGCATAAGATGGCCGTGCGGAAGATGGGGGAGAAGGCGGGGATCCGGATGCTGATGCCGATGATCCTGATGTTCGGAGTGGTACTGGTCGTGCTCATGGTGCCGGCATTTCTGTCGATGTAAAATGAGTGATTGACGATAGTATGAGGAGATGAGATGATGGATATGCATCGGATAAACATCAGGGACTGTGGTAAGATCAGCTATATGCAGATTCAGAATGTAACAGATGCTGTCCAGGCAATCATCGATTATTATCTCTATAACTGAGCGACAGATCACAGACAGGAAGAGCAGGCAGATCCATGAAAGACCGAAGCAAAGCAGTACGACAGTTATTTACAGTCCCGAACATGGCAATGATGCTCATCGTATCGATCCTGTGCGGTCTTCTTGTCGTACTCGCCATGACCGGTACCGATGTACTGGTCTCTTCCCTTCTGCATGTATCCGGCAAACCTGCCATCACCAGCGGCAATCTCTATACATCCTTCCGCTCCTGGCATGGGTATGCTGTCCTTGTGATCACGGAGCTGGTACTGCTCCTGACCGCCTCCGCTCTGTTTAATATGGTGATCCTTCTGGCGGAGGATCTGCGGCAGGGCAATCCGGTATATCCGATACGCCTGCTGGTGCGCAGCTTCCGCCGCATCCGGCTGTTTTTGTGCAGGCAGGGTATCCCGATCATCCTGTTCTACGCAGTCTTTATCCCGGCTGTTTCAGTCACGCTGTTTTTCATTATCCCCGACCCCTTTGAATTTCCCGGGTTCATGCTGCATATGATCCGGAAAAAAGTCCTCTATCGCACGCTGTATATCCTGACCATGACGATTCTCGTGGTCCTGCAGCTGCGCGGTCTGTTTCTTCTGCATGAGGTGGTTCTGGAGAAGGAAACACTCCCGGTGGCAAAACAGAAGGCCAACACGCTGGTGCGGGAACACAGGCGGCAGGTGTACCCGGCGCTGATCTGCTCCACAGTGCTTGCCGCAGTGATCATTGCGGCCGGGCTTGGCATCTTCAGGGGGCTTCCCCTCGGACTGTCTGTCCTGTTTCGTCCGCTTCCCCGCCTTACGGTACGGTATATTACGCTTTTTGGAACCGTTCTTGGACTCCTGACTTCCATACTGTGCGTGCTTCTGGCACCCTGGATCATCGTGATGACGATGGCAGATCTCTACGACAGGCTGGTCGGAAGAGACAGCGATGTGCGGGAGCCTTCCGGAGAGGGGGCAGATCCGGATCCTGCAGAAAATGAAGACAGAACAGGCACTGCGGGTGCGGGCAGGAGCCGGAGCTTCCGGAAAAACCGTACCCGGTGGTCTGTCATCATTGGCATCGCAGTGGTCCTGGCGGCAGCGGCGATCCTGTCATGGGCAGCGCTGGTTCATTTTGAGTTTCTGTTTCCGAGAGCCAGAATGGTTGAGGCGGTCGTGCACCGGCTGGGGGGAGACCTGGATATAGAGAATACCCTGGAGGGGCAGGAGGCTGCTCTGGAGCTTGGAGCCGAGGCGGCGGAGACGGATATTCAGAGAACAAAGGACGGGGCATATGTCATATTCCACGACAATACCCTGAAGAGACTGTGCGAGAGGAACGAGAGGGTGTGTGACCTGACTCTTGAAGAGTTGCAGTCGATCGAGATGACGACGCTGACCGGTGAAGTGCGCAGGATCCCGACCCTGGAAGAGGTGCTGGACACTGCAAAGGGACGGGAGAAGCTCTATCTGGAGCTCAAGGGCGTGACCGCGGATGAACAGATGGCAGACGATGTCATCCGGATGGTACAGGAGAAGGGGATGCTTGAAGACTGTGTCCTGATCTCCATGAACTATGGAGTGATCCGCTATATCGACCGCAGCTATCCGGATGTGAGATGCGGATACCTGTATTTTTTCTCCTATGGAAATGCTTCCCTGCTGGAAGCAGACATGCTTCTGTCGCAGTCCAACGTGATCAACCCTTCCAAGACAAGAGCGATCCACAGAGCCGGCAAGAAGCTGTACTGCTGGACAGTCAACTCCAGAGGGACCGCGAAGGCGATGCTCCGCAGACGTGTGGACGGGATCATCTCGGACCGCTATGACATCATAGCATCCGTCCTGGACCACCAGGAGTCCAGGACGGATTATGAACGCATTATGGATGTGCTGGTGAACTGAGTTATTCACAATTCATGGCCGTTCCCTCTCAAGCCGTGGGCCATCCATGCTTTGCATGTATGACGCTGCTGACGCAGCTCCTGCCCACGGCTGTGAGTGGGAGCCCGCTTCACGGGCTTGATCTGAGTCCGTATACTGCCGCTTACAGGCAAGCCTGCAGCGGCAGTGTACGGAACTCAGACCGGCCATGAATCGTTATCTTTATTTCATCATGTTTACGAGCATGGACAGAAGTTCTGTTCCGTCATTGGACTGGGCAGACTGACCGCCGAACATGGATCCGAGCAGACCGCCCATAGGGCTGGACTGCTGCTGTTGCGGAGCACCGCCGCCAAGAAGAGCACCCAGCAAGCCGCCGGAAGATTGCTGCTGCTGCGGAGCGCCGCCGCCCAGAAGGGATCCGAGCAGACCACCGGAAGGTTGCTGCTGCTGCGGAGCACCGCCCAGAAGAGCACCGAGCAGACCGCCGGAAGGTTGCTGCTGGGGAGCACCGCCGCCCAGAAGAGCACCGAGCAGACCGCCGGAAGATTGCTGCTGCGGAGCACCACCGCCCAGAAGGGAACCAAGCATGCTGTAGTTCTGCTGCTGGGGTTTGGCACCTCCGAATAGCCCCATGACATCCGTCAGATCGAAACCATCCGACAGGTTGACGCCGGAAGAATGAACCGTATTCGCGGAGCTGGAGAGCATGCTCATCAGAGCAGGGGCAAGAGCGCCGAGAGAACGGCTGACCTGTGAGCCTTCCATACCGGTTTCCTGCGCAAGTGCGGAAACAACTTTGTCTGAGTCATCGCCAAGGATGTGAGCAACGATCTTCTGACCGTCTTCTTCATCGACATCATCGATCTGCTGCGGGATCGAGCGCGTATTGGTATGCTGCCCGAGCGCTGTAAGAAGAGACGCAGCGCCGCCTTCCCTGCCTGCATTTTTCGTCAGTTCTTTCAGCAGGATCGGTATCGCCAGCGGAAGAAGCTTCGTAATAAGTGAAGCATTAATGCCGGTCTTTTTAGACAGTGAGTTGATGGAACTGTCAGAAGCAAGAGTACCCATAAGAAGATTCAGCAGATTCATAACATACCTTCCTTTCATTGTTTTATGATGCTCTGCATGACTGCGCATGAACAGATGAACTGCGTGCTGCATGGACATGGCATCAATCATGTCTTCTCTTCCAACTCTATCATGAATCAGAGCCTCTGCCAAACTTTTTTGACTGAACAAACGCAGGCTGTTTTGGCCGTGTCGCCGCCGTCTTCGTGTGATTGTGGATAACTATGAGGAAAAAAGGTGGATTCTAAAGGGGAAAATGGGGATAAGTAGGCGTGCTTTCAAAACCCCGATCTGTTGCATAAAGATTAAAAATATGTTAAGATTTAGAACAGCCTAAACTGTGAGGGGCGTACTATGCCTTTACAGAGAATGGAACTGGGGAGTATCCATTTTTAACGCAGAAGGGGATTGCTTACAATCGTTGGAAGAAGCATGTCATTGGAGGAACAGAGCATGAAGAAGTCATTTGGAAAGAAGCTTCTGGCCGGGATCGTCTCAGCATCGATGATCCTTGGTATCCCTGTGGCGGGATACTCCCAGGAAGAAGATCTCTCTCAGCTGGTGATCGCTCAGGAAGAGACTGCAGAAGTCACAGAGGAAGTTCTTGCCGGTGCCGGTGAGGTGGAAGTGGCTGCTGTGGAGACTCCGGCTGATGTGGCTGCTGTGGAAGAGACAGAAGTATTTTCGGAAGTGGTCGCTGAAGTGCAGGAAGACCTTGCAGAGGATGCGCCTGCAGAAGATGAGGAAGAGTTCCTGATCGCAGATGATGAGGAGCCGGAAGATTCGGAAGAGATTCCGGAAGACGGAATCCTTCTGGAGACAGAAACAGAAGAAGAGGAAGAGACTCTGGAAGCTGCTGACGGAGCAATAAAACCTGTTGGCACGATTACCGAATTCGAGGAAGCCATTCTTCAGGCAAAAGAGGGAGATACGATCCGTCTGACTGCAGATATGAGTTATCTGGGATCGAATTTTCATATCGATAAGAATACACTGAAGGACGCGACGTCTGTCACCATTGATCTGAACAAGAAAACACTGACGTTCGGTTCCTCTTTCTGGTTTTATGTAGAGGATGGAAAGAAGCTGACCATCACCAACGGTACTCTGCAGGGCAGCCTGAATGTGCAGGGGGCTGAGGTGAATATTTCTTCAGATGCAACAGTTACTGAGTCGATCTGTGTGAGAATATCAGACGGCGGTGTTGTCAATGTGAACGGAGGATCGCTCGTTTCTTCAGGAGGAACGAGTACCGTGGCCGTTGATGTTTATGACGGAACGCTGAACATGAACAAAGACTCTCTCCTTGAGGTTAAGGACGACAGCCGTACTGGAATCATGATAAACAAATCTGCCGGGGCAGTGAACCTGACGGATGCCAATATCAATGTTACCGGAGACGGTGATGGTGTTCTGGTTATAGGCGGCACTTTTGAGATTAAGAAGGGAGTGCTGTGTACCAAGATCGAAACAAAGGGAAACGCTGTGACGCTCGGCAACAATAGTGGACAGACGGCGAAAATTATTATCAATGGTACTCAGGATACAACCAAGATCATTTCCGAAACAGGATTTGCTATTTATGAAAAGGACAGTGACAGCTATGGATCAATAGAAGTCTATGGAGGTTATCTGGAGGGGAAAACGGCAGATATCTATTGTAAAAATAAAGAGAAGATCGTCAAGGTTACAACAGAAGACGTTGGATTCGGCCACCCTGTAAACCGCATATATCTTCCGAATGTAAACTGCAGGGCAGACAGAACGAATGCAAACGGAGTGTATATTATCCGTACGCTGACAGCCGAAAATGCGGCAGCAGCCTATATCCGGGATGGAGTTACTTTCTATACGGATACCCTTAAGGAGGCGATGACTGTTACATCGGAGTCATATAGCCCGAATACGGGTGATATCGTAAAGCTGTTTAAGGACATTACTCCGGAAACCACCAATGAAGATGTTATAAATATCGGGATCAACAGAACGATCGACCTGAACAATCATCTGGTCAGAACAAGGTTTGAGGTGAAAGGCTGTATCGTTACCTTCAAGAACGGTACGATGAAGCCATACACAAATGATTACGTCCTTGTGGTAGATGAGGGTGCTGTTGTTACGTTGGATTCTTCCGTTACTGTAAGTTCATCTGAGGATAGTACGGCTATTAAAGTAGGCGGCGATGCAGCTGCGACATACAAACTGACTGTAAAGAGCCCCGTGACAGCGAAACGCTATGCGCTGGATGTTCTTAAGGGAAAGAGCACTATTGTGCTCGATTCCGCTAAGCTGACCGCAACAGACAGCTATACGGGAAGTACGGTTTGGGTTTCCTCAGATGCGAAAGATGCAAAGATCACCGTCAACAAATGTACAATTACCGGTCCGCAGGGCATGAAGATCTTTGCCGGCGAATGTACGATCACAGATTCTGTGATAGCGGGCAATGGCGATCAGACCGGGGATCCGTCCCCCGGAACAACCTCTAACGGTTCGGCGATAACTTTTGCCAAGGATGCGACGCTTACCATCAAGTCCGGAACCTTCACTTCCGAGAAAGGCCATGCCCTGTATATTCAGGATGATGCCACCGGATCCGTTATCTCAGGTGGAACGTTCCGCTCGAAGAGGTCGAACTGGGATGCGGTCTCCGGGAAAAAGGCGACGAATATGATTACGGGCGGAACTTACAGCCCGAACAAGACGAATGTGATGAAGGACAGCGTTGATACTTCCAAAGTAGCACTTGTCGGCGAAACGGATGGCATCTTCTACGCAGAGGCTTATGATAAGGTTATGCCTACGCTCTATGCAGGCAACGCATCTGCGACGAAGTTCACGGTCGGAGCTGCTGCTTCAGGAAAGACTATCACAGGCTGTCAGGCACACACCGAGTTCCTGAACAAGAGCGGAGCGGATGTCAGCCTGCTGATTGGAACCGATGCAACTGTTGCGAAGAACAAGGGAACTCTCCCGAGTTCTGCCACAACAGTCCCGTGGATTTTCCACAATGACCTGATAAAGCTGACAGCTGCCGCGAATAAGGAGGCAACCTGCACATTGCCTGGTGTCACGGCGGACTGCTGGTATTGTGAAACGCTTAAAAAGGCATACAAGACTGCTGACGCAAAGGAAGAAGTCGATCCCGGTACAATCACAGCAGCAGCCAAGGGTCATACCTGGGGCGAGTGGGATGCGAACGGCGACCGTGTCTGCACGGTATGCGGCGAGAAGCAGCATGACGATTCCAAGGTTCAGCCGCCCGCACCGGCATACCAGATCTCCGGAAGACCGGCAAAGGTAAGCGCCAAGGCAGTCGGCGGACGTAAGCTCACCGTCTCCTGGAAGAAACCTGCCAGCTCTAAGCTGAGGAAGATCAAGGGCTTCTACATCGAAGTCGCAACCGACAAGAACTTCACCAATATTGTCAGGCACAGAAAGGTCGGAAAGACCAAAACGTCCTACACCTTCAAGAAGCTGAAGAAGGGAACCAGGTACTATGTCAGGGTCCGCTTCTATAAGGGATCAAAGATCTCGAAGTGGAGCGCAGTGAAGTACAGGAAGGTGAAGTAATCGATCAGCAGAAACTGCAGTTTGCAGGACTGCTTCTGAGAGCGGTACGGACTTCATAAACAGGATCAGAGAAATCGCACTCCGGATCAGTAATCCAGGGTGCGATTTTTGAGATTATTGAATGATTGCAGAAAGGCTGGTTCAAGATGAACAGCATTCTTACAAATCAGTTATTTCAACTCTTCCTTATTATGAGTATCGGATATGCGATCGGAAGAGTGAGGGTGAAGGGAGTAGGGCTTGGATCGGCCGGTATACTGCTCACAGCGCTTGTATTCGGCCATTTCGGATATGAGATCCCTTCCATCGTACAGAATATCGGTCTTGCGTGCTTTGTGGCAGCCGTGGGAATGATCGCAGGACCAACCTTTTTTCGGAATTTCCGCGGCAAAGCCAGGTCCTTCGTGCTGATCGGAACCGCGATCATCGTATCCGGCTGCCTTGCCTGTCTTCTGATAATCCGGGTCACCGATATTACGACAGACCTGGGGCTGGGGCTTCTGGCGGGGGCATTGACGACAACACCGGGACTGGCAGCCGCGATCGAGGCAACCGGATCGGATCTGGTATCCGTGGGATATGGAATTGCCTATCCATTCGGAGTGATCTCGGTGGTCCTGTTTGTGCAGGTGATCCCGCGGCTTCTGCATGTGGATCTGGATGCTGAGAGAGATGCGCTGAAGGCTATGGGTGCCGGACGGACCCGGCTGCTGCCGGAGAATCTGATCCGGTTTGACACATATGGCCTGTTTTCCTTCTCGCTGGTTATCATGCTCGGATTCCTGGCAGGGCAGATCAGGATCCCATTTCCCTGGGGCGGGTCATTTTCCCTGGGGACCAGCGGCGGTCCGCTGCTGACCGGGATCGTGTTCGGGCATTTTCAGAACATAGGGATCTTTGATATGCGGGTCAAAAACGGCACGCTGGTCACCATGAGAGAGCTGGGGCTTGCATTTTTCCTGGTCGGAGCGGGAACCCACGCCGGAAAGGGATTTACAGAGGTCCTGTCCCAGAAGGGCATGATCCTGTTCGTATACGGAGCGCTGATGGCGGTTGTTCCGCTGGCAGTCGGTTTTGCGGCGGCCAGGAAGATCTGCAGATTGAACATACTGGAGTCCATGGGGGCGATCTGCGGAGGAATGACGAGCACGCCGGCACTGGGCACATTGATCAGCTCCACCGGAACAGACGACGTGGCCCACTCCTACGCGGCAACGTATCCGGTCGCGCTGGCACTGATCGTAGTGTTTGCGCAACTGATCGGAGCAACCCTGTGACCGCAGGCGGGCAATCTTATCAGGTGAGGCGGCGCGGCCGCCGGCAGACAGAGATGCAAAAGGGAAGAGCCTGTGATACAATACTGGCATATTCAGAATAGGGAAGGCATGTAAATGCGATGAATAACGTTCTTATCATCATACCCGCCTACAATGAGGCGGAGAATATTGAACGCGTCGTGGATAACCTGACCGGAAACTATCCACAGTATGATTATGTGATCATCAATGACGGTTCTTCCGACAGTACCCGTAAGATCTGTGCCCGCAGGGGCTATAACATGATGGATCTTCCTGTCAATGTCGGACTGTCCGGCGCCATAAAGAGCGGCATGCGGTATGCCAATTATTATGGATACGATTATGTCGTGCAGCTGGACGGAGACGGACAGCACGATCCGAGATATATCGAAGCCATGCTTGCGGAGATGGAAGATTCCGGCTGTGATATCGTGATCGGATCCCGCTTCCGGACGAAGAGAAAGCCGCTTACCGCAAGAATGTTCGGAAGTATACTGATCACCGGCGCGATCCGGCTGACTACCGGAAAGCACATCGGGGATGTCACCAGCGGAATGCGTCTTTTCAACAAGAAGATGATCAAGCAGTTTGGCTATGACATGCATTACAGTCCGGAGCCGGACACGCTTGCTTTCTTATTGAACAGCGGAGTGAAGATCCGTGAAGTGCAGGTGGAGATGTCTGAGCGGATCGCAGGTACGAGCTATCTTACGCTCTGGAGCTCCGCATGGTACATGATGAGGATCATGTTCTCGATCCTGCTGTTTCAGTGGGTCAGAAAACGGCCCGACACCGGCAGGTGAAGTAGTTTTGCAGTGGCGTAGAATATCGATTCAGGTGGTTGGATATGTCTAATTCGTTGCGTACGATATTATTGATTGCGGCAGCCGTGTCAGCATGCTGGATCCTGTATCAGATCCGGCGGCTGAAGATCAAGCTGGATCATGCGATTTACTGGATAGTATTCGCTGTGCTGCTTGCTGTTCTTGGAATCTTCCCGGAAGTCACCTACTGGCTGACCAGGAAGCTGGGGATGATATCTCCGGCGAATCTGATCTTTCTGGTTATTATCTTTCTGCTTCTGGTGAAGGTGTTTACCCTGTCCATGCTGACGTCGCAGCTGGAGGACAAGATCACAGTGCTGTCTGCAGAAGTGGCGCTGCGCTCGCTGGATGCGGAGCACAGGCTTGAAGTTCAGGAAGAAAAGGAAGAAGGGCAAAACCCATGAGAGCACCGCTGCACTCATTTGTGGTATGCGCCTACGGGAGAAGTCCGTATCTGCAGGAATGTGTGGAGTCTCTTGTACGGCAGACGAAAAATAGCAGGATACTGATCGCCACATCGACTCCGAATGAGATGATTACGGCAGTGGCGGAACAGTACAACCTCAGGGTCATAGTGAATCCCCGGAAGTGCGGGATCGCTGCAGACTGGAATTTTGCCCTGCGGCAGACGGATACGAGGCTCGTCACCATTGCTCATCAGGACGATGTCTATGAGCCGGCATACACAGAGAAGGTCCTGAAAGCTTTCCGGAAAAGGCGGGATGCCATTATCCTGTTCACTGATTACAGGGAGCTTCGCGGCTCCTTAGATACAGCATCCGGAGGATGGCAGACCGGACAGAGCCGGCTTGTGAAAGTAAAGCACCTGATGCTGTCACCTCTTCGAGTCCGCTTTCTGCAGAAGAGCCGGTGGGTCAGGAGAAGAATTCTGTCGCTTGGCAACCCGATCTGCTGTCCGGCAGTCACGTATGTAAAGGGAAGAACGCCGGAACCTTTGTTCCATGGCGAGATGAAGAGCAATATCGACTGGCAGGCCTGGGAACAACTCTCCAGGCAGAGGGGGGCATTCGTGTACATCCCGGAGCCTCTCATGCAGCACCGCATTCATGAGGAGTCAACCACCTCAGCACTGGTCGGGGATCACGCACGAAGAGAAGAAGATCTCTATATGTATCGCAAGTTCTGGCCGGGGAAGATACCGGAGCTTATCTGGCGGTTCTATGGAAGAAATGAAAAATATCAGTAAGAAAAATGAAGTTGTCTCGGTGATCATACCGGTATTTAATCTGGAGTCGTACATTGAACGCTGTCTTCGCTCCGTGACAGGACAATCCTATCAGGCGCTGGAGATCCTGGTGATCGATGACGGCAGTACGGACCGCAGCGCACAGATCGTGGAGCGGCTTGCCGGGCAGGATGACCGGATCCGCCTGATCCGTCAGGAGAATGCAGGCGTCGGCGCGGCCAGAAACAGGGGGATCGAAGCTGCCACCGGCAGGTACCTGACCTTTGTGGACGGGGACGATTATCTCAGCAGGAATTATATCCGCCGTTATGTCGCCCGCATGAAGCAGACCGGTGCCAGCCTGCTGATCGGCGGGATCGATTTTGTTACGGAAGAAGGAAAGGTCATATCCCGGCTCATGCCGGACCGGTACATCCGCTTCGAGCATGAAGAGTGGCCGATGCGGATCGCCGCTGTCTGTTCTCATTTTTACCTCAGAGAATTATGGACAGAATCAGGCATGCGGTTTTCCGAGACCCGGGAGAGGGGCGAAGACTTTCCGATCGCGCTGTATTTCGCGGCGACCTGCAGCCGGATCGACGTGCTTGAGAGCAGCGGATACCATTATGTGCAGCGCAGATCCTCTGCGACACACAGTTTTCGCGGGCTGCGCACCATCGCGCTTCCATACCGGTCGCTGGAGGAAGCGGTTCTTAAGATCCGGAAAGACGGCATCGTAAACAGTACACAATTCCATGAAGTGTTTGTACTGCGCATGCTGGCCATGTGCGCTTTCGACCTTGCCAGGGGAGCCAGCCGCGATAAAAAGAAAGAACTGTGCGCGTATATCAGCCGTATCCTGAAGACGTACTATCCCTCATGTAGCGCAAACCAGAAGGTACGCCTCTTTTCCGACACATGGTTTCCATTTACGCAGAAAGCAGCGGTATGGCTTCTGGTGAAGCTGGTCAGATACAATCTGCTGTACCCTGTGATCAGATTCATATAGTTCATGCATGAAAAGACTGGGCAGGAAATGAATAAACACAGCAAACCTGCAGGATATGCCTTTGTGATCCTGCATTACGGGGATATCACAGTGACAGACCGCTGTGTGGAGTCGATCCTCCATATGAAACGGGCTAAGGACACCCGGATCGTACTGGTCGACAATGACGCAAGGCTGTCGGACGAAGAGAGGGATGTTCTTGCCGGGCGGTATGAGGAATATCCGAACGTTACAGTCATCCGATGCCCGGCGGGCATCGGATTTTCGCGTGCCAATAACATTGGCTACGAATATGCGAGGACGCAGCTTGGCGCAGACTGCATCGTGGTGTGCAACAACGACATCGAATTCATTCAGACGGATTTCATAGAGAGGCTGGAGGCGTCTGTAAGCCGTATGGGCTGTCATGTCCTCGGGCCGGCGGTCCTTCGCAGGAGCAGTCATGAGCCCCAGAATCCGATGGACACCCGGCTTCGCACGCAGGAGGAGGCGCGCCGCACGGTATGGATGAACCGCGCAGCCCTGGCAGTCTTCCCGGTCGCGTACCCGCTTTTGTGCATCCAGGAGAAAAACGCGAAGCGCAGGAGCCTGCAGGAGAAGAAGCGGAATATTGCCTTCTATAAACAATCCCACCGGCATATCATTCCCTTCGGAGCATGCCTGATCTTTACGCCGGAGTTTGTCGCCCGGGAGGAAAGGGCCTTCGAGCCGGAGACGCAGTTTTATTATGAGGAGTATATTCTTGCAGACCGCTGCTTCCGGAAGGGGTATGAAACGGGATATGATCCGTCCATGAGAGTGATCCATGAGACCGGAAGTGCGACAGAGCAGAGTGTCAGGAGCAATCCGGAGAAAATGAAAAACCTGATGAAGCGCACGGCCCAGTCCTGTGAGATCTACCTGAAAGCCCTGCAGACCTGATCCTGCAAAGGCCCGGAATGGCAGATATCTATGGACATAGATGAGACAGTGCAGTTATAATGTACCTTGCTTTTGAACAGAGGAGGGTAAGATCTGTTATGAAAAAGAGAGTAATGCTTGTATTCGGGACAAGGCCTGAGGCGATCAAGATGTGCCCGCTGGTCCTGGAACTGAAGAAGAGGTCTTCTATAGAGACGATTGTCTGCGTGACGGCGCAGCACCGCCAGATGCTGGATCAGGTGCTGGAGACATTTGGCGTGGTCCCGGATTATGACCTGAATATCATGAAGGACCGCCAGACGCTGTTTGATATCACGACAGGAGTGCTGAACGGGATCAGAGAGGTCCTGGAAGAGGTGAAACCGGACATCGTGCTGGTCCATGGAGATACCAGCACCACATTTGTCACAGCTCTTGCCTGCTTCTATCTGCAGATCCCGGTGGGCCATGTGGAAGCGGGTCTTCGCACCTACAACATCTACAGTCCGTACCCGGAGGAGTTCAACCGCCAGGGCGTGAGCATTATCTCGCAGTACAATTTCGCTCCGACGCCGCTGAGCCGCAGCAACCTGATCAAGGAGGGCAAGAAGGCGGAGCAGATCTTTGTTACCGGCAATACGGTCATCGACGCGATGCAGTATACGGTAAGCGAAGGCTATTCGCATCCGGAGCTGGAGTGGGTCGGAGACAGCAAGCTGATCTTTATCACAGCGCACCGGAGGGAGAATCTCGGTGAGCCGATGCACCATATGTTCCGCGCGATCCGGCGTGTCCTGGACGAGCATCCGGACTGCAAGGCGGTGTACCCGATCCACATGAACCCGGTAGTCCGTGAAGCGGCTGCGGCAGAGCTGGGCGGCTGTGACCGGATCCATATCATAGAGCCGATCGAGGTCTTCGACTGCCACAATTTTGAGGCAAGAAGCTTCCTGTGCCTGACGGATTCGGGCGGAATCCAGGAAGAGTGCCCCAGCTACGGCGTGCCGGTGCTGGTAATGCGCGATACGACAGAACGCCCTGAGGGAGTTGACGCAGGGACATTAAAACTGGTCGGGACAGATGAGGAGACCATCTACCATTCATTTAAGCTGTTACTCGAGAACCAGGAAGAATATGAGAAGATGTCACATGCCTGCAATCCTTACGGAGACGGTCATGCCTGTGAGAGGATCGCGGATATCCTGGAAGGAAAGGAATACAGCGCCTGGGAGCCAAAGTGAGTTATAAAAAGAAAATCCTGTACTTCATGTCGGTGGACTGGAGCTGGATCGCGCAGCGCCCGCATTTTATGGCGCTGGAGCTGCAGAAGGAATATGATGTTACGGTACTGTATCCCAGGTATCTGTACAGGCCCTGGAAAGGCCAGCAGAACCTGAAGGCGCCGGAGCACTGCCATGGTGTGCCGCAGCTTCCGTTTCAGGAGCGGTTCAGAGTTCTTCAGCGCGCCGGGGATATCATATTCAGAAAATACATCGGAGACATACATCAATACGATATTATCTGGTTGGGAACCCCCATGTTTGCCAGACTGATCCCCAGAGATTACAGAGGGATCGTCGTTTATGATTATATGGACGATATTGCTGCCCTGCAGTCCAGCGAGAAAGTCGCGGCCTATGTGCGCAGGGCTCATAAGTATCTTCTGAAGAGGGCAGATCTGATCACCGTGACCAGCCAGTACCTGATGGACGGTCTGGACGCGCGCGCGGCCAGAAAAGCCCATCTGGTCAGGAATGCGTTCAGAAGCGGCACAGACTGTGACCTTAGCATTGCTCCGGCCCGGAGCAGTGTTCTGGAAGAGAATGGAAAGACCGTCAGGGCCGGTTATGTGGGAACCATCTCGGGCTGGATGGACTTTCCGCTCCTTCTGTGGAGCCTGGAGCAGTTCCCGGACCTGGAATATCATTTCTGGGGACCGTCTGCGGTCCAGCTGCCTGAGCATGAGAGACTGATCTTTCATGGGGTAATCGAGCATGAGAAGATCCGGGAGGCGGTACAGGACATGGACTGCCTGATCATGCCGTTCCAGGTGAACGATATCGTGCTTGCCGTCGATCCGGTAAAATTATATGAATATATCAGCTTCGGCAAGAATATCATCGCGGTCCGGTATCCGGAGATCGAACGCTTTGATCCTTATGTATGGTTCTACCGTGACAGAAAGGAATATGCGCAGATCATCGGACAGCTGACAGAGCGCGAACTGCAGATAAGATACAACGCGGATCAGCAGAAGCAATTTCTGGAGAAGAATTCATGGGAAGAGCGGGGATGCGCCGTTCGCTCCCTTCTGGCTGGATGCTTAAAGGAAAAGACTTGATGGAACAGAACATTTGGAAAAGAATTCTTATATACGGACTGGCAATTGTCTGCTTCATGAGCGCCTGCCTGTTCCTGATCGGAAGAAAGACGCTGCAGACCCATCCCTATGAGGAGGCCTATGCTCTGACAGAGCCGGGAAATGTGCTTGCCCTGAATCTTGAACAGGATCAGGTGACGCAGGTGTTTGTCAATCACAGCGATGAGATCTCAGGACTGTTCCTGAGATTCGCGACCTATGGATTTGCCATGACCAAGGGCAGGGTAGAGGTGGAGCTGCTGTCAGATTCAGGGCAGGTTCTCGGATCTGCCAGTGCAGAGGCTGCACAGATTGAAGACAACACGGACCACTGGTTTGCTTTTGAAGAGCCGGTCCATGTGGAGAGGAACAGACAGTACACCCTGCAGGTACACTCGGATGTTACGGATGAGGAAAATCATTTCCTGACCATCTGGTGCATAGAGAAGGTGGAGGGCTGCACTCTGTCGGCCGGAGACAATGAAACAGAGGGTACTCTCTACATGAAGATATCCGCGTCCCGGGATGCACAGTTCCTGCTGAGGCTGCTGATCTCTACAGGGGTTCTCATGGGCGTGATCCTGCTCGTGGTCTGGAAGGGCTCTCACGATGATAAGAAGGGAAAGGTAACCCCTCTGACAGAGATGGTGCACATCTTCGACAAATACACCTTCCTGCTGAAAAAGCTCGTGGGAAGGGATTTTGCCGTTAAATACAGAAGAAGCTACCTGGGCCTGATGTGGGTAATCCTGAACCCTCTTCTGACGATGATCGTCATGTCATCGGTCTTTTCTTACATCTTCAGACTTCAGATCCAGAATTACGCGGTCTACCTGATCCTGGGTAATATTGTGTTCGGCTGTTTTTCTGAAGCGACTCAGTTTGCGGTCCAGTCGATCGTCGGATCGGGACAGCTGATCAAAAAGGTGTACATGCCCAAATACATCTTCCCGCTGAGCAAGGTGATCTTCAGCTTTATCAATTTTGTGCTGACCTTGATCCCTGCGATCGCGGTGATCATTTATTACAGGGTGCCGTTCACTGTCAATTACCTGCTGCTGCCCTATGTGCTGATCGGTCTGTTCCTGTTTGCTCTCGGGATCGGCCTGTTCCTGTCGGCACTGCAGGTCTTCATGAGAGATACGCAGTATCTCTATGGAATCATTCTGACACTGTGGACATACCTGACTCCGATCTTCTATTCTGAAGATTCTCTGGCACCGATCCTTCGGAAGCTTATGCAGCTCAACCCGATGTACCTCTATGTAAACTGCATCAGAAAGATCATGCTTTATGGAATTACGCCGACAGTTTTTCAACTGTTGTCCTGCGTGGTAATTGGTGTTCTTGCGATGGTGATCGGAATGAAATATTTCTATAATAAACAAAAATATTTCATTTTACATATTTAAGACAGCGTTCAAAAAAGGGAAAAAACAGTGAATGAAGTAAACCAGATCTCTGATGCCGTAATACAGGTAAAAGATGTGTCAATGCATTTTAATGTGGCGGCAGAAAAAATCAATAGTGTCAGAGAGTACCTGACAAAACTGACACAGAAGAAACTCTTTTTCGAGGATTTTGTTGCCGTCAATCATGTTTCCTTTGAAGTAAACAAAGGAGAAGTATTCGGAATTGTCGGAACCAACGGGAGTGGGAAATCAACACTTCTGAAGATGATTGCGGGTGTATTGACTCCAACAACAGGAGAAGTTATTACCCGGGGGTCAATAGCGCCTCTGATTGAATTAGGAGCAGGCTTCGATCCGGAACTGACAGGAAGAGAAAACATTTATTTGAATGGAGCTGTGCTGGGGTACAGCAAGGAATTCCTGGATGAGCAGTTTGATCATATTGTTGAGTTTTCGGAAATAGGCGATTTTATTAATATTCCTCTTAAGAATTACTCTTCTGGTATGGTTTCGCGTATTGCGTTTTCTATAGCAACAGCGGTGAAACCGGATATTCTGATAGCAGATGAAATTCTTTCTGTAGGTGATTTCCTGTTCCAGGAAAAGTGTTTAAACCGGATTCATTCAATGATGAGTGAGGGAACTACAGTTCTGTTTGTCTCTCACAGCATCGAGCAGGTCAGGCAGATTTGTGACAGGGCAATGTGGATTGAAAAAGGAAATCTTAAGCTGATTGGTGAAGTCAATACAGTTTGCGATGCATACAGTGAGTTACGATGATTCACAGGAGGGAGTGTAAAATGAAAATATTTGTTGCATCCTGGTTTTTTCCACCCGCGACATCTTCAGAAGGTATTGTTACCTATAAGCTGCTGAGAAATTCGAAATACGAATATGATGTATTCAGCTCAACCAGTCAGCAGTGGGGCTATAAAGCCGCCATGGGTCTGAAAGATGATGCGAATATACATTCATACACGATTCAGACGGATGATATCGACACATGGGTGAACTGGTGCATTGAGCAGTTTTCCGAGCGGTATGAAGAAGAAAAATACAATTGCATAATGACCAGAAGCACTCCCCCTGAGAGTATTCTGATTGGCACAGCCATAAAAAAGAAATACCCGGAGGTCAAGTGGATTGCCTCTCTGGCAGATCCTGTGGCAAATAATCCTTACGAATTGAAGGCATACGTGGATGACAATCAGACACTGGGAGAGAAACAGAAGAGTTATTTAAAAACAGCGCTCTGGTCAACGGACGAGAGCTTACTGCAGGAATGGGAAAAATCCAGTAATGAATCAGTCAAACTTCTTTGTAAGCTGAAGCGGTGGGAAAATGAGACTGTAGCAAAAGCGGATGTGATCATCAGCCCTACAGCCAGACAGCTGAAGTATATCAATGAGAAGGAAGAGGACGGCTGGAATCCGAAGTATTTTGCAGTACCGCATTCTTTCGATGAATCATTTTATAAGCAGAAAGAAAAAACTGCTCATGACCGGATCGTTCTGTCTTTCCTTGGGTACTCTGATGCGCTTCGCTCTTTAAGGCCGCTTATTAATGCAGTCAATCAGATGAAGAGAGAGAGTAATCCTGCATTAGATCGGCTGGAATTCCACTTTATTGGAAATAATCCGCGCGAAATCAAAGACATGGTCTTAAACAACTATCTTGATGACTATATTGTCTTTTCAGAAGGCGTTGATTATTATCGTTCACTGGAACTGATGGAAGAGTCTGACTGGTTGATCCACATAGATGCAGATTTTCCGGAATTACTTCCCGGAGGCTCTATCTTTTTCGCAGGAAAACTTGCAGACTACATGGGAGCAAAGCGGCCGATTCTGGGGATTACGGGAAAAGGAACGCCTGCCTATCAGATTATCCAGTCGTATGGAGGAGCCTGCGTTGAAGCAGAGGATACGGGTATGCTGGTCTGTCTGCTTGAACAAATTGCTGACGGATACCAGCCGGTAATAAATGATCGGTATAGAAAACGCTATAATGCCATTGATGTGGCGGCTCTGTTCGATAAAAAAGTTGACTACCTGTGCGGAGTCAGTTCCGCAGTTACCAGAAAATACTGGCCGGTTGTTGCGCCTTCAAAAGATGAAAAGCTTCTGACGGTTTCTGTACCCAGTTACAATGTTCAGAGGTTTCTTGATCGATGCCTGTGTACCTTGATCGATCACGAGATGGCCCCCTATATGGAGGTCCTTGTGGTAAATGACGGATCATCTGATCGAACTGAAGAGATTGGAAATATATATCAGGAACGGTACCCGGGGATTGTACGACTGATAAATAAAGAGAATGGCGGACATGGCTCAACCATCAACAGGGCGATAAGCGAAGCAAAGGGACTTTATTATCGGAATGTTGATGGAGACGACTGGGTAGACAGTAAGCAGCTTGAAAAACTGCTTCTTCAGATCAAAGAGGGGAAGATAAGCGCGGATGTAATTTCATCCAATTATCATGAAGTGGATCTTAACACTTCCAAGCTGACTCCGATTACTCAGGAATGTACAGTCGAGTATGGAAAACAGTATCGTTTTGATGATCTTCCATTAGATAAGATTTATATCACCATGCACAGCATGATGGTTAAAACGTCAATATTGAAGGAGATGCCGGCGCGTCTGCAGGAGCATACGTTCTATGTTGATGTGGAGTATATACTGTTCCCGGTTCCCTTTATTCAGTCGATCGTATTTACTGATAATTTTATTTATAAGTATTCGAGAGGGAGCGGAGAACAGAGCGTTGCGATTCCGAATATGGTGAAGCGGTATGATCAGCACTGCAGAGTTTTAAAGCGGGTGATCTCATATGGCGAGAAAGTCAACATGGATCCATATCAGAAGACGTACTATGACGAGATCGTCAAGAAGGTTCTCTGTACACATTATCTGCTGAGTCTGTTCTATGACGAGGACAAGAAACGGGGATGCGAAAGAGCAAAAGAATTTGACGCTTTCCTGTATAATAAGCGGCCGGATCTTGCTGAATGGATCGGAAAGAAAATGCAGATTGTTGCAATAGCAAGAAGATGCCAGTACAATCCCGAGAGGATTAAGCATTCTGTTGCGATGTTCATTAAAAAGAACGGAGAACAGGCACTGATCCGGATGTTTGGCATTGGAAGGCAGCTGGCAAAAACAGATATTGCCAGAAGACTTGTTTACAATCAGCTCACGCTGTCGATTGCACAGAGCAAGTTCTTTAATGAGGGAATCGGGAAAAAGGCGAAAGAAAAAGTAAATTCAGTTTTCGGTGTATAAAAATGCCTTTCATCCAGACTCTGTATTGAAATTTGAAAACTCCATAGTGTAGGCGATTAAAATGGCATAGATGCTGTGATTCGGTATAATTGAATCGACTGGAAACAATCATACAAAGAAAGGTATCTATGCCAATTTCAATCTTTCCACCTGTATCAGAACGGACAGGTGTAATTTTACTATTGAGGCTAGAAAGGATAAAAATATATGTATGATTATCTGATTGTCGGAGCGGGACTCTATGGAGCCGTTTTTGCCAGAGAAGCCGCTGACCTGGGGAAGAGTGTTCTTGTAATTGATAAAAGACAGCATGTAGGCGGAAATGTATACAGTGAGGATATAGAGGGGATCCAGGTGCATCGCTATGGTGCCCATATATTCCATACGAACGATGCGGAAGTCTGGTCTTATGTACAGAGATTCTCTGACTTTAACCGTTTTACGAATTCTCCGGTTGCGAATTACAAGGGTGAATTGTATTCTCTCCCCTTTAACATGTATACATTTAACAAAATGTGGAATGTCGTTACTCCGCAGGAGGCGATGGCAATCATTGAAGAACAGCGTAAAGAGATCAAAGGTGTCCCTGAAAACCTGGAGGAACAGGCGATCTCCCTGGTCGGAAGGGATGTATATGAGAAACTGATAAAAGGCTATACAGAAAAGCAGTGGGGACGCTCCTGCAAGGATTTACCTCCGTTTATCATTCGGCGGCTCCCGGTCCGTTTTACCTTTGACAATAATTATTTTAATGCTCTTTATCAGGGTATTCCGGTTGGCGGATACACAAAAATGGTTGAGAACATGTTAAGTGGAATAGAGGTGCGGACAGGAGTTGACTATCTGGAAGATAAGGAGAAATGGGATGCGCTGGCTGAACGGGTAATCTATACTGGCCCGATTGATGCTTATTATAACTATCAGTATGGATATCTTGAATATCGTTCAGTGCGGTTTGAGACAGAGCTTCTGGATATTCCCAATTTCCAGGGGAATGCTGCTGTTAATTATACTGACCGTGAAACACCATGGACTCGGATTATTGAGCATAAATGGTTTGAATTCGGAAAAGGAAATCAGGAAAAAACGGTAATCAGCAGGGAATACAGCAGTGAGTGGAAACCAGGCGATGAACCATATTACCCTGTAAACGACAAAAAGAATTCTGATCTATTCGAGAAGTATAAGAGTTTATCCAGGCAGGAAGAAAAGGTATTTTTTGGAGGAAGGCTTGGAGAGTATAAATACTATGATATGGATCAGGTAATAAAAGCTTCACTGGAAGCTTTCCGTAATGCCACTCGCATCTGAAGCGGCGTGCGGACAGGATGAACAAAAGGAATGACACTCCGGATATGAGTAAGAAGAGGCTGGGCAACTGTATACGGGCAGTACTGTTTCTGGTACTGCTGAGTGCAATGATGCTGGCGGTAGCGAGAGTTCTCTCACGCCCTCATGCATTGTACTGGGCGGAAGAAACCGGGATGGATCTGATCCACCGGTTCAGAGATGACTACGATGTGGTTTTTTCGGGGACAAGTATCGTAATTGCGAATGTTTCGAATCAGCAGTTATATGAACAGTACGGCATATCCGGTGTTTCCGTCGGCGAACCGCTGCAGCCGCTGTTTCTGTCCCGCTATGTGATCAGGGAGGTCCTGAGGTACCAGCATCCGAAGGTAATCGTAGTGGATGCCCGAAGCCTTTTCTATACGGATGAAGAACTAGAGGAGCGAATAAGGGATGATGAGGAGGAAATCGTCCATTATGCGCTGGATTCGATCCGTTCTCTGACACTGAAAAAAGAAGCCCTGGATCAGATACGGGATAAGTATGCGGATATTGATTATAAAGCATATTTTTCCAGGCTGTATGATAAACACAATGAATGGAAACAGCTGGATGAATCCCATTTCCGGGGATATGGGGAGGCTGACTGTATAAACGGAAACGTCATGATGACGAACCTTCATCTTGTCACTGGAACGATTGAGATAAACGATGTCATCAATCCTGAAAATGAGGAGGAACTTCGCCTCATAAAAGAGGAGTGCGAAAAGAACGGCACAGACCTCCTTCTGATGACTGCATACATCGATTCGGATCAGTCCAGGCTGGACAAGATCCGGGAACTGGCTGAGAAGCTTCAGATCGACTACATCGATATCAATGAGAATCTCGGCAGGCTCCAGTTTACCGAAGACCAGATGGTAAGTGACTATATTCACTTTAATGTCCTAGGAGCGGCCAGATGGACCGATTATATTGGCGAGTATCTGACAGAGCGTTATTCCTTTGAGCCACACTCAGAGAAGCTGGACAGCATGTTCCGGAGCCAGAGCGCTCATTACGGGGATTATATGGAGTATCTCTCCAGAAAGCAGGCGCTTACACCGAACTGCAGCTTCAAGGCATATCTGGAAAAGCTGCGCCAGTATGGTCCTGAGAATATCTCCATATTTGTCTCGGTATGTGATGAAGCATATTATATGCTGGACGAGGAAGGAAAATCAGCGTTAAAGAAGCTGGGACTGGATGGTCCGTCCGCCTTCCGGGAGGGCTTTGCAGGCGTGTGTACGCCGGAGGGTACAGAACAGGCCCATTCGGTGACAGAGAAGGTGTCTGTCCATGGCCAGACCGGATCCATGACGTACACCGTGGAGAGCGCCGGATCGGATGCGGCCGGCGGCGCCCGGGCATCTATTGTTGTGGACGGAACAGAATACGCACCCGGAACAAGAGGCTTCAATATCGTTGTTTTTGATAATCGTCTTGGCAAGATGATCTCATCGAAGTGCTTTGATACTTATTCTGAGGCCAACCCGGCTGATGCCGGATGAGGACGGTTTCTGCTGTTGGGATTGATTGTAGTCAGGTGAGCGTTTCATGAGCTTTGTTACTTATGAGTTTATAGGATTTGTTTTTGCTCTGATGCTTCTGTATTTCATTGTTCCGCTGAAGGTCAGATGCTACGTACTGCTTGCAGGCAGCCTGGCCTTCTACCAGGGAGCAGGCTGGAAGGATATGCTGTTTCTCGGAGCAGCCGCAGCGACAGCGTATATCTGCGGACTTCTGATCGCGATGTTCAGAGGACCTGTTCCTGACCGCAGGCGGCCAAAGGACACAGGTGAGGCAGAGGCAGCTGACAGCGGCAGGAGCCATAAAGACCAGAAGGGAAAAGCGCTGGCGGTCCTGATCGTCGGTCTGCTCATTCTCTTCGGAATGCTGGTGTACTCCAAGATCGGAACTCGCATACAGATCGCTCTGTCACAGATACTGGGCGGAAAAGGCATCACCTGGGCGGTCATCGTGCCGCTGGGGATCTCTTATTATACCTTTGCCTCCGTCGGTTATCTTGCGGATGTATACTGGAAGAAAGACAGGGCGGAGAAGAATCCGCTGAAGCTTCTGCTGTATATCTGCTATTTCCCGCAGATCCTGCAGGGGCCGATCCCGAAGCATAAGACACTGGCGCCTCAGCTCAATGAAGGCCACCGGTTCGACTATGAGAGAGTCTGCTTCGGACTACAGAGAGCGGTCTGGGGCTTCTTCAAGAAGCTTGTGATCGCGGACCGGCTGTCGATCATGGTCAGGGAAGTTTTTGATCATTACCTCAATTATACAGGTTTTATATTCCTGTTTGCGCTGGTCGGGGCTGTGTTCCAGCTCTATGCGGATTTTTCCGGCTGCATGGATATAGCGCTGGGAGTCTCGGAGGCATTCGGGATCAAGCTGGACGAGAACTTCAGAAGGCCGTTTTTCGCGACATCGGCCGCGGAATTCTGGAGGCGCTGGCATATCTCCCTCGGGACCTGGTTCAAGGACTATGTTTATATGCCGCTGTCCACCTCCGGATGGGTGATGAAGATCGGGAAATTCTTCCGGGATCACGGCGGACGCACTGCGGCCAGAAATGCTGTGACAACGGTCCCGCTTCTTGTCGTATGGCTTCTGACCGGTCTGTGGCATGGAACGGGAGCTGACTATGTCGTGTGGGGACTTTACTGGGGCGGGATCATCATCTTTTCCACCTGGATGGCTCCTGTGTACAGGAAGCTGAATCAGCGGCTCGGCCTGACTAATGATCTGCACTGGTGGAAAGAGGTGCGCAGGTTCCGTACGTTCGGGATTTATATGGTCGGGCGCCTTCTGACACTGCCGGGGAATCTTGCGACCAGCCGGTGGATCGGGCGGAAGATCTTTACCTGGAACCCATGGGTTCTGTTTGACGGGACACTGTTTCAGCTGGGCTGGGACTACAAAGACGCAGTGGTCGCGATCATAGCCCTTCTGATCGTCTGGCGTGTCAGTGTGCTTCAGGAAAATGGAGTCCATATCCGTCAGAGCGTCTCGAAATGGCCGGTCGTATTCCGCTGGCTGTTTTACTGCGGGGCAATCCTTTCGGTCATGATCTTCGGGATCTACGGAAGCGGTTCAAGCGCATCGACATTCGTATATATGAATTTCTGAAAAACATATGGATTGCAAAGTGAAAAAGATTTTTCATATAATGTAGCAGAGGGTTCCCGTAAAACAGGGGTTGATGGGGAGAGTATGCGTCATGACGAATGAGAAGGTAAGAAGTGGATCTGTTTTTGGCAGAGGCAGGAGAGTTATGCTGTCTCTGCTTATTCTGCTGTTCCTGACAATGCTGCTTCCGGGAGGAAGATCTGCAGCTTCGGCAGCGCAGCTGTCGAAAAAGACGGTGGTCCTGTACCAGGGACAGACAAAAAAACTGAAAGTATCAGCCTCAGGCACAGCTGTGTGGAGCAGTACCAATGCCAAGGTTGCCTCTGTCACCTCAGGCGGAAAGGTAAGAGCCCTGACTGCCGGTACCTGCAGGATCCAGGCAGTCGTCGGGAATGCTGTATACTCCTGTAAGATCCGGGTGAAAGCTCTGGCATTCACCAATCCGGTCAGTGCGATGGTGCGCGGAAGACAGCATGAGCTGGAACTGAACTTTAAAAAAGCGAAGAATGCAGTATGGTCTTCATCAAAGCCGAAGGTCGCATCAGTCAGTAACGGGATCGTGCAGGCAAAAACGCCCGGAACGACCGTGATCACTGCCCGCTGGAGAAACATCTCTGTTCGGTGCACGATCAAGGTGACGGATATCTCACCGGAGCTGTTATCGGCGGCCTATCCTGCCACAAAGCAGAATAAAGGGAAGATTCTGCTGGCCGGCAGTTCTTCGATGGATTTCTGGGACAGCGCTGCACAGGCATTCTCACCCTATGAGGTGGTCAATACGGCGATCGCCGGAAGTACGGTGGAGGACTGGCTGGTCTGGTATCCGAAGCTGATCACCCGCTATAAACCTGCAGCGGTCGTCCTGTATGTGGGCTCCAATGATCTGGGGCACGGAGCATGGATCTCCGGGGAGCAGAATGCAGCCAATACGATCCGCCTTCTGAATAAAATATCCAAGAAGCTGAAGAAAGTACCGATCTTCTACGTATCGATCAATCCCTGCTGGTCCAGGACGGGTGCCTGGGAAAAGATCAGGGTGTCCAATTCCCTGGTCAGGAAGCACTGCGCCAGGAAAAAGAATCTGTATTACATTGATATCGTGTCTGCTTCGTCCAGAGCGGACGGAACACCGGATCCGTCCCTGTTCCTGTCAGACCGGCTTCATCCCAGTGCAAAGGGTTATGCGATCTGGAAAAAGAAGGTGGCGTCGGCAGTAAAGAAGAAACTGAAATAACTGTAGGAGAACCAAATATGCAATCATTACTGATGCTGCCAGTTGCTTTCCTGGTCCTGACCGGACTGGCGCTGCTGATTAAAATAGTAGTCCGCACAAATCTGGGGGAAGGGTTCTTTCTGGCTGTATCCGTGATTATGCTTGTACTGTACGCAGGCGGCAGGGCAGCCGGCAGTTTTACGCCGGGCTTTTTCCTGCTGATCGGCCTTGGAGGCCTGGGCTGTATACTGCAGGTGGTCCTGTTCCTGAGAACGCGCACTGCCGGGAGAAAAGGCGGCAGCGTGCCTTGCGCGGATGATTATTCACTGCCGGCAGTCTGCATACTTGTGTTTGCGCTGCTGTACGGAATGATCCTCTTTAAAGGGGCATTTCTTCAGAATCCGGATGAGCTTCACTGGTACGGACCGGTGCTTCGCACCATGGCAGAGAGAAACCAGCTGATCGACTGGTCTTCTTTCATCATACCCTACCAGCCCTATGCGGCCACTTTTTTCGAACTGTTTTTCCTGAAGTTTGCAGGCAGCAGCGAGCAGGTCATGTATGCGTCCGCATTTCTTCTGAACTGGATTGGTTTTCTGCTTCCCATGTCTGCCTTGAAAAAAAGAGACTGGAGAAAGGTTGTGCTGTACAGCACGATCCTTTTTGCGTCTCTTTATTCCCTCTATCTGCGCCCCTATAAGAGCCTTTATGTCGATCTTCCCTGCATTGCCTGGGCGGGCGCTCTTGCGGGATGGTGGATTGCCCGTGACCGCACAAGGAAGAGGACCAATCTTCTGGTGCTTGCGGCCGGACTTGTGACGCTGGCCTTCTACAAGCAGATGGTCGGCCTTCTGATGGGGCTGCTGGTCCTGCTGTTCCTGTTCTTCGAATATGAAGCAGAAAAATGTGTTTCCGACAGGGACCATGGAAAGAAGAGAACGTTGTATGTTAACGGCGGGACATTTCTCCTGTTTCTGACCGGGGCCGGAGTGGCCGGCGCCGGACTGCTGCTGCTTGCCCGCGGGAGATTCATGGGTCTGCTTCCGGAATCCGTGAGGATCATGTTGGAAGGCTCCGGATTCTCCGTATCGAAGATCGTACGTCTGGCAGGCGCTCTGGGCAATGCTTTTCTCGGAACGGCGCTGCATGGAAAGTCTGATCTGAAGATCTATACATTCGCGTTTCTTGTTTTTCTGGTGATCTGGCAGGCTGCGGATGCGTGGCTTGGCCGGGAGAAGGAGGGACTCAGGATCCGCAGCTGGTATATGGTCCTCTCATCCATGGGATATATGGCAGCCCTTGCCATCTCGTATATCACGATGTTTACCTACGGAGAGGCCGCAGAGGCAAAGAGCTCCAAGCGGTATATGAGCATCCTGGTCATGTTCCTGTTTATTCTCTGCCTGTCCCGGTGGATCCAGAGAGAGGAAAAGGCACAGTCTGTGAAGGCTATCCGCCTGTTTTCGGCCCTGGCCCTGCTTCTGTTTTTCATCACCGGCTGGAATGACCGGTTCATCGCCAACGCGACCGCATTTAATGAGTATCAGGTTGCGCGCAGCGAGGACATCATCGAGACCAGGCAGGAGGCTGTCCGGATTGGTTCGCTGATCGGACCGGAGGACCGGGTATTCTTCATCAATCAGAAGGACGGAAACGAGATGCCGCAGAATACGGCATTCTGCTATCTGATGGATCAGGTCAGCAACTTCATACTTGAACCCTGGCGTTTTATCCAGGGCGGATGTGAGATCCGGGAGACGGAAGAGTCCTATCCGACCGTGTTCGAACTGCCGATCCTGCTGGAGCAGGGCGGCTATACATACCTGTGGGTCTACAAGACAGATGACTTCTTGGAGAATTCTCTGCAGCAGGTGTTTGTAGTCAATGTTGCAAAAGACCAGATGTCTGACGGGCAGCTGTTCCGGGTGACCTATAAGGACGGACATGCAGTCGGACTGGAACTGGCCCAGAACCTGCGTGGGCAGGCGGCGCTGGCAGGGTGAGGGGATCGCCCGGATGTCAGAGCGCAGGATACAGAGAGAGGTGCAGCGGATATGAATATCGCACTCATTATAGCGGGGGGCTCCGGCCACCGTATGGGACAGGATATCCCGAAGCAGTTTATTAATGTATATGATAAACCGGTGCTGGTCTATACCCTGGAGGGGTTTCAGAAACACCCCATGATCGATGCGATCGAACTGGTATGCATCGACGGATGGCATGATGTGGCCAGGGCCTACGCGAAGCAGTTCGGGATCGACAAGCTCAGATGGGTCATCTCCGGAGGAGAGACGGGACAGGAGTCGATCCGCAACGGTGTATACAACCTGGAGGGAATCTGCGGGGAAGAGGATATCGTGATCGTACACGACGGGATCCGCCCTCTGGTAGATGCTTCGGTCCTCACAGATGTGATCCGGAAATGTGAACAGTACGGCAACGGTGTCACGGCCCTTCCCTACAACGAGCAGATCTTCATAATGGATAATGAGATCTCCACCGTCCGATACATCCCCAGGGAGACACTGCGGAGGGTACAGACACCCCAGGCGTATCGGTTCGGGAAGCTGGACCGGGCCTATCACCGTGCCTTTGAGGAAGGGATCGGCATCAAGGGGTCTGCCTACACCAATACGATGATGGTGGAGCTGGGAGAGCGCCTGTACTTTGCCGCCGGATCAGATAAAAACATCAAGCTGACGACAAAAGATGACCTGGAGCTGTTCAAGGCATACCTGAAGATGGATCCGGACAACTGGCTGAAATAGTCCGGAGCGCACGTGACATGTATACTGCAGGAGACCCTGTGATATATAAACTGGATAATTCATTACAGAAAGAGGAATGACTATGGAAGAGAAAGTACTGAACCTGCTGACAGAAGAGTTTCCGGATATTGATTTTATGAGTTCCAATGAACTGGTGGATGACGGCATTCTGGATTCACTGACGATTACGGGCATTATCGCCGCGCTCTCCATGGAGTTCGGGATCACCATCCCGTATGAGGAGATCATCGAGGAGAACTTCAATTCTGTAAGCGCCCTCGCAGCGATGGTAGAGCGCCTGCAGTAAGCATACTCAGCGAAGAGAATTCTACATATCTGCAGTACAGGCAGACGGCACGCTGTGTCTGGATTGTATACGTGGGAGGCATCATGAATATTCTGGTGTTAAGTGATTTTTTCAGATTAGGCGGATTGGAGAATCATATTATCACATTTTATGAAGCCACTAAGGCAGAGAATCGATACTGCTTTTGCTTCGGTGAATATGAGGATGTTGGTATTCTGAAGTGCGACAGGATTTATTCAGGATTCCATTTTTCTTTTCAGGCTACGGTTGCGGAACTGATTGAAGACGTAGAAAGACTGCTTACGATCATTCGTGAAGAAAAAATAGATGTGATACATGTTCACCCGTGGTATGCAATATTTCCGGCATATTTTGCCGCGAATATCGCAGAGGTGAAACTGGTCTGTACGTATCACGTAACAACGTCTGCTAATTTCACCTGTACTGTATTTGATCAGATCATGTATGAAGAGATCATTTCTTCATCTGTATCTGCCATATACTGTGTTAACAAGTATGGAATTGACACTTTTTCAGGCATGGGCGAAAAGAATACCTGTTTCTTACCGAACCCGGTAGACCTGAAACAATATGAGGTATCAGCCCTTCCCGGCAACAGGAAATGGGCGCTTGTCTCGAGAATTGACAGTGATAAGTACCCGGGGGTTGAAAAAGCGATCCGTATGCTGCCGGATCTTGATATAGATCAGGTTGATGTATATGGAGACGGCAACTGTTTCAGTCAGCTGGAAGATCTCGTGAAGGAGACATCCGCCAGGGTGGAACTCAAAGGGTTTTCGCCAGACATGGGGAAGTCATTAAAGGGGAACTATGATGGCGTAATCGGAGTAGACCGCGTTGCGATCGAAGCCTTAACCATGGGAATTCCGGTATTGCTGGCAGGCTACAGTAAGGTGTGCGGCCTGATCTCACAGGAGGATTATCCCAAGCTCAGACAGTGTAATTTTGTACCGATCGAATTCAGAGAGAAAACGCCTGAAGAGATTAACGCAGAGATAAAAGATATGTATCAGAACAGGGACCGGTATGTTTTCCCTGAAGCGGTAAGAAAGGACTATGATGTCAGGGAGCTTGCCGGACAATACCTGCGCGTTCTGAAGAATTCAGATTATAAAGGCGGCAGAGAATATGTTAAGAAGTTTTACCATGACCTGAAAAGGTGTGAGACGGAGACCTTCTTTCATAATTCGGACTTCACATGGGAACTGGCAAAAAAGTATCTGCAGCCTGCCACAAACAGCATGAATGTAAAAAGGCTGTTTATGCTGAATGATCAGCTTATCCTTAAAGAAAAGGAGACAGCGGCATTAAGGGGCAGGATAGACGCATTAGAGAAGAACCTGATGGAGGCTGACAGAAAACTGGGAGAGGCCGACAGAAAACTGTCGGAGGTTGACAGAAAACTGTCGGAGACTGACTGGCTGATGACAGAACTGAAGAGAAGTATACGGAAACAGGTCAGCGATATAAGCAGCTTTACTGTTCAGAGAAATAATATGCGTATATTAAAAGCAGTGCTGAAAGAGAAACTATCCAGAAAATGAGTATGGTCAGATACTGGAGCAGATGAAACCGACTCCGGTTTACAGCAGATTAATACATTTACAGAAGGAGAACAGGGAGGATATGATCCAGACACTGGTACAGAGGATCGCGGAGCTTGCCGCCGTTCAGCCGGATAAGCCTGCGGTATGTTTCAAGAAGGATATGCTTACCTACGCCCGGCTGTATGAGCAGATCAGGGCCGCAGGTACACTGCTGAGAAGGATGGGACTGCAGAGAGGGGACAGGGTGCTGTATACCGCGATCTCCAAACCGGAAGCAGTCGTCACGATTCTCGGCATCCAGTATGCCGGATGCGTCGTGGTCGCCATGGACAAGAATGCGACTCCGGAGAACGGCTGGTCCATCTATGAGGATACGTCAGCTTCTCTGTATCTTACTGACCGTTCCATGAAGGGATATGAAGAGAAGTGCAGGGTGCACTCCCTTAAGGAGTTCTATGCACAGTGCGCGGCCCTCGCAGAGTCTTCTTATGACGTACCGGAGTATGTGGAGCCGGATCCAGAGGACATCGCGGAGATGATCTTCACCACGGGTACGACGGGAAGACCCAAGGGCGTTATGCTCAGCTACAGAGCCGTCTATCATATCTCTATCAATACCAGGGACGGAATCGGAATCCTCCCCGAGGACAGAGTGCTGATCCCGCTCCCGCTCAACCACTCTCTGGCGCTTCGCCAGATGAGAGCGGCCTTCTGGCAGGGCTGTACGGTCGTGCTGCAGAACGGCTTTACGTTTGCGCGGGACATGGAGAAGAACATCGTCGAGCTTGGCTGCACCGGCATGGTGATCGTCCCCGCCTCTTTCGAGCTGACGCGCTCCCAGATGCAGGATAAGTTCTCCGGGATCGTCGGACGGCTTCGCTATATCGAGGTCGGCGCGGGCAGTCTGAGTGTGAGGCAGAGGAAGGATTTCACGAAGCTTCTGCCGGATACGAAGCTCAATAATACCTGGGGAAGCTCCGAAACAGGCGGAGCCCTGTTTACGGATGTCAACCATGTGGCATCGGATCCGGTCAAGGTGGCGGCGATCGGAAAGCCTCTGGACTGTGTTGAGATCAAGGTGCTCGGAGCAGACGGCCAGGCGCTGGAGCACACGGATATGGAGCATCCGGGCCGTCTTGCGCTGAAGGGCGATATGGTCATGTCCGGCTACTGGAACCGCCCGGAGGCTACCCAGGACGCGCTCAGGGACGGATGGCTGGTGACCAATGACCTGGTCTATACGGATGATGAACAGTATGTCTATATGCTCGGAAGAGCGGATGACATCATCAACGTGGGCGGGGAGAAGGTTTCTCCGATCGAGGTGGAGAATATCGCCAGCGAGTATCCTGCCATGAAGGAATGCGCCTGCATAGGTGTTCCGGATCCGGAAGAGGTGCTGGGGCAGATCCCGGTGCTGTTTGTCGTGCAGGACGCAGGCTATTCGGAAGACGATCTGAAAGTATTCCTGGCTGCCCACATGGAGCGGTTCAAGATCCCGCAGGCGTATGTCAGTGTCCCGGAGCTTCCGAGAAACCGCATGAAGAAGCTGGACCGCAAAGAGATGAAGCGGCTCTGGGAGAAGAGAGGACAGGAAGCGGAGCTGACCAATCCTGTCATCGAGGCGCTGCTGTCCAGGCGCAGTATCCGGAAGTTTACGGATCAGAAGATCGAGAGATCGATGCTGGAGATGATCCTGAAGGCAGGGTATTATGCTCCGAGCGGCCACAATCTTCAGACATGGCAGTTTACCGTTGTCGAAGATGAGGGAAGGATCCGCCGCCTGAAGGAAGCTGCCATGGAGAGCGCGAAGGCGCAGAAGGTGTACTGCTACGGCTTTAACAATCCCGCCTGCCTGATCCTTGTCTCCAATGACAACCGGAACCACAATGGCTGCCAGGACGCGTCCTGCGCCGCGGAAAATATGCTCCTTGCCGCCCACTCCTACGGGCTCGGGGCCTGCTGGCTGAATGTTCTGAGAACACTGCGGGAGGTGGATCCTGTCAGGGATGTGCTGGACGAATTCGGCGTTCCGGAGAATCACACCGTCTGGGCGATGATCGCTCTCGGATATCCGGCGGAAGAGGGGAAGCTTCTGGCAAGAAAAGAGGTTGTTCATTTTGCGCGCTGACGCAGCAGGGAGTCATATGAATCTGACAGACAGCATTCAGTATCAGGAGGATCTGGCCAGGGTCACGTCGCTGGACATTCCCTGGGAGCAGCTGAGAGGCGGATGCCTGATGATCTCCGGTGCCACGGGGATGATCGGAAGCACACTGATCGACGTTCTCATGAAACGAAACCGTGAGGCGGGGCAGAACTGCCGGATTATTGCTCTTGGAAGAAATGAAGAGAAGGCCCGGGCAAGGTTTGGGAAGTATCTGGAAGAGGAGTCATTTTCCTTTGTCCGGTGTGACATCAACAGCCGGGAAGATCTGGAAAGGGCCGGGGAGATCTATTCTCAGGCGCAGGGGGCAAGCTATATATTTCATGCTGCCTCCAACACTCATCCGGTGGCCTATGCCAATGATCCGATCGGAACCGTGGTCACAAATATCATGGGACTGAACAATCTTCTGGATTTTGCCTCCGGAAAGGGCTGCACCCGGTTTCTGTTCGCCTCTTCCAATGAGATCTACGGGGAGAACCGCGGGGACACGGAGCTGTTTGACGAGTCCTACTGCGGCTACATAGACTGCAATACGCTGCGGGCAGGCTATCCTGAGAGCAAGAGAGCCGGTGAGGCGCTCTGCCAGGCTTATATCCGCCAGAGGGGACTGGATGTGGTGATCCCACGCTTTACCCGCTCCTTCGGGCCCGCGCTCCTTGCCACCGATACGAAGGCGCTCTCCCAGTTCCTCCACAAGGCAGTCGCAGGAGAGGATATTGTACTGAAGAGTGCAGGGAAGCAGTATTACTCCTACACCTATGTGTGCGATGCCGTCAGCGGGATGCTGACATGCCTGTTGAAGGGGAAGTGCGGTGAAGCCTACAATATCTCGGATGTGCGCTGTGACATCACACTGAGAGACCTGGCGCAGCGGATCGCGGACTTTGCCGGAACGAAGGTGGTGTTCGACCTTCCGGATGAGGTGGAGAAGGCCGGGTATTCGACCGCAACCAAGGCAAGGCTTGACAGCTCGAAGCTGCAGGCGCTTGGCTGGAGGGCACAGTTTGACATAAAAACAGGTCTGGAGCATACGATCAGCATCCTGCGGGAGACCGGATCATAAAGCAATGAATATTCGTTTTCAGATTAAACAGATAATCAAGCAGGCAGTGCAGACAACGGTGCTGCCTGTTTGTTATGGACTGTTTCGTTTCCATGGGGTGGATCCGAAGCTGGTCGTGTTCGCGGATGCGCATCACGACAGCCGTCCGGCGTCCATGGAGCTTCTGTACCGGAAGCTGAAGAAGGACGGCTCCTGGAAGATCTGTGAGCTGTACCTGGATTATGGCCGCGCCGGGGCGGCGGCAGTCGCAAGGCACTCCATCCGCTTTATGAAGCTGTACGCAAGGGCGGGCTTTGTGGTGATCTGCGACAACTTTCTGCCGGCGGCATCCTGCCGCAAGAGAGAGGAGACCCGGCTCATCCAGCTGTGGCATGCCTGCGGCTGCTATAAGAAGTTCGGCTATGACTCGCCGGACGATATTCCGGAGAACTACCACGGCGGCAACGTATACAGGAATGCGGATCTGGTCACGGTCTCGGGAGAAGCGTGCGTGAAGCCCTTTGCCTCGGCGATGCGGCTTCCTGAAGCGTGCGTGAAGCCCCTGGGCGTCAGCCGGACGGACCTGTACCGCAGTGAGACCTGGAGACAGAGGTGCAGGGACCGGTTTTTTGAGAGATACCCGCAGGCGACGGGCAGGAAAGTGGTGCTCTGGGCACCGACCTTCCGGGGTAATGCCGGGATGCCGGAGAATATTGCTCTGGATCTGGACCGTCTGCAGAGGGAGCTGGGGGAAGCGTATCTGGTCCTGGCCAGACTGCATCCCCATATGCTCCGCAGGATACAGGAGGAAGGCGGCACCCGGGCCGGCAGCCTGGAGTCTTACATCTGCCCGATCCCGACGGAGGAGCTCTACCCTGTGACAGATGTGCTGATCGCGGATTACTCTTCTCTGATCTATGAGTACCTGCTGCTGGGAAAGAGCGCTGTGCTGTACTGCCCGGATCTTGACGAATACCGGTCAGGGCGCGGCTTTTATATGGACATCACACAGATCCCGGGGGAGATCGTGACAGAGCCGGATGAGAAGATCCTTGCCGGTGCGGTTCGGCGCGCGAAGACGGATCCTGACGGATACAGGGATTTCCTGGACCGGTATATGGGCGCCTGTGACGGCCGGGCCACAGAGAGGATCGAACAGTGGATGCGGCACAACATGAGAGGAGATGCAGACTGATGAATATTGCGCTGATATTTGCGGGCGGAAGCGGAAACCGCATGGGGACCGCCCTGCCGAAACAGTTTCTGAAGATCAACGGTGTGCCGATCCTGGTGCACACCATGCGGCTGTTTGAGCGCCATCCTAAGATCGACCGGATGTATCTGGCGGTTCCGGATTCCTATATCCCGAAGGCGCAGGAGCTGGTCGCAGAATACGGGCTGACCCGGACGAAGAAGGTGATCGCGGGCGGGGACAGCGCGCAGGATACGATCTACCGGCTGCTGAAGGAGGCCTCTGCAGAAAACCCGGAAGACAGTATCGTGCTTCTGCATGACGGCGTGCGCCCGTTTATTACGATGGATCTGATCACCCGCAGCATCGAAGCTGTGAAGCAGTACGGAAGCGCTGTGACCTGCATCCCCAGCTATGAGACGGTGATCGTGAGCAGCGACGGAGAGCAGGTGGGGGATGTGCCCTTCCGGAAGGAGACCTATACGGCGCAGGCTCCCCAGAGCTTTTTCCTGAAGGATATTCTGGATGCCCACGAGCAGATCCGCAGACGGCCTGAGGGATATGAAAACATGGTGGACGCCTGCACAATCCTGCGCACCCTCGGCCGCGAGGTCCATATGGTGCGGGGAAACCGCGGAAACCTGAAGATCACGACGCCCGAGGATGTCTTCCTGTACCGGGCACTGCTTGAATACCGGGAGCATGAAGAGACCTTCGGCCTGGTGACCGAAGGAAGCTGAGGGAAGACGCCGGAGCGTCTGTCGGAGAGCGGCAGAAGAACTGGCCGGAGCGCTGAGAACAGGAGATGTGTGCGATGAACATGACAGAGAATCCGTATATCAGGGAAGACATGGAGGCAGTGGCAGGCTCAGAACAGATCGACTGGGAGCGGCTTCGCGGCAGGACGGTCGCGGTGACCGGCGCGACGGGCCTTCTGGGCAGGCTGCTGGTATATGCGCTCCTTCTGGCAGATGAGAGATACGAACTGGGTCTTCACATACAGGCATTTGTCCGAAGCCGGGAGAAGGCGGAGCGGATCTTTGACGGCATCGCCGGGCAGGACCTGGAAAAACGGCTGACCTTCGTGGTGCAGGATATCACAGAAACGCCTGCCGAAGATCTTCACGCGGACTTTCTGATCCATACCGCCGCCAACACGGTGTCGAAGCTGATGGTGGAGCAGCCTGTGGAGACGATCCTTACCGCGGTCTGCGGAACCAGAATCATGCTGGAATATGCGGCCCGCTGCAGGATGGAGAGCGTGGTCTATCTGTCTTCGATGGAGGTATACGGGGTTACGCCGGAGGACGCGGGAGAGATCCGGGAGAAAGACCTGGGCTTTATCGATCCTGTGCAGGTGAGAAGCAGCTATTCCGAGGGAAAGAGGATGTGCGAATGTCTGTGCACGGCCTATGCCTCTGAATATGGCGTGCCGGTAAAGATGGCGCGGCTTGCGGCAACCTCCGGCCCGGGGATCGATCCGGCAGATAAACGGGTCATCGGTCAGTTCGCCCGCAGTGCGATCTCCGGGGAGGACATCGTCCTTCATACGAAGGGGGACAAGGCGAACTGTTATCTGTACACGGCGGATGCCCTGACCGGCATTCTGTTTCTGCTGCTGAATGGAGAAAACGGGGAGGCGTACAATATCTGCAATCCGGATACCTTCTGCTCGATCCGGCAGCTGGGAGAGGTCTTCGCATCCCTGGATAAGACCGGGCAGTCGAAGCTGGTCATCGATATCCCGGAAGACACAAAGAGCCTGGGGTATGCCCCAAGCTCTGTCATGAAACTGAATGCGGATAAGTTCCTGGCCCTTGGCTGGAAACCTCAGACCGGTCTGAAAGAGATGGCGGGCCGGATCCTGGAGAGCATCCGGGTACAGCTGTAAGGTGATGAATCCATGTAGATCTGATTCGCCGGGACAGCTTACAGGTTCTCCCTCTGGTATTCGATCATCGTGTCGTAGACCCGCTTGCAGTTGTTGTGATCGCTGAATGCGAAGAAGTCATCTGCCCGGCGGACGTACTCCGGCTTCATCTGGCAGCCCGCTGCCATGTATTCGACCAGAAGGTCGATCAGCTCTTCGTTGGTATGGGCGATCTCGCCAAATGCCATGGTGTCGTAGAAGAAGGTGCCTTCCTCGTAATGCGCCGGGATCTCATTGCTGTGCAGATAGAGAACTGGCTTTCTCATGTAGGCGAAGTCAAACTGGACGCCGGAGAAGTCTGTGACCATCAGCGCGGATTCGCAGAACAGATCCTCGTAGCTCATGTCGCCGATCGACGGAACGATATCTACATATTCATTTTTATCGAAGTCCTTTGCCTGAACGCTTACGATCGGGTGAAGGACATATTTGATTCTGTAGCCGTACTTGCGGGCGGCCTCGAGAAGGCGCGGGTCGTTGATCAGGCTGTTGTACACCCTGTAGTAGGAGGTCTCTCTGAAGAGCGGGTTGTAATCCCGTGCTTCGCCCTCGGAGGTGCGGATCTTCATGGATGCCTGCATGCGCCAGGTCGGGCTGATCATGATCTGCTTCTTATGGCGGTCGACCAGGCCGTCGTGGCGGGGAACGCCGGTCAGCTTCAGAACGCTTCTGAACTGTCCCTCATAACCGTAGATCGGCTTGGACAGATTCTCGATCTCATATTTTGACGCGCAGAAGTACAGCCTCGTATTGTCGCGGAGCCTCTGCTGGGCCATGGCGATCTTCTGGACCGACATGCCGTGCTGCACGCAGACCGCATGGGAATCGATCAGGTCCCGCACGAAGGAGGAGTTGATCTTTCCGAAGTTGTTGAACTGGTATGCGGTGGAATTGGAGATTACCATCATATCCGCGAGCATGAAGACCAGTCGGTGCATGAACGTCTTTCGCACCAGCGGTTTGTAGCCGTCTGCGACAAGCCTCTTGTAATCCGGAGTATTTTTGTCGATCAGGTAGTAATGAGCGATGCCGGGATCCTTCTGTGCCACTGCATAGCGATACAGGTATTCCGCGGAGTCTCCGCCCTTGTAGATCTTGTCAAAATACAGCCAGATCTTTTTGCGCTTGAGGAATGGCCGCGCAAGATGATAACCCAGTCTGACGATGATAAACTGCCAGTACTTGGTATCGAAGGTGAAGAACATATTGAACAGCAGGACCGTTTCCCAGGCGAAGCGGGTGAAGACGTTCGCGTTGTGGATCTTCATGGAGGTGCTGTCTTTTCTGCGGCTCATCAGGTAGCGGCTGCGCGGGCCGAAGCACCAGTGGGAGGTGCGGCACACGTCAGACATGCGGCTGTAGTGGGAGCGGTAGGAATAACGGATCGGGAATTCTTCATCTTCCACCCTGGCAAGGATCGTCAGGGTCTGACCCCGGGCGGGACCCTCCAGGGGAAGATCCAGTTCGAAGGGCTGCTTCTTGTAGGCGGACTGCCCGAAGAACTTGTACAGGGCATAGCTTCCGTTATACTGGAGCGGATACCGTACGCCGCCGTAGTCCATGACGAGCTCATCTGCCAGATGGTACAGGAGAGGGTCCGCCTCCCCGTCGATATGGAGGATGCCGTTTTTCCAGTTCATCCAGCGGATCTCCGTCTCCAGATCGCAGATGCGCAGGTGGTCAACGATATAGTCGCCCACCGCAAGCCAGGTCTCTCCGTTCGCCCTGATGGTATTGAACTTAAAGGAGAGGCCGTATTTCATGTATGCATATACAAGGGCGTCTCCTCTGCTGAAATGAAGCGCCAGCAGGGAATCCGAGTTGAAGATGGCGCGGTCGGAAAGAAGACGGAGCATGCGTCCGCCAAGACTGTAGAACTGCTCCAGATCTTCTGAGTCAAGCAGGTGCTTGTTCTGATTGTCCTTGTTGGCAAGGAGCTTGGAGCGCAGGGAAAACATGCAGTTGTACTGGATAAAGAGCGGTATGCCGCCCTCCTCCTGAAGCCTGGTCAGGTACGGGATCCAGAAGTCGGAGATGGAATCAAAGTACCATTCCCTCTTATACACATCCGGGAAGATGGATACATTTCCCTCCCGCCCGGGGGCTGAGTAGTAGAAAACTCCGCCGACCAGCTCGAACTTCATCTCTTCCCTGAGAAGGTCCATAAAATAAGCGCGCTCTGTCTCAAGAGCGTACTCTTCATGGAATCTTCCGGCAGTGAACAGATCCCGCCTGACAAAGGTCCCGCCCAGGTACAGCGGCTGAAGCTCATATCTTTCAGCCAGGTCTATGGTCTGGCTGCGGGCAAACTTCCTGTTCTGGAGGGCCTTCCGGGAGAAGCTGACCTCCTGCATCTCTTCCTGCGCGAAATGAAGCCCGCGGTCATACAGGTCCCTTTTCCGGGTCATCAGAAGCCCGGGAGCGCTGTCTTTGAGCTCCCGGATGCGCGCCTCCACGGCGCTGAGCAGATTCGGGGACCACCGGTCGCCTCCGCAGAGCATCGTCACGTAGCTGCCCTGGGCAAGCTCAGATGCGGCCTGGTAGATCTGCGTATCCGTCCGCCCCTGGGCATCGCAGAAGGTCAGGGCGCAGTCAGGCGCCCCGGGGAGCGATGTGCTCTGTGAGGGAAGGTCCTTCGGAAGAGACGTGTCGCCCGGGCTGTAGAGCAGGACCTCATGCTTTGCGCTGCAGCGGCCCAGGTTTTCCCGGAGGCTCTTGAGCGTGGTGGTATTGGCTTTCCTGCTTTCCGACAGTATCCAGATGATGGTTATTAATGTATTATTCATCGTATTCATGGTTCTGATTCTATCAGCAGGGACCGTGGAATTCAACCTTGGTGGACTTTTTTACAGGCATCATGTATACTTCAGGAAACAGTTCAGGAGCAGGCCCGGGGCGGCCTGGACGACGGTATGTGGAAAGATTATCTGAAAAAACTGAAGACAAAACTGTTCCATCCCAAGAGGATCCTGCTGATCACGAACAGAGGATCCGATAACTGCGGGGATCAGATTCTGGAGGCAAGTGACATCGCCCTGGTCAGGACGGTCATGAAGAATCTGCATATCAGTCCCCTGCGGTATTCGATCATCAGCAGAGACGCGGGGCTGGTTCCGAAGCGCTACGTGGAGAAGAGGGATCCGAAGGATCTGGAGGACGCGAGGAGGACGATCTCTTCCTGCGACCTGGTGCTCTTTGGCGGCGCGCCGATGTTCAACCATCTCTATCAGATCTTTTATGAGAGGACCTGTCTTACCATTGAGCTGGCAGCCGAATACGGCAAGCCGGTCGTTTTTTCTGCGATCGGGATCGAGGCTTATGACGAGAACAGCCCCAAGTGCCAGCGCATCCGCCAGGCGGCCAATCTCCCCTGCGTAAAGCGGATCACGACCCGCGATGATTATGATGCGCTGTGCAGCATACGGACCAGAGAGGACCTTATGATCGATAAGGTGCCGGATCCGGCGGTCTTCTGCGACCGGATCTTCAGGAAGTTCTCCCGCAGGCAGAGTGCGGGGCGGGGCAGGAAGCGGATCGGCGTGTTCGTCCTCAGAGAGCGGGGATTTGAAGACAACCGGATGCCCTTTGCCCATGAGAAGGTGGTGGAGCTGTACCGTGATCTCTACGCAGAATTGGAGGAGCGGGGCTATGAGTGCCGCTACATGACCAGCGGTCATTTCGCGGATGAGGCTACCCTGCAGAAGCTGATCACCGAATGCGGCATTCCGAAAAAGAAATGTGTGCCGAACATGCTCTCTCCGGAGCAGATGTTCTCGGAGATCTCAGCCTGCGACGGGGTCATTTCCTGCAGACTGCACCCGAGCATCGTTGCCTATTCCTGCCAGATCCCCTCTGTCGGCCTGCAGTGGAACAATAAAGTCCCGGGCTTTTATGACAGCATGGGATACTCTGACCGGGTGGTCGGCTGCGCGGATCTGACGGCGAAGCATGTGGCGGATGTGCTGGAGGATGCGATCAGGGGCGGAGTCGTGAAGGATACGGAATATATGTATCGCCTGTACACGAATCTGTTTGAAGGCATCCGGGATTCACTCTGCCCGGACAAGGCAGGCGCCAGGCCCTATACGATGGAAGAGCTGACGCAGCGTCTCGCGCCCTACCGCGGGACGAAAGACGCGGAGATGAAACTGAAACTGGAGCGCAAGTTCAAGCGGATCTATGACAAGTACAACGATCTGCAGAGAAAGCTTGGGGAGAAGCCGGATGGCAAAGATCAGACTGACTGATTATCTCAATAAAAAGAAGAAAAAAGAAGAGGTCCTGTTTGAGTCGGATGAGGATATTCTGCGCAGGGCCATGGACCGGATGGAGGCGGATCAGTTTATCGTATCGCCTGCGTACCGGATCGAGAATTACCGCCAGGCGGAGAAGCTGGTCATGCAGATCCCTGACGACGCAAGGGCAAAGGAGCTGAAGGAGCAGTTTGATCTTGGCAGGCAGAAGGCCGAGCAGGAGAAGAAGGCTGCGGACCTGAAGGCCGCGCACCTGCACTTTGAGGAAGCTGCGACAGAGGATGAGTTCAGGAAGGTAGAGAAGGAGTCTGCCGCTCTGGGAGAGTATGAGGACGCGCAGCAGCTGTGCGCGCGCGCGAAGGAGCAGGCGGATGCTTTTGCCAGAAAGACGAACCGGAAACGGATCACGCACCTTGCCGCTGTGCTGATCGTGGCGGCAGCGGTGGTCCTGCTCTTTTCCAGCGGGCTGATGGGATATGCCGCGGCGAAGCTGGAGGGCATGGCGGGCGTCTATGTATCTGCCAGAAACCGCTTCATGAAGATGGGAGACTTCCTGGATGCCAGAGAGCAGGCTGAGTATTACAACCAGAAGTATCTCAAACAGCGGGAGCTGGAAGAAAAAACGGTCCTGGGCGACGCGCAGGTCGGCGATACCGTAGACTTTGGAGAGTTTACCTGGGTCGTGCTGGAGAAGGAGGACACCCAGTTGCAGCTGATCCTGAAAACCATCGACAGGAAGGATATCTTCGGTCCGCGCGCATTTGCGGAGGATCCGGAGGAGGCTTTCTGGTCAGAATGCTCCCTGCGGGAGTATCTGAATACGGAAGCGCTGTCGGCCTTTGCGCCTGCGGAGCAGGAGGCCATGGTCCTGATGGAGCATGCTCCCTCTGCGAACCGCAAGTACGGGACACAGGGCGGTCCTGCGGCGCAGGATAAGATCCGCATACCGGACAGCGCGGAAGCTGCGCGCTACAAGAAGGAAAAACTGTTTACCACTCCCGGAGCGGATGTATGGCTGTCCACGCCGGGGCATGAAGAGGGAACCGCTGCCTTCCTTACGAAAGACGGGCGGCTGATGGACTATGGCAATGACGCGGCAGATGACTCGCTCAGTGTTCTTGCCATGATCCGTGTCGACTATTCGAAACTTGGCCAGTGAAGGGGAACTTTACAGGATGAAAAATACACTGAAGTACCGCTGGAAGGTACTGATGCAATACTCTAATCTGATCACTGAACTGGTGAAGAGGGACATCAAGCTCAAATACCGCAGAAGCTTCTTCGGGTATGTCTGGAGTATCCTGAACCCTCTGCTGATCATGATCGTGCTGACCGTGGTCTTCTCTGCCATGTTCAAGCGCAATATTGAGAACTATCCCATCTATCTGCTGACCGGGCGTGTGCTGATGGAATTCATGAAGTCGGCGACACAGGCCGGCCTCAAGAGCGTAAGCGGCAACGCCGCGCTTCTCAAGAAGACATTTATCCCGAAATACGTATTTACTCTGTCGAAGGTATCCAGCACCTTTATCGAAACGGTGTTTTCCTTCGGGGCGTTCCTGATCGTCATGATCGCGACACGCTCTCCGTTTTACTGGCAGATGGTGTTTCTTCCGCTGATCCTGATCCAGCTGTACCTGTTCTCTCTGGGCCTGAGCTTCCTGCTGGCGCAGATGAACGTTTTCTTCCGGGATATCGAGTACATCTATCATGCGGTGTGCGTTGCGTGGACCTATCTGACGCCGATCTTTTATCCCATCGAACGGCTGCCGAACCTGCTTCAGGTGGTGATCCGGTTCTTTAATCCCATGTACTGCTATGTGTTGCAGTTCAGGGACTGCGCGCTGTACGGCAGGATCCCGGGGGCCGGGTATGTCATCGGCGGATGCATCTGGGCGGTTGTCATGATGGTGCTTGGCCTGTATGAATTCAAGAAGAATCAGGACCGGTTCATTCTGTACCTGTAAGCTGACCGACTCAGGAGTGAGATAAGATGAAAAATGCGATCGATGTGGATCATCTTACGATCCGCTTTTCTCTGGCGAGCCAGAAGATAAATAATCTGAAAGAGTATACGATCCGGAAGCTGAAGCACGAGCTGACCTTCCAGGAATTCCTTGCGCTGCGGGACGTGGATCTGCATGTGAAGCCGGGAGAGGCCTGGGGGCTGATCGGAACCAACGGTTCCGGCAAGAGCACCCTGCTCAAGACCATCGCCGGTGTCATGAAGCCCTACAAGGGCTCTGTAAAGGTGCGCGGTAAGATCGCCCCGATGATCGAGCTGGGCGCGGGCTTTGACCAGGAGCTGACCGCGAGGGAGAATATCTTCCTGAACGGCGCGGTCCTGGGACACTCCCATGAATTCATGGAGGAGCACTTTGACGAGATCGTTGAGTTCGCGGAGCTGGGGCATTTCCTGGATTCGCCGATCAAGAACTTCTCCTCGGGCATGAAGGCCCGTCTGGGCTTTTCCGTAGCCACCATGGTGGATCCGGATGTCCTGATCGTGGACGAGGTGCTGGCGGTCGGAGACGCCAGGTTCCGCAGGCGCTGCAATGACCGCATGGAGCAGATGCTGTCCGGCGGAACGACGCTTCTGTTTGTTTCCCACAATATCAATGACGTGAAGAGGCTGTGCGACCACGTGCTCTGGCTTGACCACGGACAGGTCATGATGAGCGGGGACACGGAGCAGGTCTGCAATGCCTATACGACCCGGGAGGATAAGGTCTATTCCTTTGACTGGAAGATCCGGGAGGACCGCAAAACGCTGGAACAGGACGAGAAGTTCGACTATCTGGTGGTCGGAGCGGGACTGTACGGGGCAGTGTTTGCCAATGAAGCGCGCAAATACGGCAAGAAGGTGCTGGTGATCGAGCGCCGGGACCATGTGGGTGGCAATATCTACACCGAGCGTCGGCACGATATCAACGTCCATCGCTACGGTGCCCACATCTTCCATACCTCTGACAAAAAGATCTGGGAGTATGTGAACCAGTTTGCGGAGTTTAACAACTACATCAACGCGCCGGTGGCCTGCTGGCATGACGAGATGTACAATCTCCCCTTCAACATGAATACCTTCAGCCGCATGTGGGGAGTGCGGACGCCCCAGGAGGCTAAGGATGAGATCGCCCGGCAGATCGCGGACCTCCATATCACGGAGCCGAAGAATCTGGAGGAGCAGGCGCTCTCTCTGGTGGGCACGGATGTCTATGAGAAGCTGATCAAGGGCTATACCCAGAAGCAGTGGGGGCGTGAGTGCAAGGATCTGCCCGCGTTCATTATCCGCAGGATCCCGCTGCGCTTCACCTATGACAATAACTATTTCAATGACCGCTATCAGGGGATCCCTGTGGGCGGCTACACCCAGATCATCCAGAAGATGCTGTCCGGGGCAAGGATCCTGACGGGGACGGATTATAAATCGTTCATTGCCGAGCATCCGGATATTGCGAAGAAGATCGTCTATACGGGACCGATCGACGAATATTTCGATTACTGCCTGGGCCATCTGGAGTACCGCACGGTGCGGTTTGAGGATGAGGTCCTGAATATCCCGGATTATCAGGGCAACGCGGTCGTGAACTATACGGACGCCGAAACGCCCTGGACCAGGATCATCGAGCATAAGCATTTTGAATTCGGACAGCAGAAGAAGACCATCATCTCCAGGGAGTATCCCATGGAGTGGAAGGATGGGATGGAGCCCTACTATCCGGTCAATGATGAGAAGAACAGTGCTTTGTACGAGCAGTACAGGGCATTGTCCCAGCAGAGTGAGACGAAGGACAGGGTACTGTTCGGAGGACGGCTGGGAACATACCGGTATTACAACATGGATCAGGTAATCGCCGCGGCCCTGGAGGATGCGGAGAGAGAGCTGCGCCGCAAGGGAGCTGACGAGGGATGAAGATATCCGTGACCGCGGTGCGGTGGGAGCGGATCCTGCTGCATGTAGAAATGAGAGCAGAAGATGCGGACGGGAGGGACCCCTCCTGGAGAGAGAACGTGACAGTGTCTCTTGCAGGGGAGAAGGGCAAAGCCCTGTTTTCCATGCTGCCTGACAGGGAAGCGAGGGAGGCAGATCCCTGTTTGCTCTCGGCGTACATCAATATCACCAACCCGGGGAACTGCCGCTGCATTCCGGATGGAGACTACAGACTTCAGATCGAGGCGGCCGGTGCTGCGGCCGAAGTGACCTGTGCGTGTGATCCGGACGCTGCGCGCAGAAGATTCTGGTACGATATGCAGACCCAGTGCTGCTGCATCCAGTTCCTGAAAGCCCCCTTCCGGATCAGGGTCAGGACCCTCAGAAAACGACAGAATGCCCTTAAGAGGCTGAAAAAGGATCTCTCCCATGAGGCTGTCAATGCATATTACCGTGCGCTTCGCGCAGGGGCAAAGGCAGGCGGGAAGAAGGCGGGACGAAAGACCGTATTGTTTTTGTCCGAGCAGTCCACTGCTCCGGGCACAAACCTGACGGCGGTCAGGGATCGGATGCGGGAAAGAGGCCTTGACCGGGCTGACTGCCCGGGCGGGGGCTTTGAGATCCTGGAGTCCTTCCGGGACCGCGGAGCCGGAAGGAAGTCTCTTCCTGAGGTGATCCGCAGGATCGCCCGGGCGGATTATATCTTTGTGGATGATCATGTCCCGCTTCTGGACTATCTGATCCTGGATAAGAGCACGGTTCTGGTCCAGCTGTGGCACGCAGGGGTGGGCTTCAAAAGTTCAGGCTACAGCCGCTGGGGACACCCGGGCTGCCCTGCCCCCTTCAGCTGCCACCGCCAGTATACTTACGGGATCGTGAGCTCCAGAGCGGTGATCCCGATCTTCTCGGAGATCTGGGGGATCAATGACGAGCAGGTCCTTGCGACAGGACTTCCGAGGATCGACCGGTTCCTGGATCCGCAGCACCGGGCGCTGGCCGTGCAGGCTCTGGAAGAGCAGTTTCCCATGATCCGTCAGAAGAGGGTGATCACATTTGCGCCCACCTACAGAGGTCGGGGCAAGCTGGACGCGGATTACCCCTATGAGAAGATCGACTTCGGCAGGCTGTATGAGGCACTGGGAGAGGATACGGTGGTCCTGTTCCGCATGCACCCCTGGGTGAAGAGGCCGGTGCCGATCCCCCAGGCGATGGCAGACCGCATGGCGGACGCAGGGACAGTCCGGGATATCAATGATCTTTTCTATGTGACGGATCTTCTGATCACGGATTATTCTTCCGCGATCTGCGAGTATTCTCTGATGGACCGGCCCATGCTGTTTTATGCGTTTGACGAGAAGGAGTACGCTTCCTCGCGCGGGTTCCACCGGGAGTATGAAGAATATGCGCCGGGCCGGGTGTGCCGCACCTTCGACGAGCTTCTCGAAGCGATCGACAAGGGTGATTATCAGCAGGAGAAGGCGAAGCGGTATGTGGAGGAACAGTTCGACTTCCGGGATACAGGCTCTTCGGACCGGGTGATCGACCGGATCTTATTTCACTCATGATGTCTTCCGTCATTGCGGTCCCATGCTCAAAAACAGCCGATCAATAAGATAGGGGCGTCGCATTATCTGATGCGACGTCCCTTTTTAATTGTTACATGTCTCCAGAAAACGGCGTAATCACATGTAATAAATATGTAACATAATAGTGACAATACCGTTGTTTGTGTGATATACTGGCGCAGGATTTGCGCGCACATGCCGCAAAAACCTGAGAACAAGCGTTGGGAGTGAGTTATGAGTATAACGTCTAAGGATTATGTGGCTTTTCTGACCGGTCTGACAGCCGTCTATTTTATATTGCCGAAGAGGTTTCAGTGGCTGGTGCTCCTGGCCGGGAGCCTTTTTTTCTATTCAAGGGCCGGTCTGGCAGGCATGGCGTTTATCCTGGTCACTTCCCTGATCACCTACGCTGCCGCCCTGTGGATGGAGGGGGCAAACCGCAGATCGAAGGATGCGCTTGCCGCCCTGAAGGACAGGGATGCGAAGGCCGCGGAGAGGGAGCGCTCCAAGCGGGAGAAAAAGCGCTTCTTCATCCTGATGTGCATCGTGATCTTCGGCATCTGGGGCGTTGTAAAATACAGTCCCATGGTCCTGGAGACGGTGCAGGCACTGCTTCCCGGCGCTGACCTGACGGCTGCCTTTGCAAGGGTGGACAGCTTCATAGTGCCGCTGGGGATCTCCTTCTATACATTCACCGCAGCCGGCTATGTGATCGATGTCAGCAGGAAGAAGTATCCGGCAGAGCGTAATTACCTGAAATACCTTCTGTTTGTATCCTTCTTCCCGCATATTATCCAGGGTCCCTTCAGCCGTTTTGACCGTCTGGGAAAGACGCTGTTCGCGCCGCACTCCTATGACTATGACAGGATGTGCCGCGGCATGCGGCGTATACTGTACGGCTATTTTGAGAAGCTGCTGGTGGCAGACAAGCTCGCGCCGACCGTCGGCGCGGTCATGGCGAACCCCTCATCTACTCCGGGCGTATATCTGTTCGCGGCAGTTCTCGGATACGGGATCCAGCTTTACGCGGACTTCTCCGGATACATGAATATTATGTGCGGCTTCTGCGAAGTGCTGGGCGTAGAGCTGGAGGAGAACTTCCGCCAGCCCTATTTCTCCACGTCGATCCAGAATTACTGGCAGCGCTGGCATATGACCCTGGGCCACTGGTATTCTGACTATATCTTCTACCCCTGCTCCATGGGCAGGACAGCCCAGAAGATCGGACGCAGGGCCAGAGAGAGGTTCGGCGCAAGGATGGGAAAGCTGCTTCCGAGTTATTTCGCGATGATCTTCGTGTGGACGCTGACCGGACTGTGGCACGGAGCCAGCTGGACCTTCGTCGTGTGGGGCTGGCTGAACTTCCTGTTTATCGTGTTCAGCATGCAGATGGAGCCTGTCTATGACCGGATGAAGGCGGCCCTGCACATCAACTCTGAAGCGAGATGGTGGAGGATCGTTATGATCATCCGTACGTTCCTGCTGGTCAGTCTGCTGAGAATCTTCTACTGCAGCAGCACGGTCGCGGGAGCATTCGAGTATATCCGCCTCATGTTTACGCCCAACTGGGGCGAGCTGGCGCATCCGGTGCAGGTGCTGCTGAAGGGCTGTGCCGGCCAGGGCATCACCCTGTGGTATATCGCGATCGGCGTCCTGGTGATGTTTGGGGTGGATCTGGTAAATGAAAACGGGATCAGGAAAAATGTACACTGGGCAGTCAGGGGACTTGCCTATGGGCTCATGCTTGTTCTGATCATAATGGGAGCCGGCGGCGGCAATGCATCTGCAGGAGGATTTATGTATGCGCAGTTCTGATAACACCAGTGAACAGGCAGCAAAGCGCAGCAGCCTGGTATCCAGGATCGGATGCGCCGCAGTGATCATCGCCGTTCTTATCATCGCGGAGCTGATCGCCAGGCAGTGCTTCGATTCGGCGCATTATGCCAATCATTTCCAGAGAGACATGCGCAGGATCAAATCCTCCGGCGCGAAGGTCGGTATGGTTGTGGCCGGAGCCTCTCAGGTCTATCACGGATGTGATACCGCCGTCCTGGCGAAGGAGATGGGATATGAGGAGGTCGTTGATGCCTCTACCGCGAGCCAGTCTACGGACGGTGCCTACTATATGGTGGAGTATCTGCTGGAAGAGTATGATCCGGAATATGTCGTGGTCAACCTGAACTGGGACCGCCTGATTCCGAAGAAGCAGATCAACCTGCACAGGGGAAGACTGCTGGTGGGGGACTATATCTCCGAATTCGAGCGGGTGAAGTACTTCCTGGACTGCGCGCCGGTGGGACAGTGGTTCAACCTGTCCGCCCTGTACAGGTTCGGCGGAACGGTGACCAGCATCGAACAGCTGAAGCAGAACTACGAAAGCCGCAGGAAGGTCGCTGATCCGAACTGGAAGGCCGATACAAGTGCGGCCTCCTACTATGGCGGCAACGGCTTTATCGTCTTCAAAAAGGGTGCCCTTACGGGCAGCATGAACGCGGAGGATCTGACATTTTCAGAGGACCAGATCGCCGAGCATGAGGTAGAGTACACACTCAAGATCGCCGAACTGTGCAGGAAGAAGAATGTCAAGCTGATCTGGATCACCATCCCGTCCACCGCGGCGGAGATCTACAGCGTCAGCAATTACCAGGAGGTCTGGGATTATCTGACCAAGTTCTGCGCTGAGACCGGCTTCCCCTACATCAATTTCAGCATGCTCAGGAACCGGGAAGAGCTCTTTCCGGATACGGTCTTTTCGGACCATATCCATCTCTCGCTGGAGGGGGCCGACAGGTTCTCCGAGATCCTGGCCGACACGATCAAAAAAGTGGAGGCGGGAGAGGACATCAGCGGCATGTTCTATGAGAGCGTCGAAGAGATGAAGAAGGACGTGACCCGCATACCGGGATGCTTTGTGTATGTCAGGAAGAGAAAGGACGGTTACAAAGTCCGGGCTCTCTCCGTCCAGAATGAAGACCTGATCCCGGAATACCGACTGCTCCTCAAGAAGGAGGGACAGGAATGGAAGGTCCTTGCCGACTGGCAGGAAGGCACGGATTTCGACATCCCTCTGGATGCCATGTCCGGGGAGGATGACCTTCGCATCGAAACGCGCCGAAGCGGCGAACAGACCTATGACTGTTTCTGGGAGCTGAATGTGCAGTATGCCATCGACAAGAAGGTGTCCGCCATGGACAGCAGCGTTGAAGAGATGGAATCCGCCTGAGGGACCTGACGGAAGCTCTGGTAATTGTTACATCTATATGATATAATTGTTAATTATCGCAGTATTTGTTTTGCAGAAGAGACATATAAGGGGAGCCGCTGAAGTGAAACATCTGAAAAAAAGCATCGCGTGTCTGATCCTGGCCCTGGTGATGGCGGTCAGTTCCGTGCCCGGAGCGAGCCTGATGGGAGCAGGCTTTGAGACGCAGGCAGCGCAGAAGGCGCAGAAAAAGAAGTATTCTTTAAATAAGACGATCAAGCACCTGAACCGGAATTCGAGATTCGTTCTGAAGGTGCAGGGGGGCGCGAAGAGCGTTAAGTGGAGCACCACGGACAAGAAGGTCGCCTGTGTAAGGAAGAAGAGCAAGAATAAAGCTGTGGTGACTGCCAAGTCTGCCGGTACCTGCAAGATCTTTGCGAAGGCCGGCGGCATCACTATGTCCTGTGTCGTGCAGGTGACGGACAGCACCAAAAAAGCCGGAACCTTCAAAAAGGGTGCCTACTATATAGGGAAGACCAAGGTATACACCGTGAAGAAGGCGCTCTCCACAGCGGGCGGCGATCTTGATTTTAATGGTGCGAAATACCTCTATATCGGAGCGTCCCGCACGAAGAATACGGCCAATGCGGTCAAGGATCCGGAGGTTTATTTCTATCACTATTCCGGCTGCGGCATAGACTGTCTGTTCCGCAGAATGTTTTCGGATAACCGGTGGAAGGCTGCCGGCCTGAAGCTGATCGATTCGTTCCTGGAGCAGCAGCCCACAGGCACCGTGCTGATCGACCTTGGCGGAAATGACCTGCGGAACATCAGCGCCTATGTCAATCTGTACAAGACCCTGATCCACACATATCCGGCAGCGGACTTTCGGTTTATCGGGGTTCTGCCCAGACAGGACGGGACAAACAAAAAGAGGGTAAAGTTCAATAAACAGCTTAAGAAAGCATTTCCGTCCAGAGTGATCGATCTGTTTTCCTATGTTCTTGCCCTTCCGCAGTTTGATACGGTGGACGGAGTTCATTACGCGCCGGTCCTGAGCCGAATTATCTATGAGCAGATGATGAGGTCGATCGGGCGGAACATCACGGTAGACCTGAATACCGGCGTTGTCATAAACGGCATCCTGACACCTGAGGATGAGTATATCACACCGCAGCCTGAGATCATCACGCCTGTGGAAGACGACGATCCGTCAGGCAGTGAAGGCGGCCAGAGCGGCGGTTCATCGGGAAATGAAGGCGGCCAGGGCGGCAGCGGCTCGTCAGGAAACGAAGGAGGCCAGGAGGGTGGCAGCGGTACATCAGAAGGCGGAACGGATCCGTCTCCTGCAGATGCCGGCTGAATGACAGAAACGGAAGGCTGAGTAGCACATGGAAGAAAGAATTATGAAAGCCCGCACATTGGCTGAGGCGGTCTGCATGAATGCAGACCGCGCAGGCGATGTACGGGCTGTTGTTGATAATAAGGGTATTCACACATATCAGGATGTCTGGGAGGATATCTGCATCTGCGCATCCGCACTTCGGTCAGTGGGAGTATGCGACGGAAGCCGCATTGTCATGGAGTGTTCTCAGGACGAGATGTTCCTGGCCGTCAATCTTGCCTGCCAGCTGACCGGCGGGATCTTTGTCGGCGTGGAGCGCCGGGTCGCCCCGGACCGCCTGAGGGAGATCGTCTCTCAGACCGGCTGCGCCGTGCAGCTGACCCGGAAGAGTACGGAAGAGACCCCGGCCCGGGCCATGACCATGAAGGAATGGGAGACTCTGTGCGCCGGGATCCGGGAAAATGAAAGGGAAGAGTCCCTGAGGAAGGGCCGCCTGGCGCTGGATTCGATCGATCCGGAAAGCACCGCGGAGATCCTGTTCTCGACCGGGACGACGGGAAAGTCGAAGGGTGTAATGCTCTCCGGCAGGGCCAATATCGCCAATGCCCAGAATATCATAGCCGGTACCTGCATGAAGAGCGACAGTGTGGAGCTGATGCCCCTTCCGCTGAACCATGCCCACGGGCTGCGGACAGCCTATGCGCATCTGCTGAACGGCAGTACGGTTCTGATCGCCAACGGGATCACGCTGCCCAGAGTCCTGCTGGATATGATGGAGAAGCAGGGGGCGACCGCCCTTGATCTGACTCCGAGCGCGGCTGAGATGCTGCTTAAGACATCCCACGCCCGGCTTCACGCCTATGCGCCGCAGATCGACTATATAGAGGTCGGAGCGGCATTTCTCCCCGAGAGTACGAAGGAGAAGCTCAGGGAATGCTTCCCCGATTCGCGCCTGTATAACTGCTATGGATCCTCCGAGTCCGGACGCACCTGCTATCTGGACTTCAATAAAGATGCCGGCCGGCCGGGAAGCATCGGCAGACCGGTGCCCAATGCCCGGTTCGCGGTGATGGGACCGGACCGGAAGCCGATCGAATCCAGCGCGGAGAATACAGGTCTTCTGGCCTCCGCAGGGCCGATGAACATGAGCGGCTACTGGGGAGAGCCTGAGCTGACTGCCGGGACACTGCAGGATGGATATGTGATGACCGCAGACCTGTCCTACATCGACCCTGACGGGTATATCTATGTCCTCGGCAGGGCGGATGACGTGATCAATTATAAAGGGATCAAGATCTCGCCGGAGGAGATCGAAGAGGCTGCCGCGGGCTGCGCGATGGTCGCGGACTGCGCATGCATCCCCGTGAAGGATGAGCTTGCCGGCCAGGTGCCGAAGCTGTTCGTCGTTCCGGCAGAGGGTACAGAATATTCTGAGGCGGAATTGTTCGCTTATCTGAAAGAACATATTGACGACAACCGTATGCCGCGTATGATTGAAGTGATCGATGCGATCCCCCGGACGTTCAACGGAAAGGTGCTGCGAAGAGAGCTGGCCGCCAGATGAGCCGCTCCGGGCACTGCCGCGAACAACGCCGGCGGCATACCAGCAACAGATGATTCCTAAGAAGGAGGAATATATAAATGGAAAAGCTGATTGAGATTCTGAATTCTGTACGTCCGGACGTTGACTTTGAGACGGAAGATGCTCTGATCGATGATGAGATCCTGTCGTCTTTTGACATCATCGCAATGGTGAGTGAGATCAACGTTCAGTATGGGATCGAGATTCAGGTGGATGACCTTCTTCCCGAGAACTTCAACTCGGCAGAGGCGATCATGGAACTGATCGAGCGCATGGAAAACGAATAAAGGGGATATGGAAAACAGTTTGAAGACTCCGCGAAGCATCGCCCGCAGGGCATACAAGGATCTCACACTGAAGCGCCTGTATCCTTCCCGGTACAGGGCTGCAGCCAGAGAGCCGGTCGTGTCGGGGAGCGTCGTATTTCTGGAAGTCAGGGAGAAGATGCTCTCTGACAACTTCCGGCTGATCCGCGCTGCCCTGGAGCGAAGAAATGCCCATGAGAATGGGAACTACACAATATCCGTGGTCTGCATCCGTGAGGGCATGGAGAACCAGGCCCTGGTGGCGCGCAATTGCCTTGGCGCAATTGCGCAGCTTGCCCGCGCCGAGTTTATCTTTGTCAATGAGAGTTCATACTTCCTGAGCAGTCTTCCGATCCGGCCCGAGACAACGGTCATCCAGACCTGGCATGCCTGCGGGGCTTTTAAAAAGTTCGGTTACAGTACGGTCGGGAAAGAGTTCGGGACGACCGTCGAAGATCTGGAGCGGTATCCGGTACACGGCAATTTCTCCTACGTTACCGTGTCCAGTCCCGAGGTAGTATGGGCCTATGCGGAAGCCTTCCATATGGAGGACCGGATCGAGCGGATCCTTCCTATCGGCGTAAGCCGGACGGATATGTTCTTCAGCAGAAAATACAGGCAGAAGGCCTGCGGCAAGGTGACCTGGGTCCTCAGGCGCATGGCGCCGGCACTGTTTCTGCCTGAGAAGAAGGCTTCGGCGAAGCTGGACGATGTATATACGGATTACGCAGACTCCTCGGTCATCGAGGAGAGTAAGGAACTGGTTCCCGGAAAAAAGGTGATCCTCTACGCACCGACCTTCAGAGGCTCCGTAGGGCGCGCGTCTTCACCGGACCGGCTGGATATCCCCGCGATGAAGAGAGAGCTGGGAGACAGGTTCATTCTTCTTGTGAAGCACCATCCCTTCGTAAAAGCAAAGGACCGTCCTGTGATACCTGCGGACTGCGCAGACTTTGCCTTTGACATCACAGACAGTCTGTCGATCGAGGAGCTGCTTACGGCAGCCGACGTATGCATCACGGATTACTCTTCCCTTGTCTTTGAATATTCGCTGTTTGAGAAACCGCTTCTGTTCTTTACCTATGACATGCAGGAATACCTGGACGAGAGAGGATTCTACTATCCGATCCGGGAGATGATGCCCGGACCGGTCTGTTCTACGACACAGGAGCTTACAGAGGTCCTGAAGACCCCGGACGCAGAGTTCGATCTGGCACGGGTGCGGGAGTTCAAATACCGTTTTATGAGCGGATGCGACGGCCATGCCACGGCAAGGATCCTGCAGCTGATGGACCGGAAGAGTCACGCTTTATAAAGGAGCAGACAGATTGAAAAAACGATACAGAGCACATTTGTGCATATTGATTGCGGCTGCGGCAGCAGCCGCATCTTCCATTCTGCCCTGCCTGAGCATGAATGCTGCGGCGGAGGAGGATTTCATAATTGTGGAAGAGGGAGGCGGATCCGCTTCCCAGACAGAGGGCATCTTCACACCTCAGGAGGACAGCCTTGCATACAGCCCGGCTTCTGACGGAAAGGACCTTGTGTCCGGAAGCCAGACGGAAGAAGGCGGGGCAAGTCCATTTGACATTGAGGAGGGACTGCAGCCTGCAGACACGCCTGAAACAGAGGCAGAGACAGCTCCGGAAGAGGCCGGGACCGAAGCGGCTGTGACCGAAGAGACGGAGCTCGAAGCGGCCGGGACCGAAGAGACGGAGTCCGAGATGCCGGAGATCCTGGAAGAGGCAGCGGAAACAGCCTCCGTCTATATCAAGGTCAGTCCGCAGCAGGCCAACAGCAGATTCATTCTGTACTGCGTCTTTTATCTCAGAAAGGCCGGCGAGGAGGACTGGACATGCCTGGAGGCAGGTTCGGACGGCCGCCTCTACAGGGCCGGGGAGGAGTGCGCGATCGGCGGACTGGAATACGGAGAGGATTACAGGATCCGGGTCAGCGCTCCCCATTATTCAGACAGCAGGGAATACGGGATCCGCATCAGTGAGGACGGGACCGTGTACATAGACGGCAGCCAGACAGATCATCTTGAGATCCCCCTGAGCGTGGCGCGGTACATGGACAGGAGCGATCTGACAAAGATCGAGCTGACCGGCCTGAATAAGATCCCCAGGTCTGCAGCCCTGGAGGGCGGGACTGCCACAAAGTCCTTCCTTCTGTCCGCATTCCTGGCAGGGACGAACGCATACAACAAGCTGATCCTCCTGAGCCTGAGCGATTATTCCCTGATCCGGACGGAATCTGCAAAATACGCTCTTGAACACGCCAACGATATGACCTACATAGAGTCGGAGGACCGGATCTATGTCATGCCGATGGATTATACAAACAGGGTGATCTTCCTGAACGGCACCACCCTGGCCTATGAGGGGGAGCGGGTTCTTGGACAAAATTACCACGCGGTTGCGTGGGATGAGGCCTCCGGCTGCTTCTTCTGTGTCTATGAAGGGCCCAGGGGAATCATCTGCGATGTCCTGAACACAGACATGACCCGGGTCATACGCTCATTTCCGATCCATACCAACCTGACCTATCAGGGTGCGGCCGCATACAATTCCATGCTGTACTATACCTGCTGGGAGCGCGGCGCTGTCAGCAGCTATCAGGCAGTGTATGACGGGGTGCTGAAAGCAAATGACAATGTCATCTATGTCTATGACATCTATGGCAATCTCTGCAAGACCTACTACATAGAGGGCGGGAACAGCAAGAGTGAGCTGGAGACGCTTTCATTTGTCAACGGACGGATGATCCTTCAGTTCAATGAGCGAAGCGACGCCGCCTACTACAGGGTAGATCCGATACCTGCCGCGGTGAACCTGTCCGTGAGCGTCACGCAGAACGGCAAGCCGGCCCCGGACGGTGCCTACAGCGCGGTGCTGAAGAGAAATGGAAAGCAGGAGAGAGAGCTGAGTTGCCGCGGCGGAGCCTTTACCGCATCCTCAGTGTCCATAACAGAGCCCGGATCCTACACCTTCACGATCTGTCCGAAGAGCGGATCTCAGGCGGACCGGTACGTGTATGACACGGCGCAGGTAAGCTTCACGGTTACGGCGGTATATGATCCCTATACCAACGCACTGACTACAGAGGTGTCGGGCCCGTCCAGACCTGCGGTCACGAATACGAAGCTGAGTGATGCCCAGCGCAGGAAGATCCGGGAGCTGAAAAAGCAGCGGGTGTCGCTGAGCAGGGCGAAGGGAAAGACTTCTGCGCTGAAGCTCAGATGGAAGAAGGTCCGCTTCGGCAAGGGGAAGGTCTCCGGATACATGGTGCAGATCTGCAGGAACAGAAAGTTCCGCGGCAGCTCGCTGCAGACTGTCAGCACCACTTCCACCAGCCTTACGGTCAGAAACCTGACAGCCGGAAAAAACTACTATGTTCGCATCAGGGCATACAGGAAGGTGGGGGTGAAGACCTTCTGTTCAAAGTGGTCCGAAAAGAGAAAAGTCCGCATCCCCGGCCGCTGAGGATATTGTCTGACTGTTCTTGCCTTTACAGCGTTAAAGTGCTATAATGCGAAACATGTAGGCGGGATAGCGCCGGGCAGCCGGAAAGAGGCATTCTGGTGCTGTTTGTGTATTCCCAGGAGAAGGAGGGGTACTATCATGAAAAAACTGGTTGCTTTGACTTGTGTTCTCACAATGGCCCTGTCGGGAGCGGCAATGGCTGACACTGTTACAATCGGCGTATTCGAGCCGGCTTCGGGCGACAACGGCGCAGGCGGTAAGCAGGAAGTTCTCGGCATGCAGTATGCCAATTCCGTACAGCCGACCGTAGAGATCGACGGAGTTGAGTATGATGTTGTACTGAATATCGTTGACAACGAGTCCTCTACGGATAAGGCTACTTCTGCTGCAACCGCAGCTGCTGAAGGTGCAAGCGTTGTTCTCGGTTCCTACGGTTCCGCAGTTTCCATCGCCGCAGGCGATATCTTCAAGAGTGCCGGTGTCGGCGCAATCGGCGTTACCTGCACGAACCCGCAGGTCACTGAGGGAAATGACAACTATTTCCGTATCTGCTTCCTGGATCCGTTCCAGGGTACAGTCCTTGCAAACTATGCGAATGAAGCCATCGGCGCGAAGAAGGCATATGTCCTGACCAAGCTTGGCGATGACTATTCCGCAGGCCTTGGCCATTACTTCAGCGCAGCCTTCAAGGATCTGGGCGGCGAAGTAATCGAGGAGACATTCCCGCCTGAAACCGCTGACTTCACTTCCTACATCGCAACTGCCAAGAACGAAGGCGTTGATGTTATCATGGCTCCGACTTCCACCGAGGCCGCACAGCTGATCATCGAAGCTGCTTCCACGCAGGGCGTTACCGTTCCGCTGCTGGCAGGCGATACCTGGGATTCCAACGTTATCCTGAGCGCTGCTGAGGGCAAGGACATCCAGGTCTATGTCACCACCTTCTATCAGGAAGGCGCTGACGAAGCATTTGATACCGGAATCAAAGAGTACATCAACGGCGATTCCACCGCGCTTGCAAACAATGGCGGCGATGATACCATCGCAGCTGTATCCGCAATGGGATACGATGCATACTTTGTAGCACTTGAGTGCCTCAAGAATGCAGGCTCCACTGCTCCGGCAGACGTCCTGGCGGCGATCCCGGCAACTACGTATGACGGCGTGACCGGACATATCGAGTTCGGCGAGAACGGCGACGCAGTCCGCAGCGAAGCAGTTGTCAAGCAGGCGAATAACGAGACAGGTTCCTGGGAATTCGTAGCGACACAGGGTGTCAGCGAGTGATCAGAGCCTGAATCATCTGGTTAACAGAACCAAGAAGAGGCTGCATCATGACATGCAGCCTCTTTTGAACTTAGTAACCGGCGCTTCTGCCGGCAGAATCAGAAGGATTAGAGTATGGATTTCCTGTCAAAGAATTTACCGTATCTGCTCGCGGGAATCTCAGTGGGAGGCCAGTATGCGCTGATCGCCATCGGCTATACGATGGTCTACGGCATCCTGCGTCTGATCAACTTTGCTCATGGCGACATCTTTATGGTCGCCGGACTGGTATTGATCTATTCCACGACTGTTTTTCCGCTGTATATCTCGATCCCGCTTACGATCATCGTGACGGTGATCCTCGGCATGTCGATCGAGAAGATCGCCTACAGGCCGCTGCGCAATTCGCCCAGAATGTCAGTCATGATCTCGGCGATCGGCGTCTCCTATCTGCTCCAGAACCTGGCCCTGTATATCACAGGCGGCCTGGCGCAGGTCTATCCGACGATCCCGTTCATCTCCAGTCCGATCACGATCGGCCCGGCGACGACCAAGGTTGTCACGATCCTGACACCGATCCTTATGATCATTCTTGTGATCGGGCTGATGCAGCTGATCAATCACACGAAGATCGGCATGGCCATGCGCTCGGTCTCCACGGACTTTGAGACAAGCCGCCTCATGGGGATCAACGTCAACAATGTCATCTCCATGACCTTTGTCATCGGCTCGTTCCTCGCGGCGATCGGCTCGCTGCTTTATTTCTCCAATTACCCGTCCGTCATCCCGACGTCGGGCGGCATGCCCGGTCTCAAGGCCTTCGTTGCGGCCGTCTTCGGCGGCATCGGATCCATACCGGGAGCCGTCATCGGAGCGATGCTGATCGGTATCGTGGAGAATCTGATCAAGGGCGTGGGCTGGACGACCTTCTCAGATGCATTTACCTTTGTGCTTCTGATCTTTGTGCTGCTGTTCAAGCCGACGGGTCTGTTCGGTGAAGCGGCAACGGATAAGGTCTGAGAAAGGAGGACTGCCATGACGAAGAAAAAAGATACCATCGCAGCGATAGTCCTCCTGGCAGCGGCGTTTGCCCTGGTGGCGCTGCTTGACAGGATGCTTCCGTCAACCGGAATCATCATGACGGTGCTCAAGAAGGGCTGCATCTACTCCCTGGTCGCGGTCTCCATGAACCTTCTGAACGGATTTACCGGACTGTTCAGTCTGGGACAGGCAGGGTTCATGCTGATCGGAGGTTATACGTATGCGATCCTGACGATCCCGCCTGCAGACAGGGCCTCGGTGTACCAGTACTTTGACGGCGGCATCATCCAGTTTGCGGTTCCTTTCTGGGCCGGTCTGATCGCGGCCGGACTGGTCGCGGCGTTCCTGGCATGGCTGATCGGACTGCCGGTCCTTCGCCTCAAGAGCGATTACCTGGCCATCGCGACCCTTGGCTTTGCCGAGATCATGCGCGCGATCTTCCAGTGGGACAAGCTCGGCCCGCTGACCAACGGTTCCAACATGCTCAGAAAGTACCCCAGCTTCTCGACCCTGATGTTCCCCTTCGCCGTGGCGGTGATCTGCATCGCGGTGATCGTGCTGCTGATCAATTCTTCCTTCGGAAGAGCGTTCAAGGCGATCCGGGATGACGAAGTGGCGGCGGAAGCCATGGGCATCAACCTGGCGCATCACAAGCGGATGAGCTTCTGCATCTCCAGCTTCTTTGCCGGGATCGGCGGCGCGCTGCTGGCAATGTACCAGACAACCATACAGGCGCAGGCATTCAAGTCCAATATGACCTATGAGATCCTTCTGATCGTAGTCATCGGTGGACTTGGCTCCGTGACCGGTTCGGTCCTTGCCACGTTCCTGTTCTACGCAGCTTCCGAGTGGTGGCTGAGATTCCTGGATTCTCCGCTGATGATCGGATCCTTCCAGGTACCGCTGCTGCGCTCCGGATTCCGCAAGGTCGTATTCTCGGTAGTGATCATGCTGATCGTGCTGTTTGCGCGCCAGGGAATCATGGGAGATCATGAATTCTCCCTCTCAGGCCTGATGAAGCTGCTCAGACGCAAGGGAAAGGAGGCTTCCGCAAATGAGTGATCCGAATGCGAATGTACTCCGCCTGGACCATATTACGATGCAGTTCGGCGGCGTTATTGCCGTAAATGATTTTTCCATGGAGGTCAACAAGGGTGAGATCGTCGCCCTGATCGGGCCCAATGGAGCGGGAAAGACCACGGCCTTCAACGTGATTACCGGTGTGTATGAGCCGACCAACGGGACCGTTTATTTCAACGGGGAACCGATCGTAGAGAACTATCCCAGAGGGAAGATGAAGAAGCTCTACCTCGGAGATCCCGCAATGGTCTGCAATAAGGTCATATCCAGGACGCCTGATAAGATCACGAAGCTTGGCATTGCCAGAACCTTCCAGAACATCCGTCTGTTCAAGAAGATGACCGTCTTTGAAAATGTACTGATCGCGAGGCATATGCGCTCCAGAGCGAATTTCGTGTCCGCTACCCTTCGCCTGAATGCCCAGGAGGAGCAGGCAAACCGGGAGAAGACACTGGAGCTGATCAGGCTGGTCGGCCTGGAAGAACTCAAGGACGATCTTGCGACGTCTCTTCCCTACGGCAAGCAGAGGAGACTGGAGATCGCCAGAGCTCTCGCTACGGAGCCGTCACTGCTGCTTCTCGATGAGCCGGCAGCCGGTATGAATCCGCAGGAGACTCTGGAGCTTGCGTCCTTCATCCGGGAGATCAAGGACAAGTTTAACCTGACTGTCTTTGTCATTGAACATCACATGGATCTGGTCATGGAGATCTCGGACCGTATCTACGTCCTTGATTTCGGCAAGATGATCGCCAGCGGTACTCCGGAAGAGATTCAGAACAACCAGCATGTAATCGACGCGTATCTGGGGGTGCAGGAAGATGAGTGATAAGAATAAGAATGTTGCCTCCACGGGAAATACCGTCGGAAAAGTTACTTCGGCGGGCGGCCCGGGATTCGGAAATAAACGTGAGGACGGATTGTCCGGCAGGATCCTCCTGAAGGTCAGTGACCTGAAGGTTTCCTACGGCGGGATCGAAGCCGTCCGCGGCATCAGCTTTGATGTCCCGGAGGGAGAGATCGTCACACTGATCGGCGCGAACGGCGCAGGCAAGAGCTCTACGCTGCGCTCGATCGTCGGCCTCGAGAAGCCCTCGGCCGGCAGCATCACCTTTAACGGGATGGAGCTGACCTCCATGGGTACCGAGCAGATCGTCAAGAACGGGATCACGCTGGTCCCGGAGGGACGCCGTGTATTCGTAAACCTGTCGGTCTATGAGAATCTTCGCATGGGCGCATACCTTCGCAATGACGATCTGTCGAAGGATCTGGACTGGGTGTATTCCCTGTTCCCGAGACTGAAGGAGAGACACTGGCAGGCAGCAGGAACCCTGTCCGGCGGTGAGCAGCAGATGCTCGCGATCGCCCGGGCGCTGATGAGCCGTCCGCAGATGATCATGATGGACGAGCCGTCACTGGGACTTGCGCCGATCATCGTCCAGGAAGTGTTCGATATCATCCGTGAGATCAACCGCCAGGGTATGACGATCCTGCTGGTCGAGCAGAATGCGAATATGGCGCTGAAGGCGGCCGACAAGGGATATGTAATGGAGACCGGCCGCATTACGCTGAGCGGATCCGGAATGGATCTTGCCGAGAACCAGGAGGTCAAGGAGGCTTATCTGGGGAAGGCGCGTAAGTAAAACGTGCAGAGCTAATAAATGTTATTTAGGAGACAGAAAAGGGTGCCCATCGCGCGCGATTGGGCACCCTTCTTCTGTCCGTCTTGTGTGATACGATCCTGGGTCGACGTCCTCGCAGGGTACCCTCCGTGCTTAGTCTGAAATGCGCACGTCCGGGTATCCCTGCATCGTCCGTCTCGAAGGATACGATCCCGGGTCGACGTCCTCGCAGGGTACGATCCCGGGTCGACGTCCTCGCAGGATGCCCTCCGTGCTTAGTCTGAAATGCGCACGTCCGGGCATCCCTGCGTCGTCCGTCTCGTGTGATACGAAAAAACAGGGTGCCCGTGTCGGGCGCCCTGTTTTTTCTGACGGATCGTCACTTGGAGGTCTTCGAGATCTCCAGCAGTTTTGCCTTGAGCTCGTTCTCCATCTTTGCCATCTCGGCTTCGGCGGCGGCTCTCTTTGAGCGGCCTTCTTCCTGGATCTTCAGGACGTCGTCCAGAGTGGAGATGAGTTCGGAGTTGGTCTTTTTCAGTGTCTCGATATCCACAATGCCCCTCTCGGATTCTTTTGCGGTCTCTACAGATGCGGTGTGGAGCTGCTCTGCGTTCTTCCTGAGAAGACTGTTGGTCAGCTCGGAGACTTCGTGCTGGGCTTTGGCTGCCTGATTGGAGTGCTCCACGCCCATGGCGATGACCATCTGGTTCTTCCACAGCGGGATGGTGTTGACGATCGTTGACTGGATCTTCTCTGCCATCAGGGTGTCGGAATCCTGGACAAGTCTGATCTGCGGGCCGGTCTGGATCGCGATCTGACGGGTCAGCTCCAGATCATGGAGCTTCTTCTCGAAGCGGTCGCAGAGTGCGCCGAAGTCTTTGGCGTTCTGGGCATCCTGCGCGTCGCCGGTTCTGGCTGCTTTTTCCTGGAGCTCTTTCAGCTCGCCGTTTCTGACCTCTGCCAGACGCTTTTTGCCTGCCGCGATGTACATGGACAGTTCCTTGAAGTAGGCCAGGTTGAGGTCGTACATCTTGTCAAGGGTGGCAACGTCTTTGAGCAGCTGGATCTGATGATTCTCGAGAACCTGCACGATATCATCAACGGAGGCTTCGGTCTTATCGTACTTTGCCTTCATGGCGACCAGCTTGTTGCCCTGCTTCTTGAAGAATCTGAAGAAGCCCTTGTCTTCCTCGTCGATATCGAAGTCCTTCAGCTCTGTGACCAGTCCGGAAATGAGCTTGCCGACTTCGCCCATGTCTTTGTTCTTGACATTTTCAAGGGCAAGATCTGAGAAATCGGACATCTTCTTCTGAGTGCCCGCTCCGTACTGCATGATCGCGTTGGAGTTGTGCAGGTCGATCTTTTCAGCAAAGGCATCTACCTGTGCCTGCTCCTCGGGTGAGAGTGCGATCTCGGGAGCGATGGCGGCGGCTGCGTCTGCGGCGGCGTTGCCGGTGGCGCCGGATGTGCTCTGGACTTCTTTGAGGATATCTTTTGCTTCCTGGGCAGCGGCAGCGGCTTCGGCAGCTGCGCCTGCAGCGGGATCATCAGAAGGAGTCTCCTCATGGATCTCGGGAGCGCCTTCTTCTCCGAAGGTCAGCGTGATGGGAGTCGGTGCCGGGGCATTGACATCAAACAGGTTTTTATTATCTTCGGCCATTCAGAATACCTCCTCTTGTTCGTGCTGGATGGGGAGCGGAAGCTCCCCGGCAATATTGATTTTATTTTAATCGGATGAAGCAGTCTGCACAAGTGTCAATTGCGCTTGACCGGGAATTGAGGCATAATACAAAGACAGGGGATACCCCGGAAGTGAGATCAGGAATACAGGCGCAAAGAGCGCATTTTTATGATGGGAGACCTATGGGAAAGAAGGACAGCTTTGACGGATTTGAGGCCGTCGGACATATTGCTGAGCTGGTAAATGAAGCGATCAGCAGCGGAGATTACAGTTCACTGAACCGGCAGATCACGGAGGCGCTGAATGAGGCTGCGGATGCGGTCCATGACAGCCTGACCGGCGCTGTGCTGGGGGAGAAGAAGCCTTATTACCGCATGGACGGCGCAAGGACCTACCGCGCCGAATCCACCAGCAGTTATGCTGATGCCCAGGCGAAGGTGCGGCATACGGACAGCTACAATGAGGCCGGGGCCGCCTTTCTTGGCACCGACGGAGTTGTGAGTCCGGTGGGATCGTATATCCGCTCGATCCTGAGCGGAATCTTCAGCTTCGGGATGGGGATTCCCTTTGTGGCAGCAGTTGCCCTCTCCTTCGGGGATTTCGGCATGCTGGTCCTCGCGCTCTTTCTGGGCGCCCTGACCGCCGGCGGCTGCTGGAGTCTGTTCAAGGGGATCAAGAAGATCGGTCTGATCCGGCGCGCGCGCAAGCTCCTGAAGATGATGGAGGAGCGTGATACCATAACCATCAAGGAGGTCGCGGCGGCTTTCGGCAAGACGGAGAAGGAGGCTGCGGAGGATCTCCAGAACATGATCCGTGAGAATGTCTTCACCGGAAAAGCCTATATGGACAAGGAGATGACGGCATTCATGACCAGCTCCGAAGCCTATGAGCAGTATCTGGAGACCATGAAGCAGTATGAGCTGCGGAAAGAGAAGAGCGTATTCAGGGAGTCGGATCTCAAGGAATACCGCAAGATGGAGGAGGCCATCGACGCGCGTGAGAAGAGTGAAGCGAAGAAGGCGGAGCGCCTGAGCAAAGAGATGCAGGAGATCGTGGAGGAGGGCAAGGCATTTATCGCCCACATCCACCAGAAGAACGAGGAGGTCCCCGGGGAGGCGTTCACGCAGAAGCTGAACCGCCTCGAGCAGATCGTGACGAATATCTTCGACCGTGTGGCGGAGGCGCCCGAGAGCGCGCCGGATATGCACCGCATGATGAAGTATTATCTGCCTACCACCCAGAAACTGGTTGATACCTACGCGACGCTGGACCGCCAGAGCGTGCAGGGAACAAATATTGAAAATGCCAAGAGGGAGATCGAGGATTCTCTGGACACGATCAACGATGCCTTTGAGAGATTCCTGGATTCCTTCTATCAGTCAACCGCATGGGATGTGTCGAGTGACATCTCGGTGATGGGCCAGATGATGGCGCAGGATGGCCTCACGGGAGGAAATGAATTCGCAAAAGCTGCTCCGGCGCCGGCGAAGGCTGCAGCGGAGCCCGCAAAGGCTGTTTCGGAGCCCGCAAAAGCTGCTTCACAGCCCGCGTCTTCTTACTCTTCCTATTCATCCTGGGGAGGGTCGGCGGCAGCCGCGGCCCCCGCAGGCGAGGAAGAAGAAAAGATTTGATTGAAACGTGGTTTCGCAGTATAATAGCGCGTAGTATGTATTAATCCCGGGAGATTGCTTATGAAGAGATGTATGTATTGCGGACATGAGAATGAGGATGCGGCAGCAACATGTTCAGTCTGTGGTAATAAATTAGGGGTTTCGATCCCGACTGTTGACAGTGTGGTTGAAGAGGTTTCGCTGGATGAGGCGGCAGACGGACCTGCTTCGGAGGAAGCAGAGAACGCCGGCGCTCTGAGCGATGCAGGAGCACAGGAGGATACCTCCGCAGCTGATGAGGCCATGGTGACCCAGGAGCCTGCGTTTGCGGGTCAGACCCCTGTCAATGAGCAGTTTGCGGAAACGACACCGGGCGGCCAGTTCACGGAAGAGGAGCGCAATGCCTCCCAGATGGACGGCACACCGGGTTATGGAGAAGACTGGCGTCAGGATGTGGGCAGAGGCCAGACCTACGGAGCCCGCAGGCAGTATGAGGCAAAGAGGGATTCCGGAGCAGAGGGCAGACCGGTACGCGAACAGTACGGAAGCGCGGGCTACGGATACCGCCAGGGCCAGAATCAGGCCCCGCAGGCGAGAGATTACGGAAGAAGAGAAAGCTCGGGCGGAAGCAAGGCATTTATGGTGCGTGCCCGCAAGAGAGTCAAGTCCGTATCGTTCTTCCTCATGTCGCTTTCATTTACCGCGATGCTGGTACTGAACGTATACAACATCTACTGCGGCAATGCGCTGCGCAATATCAAAGAAGCGGACACGATGCTGGCGAATATCTTCGGCGGCACGGGAAGAAGCTTTATCACGCAGATGATCTCCGAGCTTGCGTCCCAGCTGGTATCGATGATCGTCAATGTCCAGGGAATCGTGGCCCAGCTCGGACAGACGGTTGAACTTGGAATCGTTGTCGTAGTCCTGGTACCGAATGTTCTGTTCTGCCTGGGACTGTGGCTGATGTTCTTCAGAACGGATACCAAGCGCAGACAGTTCGCGATGGGCGGTTATACACTGGCCAGGGTCATGATGGTCCTGAAGTTCATCATTGCCTGCCTGGTTCTGGCGATCGGACTTGTAATCGCGGTGTATTTCGTTGTCGTAAGCGCGCAGGGTTCATCCTCAGCCGTTGACTCATCCCTGGTGCAGGGGATCATCGTGCTGATCGTCATGATCATCCTGTCCGTGCTTGTCGTGATGTATTACATCCAGTGGATGTTCTGCCTGAAGGTCGTCAAGGTCAATTCAAAGACCGGAGCCGACCCGGGAAGAATGCCGGGATTCCTTGTATTCCTGTCCCTGCTGTGTGTGGCAGCCTGTGTGCTTCTGATGATCCCGATGGCTTCAAATGACTATGTCGGACTGGCAGCACGAGGCGCGGCAGCGGCATATTTCCTGTTCTCGGGACTCTGGGTGCTGCTTTACAAGATCCTTGTAAAGCGCGGCTGATCCGGGCAGCGAAGCCGCGGACGGCGGCAGAAGACGGAATGACGTACAGATCGAATTGATAGTATTGGAAGCCGGGGATGCCCCGGCTTTCATTTTCCTCAGAAAGTCTTAACAAAGATTTCCATTCATTCAACGGTGACGCACAGGATGAATGATGATATAGTGTACCTGCTGGCGGCATGCTGTGAAGAACGGCCGGCGCAATACAGAATAATGTATAGAATACAGGAGACGGAGATTTGGGTAAAGTAATGAAGTGGTGCTTTGGCATCCTGTCTGTAATGATACTGGCGATCATCGTGATCGTCTGCGTATATCTCGGCAAAGAATGGAACCGCACGACTTATTTTCAGAAGTCGACCATTGACGGATTCGATGTATCGGAGAAGACTCCGGAGGAAGTGGTTCCGCTTCTCAAGGAAGCCTTCACGGCGGCGGCTGTACGGGTGAAGGAGGGCGACAAGGAAGAGGCTGTATGGACCCTGGAGGATCTGGGCTATACCATCGATGAAGCCGCCCTGAAGGCTGCGGCAGAGGATGCCCTCGCCAAGCAGAAGAGCTCCATACCGGTGCTCATCGATTCCATGATGAACGGCAATGCGTTCCAGATCGACGTTCCCTTCCTCAAAAACGCGCAGACTCTGGCTTCGGCCGTCACGGTATCCGCGCTGGCGGATGAGCGCGTTCTGAATAAGAATGCCGAGATGACCTACGACGAGAAGACCAAGACCTACTCCATCATTCCTGAAGTACAGGGAACGCAGCTCAATGACGAGGATGTCCGCCATCTGGTGCAGACGGCCGTCGATGAGGCGATCGGGGGATCAAAGCCGTCAGCAGACATCACGGTCCAGATCCCGGCGGAGATGTACATAGCGCCGGATGTCCTGTCAACGGACGCGGACCTGAATCTCAAGGTGAACACCTACAACGCCTATGACAAGGCTGTCATCACCTATGTGTACGGCGACGAGAAGGAAACGATCGACTGGAGCACCATCTCCAACTGGGTCATGTTCGAGAACGGGGAAGGCTATCTGAGCGAGCAGCTGATCCGGGAATATGTCATGTCGATCGGGCAGAAGTATAACACGATCTACTACAACCGGAGCTTCAATACCAGTCTCGGGACCACCATTGAATTCGGAGAAAATGAGAACAACTACGGCTATCTCGTGGATGAGGAGGGCGAATACCAGCAGCTTCTTGCCGATATCCGCGCCAATACAGAGACGGAGAGAGAACCGGTCTATACCTATACCGGCATCGACAGATCCGGAAGGGACGACATGAGGACATATGTCGAGGTGTCGATCTCGATGCAGCATGCATGGTTCTACAAAGAACACGCGCTGGTCATCGAGGGTGATGTGGTGACGGGGTGCGTCGCGAAGAAGACGGAGACACAGACAGGTATCTATCCGATCGCGTACAAGGAGAGCCCGGCAACACTGATTCCGTCCAATGAGACCAACGGGACGCCGGTTACCTACTGGATGCCGTTCTATGACGGACAGGGTCTGCATGACGCGTCCTGGAGGCAGTCCTTCGGCGGCCAGATCTATCAGACAAACGGCTCTCACGGCTGTGTCAACATGCCGGCATATCTCGCCGAAACGATCTTCAATCAGGCACCGACCGGGACGCCGGTGGTACTGTACAAGTAAGCTTGAAAAGATGTGAAAAACCGGGGAAAACCTGTGTAAAACTGGTGCATAAGTTTTTTGAAAAACTTAGATGGAGTGCATTGAATTTCCGCCCTGTTTCGATATAATAAATATGTATCACGCTGACGGGGAGCTGATCTGACTGTAAGGGCGGCCGGATCAGAGCGCATATTATTAAGGGGCAGTAAATGAACAGGGGCAGCTTGGCGGAAGACCCGAGGGAAGGTCTGTCGTCGTCGAGCCGTTATTCCCGTATGGGAGGAGAGAGGAATTCTCTTCTCTATGTTGACAGCAGCTCTGCCAGAAAGGCGAGAAAAGAAGCTGAAAACAGGACGCGGGCAGCTGGCGGTGCGGCTAAGGGTAATCATAATTCAACATCAAAAAAGAGCGTCGGGCGCGGTCTTATCAACAGTCATATGGACAGACTGGAAGTAGGCAGCGACGGACGCTTGTTCCATGTTAAAGAGAATACCGGCTCTTCCACACCGCAGAAGGAATCTGTCCAGGATACAAAGCCCCGGGCACAGATGCCTTCAGCAAACGTGTCTGTGAATACAGCACCTGTAAATACGGCGTCTGTGAATACAGAGTTCGGAAACGCTCAGTCCACAGCTTCCGGGCAGAGTGCTGCCAAGCCTGTCAGGTCTTATCTTGCTGCGGAGTATCGCAATCCGCTCCTCACCGTTACAGTCAAACAGTCCAATAACGCATCCGCAGGCGGATGGCTGCGCAGATACAGGGTCCCGGTGCTCGCCGCGGTCCTGGCTTTCTCTGCCGCCGCGTACGGATTTACCGCGTGGCATTACCGCAACCGATTCTACCCGGGGACCGAGTTTTTCGGGATCAGGGCGGCCGGTCTGTCCGTGTATGATGTCAAGGCGGCCGTAAAGTCGAAGGTGGATTCCTACACTCTCACCCTGGACGGAAGAGATCCGTCGGGCCATAGTGACGCGGACGCCGATGCCGGCGCCCTTGTCAATGCGCAGAATGTGATCACTGCCCAGGACATTGCTCTTGAGTATGTGGACGACGGTTCGATCGCGCATACGATGGAGACACAGAAGAGCTGGGCGTGGCCGGTCATGATGATCGCACGCGCACTGTCGGGGCAGGAGCAGAACCTGGAGACGTCATTTGACGCAGAGAGCGTTCCGGAGGTTCTGAAGGCGCTTCCCTGCTTCCAGGAGGAGAACATTATCGTGCCCCAGAACGCGAAGCTCACGCTGACGGATGACGGCGCGGTTGTCTCACCCGAGGTCTACGGGACAAAGCTCAAATACGAAGAGACTCTGGAGGCGGTCACACAGGCTCTTGAATCCGGAAGCACGCGGATGAATCTGGATCAGATGGGACTGTATGAGTCACCGACCGTATTCGGCAGCGACATCCTCCTGATGACAGAGGCGCAGGCGCTCAACAAGGTGCTCGGCGCAAAGATCACCATGCTCTTTGGTGATACCGAGGAAGTGATCAACTCTGAGGTGATCCGCACATTCCTGTCAAAGAGAGACGGATCCTATTACGTGAACGAGGAGAAGGTGCGCGCCTACGTTTCAAGGCTTGCTGAGAAATATGACACGTACCAGAGCGCAAGGACCTTCTATACCAGCCTGGGTACGAAGGTGGAGCTTGAGGAAGGCCGCGGCGACTATGGCTGGCAACTGGATCAGGAGAGCATGTACCAGAATATTCTTGACGCGGTACATGCACAGAAGCAGACCACTCTTGAACCGGTCTGGAATCATGAAGCATATAACCCCATCGCCAATGATCTGAGCGATACCTATGTGGAGATCAGCCTGACGACACAGACGATGTGGTTCTACAAGGATGGCCGTCTGGTGGTAAAAACGCCGGTGGTCACAGGCAACCCCTATGCCGGCAACGAGACGCCTTCAGGCGGCGTATGGTCCCTGAAGGATCACATGCGCAATGCGCTTCTGTCCGGCGAGGGCTACAGATCTCCGGTCGATTACTGGATGCCCTTTAACGGGGGAATCGGAATCCATGACATGCAGAGCAGATACTGGTTCGGCGGCAATGTATACCTTGGCGCCGGGAGCCACGGCTGCATCAACACACCGCTTCAGGCTGTGAAGCTGATCTATGAGTCTATTGAGATCGGCGTTCCGGTCGTGGTCTATAAGGACGAGAGCGAGACAGCGATGAGTATGGCAGAGGGGCCTTTTGACAGTACATCGCTGAAGACGCAGATCGAGGAGACCTACGGGACAGTGGAAGACGATGGGGCAGGCTCCATCGTTTACTGGACAGCGCAGAAGAAAGCACAGGCTGCTGCCGCGGCGGCTGCGTCAACGACCGCATCAGCCGGTGCAGCGGGAACCTCCGGCGGAGTATGGTAAGAACTGGCTGAAACATCGGCCAAAGAGTGTCAGGTGTCTGAAAAAGGGCGCCCGGCAGACAAATCGACAGATCGGAGAACGTCGATATTATGAAGATAACTGCCCCGGCGGGGCGTGACAGTATATAAGGGGAGCATAGATATGAAGAACAGGGCGAGCAAGGCAGGCGGTGTAACATTTGACCAGATCTTCAGGGCGATCGGTGATCCGCATCGGCTGCAGATACTATTGCTGCTGCATGAAAAAGAACTGAGCGCCGGGGAGATCCTCAAAGCGCTTGATGTTGTCCAGTCTACGCTCTCCCATCATATGAAGAGCCTGGTGGACGCGGGGGTTGTGATCGCGTTAAGGCATGGGAAATGGACCTATTATTCTCTGAATACGGAAGTACTGAAGGAAACGGTCAGCTACCTTGATCAGTTTACCGATGGAACGAAGGTGCGCGCCGAGCTTACCCGGAATACCGCCGCGGTCTTGGCTGCGCCTGCGCTGACTGCCGGTTCGTCTGAGCCCTCCGAGGCGCCTGTGTCATCGGGGGAACAGAGCGAGCGCAAGGACGAGAAGAAAAAATCAAAAAAGAGCAAGAAGGGAAAAAAGAATAAGAAATAATGGCTAAGTCAAAAGAGATCAAGACCAATGCCATGCGGATGCTTGACCGTGCGAAGGTGGACTATAAGGTGCACACATATGAATGTGACGAGTTTATAGACGCCCAGCACATAGCGGACATGCTGGGACAGGATCACCGCACGATGTACAAGACTCTTGTCACAAGAGGAAGGAGCGGTGCGTTCTATGTATTTGTGATCCCCATTGACGGAGAGCTGGACCGCAAGAAAGCAGCCCAGTCCGTGGGGGAGAAGTCGGTCGACCTGATCCATGTCAGGGAGATCAACGCAGTTACAGGATATATCCGCGGCGGGTGTACGCCGATCGGCATGAAAAAACAATATGTAACCAGAATTGATCAATCTGCCCGTGACCTTGCGATAGTCTATGTGAGCGGCGGCAGGGTCGGTGCACAGATTGAACTCAGACCGGAGGACTTGCTGTCTGTATCGAAAGCGGAGTATGCGGACCTTCTGGAGTAAGATCCGGAAGATCCCGGCGCAGCAGCCTGGCCGGTTCATACCAGGGGGAGAGTGTCGGCGAATCGTCATACTCTCCCCCGAAGTATTGCACGGGCTCTTTAACACACTGCATTGATGAATCGTTTTGATTGACATGCCGCCCGACCTGTTATAATCTAGTCCCATACTGGGAATTTTGTTTTGAACGGAGGCAGCTTCATGCTGAATGAACTTGAAAAACAGATGCGGGATGAGCGTCTGGAGCAGATGACAGATGCGGCATTCAACGCAAACAAGATGGATCTTGGCCTGTATCAGAAGTTTGACGTCAAGCGGGGACTGCGTGAGTCCAACGGACGCGGCGTCCTTACAGGACTTACGGAGATCTCGGATGTCAACGGACGAAGAGAGATCGACGGCAAGTCCGTTCCGATCGAGGGCGAGCTTTATTTTCAGGGATACAAGGTCAGTGAGCTGATCGAAGGCAACAAGAACAGGAAGTTCAACTTCGAGGAGGCAACGTATCTCCTGCTGTTCGGTAAGCTTCCGAATAAAAATGAACTGCGCGAGTTCATTCACCTGCTGTCGCAGTACAGGGAACTGCCGTCCAAGTTTGTCCGGGACGTTATCCTGAAGGCGCCGAGCGCGAATATCATGAACGGCATGCAGCGTTCGGTCCTGACCCTGTATTCCTATGACAAGGCACCGGATGACATCTCCATCACGAACGTGCTCAGGCAGAGTCTCCTTCTGATCGGAGTCATGCCCCTGATCGCTGTTTACAACTATCATGCCTATCAGCACTACAATAACGAGCGCTCCCTGATCATCCGCTACCCGAGTGAGGATCTGTCGACCGCGGAGAACATCCTGCGGATGCTGCGCGATGACGGGGCATATACGGATCTGGAGGCAAGGGTCCTGGATGAGTGTCTGGTGATCCATGCGGAGCATGGCGGCGGTAATAACTCTACCTTTACGAACCACGTTGTCTCGTCTACCGGAACGGATACCTATTCGGCGATCGCGGCGTCCCTGGCGTCCCTGAAGGGACCCAAGCACGGCGGCGCCAACCTGAAGGTCGAGAACATGTTCTCCGACATCAAGGCACATATCAGCAACTGGCAGGATGAGGCGGCGATCCAGGACTATCTGGAGAAGATCATGCGCAAGGAGGCATTTGACTGCTCCGGCCTGATCTACGGAATGGGTCACGCGATCTATACCCTGAGCGACCCGCGTGCGGTCATCCTGAAGGAAGCAGCCAGAAAGCTGTCTCAGGCAAAGGGCCTGGAGGAAGAGTTCGGACTGTATGAATCCGTGGAGAAGATCTCTTCGAAGCTGCTCTCGGAGCGCAAACAGCTCTCCAAGCCGATCTGCTGCAACGTAGACTTCTATTCCGGATTTGTATATTCCATGCTGGGTATCCCGGTGCAGCTGTACACACCGATCTTTGCCATCGCAAGGGTCGCCGGATGGAGCGCGCACAGGATGGAGGAACTGATCAACGAAGGCAAGCTGATCCGTCCGGCATATAAGTATGTCGGCCATCACAAGGCTTACCGGAGGCTTGAGGAGAGAGACTGAGACCTGTCACCAGGTTCAGCATCACGCAAAGGAGAATACTATGGCGTCAAAGATTAGTACCATCGGAGTGCTTACCAGCGGCGGAGACGCGCCGGGAATGAATGCTGCCATCAGGGCAGTTGTGCGTCGCGCCATCAGCCAGGGCATTAAAGTCAAGGGAATCTACCAGGGGTATAAGGGCCTGCTGAATGAAGAGTTTACAGACCTTGACGCCCGCTCGGTGTCAGATACCGTTGCGCAGGGCGGCACATTTCTGTACACGGCCCGGAGCATGGAGTTCAGGACGCCTGAGGGACAGCGAAGAGGCGCTGAGGTCTGCCGTGAAAATGGGATCGAGGGCCTGGTCGTCATAGGCGGCGACGGATCCTTTGCCGGAGCCGGAAAGCTGGCGGAGCTGGGGATCAATACCATAGGAGTCCCCGGGACGATTGACCTGGATATCGCGTGCACGGAATACACGATCGGCTTTGACACGGCGGTCAACACAGCCATGGAAGCAATCGACAAGGTCCGTGATACCTCCACCTCCCATGAGCGCTGCTCGATCATCGAGGTTATGGGACGGCGCGCGGGCTATATCGCTCTATGGTGCGGAATCGCCAACGGCGCAGAAGATATCCTGCTTCCAGAGACCTATGACTACGATGAGCAGACGCTGATCAATAACATCATTGAGTGCAGAAGACGCGGCAAGAAGCATCACATCATCATCAATGCCGAGGGAATCGGCCACTCCGCCTCCATGGCGCGCCGCATCGAGGCAGCCACGGGAGTCGAGACGAGGGCGACCATACTCGGACACATGCAGCGCGGCGGAAGCCCGACCTGCAAGGACAGAGTGTACGCCTCCATGATGGGAGCGATGGCGGTCGATCTTCTTGCGGAGGGCAAGAGCAACCGTGTCGTCGGATACCGCAACGGAGACTGGGTGGACTTTGACATCGCGGAGGCACTGAAGATGCAGAAGCATCTTCCGGATTACATGCTCCGTGTAGCGAAGGCACTCTCGATCTGAACACAGACTACAGCAGCATAACAGGACAGAGATGATCACAAGTACCGCAAACAGCCGGATCAGGGATCTGGTGAAATTAAAAAAAAGCGCGAAGGAACGCTCGCAGAGGGATGTTTTTCTGGTCGAAGGACCTAAGATGTTCCGGGAGATCCCGGAAGATAAACTGCTGGAAGCGTATGCGTCGGAGAGCTTTGCAGGCAGCCCGGCAGGCAGGGAACTGCTGGCGGGAAGACATATAAAGGCGGAGATTGTGTCCGACCGGGTCTTTGAATATCTGTCAGATACCAGGTCGCCCCAGGGGATCCTGGCCGTTGTATCTCAGTTTCATTACACTGCACCGGACCTTCTGGGAACACAGACACCGGCGCTTCTTCTGGTGCTGGAGAACCTGCAGGATCCCGGAAATCTGGGAACGATCCTGCGCACCGCGGAAGCTGCGGGGGTGACGGGCATTCTCCTGAGCCGGGACTGCGCGGATCTGACCAATCCCAAGGTGACCCGGTCCACGATGGGAAGCGTCTTCAGGGTGCCCTTTGTCTATACGGACAGCCTGGAGAAGGAGATCCTCGCGCTGAAGAAGCAGAAGGTGCGGCTGTACGCGGCACATCTGAAGGGCAGCGTTGAGGCCTTCACCCAGGACTATACCGGACCGACCGCATTTATGATCGGCAATGAAAGCCGGGGGCTTACGGAGAATACGGCCCGTCTTGCGGATCAGGCGATCCGCATCCCGATGCATGGGCAGGTGGAATCTCTGAATGCGGCTGTCGCGTCCTCCATCCTTCTGTATGAGGCGTGCAGACAGCGTCTGTCTTAATAGAATATGGGCTCAGCGAGCGACTGACTGGACTGTATCCGGAAGACATTCCGTGACGGCAGTCCAGTTTTCTGTTGTATCGCTGACCGTGGTATATTCTATTTTCACCGGTCTGCCGAGGGTCTTCATAATGTACTCATAGGTTACGCGCTTCATATCATCCGGGTAATGAGTTCCGTCAACGGTCCTGAAATCAGGCTGGTTGTACAGATGCTCGAAACCGTACAGGCAGCCGCCTGTGACAGGATTCCAGGGGCCGAAGGTGCTGTGCAGCGCATTGTTGAACCACATACAGGTGGCGTTTTTTGCCGCGCCTTTGCGCACCGGAAGCATGTCCAGAAGGGCAAGCCTTGCCCTGGGGAAATGTTCCCGGATCGCCTTGTAGATCCCGATGTATCCGTTCAGATTCTCGAGGTCATTTCCGCTCATCTCACTGATCACGATGCCGTCCGGCCGCTGCGTGAGGTATTTCCGGATGACCGGCAGGAGCGCTTCCGTTCCCCTGTGGGGGCTGAAGAAGAAGCCGATGGTGGCGCCGCTGGCGCAGTTGAAACAGATCCTGCTGTCGAGATCTCTCAGCTTTACTCCCATCTGATAGGGCTTGGACGCCCCTACATACAGGTATTCATACGAACTCAGATCGCGGGCGGACATCTCCCCTGAGAAGGCGGTCTCCAGATCAAAGAGCCGGCTGGCCTTCGGACCGTAGTACCGGGTGCCGACCATCGCCTGATGGACCTGGACTCCGTTGTAGTCGTAATAATAATAGTTGTCTCCGATCCTGATTTCGCGTCCCTTCACCATGTGCCCGTTCGCGTCAAAGGCATAGCAGTCGCCGTCTGACATCATGGGCGTGGTGCTCACAGCCAGGTGGCCGGTGCTGTCCGCCCAGTAGCTGTACCCGTCCACATCGAAGAATCCCTTCTTCTTTTTCGAATCACTTCCAAAGTAATAGCGGTATTTTCCGATCCGGGCGAAGGTGCTGGTCAGATACCATCCATTCTTATCCCGGTAGCGTGTGCTTTTCCAGGTGCCGCCCGAGACCGGGTGCTGATCGGCTTCGATTACCGTGCTGTATGCTTTGGAGACCTTGCCGGTCTTTGAGACGTACACGCGGCAGGAGAGCCGGACCTTGCCGACCCGCGCGGTTATGACCGCGGTGCCATATTTCTGCTTCGCCTTAATCCTTGCCGTATACCTCCCGGAAGAGGCGACGGTGGCGATCTTGCGGTTGGAGGAAGACCACTTCACCTTTTTCTTCGTGCCTTTGACCTTCAGGGTAAAGCTTCTGCCGTACTTCACCTTTCTGGTGGTGCTGCTGAGCTTTGCGGCGGCGCGGACCGTCAGACGCGGAGCTGCCGCGGACCGAAGGGCGAAGAGCAGCAGAAGAAGTGAGAGGCGTATCAGCCATTTTCTTTTGTTGATTGATGTAAGCATTGCGGATTCCTTCTTTTTAATATGGAAGAGTCCATGCAGACCGGATCCATGGTTTTTACGAAATATTACACTTATTTAACATATCATATTTACCGCTCCTGGGGAATGATTTCTTGCGTTATCTGGCCTGCCCTGCTTTGCTGCAGTGATATGGGAGTGCAGGTTATCTATTGACAGAAAATAAAAGATGATGTATTATGCAACTAATTCTTAACAAATACGTAACAATTTCGGCTGTTATTTAATATCTTGAAGCTGAAATTGAGATGAGAGGTGTACAGATGAAGAAGAACACAATGAGACTGGCCGCAGTAATGACAGCAGCAGTGCTGGCAGGCAATCTGAATATCGTGCCGGTTTTCGCTGCGAATAATACATTTGGCATTGACGAGATCAACTGGACTTCCGAGGACTGGGCGAGCATAGCCATGACCAACGACGACACCGTAGATACCGGAGCCGTGATCCGCAAGGAAGCAAGCGCGGACAGCGCTGCGGCCGGATACCTGTATCGGGGCGCTGCAGTCCGGGTGATCGATAAAGGCGAGGAATGGACACAGGTCGAATCCGGAAGGGTCACCGGCTATGTGAAAAATGAGTTCCTCACCTATGGAGAGGAAGCGCGTGGTCTTGCGGCCCATTACGGCGAGCAGGGTGTAACGGCGAACTGGAATGACGTCCATGTCTTTTCAAAGAGTGCCGGGGATGCTTCTGTATCCGGAACCCTGAACGATGGCGCGGTCCTTGGAATGATCCAGGATAACGGACACTGGATCGCAGTCCAGAAGGGCGCTGAGACCGCAGGCTATGTTTCCGAGGAGGATGTCACCCGCGTACTTCTGGTCGATACGGCTGTACCGGCAGAGGGAGAGGATGACGAGGATGTGGTCGTGACCATGTCCGCAGAGGATCTGGGAGGATCCGCGGATACCACCGATCAGGAGCCGGTGTATCAGGAAGAGTCCTATGAAGAGTCTGCAGCGTATGAAGAGAGCTCTTCGTATGACAGCGCGGCTGAGACCTATGCAGCTGCTCCGGCGGAGGATTACAGCACGATCCAGACCGTGTCGGACGATCCGTATATCCAGGGACTCTATGAAGCCTATATGAAGGCGCAGGAAGCAGCGATGAACTGCACGTCCGAGGAGGATGCGAAGCAGAAGGCTGCCGCAGCGACAGCTGCCTGGAACGCGTATCTTGCAGCCTGCGGCGGAAACTGTGAAGTAAATGCCGCATCAGAGAGCACGGCTGCAGTGGCGGACGATACCGACGAAGAGGAAGAGGATGAGGAATACCTCGAAGCGGAAGATGATGAAGAGATCTTCTACGCAGAGGATGACGAAACCTATCTGGAGGAGGACACTGCAGAATACGCAGAGGCAGATCCTTCAGAGGATGACAGTGCACAGGAGAGCACCACATCGGCGGCGGTTGCAGCGGCAAGCTCCAACAGCTCAGGCCTCTATGGCGGAGCCAGCGATCTGGATCTGCTGGCGGCGATCATCTGGTGCGAGGCAGGCAATCAGTCCTATGATGGAATGGTCGCAGTCGGACAGGTCGTAATGAACCGTGTCAACAGCTCCAGCTTCCCGAATACGATCGCAGAAGTACTGAATCAGCCCGGACAGTTCACACCGTCCAGCTCAGGATCTCTGCAGGCTGCCATCAACGCAGGAGTCAACTCCAACTGCTACGCAGCTGCCCAGGATGCACTGAACGGAGCAGCTCCGGTACCCGGATATCCGCTGTACTTCAATACCCACAGCGGAAGCTACAAGCTGGGAGCTCATTATTTCTCCTGACGGCAGCACCGCTGCATGAACGCCGACGGCGTTCCCTGAATTATGGTAAGTCCCGGCCGGCGGGTAAAACCGCCTGCAGGATGTTACATTCAACAACTGGACGGAAAGAGGCCTTTCATAACGAAAGGCCTCTTTTCGCGTCTGTGTGTCAGAGGGACAGGATCACTGAAGATCCTCCTCCATCATCCTGTCGATATGGTCGGGCTGGGTCAGAGTGCGCATGACATATGCGTACACATCCTGGCTCTTTTCTTTCCATTCCTTTGAGACGATCTTTGCCTGGGTCTCATTGGGAACGGTGAGGGTCAGGTCGATGAGCGCGGTGGTGTGCTCCATGACCCGGCAGCGGACCGCGTAATCGCCCTCGGTGGTGCGGTAGTATTCCGCCCGGGTGGCCAGAGCTTCCCGGAATTCCAGCCGGTTCGCGCGCAGATATTCGTCAATATCGCTCCGGATCGAGGAGGCAAGACTGCTCTTGAGTGCCTCGATGCTCTTTCTGCCTTCGTCCGTCAGCATATAGTAGCGGTAATCCGGGTAGATCTCTTCGTGCACAAGTTCGGAGCTGACCAGGTCTCCCAGGGTATACTGGACATTGAAGTAATTCGTGTATCCCAGGTCCAGGAAGACATTGGTGATCTGACTGTTGGTCAGCGCGAAATCCACTCTGCTGAGGGTGTACATGGTCATGAGCTTATATAGCGTTTTTAACTGTTCAGGCATAATATAATCCCTTCTTTCAGCCTCATGATACCATCGAGACCGCGCAGGCGCAACCTGCCCGCCTTCACATGTCCGGGCGGGCTGTTCCTTTTTCTACTGTATTGCGGAAGGGAAATATGGTAAACTTATACACAGCTTAAGGGGAGCGGAGTACAGGGGGTGTAAATGTGAGCAGAAGGGACGATCTATATCCGGACAGAGACAACAGCTACAGAAGGGGAAGCCTTCTGATGAAATGTCTCATCGCGATCCTGATACTGGCCATCATCGCGCTGGCGGCGCTTCTGATCTATGAGGTCAGATTCAGGGAGTATCAGAATCCCTGGGCCAGGGAGCAAGCCGAGAAGGAATCCGCCGCGGCGCAGGCAGCGGCACAGGAAGCTGCTGTACAGGAGTCAGAGCAGAATGGACAGGAGGCTCCGGACAGCGGCGTAGTACCGCTCATTTCCGACCAGGAGGAGGACTCTCTGGAAACGCAGGCCAACCGGCTGGCGCTTCAGTATGATTACGACGGGGCGATCTCGCTTCTTCGCTCCCAGCCGGGCTATGACAGAAATGAGCGCTTTAAGAACCTTGTCTCCACCTATGAAGCGACGAAGGCAGGGTGCAGCGCATACCCCATCGATCAGATCACGCACGTGTTCTTCCACACGCTGGTCTGGGATGACGCGAAGGCCTTTGACGGAGATGAGAAGGAAGCCGGGTACAACCAGGTCATGACGACGGTCTCCGAGTTCAACTCGATCATCACGCAGATGTACAACCGCGGATATGTCATGGTGAGCCTGCACGATATGGCTTCTGTCGCGGACGACGGATCCCTGACAACCAGAGAGATCCTACTGCCGCCGGGGAAGATTCCCTTTGTGCTGAGTATGGATGACTGCAGCTATTACCACTACATGGATGGCGACGGATTCGCCCAGAAGCTGATCGTCACCGAGGATGGCAAGGTCAAGAATACCTATATAGAAGACGACGGCTCGGTCTCGGTCGGGGATTATGATCTGGTGCCGATCGTGGATACCTTCGTCGAACAGCATCCGGACTTCTCCTACCACGGACACAAGGGAGTCCTGGCCCTGACAGGATACGAGGGCGTGCTGGGCTACCGGACCGACGAGGTGTACAAGACAAGAGAGGAAGGGCGCGTCACCGAGTACCAGAGAGCCTTCTTCGAGGCCAATCCGGATTTTGATTTCGACAGGGAAGTGGCAGACGCGAAGGCTGTGGCAGATGCCATGAAGGCAGAAGGATGGGAATTCGCGTCCCATACCTGGGGACATATCAATCCACGCCAGTATACCATCGAGCAGGTGCAGAGAGATTCCCAGCGCTGGCATGACTGGGTCGTACCGGTCGTGGGAGAGACCGATATACTGATCTTTGCCTTCGGCGCGGATATCGGAGACTGGCAGCCTTACACCTATGACAATGAATATTATGCCCATTATAAGTCAATGGGATTCAACTTCTACTGCAATGTAGACTCCAGCGTCAAGGCCTGGGTCCAGGTGGGACCGGACTTCCTCAGGCAGGGCCGCAGGAATCTGGACGGATACCGCATGTACTACAGTCCGGAGCTTATTTCGGACCTGTATGATGTGGAAACCGCATGGGACTCCAATCGTCCCACACCGGTCCCCCAGATGTGACAGAATACACCAGTTCCAGAAACGGGAGGTGATTGGATGCAGATATTAATCAAGAACGGAAGACTGCTGGACCCTGAGTCAGGGACTGACAAGGTGACAGACGTCCTGATCGAGGACGGGAAGGTCACCGGGATCGGAGAGAACCTGACACTGCCTGCGCCCAGGAAGCGTGAGGCCGACAAGGTGGTGGGCGCCGGAGACGATATCGTCTCCGATGAATCGGCAGTCATCGATGCGTCCGGGTGCTGGGTCGCACCGGGCCTTGTGGATCTGCATGTCCATCTCCGCGACCCGGGACTGACCTACAAGGAAGATATCGGGACAGGAGCGGAGGCTGCGGCCCATGGCGGCTATACGACGATCTGCGCGATGCCGAATACGAAGCCGGTCATCGACACACCCGATAAGCTCAATTATGTACGTTTCAAGGCGGCCGCCCTGTCGCCGGTGCATGTGATGCAGATCGGCGCGATCACCCGCGGACAGAAGGGCGAAGAGCTGGCGGACATCTCCGGGATGGTTGACGCGGGAGCCCCTGCGATCTCAGAGGATGGAAAGAGCGTCATGGATGCCCGGATCGCGAGGGAGGCTTTCCGCCTTGCCGCCTATCTGGGGATCCCGGTCTGCGCCCACTGCGAGGACAGGAATCTGGTACATGGCGGCGTAGTCAATGAGGATGCCAACGCGATCCGCCTGAAGCTTCCGGGGATCTCCAACAGCGTGGAGGACGTGATTACTGCCCGGGACCTTGTGCTGGCGGCAGAGACGGGCGGACACCTTCATCTGTGCCACGTGTCCACGGCCGGAGCTGTGGAGATGATCCGGGTCGCGAAGGAGCGCGGGGTGCATGTGACCGCAGAGGTCTGCCCCCACCATCTGACCATGACAAGTGACGATATCCGCACAGACAATCCTCAGTATAAGATGAATCCGCCTCTCCGCACACCGGCGGACCGGGATGCGTTGATCCGGGGACTGCAGGACGGCACCATCGACTGCATCGCTACCGACCATGCGCCCCATGCGGCAAATGAGAAGTTCGGATCCATGCTGACGGCAGCCTTCGGGATCGTGGGCCTGGAGACGGCACTGCCGCTGGCCGTCACACGGCTGGTGGAGCCGGGGATCCTGAGCCCGCTGGAGCTGATCCGGCGCATGAGTACGAATCCGGCCAAGGTCTTCAACCTGATGGAAGAGTACGGAGACGGCAGGATCGCCGTCGATAATCCGGCCGACATCGTGATCATAGATCCGGCCCAGGAGTGGATCATAGACAAGAAGAAATTCGCCTCCAAGGGCAGGAATACTCCATTTGACGGCTGGAAGGTCAGAGGAAGAGTGAAATGTACGATCTGCGACGGAGAGATCGTTTACAGAGACGGCGGTTTTGATTTTGCAAAGCCTTAAGGCAGGAAAGGACGAAAGAGATGATTGATCAGCTGGTAAAAGCAATCAAAAAGACCAATGCACCGATCTGCGTGGGCCTGGACCCGCAGATGAACTTCATCCCGGATACGGTCAAGGGCCGCGCGTTTGATGAGCTGGGAGAGACACTGGAAGGAGCTGCGGAAGCGATCTGGCAGTTCAACAAGGCGATCATAGACGCAACCTGTGATCTCATCCCTTCCGTAAAGCCGCAGATCGCCATGTATGAGCAGTTCGGCCTTCCCGGACTGGAAGCCTTTAAGAAGACCGTGGATTACTGCAAGTCTAAGGACCTGATCGTGATCGGAGATGTGAAGAGGGGCGACATCGGCTCCACCTCCGCGGCGTACGCGGCAGCGCATCTTGGAAGAGTCATGGCAGGCGACAGGGAATACGCAGCCTTCGATGAGGACTTCTGCACGGTCAACCCCTATCTTGGCTCGGACGGCGTGGTCCCGTTCCTGAAGGAGTGCGACGCGCAGGACAAGGGAATCTTCGTGCTGGTCAAGACCTCCAACCCGTCCAGCGGCGAGTTCCAGGACCGCCTGGTGCTGGTCCCGGACAAGGATCTGGACGGCCCCTCCGCCCTTGCCGTAAAGGGGGAGAAGGAGATGAATCTCCACAAGCTGGTGAAGGATGTGGACAAGGAGATCCTGAAACAGTACAGGGTACGCCCCCTGTATGAGATCGTCGGCGAGAAGGTTGCCGAGTGGGCATCCGAGCCGAGGCTGATCGGTGAATCAGGATACAGTGAAGTCGGAGCGGTGGTCGGAGCGACCTATCCGGAGATGGGCAGGAAGCTTCGGAAGATCATGCCCAAGAGCTTCATCCTGGTTCCGGGGTACGGCGCGCAGGGCGGAACCGGAGACGACCTGGTCCCGTTCTTTAACAAAGACGGACTGGGAGCAGTGGTCAACTCCTCCCGCGGCATTATCGCCGCCTATACGAAGGCCCCCTATGCAGAGAAGTATGGAGCAGATGGTTTTGCGGATGCCGCAAGGGCAGCCGTCAAGGACATGAAGAAAGATATCGCCAAGGCGCTGGAGAAAGTATGAAATACAGAGAACAGGCAGCTGTACTGAATATCGAAGAGATCGGAAAAGACATCTTCAGTCTGGTCCTCCAGACCAGGCAGATCGCGCAGGAAGCGGTTCCCGGACAGTTTGTCAGCGTTTATTCCAATGACAGGAGCCGCCTTCTCCCAAGACCCATCAGCATCTGTGAGGCAGATGGGGAGAGCGGATGCCTGAGACTGGTCTTCCGGATCGCGGGAGAGGGGACCAGAGAGTTCTCCCGCCTGGAGCCGGGAGACAGAGTTGATCTGGTCGGCCCGCTGGGAAACGGGTTCCCGGCAGAGCGGGCAGAAGGGAAGAGAGTGTGGCTGGTCGGCGGAGGCATCGGCATCCCGCCGATGATCCAGCTGGACCACGTTCTGGAAGAAATGGGAGCGGCAGCAAGTGTGACGGCAGTCCTGGGATACCGGGATGAGCAGTTCCTGCTGGACGACTTCACCTCTGAGTGCGTGATCGCGACAGAGGACGGGAGCGCCGGCACGAAGGGCAATGTCCTGGACGCGGTCCGGGAGAGAGGCCTGAAGGCGGATGTGATCTATGCCTGCGGCCCGACGCCGATGCTGCGCGCTCTGAAGGCATATGCCCTGCAGGAGGGCATCGAGTGCTGGCTGTCCCTGGAAGAGAAGATGGCCTGCGGGATCGGTGCGTGTCTGAGCTGCGTATGCAGGTCAACTGAGAAGGATGAGCACTCGCAGGTAAACAACAAGAGGATCTGTACAGAGGGACCGGTGTTCTTATCGACGGACATCGAATTATAAAATGAGGGATGATATATGACGCCGAATCTAAGCGTGGATCTGTGCGGAGTCACATTAAAAAATCCGGTTATGGTGGCTTCCGGGACCTTCGGAGCCGGGGAAGAATTCTCGCAGTTTCTGGACCTGAACCGTCTGGGGGCTGTGGTCACGAAGGGGGTAGCCTCCGTGCCCTGGCCGGGCAATCCGACCCCGCGTATCTGCGAGACGCCGTCCGGGATGCTGAATGCCATAGGCCTGCAGAATCCGGGATACGAAGTGTTCGCGAAGCGCGACTTGAAGTTTCTGGAAAACTATGATACGAAGGTGATCGTCAATGTATGCGGTCACAGTGTGGAAGAATACATCGACTGCGTTGAGAAGCTCTCAGAAGAGTCCAGACCTGACATGCTGGAGATCAATATCTCCTGTCCGAATGTCCGGGAGGGCGGGATCGCTTTCGGGACCAGCCCGGAGGGCGTGGAGAAGATTACGGAAGCGGTAAAGAGAGTGGCCAGGCAGCCGGTCATCATGAAGCTCAGCCCGAACGTGACGGATATCACGCAGATCGCGAAGGCGGCGGAGGCAGGCGGCGCGGACGCGCTGTCCATGATCAATACGATGACCGGGATGAAGATCGATATCCGGCGCAGGACATTTGCGCTGGCAAACCGGACCGGCGGACTCAGCGGACCCGCGATCCATCCGGTGGCAGTGCGGATGGTATGGCAGTGCGCCCAGGCGGTGAAGATCCCCATCATAGGAATGGGCGGCATCGCGTCGGCAGAGGACGCTCTGGAGATGATCATGGCAGGGGCCAGCGCGGTATCGGTGGGTACGGCCAATTTCCATGACCAGACCGCGACGCTGCAGATCATCGACGGGATACAGCAGTATCTGGAAGAGAATAACATTGAAGATATACGCGAACTGATCGGCTGTGTGAAATAAAGAAAAGAGGTTATCGATGGAGAGATACAAGGAAGAATTCATTGACTTTATGGTAGAGTGCCAGGTCCTGCGCTTCGGTGATTTTGTGACCAAGAGCGGCCGGAAGACTCCGTTTTTTGTCAATACGGGTTTCTACCGCACGGGAAGCCAGCTGGCGAAGCTTGGCGAATACTACGCGCAGGCGATCGAGGCGAAGTTCGGAACGGATTTTGACGTCCTCTTCGGACCGGCCTACAAGGGGATCCCGCTCACGACCGCGGCGGTCATCGCCATCGCGTCGAAATACGGCAAGGACATCCGCTACTGCTCGAACCGCAAGGAGATCAAGGACCATGGAGATAAGGGCATCCTCCTGGGCGGCCCGGTCAATGACGGGGACAGAGTCGTCATCATAGAGGATGTCACCACGGCGGGAACCTCGATCCGCGAGACACTCCCGATCATTCAGGAGCATGCAGGCGCGAAGGTTCTCGGGCTGGTCGTCTCTGTGGACCGCTGCGAGAGAGGCACCGGCGAGAAGAGTGCCCTGGATGAGATCCGGGACAATTTCGGAATAGAGACAACTGCGATCGTCACCATGAAGGAAGTGGTGGAGCATCTCTACGGCACGGTGATCGATGACGAGATGAAAAAAAGGATCGACGCATACTATGAAGAGTATGGCGTGAGATAAGGAGGACACTATGGAAAACGGCGAGAAGATCTATAAGACAATGAATGTAACCGGAGTGATCTCCATGACGGCGGGGATCATCGTTGTGGTCGTAGGCATTGTGACAGGAGTTATGGCAATCGTCAGCGGTGCCATGCTTATGAGCCAGAAGAAGAACGTTCTGTTCTGATGCGCAGGGAATCTGTCAGAAGGATACGGATTCTCGGGACGATCCTGTTTGCGGCCTATCTGGTGCTTCTGGTCTATCTCCTTTTCTTCGCGGAGCGCTACGGAAGGGGGACCGATGCCGGACACCGGATCAATCTCGCGCCGCTGCGGGAGATCAGAAGGTTCCGAAACAGCAGGCAGACGCTGGGAGAGAGGGCGGCATTTCTGAATATATATGGAAATGTCCTTCTCTTTGTTCCCTTTGGAGCGATCCTGCCGGTCCTGCACCGGCGCTTCAGGCGTTTTCCTGTAGTGCTCGCATGCGGGACGGGACTGTCTGCGGCAGTGGAGGTCATTCAGTATGTGACCCGCAGGGGGAGCTGCGATGTGGATGACGTGATCCTGAATACACTCGGATGCATCGCGGGATATATCATATTCTCTCTTGTGAAACACTGCGTGATGAAGAAGCCGGGGCGCCGCGGGGGCGGCCATAAGCGCAGGGATCCGAAGGGCAGAAGGGGAGTACAGAGGATACATGGCAAAAAAACCTAGAAAATACAGATTTGAGGACAGAAACCGGTATGGACGGGGGATCATATCTACCGTCGCCAGCGCCGTCTCGGTGATATTGTTTCTGTCGACTGCATTTATCTGCATGGTCATGGCGGGAAAAGCGCCGCAGTGGATCGGCGCGCTGGGATTCTCCGGTTTTGTGATGGGATTCTACGGCATGGCAGCAGGCCTTGAGAGTTTCCGTGAGAGAAACCAGTCCTATGCACTGAGTAAAACGGGAACGCTGATGGGCGGTTTTATGGTTGCAGTGTGGTTTATCGTTTTCTGCGTCGGGCTGGCAGGGTGATCCTGCCGCAGGAGGCGCAGGGAGCGGCACAGGAGGACGATTCATTTTTTATGGGAAGTATCTGGGTTGAAGAGAAAGACTGGGAAGTACTGAATGAAAGATACGATCTGGCCGTCGGCCGGGTCAGAGAGATTGCGCAGGAGCCGGAGGTTCCTGCCTGTTTTGTTTCATATGTCAGAAGAACGGCGGAGTTTCTGCTGCTCATGGACAACATAAAGACAAAACTGGAAAATGGACATTTCGAACAGCATCCGGGGGAGCTGGCCGACTGCAACCGGAAGATGTATGAGGACATACTGCCGGAGCGGTACGCGGAGAGCTACGCCAATCCTGCTTACGCGGTGCAGCAGCTGGGTGAGACCTTCGGAAGACTGCTGTGCTTCCTGTATGCGCAGGAGAGAGGGCTGATCGCCTACGTCTTTGAAGGAAAGGCGGAGGAGCTCACGGCCCACGTGGAGCTGTTTGTGCAGATCTGCGGGATCCTGCGTCAGGAGGACGGGGAGGCGGCTGCGCAGTCCGTGCGCGAGGCGCTCTACTGGTTCGAGAGCGACTATGCGGACGTGATCCTTACCAACCGGATCCGGGAACAAATCGATCCGGACTGTGATTTTGCCGCGGACATCGTCATGAACAGCGACCTGACGGACCTGAACTATCTGTACCGCTACGGCGAGTATATTACGGACAGCGAGATCATCACTGCCAGGTACCTCAATTCCCTGCCCCAGGAGGAGATCAACAGGATGGCGGATACCTGGAGTGAAGGTTACCGCATGGGATTTGTGTACGGAAGAAAGCCGCTGGAGAAGAAACGGACCGTGAACCTTCACTATCACGTCGGCTTTGAGAGGGTGGTGCGCAGGGCGATCGAGAACTTCAAGGCGATGAACCTGCGTCCGACGATCTACCGCTATGGGGTCAGCGCCCTGACGATCCGGGGAGCCTCGCGCAGCGGACTGACCGGCGCGGTGCCCAATCCCCAGTATGACTATGACCACCGGGAAGATGCCGCGCTTATGATGGACGCGAAGTTTGCCGAGCGCCGGATCGAGGTGGCCCAGTCAGCTTACGAAAGCATGAAGGAGCTGGCCGCGGCCCACGGAGGGCCGGCAGTGATGGAGACCTTCGGGGAGGATCCCTTTGAGCCTGTCAGCAGGAAAGAGGCCTGGACCTGCGATGAGAAACAGCAGAAGATCCAGGTGAAGATGCGCATGAAGCTGTCTCAGATTACCAATGAGTACATCATCGGAAGTGAGAGGAGCTTTACCATCATCGCCTTCCCGCTTCCCGATATTGCGGCAGAGGGCACCGGAGAAGAGCGGAAGATCGATACGGACAGATATCAGAAGATCTTCCATGAGATCATAAAGGTCAACACGCTGGATGTGCAGAAGTATTCGAAGATCCAGGAGAGGATCATCGATGCCCTGAACCGGGGGCGCCAGGCGCACATCGTCGGTGCGGGACAGAATCGTACAGACCTGACGGTACAGCTCCATCCGCTGAACGATCCGGAGAAGGAGACTATCTTCGAGAACTGCGGTGCGGACGTCAACATCCCGCTGGGAGAGGTGTTCACCAGCCCGGTGCTGAAGGGGACGAACGGGATCCTGCATGTGTCGCAGGTATACCTGAACGGGCTGAACTTCAGAGACCTGGAGCTTCATTTCCGGGACGGAATGATTGAGAGTGCCTCCTGCTCGAACTTCGAGAAGAAGGAGGACAACGACTCCTACATCCGGGACAATATCCTGTTCCATCACGATACGCTTCCCATGGGTGAATTCGCCATCGGGACCAACACGACCGCATACGCCGCCGCAAGAAAGTACGGCATAGCGTCCAGGCTGCCGATCCTGATCGCGGAGAAGACAGGTCCTCACTTCGCGGTGGGCGACACCTGCTATTCCTGGGAGGAAGACACCACGATCTGCAATCCGGACGGGAAGGAGATCGTCGCGAAGGACAACGAGATCTCGATCCTCAGGAAGGAGGATCCGTCAAAGGCGTATTTCCAGTGCCATACCGATATCACGATCCCCTACGAGGAACTGGGGCTGATCGAGGCCATCGGAGAAGACGGGTACCGCGCGGAGCTGATCCGGGACGGACGGTTCATCCTTCCGGGTACAGAGGAGCTGAATGAAGCGCTGGATTCGATGCATTGACAGTGAGGATGCATGCGGTTAGAATCATGCAGAAGATTGCGGGAATGTCGTCTTACGAAAGGAGCGCATATGGCAAATGTTGGAATTGTAATGGGTTCGGACTCGGACCTGGAGATCATGGCGAAGGCCGCGGATGTCCTGGAAGAGTTCGGAGTGGAGTATGAGATGACGATTATCTCTGCGCACAGGGAGCCGGAAGTGTTCTTTGAATATGCGAAGGGAGCGGAGGAGAGAGGATTCAAGGTGATCATCGCCGGAGCGGGCATGGCGGCCCATCTGCCCGGGATGTGCGCGGCTCTGTTCCCGCTGCCGGTCATCGGCATCCCCATGCATACGTCTTCCCTCGGAGGCAGGGACAGTCTGTACTCCATCGTCCAGATGCCGCCCGGAATCCCGGTGGCGACCGTAGCGATCAACGGAGGCAAAAACGCAGGGCTTCTGGCCGTGAAGATGCTTGCCATGAGCGATCCTGAGCTTCTCGAAAAACTCAGAGAGTACAGCGCGAAGATGTGCGCGGAGGTACAGGCAAAGGATCAGAAACTGAAGGAACTCGGATACCGCAGCTACAAAAAGTAATGAATCAAACGGAAGGAAGGTTCTATGGATTACAAGAAGGCAGGCGTTGATATTGAGGCCGGATATGAATCCGTCAGACTGATGAAGCAGTTTGTGGAGCGCACGAACCGTCCGGAGGTCCTGACAGGCCTTGGCGGATTCTCGGGAGCATTCTCCGCGAACGCATTCAAGGACATGGAAGAGCCGACGCTGGTCTCCGGAACAGATGGAGTCGGAACAAAACTGAAACTCGCATTTCTTCTGGACAGACATGATACGGTCGGCATTGACTGCGTCGCAATGTGTGTCAATGACATTGCCTGCGCAGGCGGGGAGCCTCTGTTCTTCCTGGACTATATTGCCTGCGGCAGGAATTACCCGGACAAGATTGCGCAGATTGTGAAGGGTGTCGCCGAGGGCTGCGTGCAGTCCGGAGCTGCTCTGATCGGCGGGGAGACCGCGGAGATGCCCGGCTTCTATCCGGAGGACGAGTATGACCTTGCCGGATTCGCGGTGGGCGTTGTCGATAAGAAGGATCTGATCACCGGGCAGTCGATCCGTCCGGGAGACGTTCTGGTGGGCATCGCCTCCAGCGGAGTGCACAGCAACGGCTTCTCCCTGGTCAGGAAGGTATTCGAGATGAGCAGGGAGAGCCTGGACACCTATTATGACGAACTGGGTGAGACCCTGGGCGAGGCACTGCTGCGCCCGACGAAGATCTATGTGAAGGCGCTTCGCGCTGTGAAGGAAGCGGGCGTAACGATCAAGGGATGCAGCCACATCACCGGCGGCGGCTTCTATGAGAATGTGCCCAGAATGCTCCCGGAAGGCGTGAAGGCAGTCATCCGGAAGGACAGCTATGAGGTGCCGGCGATCTTTAAGATGCTGCAGGCACAGGGTGAGATCGAAGACCACATGATGTACAACACCTACAACATGGGGATCGGTATGGTCATGGCACTGGATCCGAAAGACACTGAGGCGGCGATCCGCGCGGTGGAGTCCGCCGGCGAGAAGGCCTGCGTGATCGGGACAGTGGAGAGCGGCGAGAAGAGCGCGGAGCTGGTATGATGAAGATAGCGGTCCTTGTATCAGGGGGCGGAACCAATCTGCAGGCAATCATAGATGCCATTGACGCGGGGAAGATCACGGATGCCCGGATCTGTCTGGTCCTGTCCAACAATAAAAATGCATATGCGCTGGAGCGGGCTAAGGCGGCAGGAATCCCTGCGCTTGCCATCTCTCCGAAGGATTATGAATCAAGAGACCTCTTTAACGAGGCGATGCTGGAGGCGGTCCTGGGATCAGGAGCGGAGCTGGTGGTACTGGCAGGGTTCCTCTGTGTGATCCCGCCCCGGATGGTCGAGGCCTATCCGAACCGGATCATCAACATCCACCCCTCCCTCATCCCATCCTTCTGCGGCACAGGTTACTATGGCCTGAAGGTCCATGAAGCGGCGCTGGAGCGCGGAGTCAGGGTGTCCGGCGCGACGGTTCATTTTGTGGACGCGGGAACGGACACAGGGCCGATCATCCTGCAGAAGGCGGTGGAGGTTTTAAGCAGCGATACACCCGGTAAGCTCCAGCTGCGCATCATGGAGCAGGCGGAGTGGAAGATCCTGCCGGAGGCGATCCAGCTGATCGTGCATGGCAGGGTTACAGTTGAAGGACGCAGAGTTATCATCGCGGAGGAATAAATGAAGATTCTGATTGTTGGAAGCGGCGGAAGAGAACATGTCATTGCGTGGAAATGCGCGCAGAGCCCCAGAGTGGAGAAGATCTACTGCGCTCCGGGCAACGCGGGAATCGGCGCTGTCGCTGAGCTGGTCCCGCTGAAGGCGGACCAGTTTGAGGAGCTTGCTGACTTTGCCCAGAGCCATGAGATCGACCTCACGATCATCGGTATGGATGATCCGCTGGTGGGCGGCATCGTCGATGTGTTTGAGGCGCGCTCGCTGCGGGTGTTCGGCCCCAGAAAGAACGCGGCGATCCTGGAAGGAAGCAAGGCATTTTCCAAGGACCTGATGAAGAAGTACAATATCCCGACCGCGGCGTACGAGACCTTCACGGATAAAGAGAAAGCCATCGCCTATCTGAAGAATGAGGCCAGTTTCCCGATCGTACTGAAGGCAAGCGGCCTTGCCCTGGGCAAGGGCGTTCTGATCTGCAATACGCTGGAGGAAGCTCTGGAAGGCGCGGAAGAGATCATGGGCGAGAAGAAGTTCGGCTCTGCCGGCGACGAGATGGTCATAGAGGAGTTCATGACAGGCCGCGAGGTCTCTGTCCTGAGCTTTGTTGACGGAACCCACATCAAAGAGATGGCATCCGCCCAGGACCACAAGAGGGCCGGAGACGGAGATACCGGACTGAATACAGGCGGCATGGGGAACTTCTCTCCCAGCCCGTTCTATACAAAAGAGGTGCAGCAGTTCTGCCGCGAGAAGATCTTCCAGCCTACGGTGGACGCCATGAAGGCAGAGGGCAGAGAGTTCAAGGGAGTCATCTTCTTCGGACTGATGCTGACCCCGGACGGCCCGAAGGTTCTGGAATACAACTGCCGTTTCGGCGATCCGGAGGCGCAGGTCGTGCTCCCCAGGATGGAGAATGATATCATCGATGTCTTTGAGGCGTGCATCGACGGGACCCTCGACCAGATCGACCTGAAGTTCTCCGATAAGGCCTGTGTGTGCGTCGTACTTGCCTCAGACGGATATCCGGTCGCCTATGAGAAGGGCAAGGAGATCCGGGGACTGGAGAGCTTTGACGGCAGGGACGGATATTACTGCTTCCATGCGGGAACAGCCATGAAGGACGGCAGGATCGTCACCAGCGGAGGCCGCGTACTGGGCATCACCGCGCTGGGGGATGATCTGAAGGATGCCAGAGCCAGGGCGTACGAGGCAGTTGAATGGGTCGATTTTGACAATAAGTACTTCAGACATGATATCGCAAAGGCGATCGATGAGGTATAATCAGAGAAAAGTCGATATTACTGGAGGTTTCACAATGAAGACAATTAGACGGTTCACTCTTCATGCAGTGCTTGCGCTGGCGGTAATGATAGTGTTTTCATTTTCGGGAACAGTATATGCGTCGGATGACAATTCACTGTCAGATCTGGGGATCACAACACAGGGCGTAACAGTTTCTCCCGATTTTCGCTATGACATCTGGGAGTATTCCGTACAGGTCCCGGCAGGGACGACGGAACTGCAGCTGACGCCGCGGGCCACGAATCCCAATGCTACGATCAATTCTGTCAGCGGCACGACTCTGAATGCAGACGGAACAGGCACGGTGGTGATCACGGTCACCAGTGAGAGCGGCAACGCGATCGAGTACGTGCTGAATGTGACCTCTGCGCGCGGAGACGTGGATCCGGCGGAGGCGATCGCGGCAAATGAGAGCTCCTCCAATGTCACGATCGACACCGAGGTGGTGCAGAGCGAGGTCGAGACTGAGGATCCCAGATACGTGAAGGTTGACCGCAATTCTCTGGTAGACGCCGAGAATACGATCGAAAAGCTTCAGGCAGAGATCACCTCCCAGAGAGAGCACATCCGTCTTCTGACCTATGTGCTGTACGGACTGATCGCAGTCTCCATCATATTCCTGTTCATTCTGATCAGCCTGCTCCTTCGCAGAAGAGACCTGTCCCATGAGCTTCGTGAATACCGGGAGAATGATCCCTACCGCACGAAGAACGGACCGGTGTCTGCTCCGGTAGCGGACGACGGATGGGGCGACTGGGGAGAAGAGGAAGAGAAAGCCTCCTCAAAGCGTGACAAGGCGAAGAAAAAGAAGAAAGCCGCCGAGGCGGACGACGGATGGGGAGAGGAACCCTCCAACGCCAGGACCAGCTGGACAGACGCGCAGATCGGCACGCCGGTGCAGCCCTCCAGACGCCAGGTGCAGCATACGGACGAGACCAAGATGTACCGCAGCGCCCAGCCAAGCCGCGGCCAGAATGTGCCCAAGGACGTGACCAAGGACCTGAGCCGGGTGAACAAGGCGGAGGCAAAGGCACTGAAGAAGGCTGCCGCCGCACAGGCCAAGGCAGAGCAGGATGCGCGCAAGGCCGCTGCGGCGAGGGCTGCGGAGGCAAAGAGGCAGGCTGAGCAGGCCAGAAAGCTTGCGCAGCAGAATGAGGCGGCCAGAGAGGCTCAGGAGAGAGAGCTCGAGAAGGCCGCACAGGCAGCGCCTGCAGCAGACAGAGAGAATACAGGCAAGGGCGTTGAGATCGACATGATCGATCTGTGATCTATAAGGAAAATGAATGGAAGTTCAGAATAAATATACAGCAGCAGCGATGCGCGCGCTGGAGGAGGCAGCCAGAGCCGCGGCGGCAGAGGGAAGCGAGTACGTAGGTACCGAATATCTTCTCCTGGGACTGACCGCGGTGGAGGAAGGGACCGCCAGCGTCGTGCTGAATTCATTTGACGTTACCCGGGAGTCTGTAAGCGCCCTGGTCAGGGAGCTGATCGATCCGCGCTCACAGGACGGAGCGGATGGCAGGAAGAGCCCGCGGAAACGGGGCAGGAAGGTCAGTGTGAAGGATCCCTTCTCAAAGCTGACTCCCCGATCCAGGATGGCGCTTCGGACAGCCGGAGAACAGGCAGTTTATTTCTTCTCAAAGGACGTGGGGACGGAGCATATCCTCCTGGCGCTGATGAGAGATGTGGACTGCAACGCGGCGAAGCTGCTTCATACGAAGCAGGTGGATTTCCAGGCGATGTATACCAGGATCCTGGACATCATAGGCGTATCGGACGAACAGCTCTCGGAATACCTGCAGATGGTCATGCAGAGCGCGGGCGGCGCGGGCACAAGCCCGACACCGACTCTGGATCAGTTCTCCAGGGACATGACCTACGCTGTGAGAGAGGGCAAGATCGACCCGATCATAGGCAGGAGAGCCGAAACCGAGAGGATCTGCCAGATCCTGTGCAGAAGGACCAAGAATAATCCATGCCTGATGGGCGAGCCGGGCGTCGGCAAGACAGCCATCGTGGAAGGACTTGCCGAGAAGATCGTCAGCGGCGATGTGCCGGAGCCGCTTCAGAATAAGCGGATCGTGGCGCTGGACATGGCTGCCATGGTGGCCGGCTCCAAGTACAGAGGCGAATTCGAAGAGCGCATCAAGCGAGTGCTGAGCGAAGCGGCAGGGTCCCCGGACGTACTGCTGTTCATAGATGAACTGCATACGATCATAGGCGCAGGCGGATCGGAGGGCGCGCTGGACGCGGCCAACATCATGAAGCCGATGCTGTCCAGAGGCGAGATCCAGGTGATCGGCGCGACAACGGTGGATGAATACCGCAAGCATGTGGAGAAGGATGCTGCCCTTGCGCGCAGATTCCAGCCGATCCTGGTGGAAGAGCCGTCTCAGGAAGATAGCGTGGAGATCCTGAAGGGACTTCGCGCTGTATATGAAAAGCATCACGGCGTGAAGCTTCCGGACGAGACGCTGGAGGCTGCAGTAAGCCTGAGCGCGCGGTATATATCAGACCGTTTCCTTCCGGACAAGGCCATTGACCTCATGGATGAGGCCTGCTCAAAGAGGCAGCTGGGGTATTATCAGGCAAGTCCGAAGCTCTCAGCGATGGAGAAGGAGCTGGCTGAGCTGAAGAACAGCCTGGAAGAAGCCCTGACCTCTGGAGACATGGAGAAGGCACATGAGCTCCATGAACGGTCAGCTCAGCTTCAGGAGAAGCTGGAGGGCAGGAAGACATCCGAGCGCAGCAGGGCGGCAAAGTCTGTGACAGTGACACCGGAGGATATCGCGCAGACGGTATCCGGCTGGACCAAGATCCCGGTGCAGAAGCTGACAGAGGACGAGAGCAGGCGGCTGCTCCGCCTGGAGAAGACCCTTCACGGGCGCATCATCGGCCAGGAAGAGGCTGTCAGCGCCGTTGCGAGGGCGATCCGCAGAGGACGTGCCGGCCTGAAGGATCCGAAACGCCCGATCGGCTCATTTCTGTTCCTGGGACCCACCGGCGTAGGAAAAACCGAACTCTCCAAGGCACTTGCGGAGACCGTATTCGGCTCCGAGAGCTCAATGATCCGTGTGGATATGTCAGAGTACATGGAGAAGTTCGACGTATCGAAGCTGGTAGGCTCGCCTCCCGGATATGTCGGGTATGACGAGGGCGGCCAGCTCTCAGAGCAGGTGCGCAGACATCCCTACAGCGTAGTTCTTTTTGACGAGATCGAGAAGGCCCACCCGGATATCTTCAATATCCTTCTGCAGGTTCTGGACGAAGGACATATTACGGATTCCCAGGGCCGCAGGGTGGATTTCAAGAATACGATCCTGATCATGACCTCCAATGCCGGCGCCCAGGCGATCCTGAACCCGAAGCGTCTCGGATTCGGGGCCGGGGATGACGCGAAGGCAAACTACAATGCGATGAAGGATTCCGTCATGGGAGAGATCAGACGCCTCTTCAAGCCGGAGTTCCTCAACCGTATCGACGACACCATCGTGTTCCATTCGCTGTCAAAGGATGAGATTAAGAAGATCGTCACACTTCTTCTCAAGGACCTGAAGAAGAGGGCGAAGGAGCAGATGGGGATCAGCCTGAAGGTAAGGCCCTCCGTGCGCGACCACATCGCGGAGAAGGGATTCGACGAGAAGTACGGTGCAAGGCCTCTGAAGCGCGCGATCCAGAATGACATCGAAGATGAACTTGCAGAGAATATATTATCTGGTAATATTAAAGCAGGACAGACAGTTGTCTGTACCATGAAAGGCAATAACATCGTGTTTCAATCGGAGGGGTAAAAAAATGGCGGTTGTAAAGGATCTGATTGCAGCGGGAAATGACGGAAGCCTCTGCTTTGGCAATTATGAGCTCCCGGAGAAAACCAAAAAAAGCGGATTCGAGGTAAAGGGTGACAGCTATAAGGTCAAGACCTACAGCGCATCCACGAGACTTGAGAAAAATGACTCACTGGTGTATGAATCCGAACCCGGAACAGCAGTGCAGGATTTCATCTGGAATGAAAACGGACTGTCCTTCACGGTAGAATGCCCCGGAGACTGCCAGATCGTACTGGGGTTGGCGGATGAAGCGACCTACCGCATCATCATTGACGGGAAGGATACGGGCATGATGGAGACCGGAATGGGAGGAAAGCTCGTTCTGTCCATCGAGATGCCCGAGAGCGGCTCTTCAAAGGTCGAGATCCAGAGAGCCTGACCGCACGTAAGATCCACATGTACATACATAACCCATAGAGGATAGCAGGACCCGGAGAGCGCACAGTTCTCCGGGTCTGACCAACAGAGAGGAGAAAATAATCATGATCACACAGATCTATTCCATCCAGACAGCAGAAGAAGCACTCGCCTGCATAGAGGCAGGAGCGGACCGGATCGGCCTTCTGGTAGGCGTACACGGCGGCAAGTTCCCCTGCGCCATCACGCAGGAGAAGGCGAAGGAGATCTTTGACGCGATCGAAGGAAAGGCCGTGCGCGTACTGATCTCCGTCGAATATACCGCGGACGCGGTTCTGGCCCAGACCAAAGCCCTCATGCCGGACGTTCTGCATCTGTGCGCGAACTTTGAGGGAAGCGCGGAGTTTGCAGCCCGTCTTCGCGAGGAGATTCCGGGGGTCAAGCTGATGGAAGCCGTCGGCATTACAGGACCCGAGAGCATCGAGGACGCAAGAGTCAAGGCAGGCTATGCGGACATCCTGATCCTGGATACCGTATCCAAGACCGTACCGGGTGTCGGCGCAGCCGGTGAAGTCAATGACTGGAACATTGACAAACAGATTGTGGACATGGTAGACATACCGGTCATCCTTGCAGGCGGCCTGGGGCCGGATAACGTTGCCGCGGCCATCGAGGCGGTTCACCCGGACGGCGTGGATTCCCTGACCAAGACCTCCGACAAGGAAAATGGAGAGCTTGTGCGCAAGAATATCGACAAGGTCCGTGAATTCTGCAGGATCGCCCATACCTACTGATCTGGAAGAGCGCTAAAGGGGGTGGCAGCTGTGCATATCATATGTGTGGGAGACCTGTGCTGTGACCTGATCGTCCCCTACGGGAAGATGCAGCAGGCGCTGCGAAGCTTCGACATCTCGAAAGAAGTGACAGATCAGCTGCAGGTAACCATGCAGTGCGGAGGGTCTGTGGGCAATGTCGCGCGGCATCTGGGCAGACTGGATGCCCACCCTGTATTCATCACACCGCTTAAGAGAGACAGCCTCGGGGAATACCTGTTTGCAGAGATGGAGAAAAACGGTGTAGACATGCGCTGGGCAGCTGAGACAGAGAAGTCCAACATGTACTGCGTCGCCGTTCTGGATGAGACCGGCGAGCGCACCATGTTCTGCTTCGTGCCGCCCTGGGCGGATTTCCCCAGGTTCCAGGAGAAGAGCTTTGAAAAACTGCTGGAAGAAGGCGCTCTGGACCCAAAGGAGGAGATCCTCTTTACCAGCGGCATGGCGATCCTGGATGACGCGGATAATAACCGGGCCGTCCTGGAATTCTTCCGGGGCAGGAAAGCGGCCGGCGCAAAGATCATCTTTGACCTGAACGTGCGCGCGGAGTCCTACGGATACGAAGGAGAGCGCAGACGGGCGATGGAAGAGATGATCTCTCTGAGCGACATGGTCCTGGGATCAGGCAGGGAAGAGTTTCATCAGGTGACCGGGCAGGAAGAGATCCGGGAGGCTGCCATGGAGCTTCTGGAGCGCGGCGCAGGCACAGTCATAGCCAGGGACGGCGGCAATCCGGTCCGGATCCTTACGGAGGGAGAACCCGGGACCATGATCCCGTTGAAACCGGTCATTCCGGTCTCCACTCTCGGCGCCGGGGACAGCTTTGACGCGATGTTCCTGAACTGCATCGCAGCAGGGGCGCAGATCCCGGAGGCGGTCAGGAGAGCTTCCGATTACGCGGGAGAATACATCTCGAAAGAGCATTGAATTCTTGAAGCATTCACGATAGAAGGAACCAGATATGGCAAAAGCAAAAGCAACCGTATTCTTCTGCCAGAACTGCGGCTATGAGTCCGCGAAATGGATGGGACAGTGTCCGGCCTGCAGGGAGTGGAATACATTTGTCGAGGAGCCAGCTGCGGCATCCTCCGCTTCAAAGAGCGCTGCGAAGCAGACCGCCGGAGTGATCCGGTGGGACAGCATCGGTGCGGGCACAGGGGCCCCCGGAAACGGCGGCAGAGGCAGAAATAAGCCGCTTGCCCTGAAGGAGATCTCTGTGACCGACGCGGACCGTGTGAGCACCGGAATCGCCGAGATGGACCGGGTCCTGGGCGGCGGGATGGTGCAGGGTTCACTGATCCTTGTGGGCGGAGATCCCGGGATCGGCAAGTCCACCCTGCTCCTGCAGGTCTGCCGCAATCTGTCAGACCGCAGGGTCCTGTATGTGTCCGGAGAAGAGTCCCAGCAGCAGATCAAGCTCCGGGCAAACCGGATGGGCGCGTTCAGCGATTCTCTGCTGCTGCTGTGCGAGACCAACCTGGGCGAGGTGCAGGAGGCGATCCTGTCTCTGAAGCCTGAGGTCGTGATCATCGACTCGATACAGACGATGTACAGTGAGTCGGTCTCCTCGGCTCCGGGTTCTGTCTCCCAGGTCCGGGAGACGACGGGAGTCCTGCTCCAGCTGGCAAAAGGACTGGGCGTCACGATCTTCATAGTAGGCCATGTCACGAAGGAAGGCGCTGTGGCCGGACCCAGAGTACTGGAGCACATGGTGGATACCGTGCTTTACTTTGAGGGCGACCGCCATGCCAGCTACCGGATCCTGCACGGGGTCAAGAACCGGTTTGGATCAACGGATGAGATCGGCGTATTTGAGATGAAGCAGGACGGTCTGAGGGAGGTCGCCAATCCCTCTGAGTTCATGTTGGACGGACGTCCTGAGGGCACCTCCGGCTCGGTGGTGGCCTGCTCCCTGGAGGGTACCAGACCGATCCTGATCGAGATCCAGGCGCTGACCGCCACAAGCAATCTCGCCTATCCCAGACGGACGGCGGACGGGGCCGACCTGAACCGCGTCAACCTCCTGCTGGCGGTCCTGGAGCGCAGGCTCGGAATGCGGCTGTCCCAGATGGATGTGTATGTCAACATCGCCGGAGGTGTCCGGCTGCGGGAGCCGGCAGTCGATCTGGGGATCATCCTTGCGATCATATCCTCCTTCAAGGATATCGTGATCGACGAAAAGACCCTGGTGTTCGGAGAGGTCGGACTGTCCGGAGAGGTCCGTTCCGTCAGCCAGGCACCCCTCAGAGTAAGAGAAGCCCAGAAACTGGGCTTCGAGCGGGTCATCCTTCCCAGAGCCTGCCTGAAGGCAGTCAGCGACATCAAGGGCGTGCAGCTGGTGGGAGTGAGCAATGTGCGGGAACTGATGAATGTGTTCAGCTGAAGGGTCTGCTTAGTTCATGATCATCTTCACGGCGCACCAGACCAGCAGCAGGGCCATGAAGGCGTTGATGACTCTGTAATGGCGGTTGTAGAAACGGTACAGAAGGCTGCCGAGAACCACCCAGATCAGGTTGCCGGTGCCGCAGCAGGCGGTCATCGTCACCGCAAACAGGATAACAAGTCCCGCGGACTGCCCCTGGGGGAGAAAATAGCCCGGATAGCCGGCAAGACCCAGCAGGATCACCTTCACATTCAGAAACTGAAGAAGGAAGCCGTCCCGGAACTTCAGCGGCCTTGCCGTATCAGAGCTTCCGGAATCGACAGGTTCCCGGGTGAAGGTCTTCCAGGCAAGATACAGGATATACAGGGCTCCCGCATATTTAAAGTAGGGAGCGATCTGCGGGATCAGAGAGCCCAGAGCGCTGCAGAAGCTGCCGGCGATCAGCATGACCGTAATGAGACCGGTCCAGATGCCCAGCAGGAGCGGGACGCATCTTTTCGCTCCGAACTGACCTGCCGCGGCGAGCAGAAGGATATTGTTGGGGCCGGGCAGAAAGGTGGCGGCACAGGCATAGGCGACAAAGGAAAGATAGACATCAACTGGCATGGAAACCTGCTTTCAGAGAGAATATCAGTGCGTCTTCCTGCTTAGTATGCCACAAAACCATTGACATGTCAGAGCTTAATGTGATATAAAAAATAAGTCGTCTGTTGGACGATTGTAGGGGATTGGTCAAATGGTATGATAGGGGTCTCCAAAACCTTTGGTGGGAGTTCGATTCTCTCATCCCCTGCTGAAAAGAAGCTGAAAGTCCAGTATTTATCAGGACTTTCAGCTTCTTTGTTTTTGCGTAATTGAAAAAGTCATCACCCAAGTCATCACCTGGATAGTTATACGGAAAAGAACCGCATCTATTTCGTGGGAAGAATTATTGAAAGGAGAAAGGCAGCTATCTGGAAAAATATATTTATGACGGCGGTATAGTCTCTTTTCGGAAAGAATCTTTGGATTAATGGAGAAATATAAGATTCGTCGTTCGATCAGAGAACTAACAATGCACAGTAACGGCGCAGACTCCGGAACTCTATTCCATGTGTCTGCGCCTTTTATTTTCCAAAGTCTTTTCGGATTCCAGAACACCCAACTAATTATTCCCAGATGATTAGACAGGCATTTCTTTCCAACTGTCCAATCCGGCGGAAACAACTCGAAGCCCGCTCAATGTCAGAGAATCCTGTCCAGGAATGTCAGTGTCAAAATAGAATCCATAGGTTCCGTAAACCAGTACTTTACCGGTTTCCATAACGATTCGGATGTTACGCATGACGGTCTCAATGGAAGGACCACCGGATGCGACACACGCTGCATTTGGTACATGTTTGCGATTCAAGACATCAGCATCGATGTGAAGATAGATGGCATCAACTTGTTCCGCGAGTGAATTCACTGTATCTTTCCATTTAGCCTCATCTTCGAATTCATCTGATTTAAGCCAGGTAATATTGGATTTCTGGACGATTGTGAGGGCACCGTCATCATCCACTTCGGCCTCCCTGAAATCGCTCAGCAATACATAATGATCATCGAAAGGCACATTGAGTCCAGCTGTTTTTCTCCAATCATCCATATCAAAGCCAAGAACAGTTGCCAAATCCATTCCACCGAGAATGCCGGTATGGGTCAGGGCAGGTGTGGACATATCACTGTGCGCATCCAGGTAGATAATAGCGACTTTCTTATCAGAACCGATTGCTCGCTGGATACCACCGCAGACAGCGACAGCGTCTTTACAGTATCCGCCGGTCAAGAGAAGCGCATTGTTCGATGAAAGGTGCTTATGGACGGCATCTGAGAGCTGCCGTGTCAGAGTCAAATACACTTCCTCTCCCGGGAATGGGTCGTAAACAATCTCTTCAACATCGTATGGTACATTGGCTTTTCCATATATGCCGCAGAGCTTGTAATCGTCCAGCTCGCGGTATTTTTTCCACAGCTGAATATCTGAGAAGATTCCGGGTTTGATATGTTCCGGATCCGGTCCCCAGTTAAGGTCACCATAAGGCATTTCGATTACAGACAGTTGCTTTAATGATGCTTTTTTCATGAATATGCTCCTCCTTGAAAGCTGTACTAATAATTTGCGGGATGTTTTTCTTCCTTTCGGATAGAAGTATTTCTTCAAAAATGGTTTTTCTGTGCCTGTTTACAGGGAGTCATTGGCCTTTTCGGCATTTGGAAAAGCAAGGTCGCAGTCTATGAATTGCTGAGTAGGGACAAACGCTGGTCCCTTTTTCATATAATCGATCAAGCTATCGACCGAACGGAAAGCAAGTTCTTCTGGACGCTGCGACATATTACAGACAATCCTCTGGTACACATCCTGGTTTTTTCCAGACACAAAATCATTGTAGCCAATGAAGAAATCGTCAAAGACGGCAAGCTCATAATCCAGCTCCTTCCCATATGAAGTCTTATGGATCAGGTTGCAAAAGTGGCCGACATCAGAACCGGTATGGATAATGAATGCAGAAAACCTGGTTCCTGAATTTAGAAGAGAGAGTATGGGCTGCTGATCATAGCTCCGATTGGGATAAATGATCTCGTTGTATCCGCGAAGCCCATGCTGGTCCATTGCTTCATAATAGCCATTCAGCCTGGACATGGATACGTTTGTGAAGGTAGAGCGATCCTGTATGATACTAAGTATGTTTTTATGCCCGCGAGCAATGAGGGACTCCGTCAGGCGGTACATACTCTGCTTATTGGTGGAGGTGACTACAGTCGTATTGTTCGTGTTTGGATAGCAGTCTAGGTAAACGACCGGAAGGTTCCAAGAATGAATCTTCTTAATATAGGTGTCATTGTTATTTGCGTTGGAGATAGAATCCAGGATTACTCCGGAAACATTTAGGGAATGACAAAGATCCAAATATTTCATCTCAAGCGCGTTGTTCTGCCTGTAATCGAACAGCAGAGTAGAATAACCGTTTTCATAAGCCCTTTTTGTAATTGAATCCGCTAGTGTTGACATAAAAGTCCCGTAGATGTGCGGAAGAAGAGCTGCAATTGTTTTATTTAATGAAGGGATCGGGCTTGCGGCAAGGATCTGGCCGCTTGGCACATAATTCATCTCGTTTGCGATTCTAAGGATCTGTTCTCTTTTTTGGTCTGAGACACGAACCTCCCTATTATTTAAGACTCGCGATACCAGCGCTTTGGAGACATGAGAGCGATCCGCGATATCCTGAAGCGTAACTTTTTCTTTCATTATTCGGTAAATTCCTTTCTTCATATCAGACAGGAAACATGCGGTGTGGTTAAAATTTGCACCAAGTTAGGTACATCTAACAAGGTAAATTATTTATCAATACATGGAGTTTACCAACGAGTGCCAATGATGTCAATTATATATTTTGTGTTATAGCCCCAAAAAAAGGTGAAAAACACGACATTGTTGCAAGTTGCACAAATTGCGCACGTATTTATTGTTGAAAAAAGAGATAAAAAAGCGCTTGTGATAAACATTGTATCAAAGCTAAACTGTACCCAGCCGAACAAAGGAGGTGCCTATGAGTGATCTGATATTAGAGATGAAAGATATTTCTAAGAGTTATGGTGGCGTGCATGCTCTGAAACATGTTTCGCTGGATTTGAAGAAGGGCGAGGTGCTCTGCCTGTGCGGTGAGAACGGTGCAGGAAAGTCAACATTGATGAAGATTCTTGCTGGGGTGGAGCCCCCCAGCGGTGGCGAAATCTATGTGGATGGAAAGAAAGCCATTATTCAAAAACCACTCGATGCGTTTCACTTGGGAATTAGTATGGTGCATCAGGAACTGGTCCAGATAGAGGATATGTCCATTGCAGAAAACATATATGTCGGACGGTATGAGACAAAGGCTGGGTTTGTCAACTATAAGGATCTCTATCAGAAGACAGAAGAACTGATGAAAAAGATTGGGATTGATCTGAAACCAGATTCCCTGGTGCGTCAGTACAATGTTGCAAACCGCCAGCTTATTGAGATTGCAAAGGCGATGTCACACGATCTTTCCATTATTGTTTTTGACGAGCCTACAGCTCCGCTGACAATTGAAGAGACAGATAATTTATATCGACTGATTAGGAAATTGAAAGAGGACGGAATCGCAGTAATCCTGATCTCTCATAGGATGGAAGACATCTTTGCTGTAGGAGATCGGGTAGAGGTCCTAAAAGATGGAGAGAATTCAGGGGTCCTGAATGTCGCAGAATGTACAACAGACGACATAGTCAGGTTGATGATTGGCCGCCAGATGACACAACAGTTCCCGGAGAAGACGAATACAATCGGAGATACCATACTTGAGGTAAAACACCTCTCAAACGACAACATTACGGATATATCTCTTTCATTAAGAAAGGGAGAGATTCTGGGGGTGGCTGGGCTTGTCGGCGCTGGAAGGACAGAACTTCTCCGTGCGATCTTCGGTGTGGACCCGAGCCGGGGTGAGATATTGCTGAATGGGGAGCCTATAAAAAACAAAACCCCGCAGCAGGGACTGAAAAGAGGATTTGCACTTGTACCGGAAGACAGAAAAGACCAGGGATTGATACTTGGACAGTCCATCCTCCAGAACATGGTCTTAAGTATTCTGAATAAGATATCATCAGGCGGGATTGTTAATTCATCAAAGGAGACCGGGATATGTGAGGAGTATATACAAAAACTTCGCATCCGGTGTTCCGGAAGAAACATGCTGGTGCGCATGCTCAGCGGAGGCAACCAACAAAAGGTCGTACTTGGAAAGTGCCTTGCATCAAAGCCGGATATCCTCCTTTTGGATGAGCCGACCAGAGGCGTGGACGTCGGTGCCAAAGCAGAGATCTACAAGATCATCAATAACCTGGCAACAGAAGGGATTTCAATCATTGTCGTTTCTTCTGAGATGACAGAACTCCTGGGAATCAGCGATCGGATTCTGGTGATGCATGAAGGTCATCTTTCGGGAGAACTGAGCATGGAAGAGGCATCGGAAGAAACAATCATGAAATATGCTATCTCACATAAATCAGCTTAAGGAGGAAACAATGAAAAATAAAAAGCAAAACAGCGATTTGTTAACAAAGCTGATCAGTTCTAAATATTTTGAACTCTCCGGACTGATTTGCCTGATCATAGTATATTCTATTTTCGTTCAGGTAAGGAGCGGCGGATCATTCCTATCCAGCAACAATATCACAAATATCTTAAAAGAGATTGTTGTATACGGGATCCTTTCCTGTGCGCTGGCATTTCCAGTCATCAACGGAACATTTGATCTTTCCATCGAATCAACCTGCGCTTTAGGAGGTACCTGCTGTGCGCTAATGGTGACAAAAGGCCTGTTCGGACTGAAGACCAACATGGTTGTGGCAGTACTGATTACCGTTGTGATCTGTGCCTGTATTGGTGCAGTAAACGGCCTGATTGTATCAAGAACAAAGATCGATCCGTTCATCGTAACGCTCGGTACGCAGACTGCAGTACGAGGAATCGTATACATCGTATGTGATAACCAGGCAGTTACATCCCTGCCTGACAGTTTCAAAAACCTGAGCGCCGGGAAATTCCTTGGCATCTCGGTTTCAATCTGGATTCTTGCTCTCGTGTTCATATTCATGGCCTTGATCATGGGAAAGACCAGCTATGGTAGAGAGATCTATGCCATTGGCGGAAACTATCAGGCTGCTTTCATCTCGGGAATCAATGTTAAGAATGTCAGGTTTTCAACCTATGTGATCAGCGGAGCGCTTTCAGCCATTGCAGGCATTCTGTCGACAGCGCGCGTGGGCTCTGCGACGCCGAATGCGGCAACTGGATATACCACGATTGCCATTTCTGCCTGCGCGATTGGCGGTGTTTCTCTTGGCGGCGGAAAGGGACTGACCATTGGCGTGTTTCTCGGAGCCTTAATGATGGGCATGATTACAAATGGCATGAACCTTATGTTCATCAGTTCCAACTGGCAGTATGTCATTCGAGGAGCACTTATGATTATAGCTGTTTTCTATGCACAGTGGTTCAATTCAATGTCCAACAGGGCGGTCAGTAAGCAGGCAAAAGAAGAGTAACAACTAACCAGTACAACATGGAAACCAAGGTCAGTGGACCTCAATAATAATACAAAAGGAGAATACTTATGAACAAAAAAACAATTGCAATGCTTATCGGAGTTATGACAATTACAGCTGCTTCTTTTGCAGCCAGCGCAGAGGAAAGCAAAAAGATCGCAATCGTTCCGTGGGATATGTCGCAGGCTTTTGCAGCACAGATATCTCAGACAGCGACTGAACGGATTGAAGAAAAAGGCTGGAAGGCAGTTACAATGGATCCTGCAGGAGACTGGGCTAAGGAATACACTATTCTGGAGAATCTGGTGACACAGGGCGTTGATGGTATCATCTATACGGCAATTGATTCAGATGGCGCAAGCGATGCAGTGGCTATGGTAAAGGAAGCTGGAATCCCGATTGTTGGCTATGACTGTCTGGCTGCAGAAGGAAATGAGGATGCGGCTGTTCGTTATGACAATTATGTAGGCGGCCAGATGGCTGCGGAACAGGCAATGAAAGCCGTGGGCGGCAAAGAGGATGCACTGCTTGTTGTGTATGAAGAAGAGCCGTCAATCGCATCAAGTGGACTGCGCGTTACCGGATTTGAAGAGTATATATCTGAAAATTACCCGAATGTGAAGGTAGTAAAAAGCAGATCTGCTGATAGAACAGCGGATGGATGCTACACCTGGGCTACAGATATGGCAACAACATATCCGGACGCAGATGCGTATTTCTGCTGGTGGAATGAGTGTACGATGGCAACGTATAATGCGCTCCAAGACCTGGAAAATGATAAGGCGTATGTTATTGGTTATGATGCGATGCCAGAGCAGCAGGAAGTAATGAAAGCAGTGGGAGAGAGCTGCAAGCTCTATGCAAGCCCTGGAATGTCTGCAGTAAAGATGGCATCAGCCTGTGTAGATTTTCTGGATCAGGTCTTTGAGGGTTCATATACGCGAGACGGTGCTGAAGATATCTATCAGATGACACCAGAACTGCTCACAGTAGAAAATGCTGAAGACTTCAACATCGATGAATGATTTCGAGAAAAAGCAGGAACAAGAGACTGAATAATACGACAGAATATGAAGGAGACAACAATGAGAACAGTAATAGATTCACATATGCACCTGATCAATACAAAGTGTTTTGATAAGCCTACCTATGACAGACTTGGACAGTCGATTCCGAAGGATACGGACATTGACCAGCTTGTAGAATGGATGAAGGCAGCCGGGGTTGAGCACTGTGTATGCATGGGACAGGATATGCATAAAGTTTGGAACTCTGAATTCGGCGAGATCGCTGTCGAAACTTCCTATGCGAAATACCCGGAATTCTTTATCCCATTTTGCAGCGTGGAGCCAATCGATGAGGCTGGAAGGTTCAATCAGAAGAATTATGATTATATGGTAGATAAGATCACTAATCAGGGTTACAGAGGAGTCCTGTTTACACCTCCATACGGACAGTTTAATTCTAATGACCCGGTTATGTTCCCCTTCTACGAAGCAATTCAGAAAGCAGATGTGGTCTGCCAGTACCACCATTCCGCGGCAGGCGGTCCTACCGTCCTGGCACACACGAAATATGCTAAGATGGAGAACCTCAACGATGTGACCTTCCATTTTCCAAATATGAAAAAAGTAGTGGAACATATTGGATACCCCTGGGCAGAGTACCTGTTTACGATGATGAGAAACGATGAGAATCTGTGGACGGATCTGGCAATGCTTTACACCCGTCCGGTTTGGATGACCTGGAATATGGTTCTTGCGAAAGAAATGGGCGTACTTGACCGTGTCATGTTTGCTTCTGACTTTGTTGCTGCGAACAATGATCTGTTCGGGCCGGACCCGACACAGGATATTCTGGACTGGATTGACCTGGTTGAAAACGGAATGAATAAAATCTGCAAGCAGTCAGGATGGCCGACCTTTACAGAGAAGGACATACAGGGAATTCTGCATGACAACGCAGCGAGGCTGTACAATCTTTGATAGGAAGAGGGGCTGCCGGAAGGCAGCCCTTATTACAGGGAGAAAAGCAGATGGCACTTTATTTTGGCGTGGATATTGGCGGAACACAGTTGAAAATCGGTGCATTTACTAAAGACGGAGCACTCGTTGATAAATGGACCGCGGATACAGATATTTCCAATGCAGGGAGCCATATTATCCCGGATATTGCTAATGAGATCCGCCAGTATTTGACAGGTAATGGAGAACTGCAACCAGCAGGGATCGGAATGGGGATTCCGGGACCGGTTGATCGTTATGGTTACGTAAGGACTTGTGTTAACCTGAACTGGAATGATTTTTACCCAGTAAAGGAACTGGGAAAAGAGTTTCCAGACTGCCGTATTGCAGCTGGAAATGATGCAAATGTTGCTGCGCTAGGTGAATACGTGCAAGGGGCCGGAAAAGAATATGAAAGTGCAATGCTGATTACTATCGGTACTGGAATCGGTGGAGGGATTGTGCTGGATGGTAAGATTCTTGCTGGTGCACATGGCCTGGCAGGCGAGATTGGTCATATTACAACGGACAGTTCAGCCCATGAGTGCTGCAGCTGTGGCAATCTAGGGTGTGTGGATCATATAGCCTCGGCAAGCGGTATCGTTCGGGTTATGAAGGAGATGCTGGCAGAGAATACGACAGACAGCATAATTCGAAGCCTGGAGTCAATCACGGCGAAGGATATCTGCGATGCAGCCAGAGGAGAAGACGAACTGGCAATTAAGTGCCTTGATATCTGCATGGAACCACTTGCAAAAGGGATGGCTTTCTTTACACACGCATTCGATCCAGAAGTCTTTATGATTGGAGGCGGCGTTTCGAAAGGGGGAGACACGATCCTGGAACCTCTTAGAAAGCATTATCAGGAAAATTTGTTCCTAACGGATCGCGGAGCAGATATTATTGTAGCTGAACTGGGAAATGATGCGGGGATGATTGGTGCTGCCATGCAGGTACTTTAATCGATGCAAACAGGATACGAAACATGGAACGGAAGGATACAGAATGGATCTGAATATTGTATACACTGAAGTTAAGGCACCCGCAGGGCATGACTGCAAGACCCCGGTTGATCTGAATGTACAGACTATGCGGGAGCATCTGGATAATACACTGAGAAAGATGCGTGAGATGGGATTGGATACTCTGGTTATCTATGCAGACAGGGAGCACGGCGCAAATTTCGCTTATCTTACAGGGTTTGAACCGCGGTTTGAAGAAGCATTGCTTGTCCTACACGTTGATGGAACAGCTTTCTATCTTCTGGGAAATGAAAATCTCAAGATGGCACAGTTCAGTTTTCTTTCAGGGGAAGTAATACATACTCCACATTTCTCACTTCCGTATCAGCCGATGGAAACACAATCGACACTAAAGGAACTTATCAGATCGGCAGGTTTGGACGGAAAAGGGAATGTCGGACTGATTGGCTGGAAATATTTTACTGGCAGCTTAGAAGAAAATGAAAAGATGTATGACATTCCATCGTTTATTGTAGATGCGATCCGGGCAAATGTTCCTGAAGAAAAGCTATTCAATTCATCAGGCATCTTTTTAAATGCGGAGACTGGGCTGCGGAATATTGTCAACGCAAATGAACTGGCGCATTTTGAATTTGGAGCAGCCCTCGCCTCGAATGCTGTACTTGAGGCAATGAACGGAATTGAAATCGGAAAGACTGAGATGGAAGTCGCCGGATTGATGAAGAACAATGGACAGCCTATAACGGTCACAACGATCTGCGCGTCTGGCGAGCGGTTTACAAATGCGGTAGTGTTTCCACGGGCGAAAAAAATCCATATGGGAGATAAATTTTCGTTAACAATGGGGCTTCGGGGCGGCCTAACCTCTCGAGCAGGTTATGTTGCTTCTGACAGAAAGGATCTCCCAATAGAAGTCCGGGACTATGTAGAGAAGGTATCGATTCCTTATTATCGGGCAACTGTAACATGGCTTTCCATGATAGAAATAGGAAGGCCATGTGGAGAAATCTACAGTAGTATAGAAGAAATCCTTCCAAAAGAACAGTATCACTGGACATTAAATCCTGGTCACTACACAAGTGCAGAAGAGTGGAGCTCGTCGCCATTTTATCCGGGGTCAGAAGTAAGGCTGCGAAGTGGAATGATGCTTCAGCTTGATATTATTCCATCTGTACCGGGTTACGGAGGAGTAAGTGCAGAAGACGGAATTGCCATCGCAGATGAAACTCTGAGAGCAAGGCTGGCTGAAGATTATCCTGAGACTTGGAGCAGGATTATAGAGCGAAGAAAGTATATGAAGAATGAGCTGGGAATAAATCTTTCAGAAGACGTACTTCCCATGAGCGATACACTCGGATATCTGCGTCCGCTTCTCTTAGCTAAAGAAAGAGCCTTGCGGGTTAGGTAACGATAAACACCAAAACTACCAAATACCCTCTGTGTTTTCAGAGGGTATTATCTATAAAACTCATGAACATGAGCTTGAGAATAGCTCCTCGCATAATAACCAGGAAGTTTGCTGCAAGAATGAATCATAGATTTGCGGTGATCTGCTTCTTATACAGCGTTTGTGACGGGTACAACTTATATCAATTTTATGTCCACAATCCTTGACTGGTACATCTTGCTTACATTGATACTATTTTGGAAACAAACTGAACATCAGAAAACTGTTTTGTGAACGCCAGAAAACAAAAACCCCGATATTTGAACAGATGTGCGCCAAGTGTGAACACAAAAAACTGTTTGACTGGGTATAATGGTAATGTGATATTTTACCTCAAGAGGTACACATAGATACACGAAACTCTTGTTGGAAACAAAATTAATCACAGAAAAACATTTTGGAAACGCCAGGAAACAAAAACCCTGAAATTGGAAACAAAGTGCCCTCAAGTGGAAACACAAAAAAGCATTTTCATGGGTATAATGGTATTGTGATACACCTTTCGGAACATTGGTTTATCAAGCGGTCATTTGAAATGAAATGACATGCACCTGACACGCTCGTGAAACAAGAACCCAGAAAAATGAAACGGGATGAGCACGAACCCCTGAAAGTTGAAACACAATGACACCCTGTTTGGTGTAGAATTGTATTGTGGAATTATGTCACCGGTTGGAAGAGATACACGCTCGATACATTGCGATACACTTCCGATACATACCGGATACATTGTTGCACAGAAAAATGAAAAAACAGTGCTGATAGTCGGCAAGTGGATACACAATTGCACATTTTTCCGGGTACAATAGTATTATCGAAAACTGAATTATAAGCACAGAAACCGGATTGAAGGATCGCTAAACAGCGGTCCTTTTTCTTTGCTCTTCTACCGGGAAGGAGGAACGGATGATCATGGACAAACAGGTTGAAAAGATGAAACAGGACGTAGCGGATCTGGAAGAAAAACTGGAATCGGTCGAAAGAAAAAACAAACAGTTACAGGCATGTCGCAGAAAAAAGGAGAATGAGATCAGTTATCAGAACAGAAGACAGCGTGTACACCGGCTGATCGGTATTGGTGCTGAAGTCGAGTCTGTTATGGGAAGACAGATTCCGAAGGAAGATCTTCCGGCTTTCCGGGAATACCTGAAAACAGCAGAGAGAAAAATAGGATCATTCAATGTGATTGACGGCAGATGCTCCTTTATGCTGCCCTGATCATTTCCCCACAGATTATGAAAAAAGGCTCATTTCGAAGAAATGCGCACTTATAGACAACCAGAGGTCGTCCTGAATAAGTGCGCGCTTTCAGCGGGAGTCCTGCTCGGACTGAGGCCTTGCGCAGGCGGCGGGTAATCACGGTGAACATCATATCGGAGCAGGCGGCGCTTGCCAGAAAGGAGGAGCCGGTATGGCAATCTATCATATGTCAGTCAAGATCCACAGCCGCAGTAAAGGAGAGTCGGCAGCAGCCTGCGCAGCGTACCGGGCCGGCGAACGGATCTACGATGAAGAACTGCAGAAGCTTTGTGATTACAGGAAAAAGAAGGAAGTTGTCTACAAAGAGATCATGCTCTGCAGGAACGCACCGGCTGAATACCAGGACAGGGGGACGCTTTGGAACAGCGTGATGAAGGTGGAAAAATCGAAGGACGCGCAGTTTGCGCGGGAGTTTGAGATCGCACTGCCAAGGGAAGCAGACAGGGAATCACAGATAAAGATGTTGCATGATTTCTTTGAACCGCTTGTAGAGGAGGGGATGTGCATTGACTTCGCAATACATGATAAGGGCGATGGGAACCCGCACTGCCATTCCCTTGCGACGATGCGTCCGATCAGGGAGGACGGCAGCTGGGGTGATAAAGAGAAAAAAAGCTATTTACTGGACTTGAATGGAAACAGGATCCCTGTCATCGACCCGGCCACAGGAAAACAAAAGGTCGATGCAAGAAACCGAAAGCAGTGGAAACGCGGCCTGGTAGAAACAACCGGATGGAACCGGCGGGACCGGGTTGATGAGTGGAGAAAAAGCTGGGAGGTTTGCTGCAACAGATATCTTCAGAACGAAGACCAGATTGACCACCGCAGTTATGCAGACCAGGGAAAACTGCAGGAGCCGACTGTCCATGAAGGATATCATGCCAGGCAAATGGAAGCGTTAGGATTCATTTCCGAGCGCTGTGAGGAAAACAGGGCGATTCGGATCTGGAACGCATTTCTGGAAAAAGCCAGGAAACAGCTGGATGAGCTGATCGGGAGTATTGCGTTGATCAGGGAAGAAATGAAAAAGCTTGCAGGTTTTATCCCTGGCAGGGAATTGTTGGAGAAAAGAACAGAAAGGGGAGATTATGGCAATGACGGAAGCGGTTATGGAATTGATGAACTGTATGATTTCGCTGCTCAGAAAGCAGCAGGCTTATCTGAAGGAGGCGATGGCACTCCTGCAGGATATTTGCCAGGACATGCATCAGCTGATGGACCAGTCCCAAAAGGACGAAGTGAAGATCCGGGAGCTGCAGGAACAGATCCGGAAATGGAAGATCTTTTGCAGCGATCTGTCAGAACAGAACGAAGTATTGGTGAAGCAGAATCAGGAATTGCAGGGATTAAAAGAGTTATGGATGCCGGGAAAAGAATTCGAAGCCAGTACGAACAGCTTAAGCAGGAAAGAGATCTCCGGCAAAGAAGCGGCAGCCTCGCAGGATATGACGAGGGAGGAACTATTGGCAGCATTAGCCAGAGGGAAGCAGGAAACCCGCTCCTTGTACACACAGAAGATTTCATTGAGACAATTGAGTGCCAGATTGAACGAAGAAAACGAGATGCTGCTTACGCTCTGGGAAGAGATGGAACAGAAGTACGAGAACGCGAAGTCCGCATACGATGATCTGTGGAAATCCTATGAGCAGATGAGAGGCCTGTATGAGAGTGCCAGAGAAAAGATCCGGGAATTACAAAAAGAGAAATGCACAGCTGCAGGCATGGGAGGATAAGGGATGGGATACAGGACAACCAATGGAAACAGCCGCTCTGTATTCCGGGCAGTGAAGGAAAGTATCAGAACAGATGATGCTGCGAGGCACTATGGTGTAAAAATCAACAGAGGCGGAATGGCCCGCTGCCCTTTTCATGATGACAGAGACCCAAGCATGAAGATCGACAGTCGATATCATTGTTTTGGCTGTGGTGCGGATGGAGATGTGATTGACTTCACAGCGGGTCTACTGGGGATCAGTAAACTGGAGGCTGCTGCCAGGCTTGCTGATGATTTTGGAATATCATACAAACAGCGACGGCCTTCTGCAGGAAGGGTGGGAAAGAGAATAGTAAACAGGGGGCGTCCTGGACGCCTTCCTCCCAAAAAGAAAACGTTAACAGAGCGCTGCCTTGCGACACAGGAGCGCTTTTTTCGTGTGCTGGCGGATTACCATCATTTGCTGATGTCGTGGAAGGAAACGGAAGCGCCTTCCGGACCGGAAGATGAATGGAACGATCGTTTTTGTGAAGCGCTCCGGGAAATATCGACGGTTGAGTTCCTTATGGACGAAATTCTGGAGGGGACTCCGGAGAAAAAGATAGATCTGATGAATTGCTACAGGGAGAAGGTGAAGGAGTATGAAAGAAGACTGGACAGATTTACCACAGGAGAAAATGAAGGCGTTTGAAGAGACCATGGAGGCGTTTGGGCAGGCAGCAGATCCGGAGTGGTTCGACGGAAACAGGATCGATGAGGTCGCGTTCTGCGCCTGCCTTCTGGAGAAGCATCCCATGAGGTGTATCCGTGACCGTCTCTATGACATAGATGGCCGCATAAGTGATGACAGCGTGAAAAGTGAGATCTTTTCTTATGTCAGGCCATATATCAAAACAAACGTGGCCAAGAATGTGGAGAAGTATATGGGTGCACTGAAGCTGATGGCCATGAGCGAAGAGCTCCCGATCGAGACGGACAGGATCCATTTTCATAACGGGACTTATTTCCTGCGTGAGAGGAGGTTTACAACGGACCGGACATTCTGCATCAACCGTCTCCCGGTCAGTTACCGGACGGACGCACCTGTGCCTGCTACATGGATCTGGTTCCTGAATGAACTGCTTTATCCGGAGGATATCCCTACCCTGCAGGAATTCATCGGATATTGCCTGATCCCAACGAATGCGGCGCAGAAGATGCTGCTTATTATCGGAAACGGTGGTGAGGGGAAATCGAGGCTTGGCAAGGTGCTCCGGGCGCTGCTTGGCAATAACATGACGACCAGCAGCATGCAGAAACTGGCGTCAGACCGCTTTGCGCGGGCAGATCAGGAAGGAATGCTCCTGATGCTGGATGACGACATGAAGATGGAAGCCTTGCCGGATACGAATACGCTGAAGGTCATCGTCACCCTGGAAGGGAAGATCGATCTTGAACGAAAAGGAAGGCAGAGCGTACAGGGTGATCTTTACTGCAGGCTGATGGGACTGGGCAATGGATCGCTTACCGCGTTGCATGACAGGTCTGATGGTTTTTACCGCCGGCAGATAATCCTGCAGACCAGGGACAGGGATAAGAACCGTGTGGATGACTATGCCCTGGGGGACAAGCTCGCTGCTGAGGCAGAAGGCATTCTGCTATGGGCGCTGGAAGGGCTGCACCGCCTGATCGGGAACGGATACCGTTTTACGATCAGCGAACGCGCCAGAGGTAATCTTGAAGACGTCCGGAGAGATGATAACAATATCCTCTCTTTCCTGGAGTCGGAGGGATATGTTCGTTTTGAGGAAAGAACCCATGCAACATCCCGGCAGCTGTACGAGGCATATCGGAAGTGGTGTGCGGACAATGTAGAAAAGCCGCTGGCAGAGCGGACCTTCACCGGATATCTGAAAAAGAACGAGTCAAAGTTTGGCATCAGCTATTCGCAGAATATCAAAACACAGGGAGGAAAGACAGCCAGGGGTTATAACGGGATCCATGTGCAGACCAATACAGGCGGGTTTTGCTGGCCAGTATAATCTTCGAAAAGCAAAAGGAACAAGGAGAAATCCGGTCAGCTGACTCATGCATGGAAATGCCTGGCAGGACCAGGGATGGCATCGCCAGACAGATAGACGGATATCAGGCCGGTTGTTCCTCTTATTTATATGAATCTTGAATACTTCTTCTTATGAATTACTGAAATAAAAGTAAGTGTCTATATGTCTAAAACGTGCTGGGAAGCGGGGAATACAGTGTTTTGATATCCGTCTTCCAGACGTGTGGATGTGCAGAAGAAAAGGGGACAAGCACTGTGGGAATGCCCACAAGTTTCCGAATAGACATTTGACGAATTGCAAAACGTCTGACGGGAAAGGAGGTGAGACCGTGGATGCTGAGACACAGATTCTCCAGGAGATGGATATACAGGACGTATTGAGAGAGGCTGTCAACAATGGTATACTCCGTGTTGACGAGATAGCTGCCAGTGTTGAGAGAATGAAGCGAGAACAGTTATTGTCACAGCATTCACGAGAAATCTGGCAAGATAAGAAAGGCATGTATCTGACTTATATTTACGACGAAAATGGAAAACGTAAGATCAGACGCAGAAAAACAAAGGAGGAACTGGAGAATTATCTGGTAAAGCATTATAAAGCCCAGGAAGATGCCATTTATCTGGAGGACATTTTTAATGCCTGGTCATCTGAAAAACTGCTGTATGGAGAGATCCAAAGGCAGTCCTATGATCGGTACAAAGACGATTATAAACGATTCTTTAGAAAGTCTCAGCCGATCTGCAGGAAGAAAGTAAAGAATATCACAGAAGATGATCTGGAGACGTTTATCAAGACAACGATCTCGGAACTGAAACTGACGCGCAGGGCGTATTCGGGATTGGCGATACTGATCAACGGGATGTTCAAGTATGCAAAGAAGCATGGATTTACCAATATCAGTATTACCCAGTTCATGGGAGATCTTGATATTTCCAGACACGCCTTCAGAACCGTGGTGCGCCATAAGGAATGTGAAACCTTTTCGGAAGCAGACACGCCCTTGATCCGGAATTATCTTCAGAACAATGAAGATATCTGGAATCTGGGATTGATGCTCATGTTCCAGACAGGCTTAAGAGTAGGTGAAGCAGTTGCCTTAAAGCCTTCTGACATTGGGCAGAATGTACTCCATGTATTCCGTACAGAGTACAAATATCGCGAGGAAGATGGCACCTGGAAACTGGCCATTAAAGAGCATGCAAAGACGGATGCCGGCTGCAGGGATATTGTACTGCCTCCGCAAGCACATGAGACCTTAAGAAAAATACAGGCACTGAATCCAAACGGTGAATATCTGTTGATGAATAAGGGAAAGCGGATCAGAGGCAATACGTTGAACAAACGGATCTCCGACATCTGTGATAAGCTTGGAATCGTACATCATTCGAGTCATAAAATCCGTAAAACATATGGAACGATGCTGCTTGATCATGATGTTGATGACAGCTTCGTAGCAGAGCAGATGGGCCACACAGATGTTTCTACTACCAGAAAACTCTATTATTACAGCAACAGGAGTGCAAAGACCAAGCAGGATCAGATCGCTCAGGCGGTGATGTTCTGAAAGTCATCACGAAGTCATCAGAAAGTCATCACCTGAAGGTTAGGCATCGTGTTGCTGAAACGCTGATAATTACTGGATATTTTGAGGAATGAGAGGATGAAAATCTTGCCTTCGATTCTCTCATCCCCTGCTGGGTGAAGTCCCGATTTTCCTTGTAACTACAAGGAAAATCGGGGTTTCTTTATTTGCCGGAAATGAGGCAGGAACCAATTTGGAACCAACAGGAACCAGCCGATGATATGTACGGGTCAGGAACTGAATGCTCGCTCGATCTGCAATTCCTTGTTTTTCTGGGACTTATTGCTGAAATAGTAGAACTTTTTTGTGGTTGTAATATCACGATGCCCCATTTGTTCCTGGATGAACTTTTCATCTACACCGGAATCGATCAGTGTGGTTCCATAGGTTTTGCGGATCTTATGCATCGACCGTTTCGGGATGCCTGCTTTTCGGCATACTGAAGTGAGCCGCTTGTTGAACGAATTTGCATTTAAGCGTTTTCCGTTTTCCTCAAACAGGTATTCCCCGTCCGGATTCAGCGCGGTGATTCTGCGAAAAGTCTCAGCCGCTCCGGACGGAATGATCAGATCTCTTGCACCAGCGTCGGTCTTAGCATGTTCCTGGACCTCAAAGAGCCACTTACTTCCAGATTCAGTACTGATACGGTGTTTTACTTCTGACCGGCGGATCCGGATCACCCTGCCATTCAGATCAGAGGCCCTCAATGCAGCTAGCTCGCCGACACGAAGTCCGGTCTCGAAGGTAAGTAGAATCCCCAGGTTGCGCAGATCCGGATTTTCCCGAAGATAACTGGTAATGACAGGGATCTCATCTTCATTGAAGACTTCTTTTTCCTTTTCGATAATCCTTCTCTCAAAGATGTTCCGTGGCAGTTCCAGATCCCCGAAGAACTCGGAGATGCTGAGATCTGTATATCTGCGGCGTTTCCCGTACTTGAAGGTTCCGCGAATAATCGTGCGAAGGCCGCCATATGCTTTCCGAGACAATCCTAACTCTTTGATTGCCGTTTTGATGAACACTTCAATGTCATCCGGGGTGATCAGACGGAACTTGCGATGAATCAGGTTATTTGGCCGGGCTATAAAGAAACGGTGGAAATCATCATTGTAGCGGTCATAGCTGGATTGCTGGATCTCACCGAAGTCAAGGCGCCGGTCATTATATTCTTTCCAGACCTTATCGATGTAGATCTCTTCCTCCAGCTTGCGATAGTATTCTACGATTGCTTCCTCAAGCTGTTCCAGAGTATCTCTTTTGCGAAACAGTCTTGCACCGCCTGCTTTTGGATTAGGCAGGTGCGTGCAGTAGTATTCTCGATCTCCTTTCTTACAGTGCGATATTGCGTACTTGTGCCGGGATAGTATTTCTTTTTTATTCATGTCATTGATCTCACCCAGCATAACGTCAATATCAATTTTACCGTTCTTAACAGCGTACTGCAAGAGATCAGCTTCGCTCAACGGAGCAGTCAGATTCGGATTATTCAGTTTTTCATGCAGCTCCAGGCGAAACTCTGGCGCGTTTGTTTTCTTTTTCATATGCTCTCCATACTAAAAATGGAGAAGGCCTTCTCACTTCGTGTTGTATGTAGTATTAACAGTTTCGATCCGGAGGCTCGCGATTCCACCGGAGTGATGCATTGACGGGTTTTCATGTCCGGGAGTCTATGAAAATGGAACTTCCTCCTCAGGATCCACTTCCACGAAATCATCTTCCTTAAAGTCGACGTTCATATAGAAGAATCCGGCACTGGTCTTTTTCAGTTGTATGTCTTTCATGCGGCGGAAGAAAACGGATTTGCCGTAAGGACGGCGGTCATTTTCCTCGCAGTAATTCTTGTAGGACTCGTACATGCTGCTTCGTGCAATCCTTGATCCTTCCTTTATCATGATCCGATCATAGAGAAAGGCCTGAATACTATCCGCTGACCGGCGCAGCTCTTCGATATGTGCCTGGCTGCTCCGGCTCTGTGTGAAGCGCCCCTGTGTATACAGCTGATGTAGGCCTTCCATTGCACGGAAGAGAAAATAGTCCCTTTCTTCATAGAGCTTTGACTTCAAGTCAAGATCGTTTTCCTCTGCGCTGACGACATGACTCATTTCGATAACCAGCATGCGTCGGTAGTAGGCATTCGTCCTGTCATCAAGATTGAGCGGCATCTCATTCGCAGAGAACAAGAGCTTGGCATAACTGTGGTAGAAACTGGGGTTCTCACCCTTGCGTTCATAGATCATCAAGTCCTCGCCAGTGGCCTTTTTCAGCCCGTCAACGTTCTCCATTGCAGTGCTTGGGATGTCCGCACAGGCGTTCAGAAGCATGCCGAACAGGCAGCTTGGATAAAACCGCTCGTTCAGATTCTGGAGAGTCACCGCAGAACAGTTTTCCGATCCGATGATGGATGTGATTAGATCAATTACGACCGATTTCCCGGTACCTCCCTTTCCGGTGATCATCAGGAATTTCTGCATACTTGTGTCAGCAGTGAAGCAGTAGCCACAATATTCCCAGAGCATCCGAAGGTTATCCGGATCCGAAATTGCTGTTTCCAGAAACCTGTCGATCAGGTGTGGCTTATGAAGTATAGGATTCTCCAAAGCTTTATCAGCTGACGCTGTATCCTCTGTACTTGCTGTATCCGGTGGATCCGGTCTGGGCCAGGAACCTGGGTCAAAACGCATAGGAATCTGATTGATGGTGAGATACTTCGGATCATGCTTGATCAATGTCCAGGATACCGGGTCAAAATACCCGTTCTGGAAGTTCACCCACCGCCGAGGCTGAAGATTTATCTCATTGATTGTCTTTTTCAAAAATGGCTGATCGATCAGCTGCCGATATATCCGGTTGATAATAGAACTGTTTCTGAATTCATCAAACAGGAGCTCGCGGATATGTGAACGAAGGGAAGATCCATCGGGATCTTTCCGGTATACGCCTTCGGCATACAGATAGGGTGTAGATCCGATAACGAACATCCGGACATGCGTCATGAGGTAGTCCACGACTTTTCCGTCATAAACGCCTTTCGGCACATCATTTTTCCCGTAAATATGAAAAACGGACCGGTCTATGCCGATCCCTTCTCCATCAGGCCCTTCCTGCCGGTCTATGTAGTTTTTTATGATTTCCCGGACGGTGTCTATATAGTTGGTTTTACCGCAGTATTCTTTGTTACGGAACAGCTGCCATGCGTTCTTGAAATTCAGGTGGTTGTTCCGGCAGTATTCTTCTACCCTGTCATTGCGATTCCTGGTCGACAGGCAAAGCACATAGGTGAAGTCTATCTGGCTTGTCCCGGTGTTGCTGATAGACTCCATGTAGTTCAGGAATTCTTCGAGATTGAAGTATGCTGTCTCATCTTTACAGTCCAGGATTGCCTGTGCTGAACTGCCTACGAGGCAGATATTCAAGGCGATATCCTTATCTTCAACAAGGAACAGATATTTGGAACGGGTATCTGCTGGCCCATTTTTCATATACTGATACATTATGGTTTTATTCATAGTTCCCCTCTCTGATTCTGGAATACAGTGGTTTGCAGTTTTTCCCAGAGAATCATGATAAAATGACAGAAATGACAAAACGCAAAAGTCATAGGAGCACGGAAAAGAGAAATCCATAAATGAAAGACTTCTGAAATTTTGTCAGTTCTGCCATTAACAGTATGTTCTTAATTGATTACTCCCGAATCCGGTGCAGCACCCGCCGTACAACCGGAGAGAGAAGCAATCTAAGAAGCCAGAACACCGGCTGGACGATAATCAGCGCAAGTGCAGTGTTTATTCCCTGGTAATAGTCTGCAGCGCTCCAGGCCTGCCATGACGCTGCGCACAGCGCACTTGTAAGCAGAAACGCAAGGGCAGGAATCCTGTTTGCGGCGATGCTGAAATACCGGACTATGAATCGCGTTGTGAGGTAAACAATAGCGGCAAACACTGCGATGGGTACAAGAGCCATAAGCAGCCGCAGGATATATCCTGCAAAGTGATTCCATCCCATTGCCGGTTCAGACAGTTTCTTGATCGTGCTGACGATCCTCAGAAATGCAGAGTATGCTGCTGACACCGTCAGGCGGCTCAGGTGACTGCAGTCACGTAGAAAACTGCCTCCGGGAACAAGAAGACAGGGAACCGAAGCACCCAGGAGAAAAATGCCGCCTGTCCGAAACTGTAAAAGCGCGGCGTTGGCAGCATTACAGTTCTTTTGGGTCTGGGCCATAATGTATTCGGCTGATTTCGTTCTGTTCTCTGCCATACTGACATCCTGTTTATAGCGACGCTGAAACCTATCGTGCTCTTGAAGGAGCGTGATATATTGGCTGTTTACTCTCTGGTAGGTCTCGCTCAGAGATTGCCGGCGTGATCTCTCCTTTTTGAGATCTTGCTCGAGTTTGTTCCGATTCTCTTCCTGCTTGCTTAGCGCGTCTTCGTTCTCTTTGTTCAAATTCGTGATAAATGCGTTCAACCTCTGGATCTCGCAGTCTTTTTCGCCATCCGTTTTCTTCAATTGGTAAAGCTGGGTTTCCTGATCCTTTATTTGGTCGTCCTTTTGCTCGATCTCGTTCTGCATCTCCTCCATCTGATCCAGTAGATCGTCGGCGCTGAAGTCTTGCATACCGTTCATTTAGTCTTTTCACCTCCCGGATTGATTCGCCAAGCGCAGCAATTCCTGATTCTGCCTGAGCAATGAGTTGTTTTCTGCGTTGAGTGTCTGTGATAATTCCTTCCATTTCTCCAGTTCTATCTTCGTTTCGTTGAGCTGTTGGGAAAGAAGCTTGTGTTCGCCCAGGATACTTTCGCTCTGGTCCTTCTGTTCCAGCAAGAGAGAAGATGCCTCCCCGATCAGACTCTGCTGTTGTGAGAGAAGTTCCATAAGACCCAGGAACATGGCTTCGATTTCTGTGTTGTCTACCAATATCTTTTTGTTCATAGACTGTCTCCTTGATCTCATAAAATGTTTTTTTGAGCTGTTTCAGTTTTTGTGTCAGGGTGCAGATCTTCTGTTTCAGTCTGCGAAGCAGAGAATTCAGATTCCGTATCTTTCGGTTTTCCTCGCACCGGTCAGAGAACCGGCCCTCCATTTCCATCTGTCTAGCCTCATAGCCTTCATGTTTTGTTGCGATCTGAGGGACGCCCTGCCGGAGGTAACTGCGATGGTCGACCTTGTCTTTATCCGGGAGAAACATGTTGCAGCATTCTTCCCATTCTTTTCTCCATCGCTCCGCATTCTCCTTTTTGTTCCATCCGGTCGTTTCGACCATGCCACGTTTCCACTGTCTGCGGTTTCTGCTGTCGACTTTCTGGAGTCCGGTTTCCGGATCGATAATAGGGATCCGTTCTCCAGTATCATCCAGCAGATATCCTTTGCGTTCCTTCAGGCCCCATGAGCCGTCTTCTTTGATCGGGCGCATAGTTGCCAAAGCATGGCAGTGGGGATTGCCGTCTCCTTTGTCATGAATGGAAAAATCAATGCACATCCCCTCGCGAACCAGCGGTTCCAGAAAATGGTGGAGCAAACGAATGTGTGTGCTCCGGTTAAGTTCTCTTGGAAGTGCGAGCTCAAATTCGCGGGCGAATTGTGCATCAGAGTTTTTCTCGCACCTCATAACGCTGTTCCAAAGTATTTCGCGATTCGAAAACTCCGGAGGGGCATGTTCGCAGAGAAGGATCTCACTGTATACAACACCTTGCTTTTTTCGGTAGTCACAGATCCTTCCGGTTTCTTCATCTTTCAGCTTTTCTCCGCTTCGATAAGCAGCGCAGGCAACGGCAGACTGCCCTTTGCTGCGGCTGTGAATTTTGATTGACATATGATAGATCGCCATTGTGAGTCTCCTTTCCATCGCAGCTCATGCATGCAGCGCATCCTGCTGGATGTCGGCACGTACAGGCAATGAAAAACCGCATCACGCGAAAGCGATGCGGTTTTGAGTGTGTGTCTTTGTTCCAGGCTTCCGGGAACATGCTCGCGTAAGCCGGATATAGAATATTGAGCTGGGATGGAGCCCTCCGCAGGAGTCCGCCGGAAGGCTCCTGTCCGGAAGGACCCCGCCCAGGGAGGGCTCCTGCTGAAGGCACGCGCGCAGTAGACGACCCTTCGGTTGTCTATAAGTGCGCCATTCTTGCGAACGGTAAGAACCATATATCAACGCCGACAATCATCTTCAGGACTCTTTTTTTGAGAAGAAAAGAACCGGCACAGATCCTCGAATGATTTATCTGCCAGCATATTACCGTATACATGTTCCACAGCAGCACCGAGCTGAATCAAGTAGTGCGTACGCGCTTTTCGGCTTGTATATTCATGACGCTTGCCAATCTGTCTAATCTGCGAGGTCAGTTTTTTCTGTCGCATTTCAATTTCCTGAATCTGGTTTTGCAGATGATCTACCCTGTCGTCTTCATTTTTCATTGAGAGTACCTCCATGAGTTTTCTTTTCAGATTGTTGTTTTCAGCCTCTACGTCCGGCATACATACTGGAAGCAGTTAACCTTTTCCAAAATGGAAGAGAGCATGTACCGGGCATAGAAAAGGCACCTGGCGGAGTGAGCCGCGGTGCCTATATGGGTATGCTATATTCAGTTTTCATGATTCCTTACACTTTCGATTATGGCTGTTCATTTCCGACTCTTCCGGAATCGGACTGCCGTTTCTGATAGCGCCGCCATCTCATCTTGAGAGCTCCTTCTGAAATACCACACTGGGCGGCTGCTTTTCTCCAGCTTTCGTGGTGATAATACCTGTGAATAATTGCTCTTCGGAGAACCGGATCCGGGATCAAATCCAGTTCTTTTTGGCAGGCGGCTTTGATACTGGCTTTTTCCTTCTGGGCTTTTTTCAGCCTCCTGGCAAGTTTCTCACGATATAGCAGTCTGTTCATTGTGCTGTCGGAATGAGTTCCCCTATGGAGATGGGCATCAGCATAGTCAATTCCCAGGGGAAGAAGAATCAGTTTCTTCTGTAGTTCAAGCTCTTTACAGGCTCGGTCTTTTATGAAGAGGTTTTCAAGTAATTGTTCTACCATAAGGAATCCTCCGTTCCATGAGTATTGAGAAACTCGACGAGTTTTTCATAGTTGATCAGATATTTTGTACCGCACTTCAGATGTACGATCCGGTGCCCTTCACAGAGTCCTTTCAAAAGGTTATAGGACAGGCCGGTCTTTGCTGAAGCCTGCCGGATCGTCAACATAAGCGGTACAGCTGCAGTATTATCAGTTGGTTGTGAAAAACGCCTTGCAAGGTCCATAAATGCTATTCTCCTTTCAAAATAAAATACTAATTGCGTACTGCGTCTATCGTATATAAGTATATCCAAATAATGGAACATGTCAATAGTATAAAAACATTTATTAATTACGCCTTGCGTAATGAAACAATTATTACTATAATATGATCAGGAAAGGGGAATTGAAACGATATGGGCTATGGTAAAAATCTGAAAGATGCTTTAGATGCAAAGAATATGTCTGTAAAAGAACTCGCGCGGCGTGCCGGGATCAGTCCTACGACACTGTATTCTGTAATCAAAAGGGACTCTGCCGTACGGTTTGACCATGCACTACGTATTGCCGGGGTTCTGGGAATTGATGTGGATCTGATCTGTAAGAACAATCCGTATCAGGAAGAGACCACGGAAGTTCTTCCGGAAATGCTTCCGAATTACCTTGGTGTAACGGATAAGCTGAACCGGAAAACATATATTGAAAACCGCCTCGGTAAAGTACTGATGCTGGTAGATTATGAGGACATGCCGAAGGTCGATGAGTTGGTTGCGGATTTCATACAGATGGACGATGAAGGCAGGAAACTGTTGTTCGGCATGCTTGAAAGCCTGAAGGCGACCCATACGGATAAGAAAAGGAAGAAATCACTGACTGGGGTGCTGGAGAAGGTAAAGCCTCTGCATCTGAATCTGAAAGAATAATAGAATTTTGTGGTGGCTTTTGATTGGACAATTATACTTCGAGCAGAGTTGGTAGCGAAATGCAAACATGGAATTAATCAATGACAGATAATGTGTTTAGAGGTCGCAAATTGTGACCGCTAAGATGGCGGTACAAATGGCGAAGGTGGAGTGGGAGCAGACAACGGATATGGTTCCTGTGTTATAATACAATTAATTTTTGAGATTTTTGCGACCATAATAATTTCGAAAAACAATTAGTCTTGGAGGGAAAAATGGATCGGGAATATAAAGGACACGGATATGGAACCCATGTATCGCGATAATCTCGATCAAGGACGTATCTTTTACGGAAAAATAGGAATGTCAATTGAGGAGACAAAAAATAATGACTCAAGAGATTCAAATTGACAAGGATATAGTTGCTTTAGATTTAACAAAAAATGTACACTGGAGTGAAAATCGAGAGAAGATGCTATGATGAATGCGGAATACGAGAGACTGTGCCTGAAACGGGAGGTTATTATTTATGAAATATTCATATGTTGTATTTCCTGATGAAACTGAGATAACATACAGCGATATAGATAGTTTTGGAAATGTTGCGGTGCGGATTGAAACGCCAGTGGATGGGGGCTTCAAAAGCCTGGGATGTACACTTCCATCTTATCAAATCACAGAACTTGTGGGGTACTCACAGAAAGAAACTGAGTCATTGATGGATTTTCTCAGACACAACGCCCATCTGATCATAGAGTTCGCTCAGACTGGAGGATTTGAAAATGCCTCAGTTGTATAACTTTGGGAGTTATGTGTTGTATTTCTGGGTAAATGAGGGGATGTCCCCCTGGGAATGTGCTCCTTTGTATAAAAATGATAGCCCCTACACAGGAGGGGCAGATAAATATCTTGATAAGCTGACTGGAAGCATAATCCC